>NZ_JNYD01000002.1 GCF_000717175.1 Pseudonocardia autotrophica | reverse complement strand
CGGCGTCATCACAGAGCGCCGGGCGGAGAACTTCCGGCTCGTCTCCTACGACACCCCCAAGGGCTGCATCGCCGCCTACTACCCCGAAACCAACCCCCTCGTCCCCCTCGACTCCCAGGCCCTCGAGTCGGGCACCCCCACCTCGAAATGGGTCGTCGTCCGCCTCGAACGGGCGTAGGCCCGCGGGGCGGCCCGGGTTCGGCTGCGATCGCCGCCGGGCCGTCCCGGGCCGGGCGGCCCGCCGACCCGTCGGTCAGGGGTGCTCCCGGAGCTCCCGCCGCAGGACCTTCCCGCTGACCGTCTTGGGGATCTCGTTCAGGATCTCCACCTGCCGCGGGTACTTGTAGGCCGCCATGCGCTCCTTCGTGAAGGCGACGATCTCCTCGGGGGTCGCCTGCACACCGGCGCGCAGCGAGACGAAGGCCTTGACCGTCTCGCCCCGGTACTCGTCGGGCACGCCGACGACCGCGGCCTCGCGGACGGCGGGGTGCTCGTAGAGGACGTCCTCGACCTCGCGCGGCCAGATCTTGTAGCCGCCGGCGTTGATCTGGTCCTTCTTGCGGTCGACGATGTAGAACCAGCCCTGCGGGTCCATGTAGCCGACGTCGCCCGTGCGCAGCACCCCGTCGGGCAGCGCCTTCGCGGTCTCCTCCGGCTTGTTCCAGTACCCGGCCACGACCTGCGGGCCGGCGGTGACCAGCTCGCCGATCTCGCCGACGGGCAGCTCCGCGCCGTTCTCGTCGACGATCCGCACCACCGTGTCGTAGACGGGAACACCGACCGACAGCGCGCCCGACGCCGGGTCGACCGGGGCCTCGGCGCCGTGCGGCACCGCGTGTGACGGCGAGGTTGTCTCGGTGAGCCCGTAGATGTTGTGGATGTAGTGGCCGAAGGTGTCCCGGAAGGCCTGGACCGTGCTGGGCGGGATCGGCGCCCCGCCCGAGTAGATCTTGGTCAGGGTGGCGAGCTGCGCCTTCTCGGCGTCGGGCGCGTTCATCAGCGCGATGAACACGGTGATCGACCCGACGGTGAACGTCGCCCGCTCCGCCTCGGCCGTCCGCAGGGTGAGCGCGGGGTCGAGCCGGTGCATCAGCACGAGCGGCGCCCCGGTGAGCAGCGCGACCGCGATGTGCCCGACGAGCCCGGTGACGTGGAACAGCGGGGCGATGCCGAGCACGACGTCGTCCTGCCCCAGGCCCACCCAGTCGCGGTAGGTCTGGGCGTTGAAGACCACGTTGCGGTGGGTGGTCATCGCGCCCTTCGGCGGCCCGGTGGTGCCGGAGGTGTAGGTCAGGAAGGCGACGTCGTCGGCGGTGAGGTCGACGGCCGGGCACGCCGTGCCCCGGTGCCGCTCCAGGAACTCGAGGAGGTCCGTGGTGCCGGGGCAGGCGATCCGCTCGACGCCGGCGAACACGGCCGGCTCGTCCTGCGTCTGCAGGTCGAGCTCGGAGGTGGTGAGCACGGTCCGGACCGCGGTGCCGGGCAGGACCGCCGCGGCGACGTCGCGGTGCAGGGACTGCAGGCAGACCAGCACCGACGCGCCGGAGTCGGCCAGCAGCTCGGCCAGCTCGCGCTCCTTGTTCATCGGGTTGATGGAGACGGCGATCCCGCCGGCCTTCCACGCGCCGACCTGGGCGATCACGAACTGGGGGACGTTCTGCAGGTAGAGCGCGACGCGCTCGCCCGGCGCGAAGCCCTCGGCGGTGATGCCCGCGGCGAACGCGTCGCTGAGCGCGTCGAGCTCGGCGTAGCTGATCCGGCCGTCGAAGTAGCGGATCGCGTCGGCGTCGGGGTGCCGGGCGACCGTGGCGCGGAACATCTCGACGGCGGTCCCGAACTCCACCGTCGTGGTCGCGGGCTGACCGTCGTCGTAGACGGCGAGCCAGGGCTTGTCGTCGTAGGCGGACATCGTTGTCTCCTCTGCGGTCATCGGGTGTCCCCGGTGGTCGGGTGGCTGCGGACGAGCGCGTACCGCCCGCGGTGGTAGAGCAGCGGTTCCAGCGACGGCGAGCTCCCGAGCTCCCGCACGGCCCCGACGACGATCGTGTGGTCACCGCCGTCGTACTCGGCGGCCAGGTCGCAGTCGATCCACGCGGCGGCCCCGGCCAGGCGCGGCGCCCCGGTCGGCGACGGCGTCCACGCGACGCCGGCGAACTTGTCCGTGCCCCGCCGGGACATGGCGTCGCTGACCCCGTGCTGGTCGTCGGCGAGGACGTTCACGCAGAACCCGGCCGCCGTTCGGATCCGGGGCCAGGTGGTCGAGGTGCGCGCCGGCGCGAACATGACCATCGGCGGGTCCAGGGACAGCGAGCTGAAGGACTGGCACGTCATCCCGATCGGCGCCCCGTCGGGGTCGGTCGCGGTGATCACGGTGATGCCGGAGCAGAAGGCGCCGAGGACCTCGCGGAACCGGTCGGGCGCGACCGTGGTCACCGGTCCTCCCCGAGTCCGGCCAGCCGGCGGACGTAGCCGATCGCGTCCGTCGGGTCGTAGGAGCGCGCGATCTGCATCTTCTCGGCCTCCAGCGAGCCCTCGGCGTGGGTGGCGAGGACGGACTGGTAGCCGCCGTAGTCGCGGGCGGTGAGGTCGCCGACGAAGTTGAGGATCCGCAGGCGCTGCTCGGCGGGAACCGCGGCGGCATAGTACTTCTCCAGCACCGCCCGGATGCCCGGGTTCGCCCAGTCCTCGGCGCCGGGCCCGGTGGCGAGCAGCCCGCCGGCGAGGTCGACGAGCGTCGCCGTGGCCTCGTGGAAACCGTGCGCGAAGGTGTACTTGGCCATGTTCACCGCGAGCGGGTCCGGCAGCCAGACCCCCTGGGCGCCCTCGCGGGCCCGCAGCGCGGCCAGCTCGGCGAGCCCCCGGACCGTCTCCGACCAGGCGACGAGTTTGGCGATCTTGTCGCGGACGTGTCCGGCGCGGGTGATGCCGTTGGCCTCGGCGACGAGGTGCGCGGCGCCGACGATGATGTCCAGTAACGGGAGCTTGTAGTTGATCGCCGTGAACCGGTGGTAGTCGACGAACGCGATCGCCAGCGGGCCCGCGAGCTCCGGCCGCCGCTCCAGGAACACCCGCTCGCGCGGGATCCGGACGTCGTCGAAGACGGTCAGCGACTCCAGCAGCTTGTGCTTCGACGACAGCGGGAAGCTGAAGCCGTCCCGCTCACCGGCCGCGTAGGGCGAGACGTAGAGATCGAGACCGGGGGTGTCGACCGGGATCGCGAAGGAGACCGCGTAGTCGATGTCCGCGGGCCCCATCGCGCGGGTGGGGAGCACGACGATCTCGTCCGCGTTGGCGGAGAACGAGGTGTGCGTCTTCGCCCCGCGGACGGTGATCGAGTCCGCGTCGGAGTCGACGATCCGCAGGTACAGGTCGGGATCGGCCTGCTGGGACGGGCCGAGGGTGCGGTTGCCCTTCACGTCCGTCTGCGCCACGGCGAGCGCGAGGTCCTCGTCGAGGCACCGCTGGTAGAAGGCCTGCGCGCGCTCCAGGCCCGCGCCCTCGGTGGCACGCAGGAGGGCGAACAGGGCGTCGGAGCCGACCTCCTTCAGCACGATGGTGCCGGCGCCGCGCCGCGACACCTCCTCGATGAGGGCACCGCGGTCCCGCAGGTCCTCCGGGGTGCGCGGGAGGTGGTAGAAGGCCGAGTAGGTCCCCGCCTCGGCGCTCTTGCGCACCGCGAGATCGGGCAGGTCCTCCGCGATCGAGTAGCAGAGCGCGGAGTGGTCGACGGCCGGCCGCAGCTCCGGGTGCGCGACCACGTCGTCGACCCGTTCGCCCCGGTAGTGGACGCGCCTGCCGTCGCGCAGGCCGTCGCGGTACTGCTGCGCGGTGCGCAGAGCCATCAGTGGGTCCCTTCAGCGGTTGCAGGAGATTCGTCCCCGAGCCGACCACGCCGGTCGGGGCGTCGGGAGTGCACGAAGGGGGACGGGGCGGCATGCACTTTCGTGCACTGTGCCGCGACGGTCCCCGCTCCGAAGGTGGTCCGCGGCACACGCAGACCGCGGCGCGACGGCGCGCCGCCGGAAGGAGAGGTCACCGCATGGCCAGGCTGAAGTTCGGCATCTTCCTCGCCCCCGTCCACGCCCCGGGGGTGAAGCCCGCCGTGGCGTTCGAGCAGGATCTGCAGCTGATCGAGCACCTCGACGCCCTCGACTACGACGAGGCGTGGTTCGGCGAGCACCACAGCGCGGGCTCGGAGATCTACGCCTCGCCGGAGATCCTCATCGCCGCCGCGGCGCAGCGGACCCGGCGGATCAAGCTGGGCACCGGCGTCACGTCGATCAGCTACCACAACCCGCTGTGGGTGGCGGACCGCATGGTCATGCTCGACCACCTCACCCGTGGCCGGACGCTGTTCGGCGTCGGGCCGGGGTCGCTGCCCACCGACTCCGCGATGATCGGGCTGAACCCGACCGAGACCCGCGAGCTGCTCGAGGAGAACCTCGACATCATCCTGCGGCTCTTCCGCGGCGAGACGGTCAACGCGAAGACCCGCACCCACGAGCTCGTCGACGCCCGGCTGCAGATGGCGCCGTACTCGGACCCGCTGTTCGACATCGCCGTCGCGGCCGTGGCCTCCCCCACCGGCGCCCGGCTGGCGGGCACCCACGGGCTCGGGCTGCTCAGCATCGGCGCCACGCTCAGCGCCGACGGCTTCGACGCCCTCGCCCACCACTGGAACGTCATGGAGGAGCGCGCCGCGGCGGCGGGGACCACCGTGGACCGCTCGGGGTGGCGGCTCGTCGGGCCGTTCCACCTGGCCGAGACCGAGGAGCAGGCCCGGCGCGAGGTCGCGTACGGGATCGAGCACTGGTTCCGCTACTTCCAGAAGGTCGCGGCGTTCCCGCAGATGGCGGTCTCCGGGGACAACCTGAACGAGATGATCGACTTCATCAACAACGCCGGGATCGGCGTCATCGGCACCGCGGACCAGGCCCGCGCGCAGGTGCAGCGCCTCGTGGACCAGGCCGGCGGCTTCGGCACCATGCTGCTGATGGGCCACGACTGGGCCGACCCGACGGCCACGAAGCGGTCCTTCGAGATCTTCGCCCGGGACGTCGCACCGCACTTCCAGGGCCAGTACGCCCCGACCGTCGAGGCCGCCCGGCTGGCGTCCGAGGGTCGCGAGCGGCACTCTCGGGCCCAGCTCGACGCCGTCGCGCACATGACCGAGAAGTACGAGAAGGAGCGTGCCCAGTGAGCGAGCCTGCGAGCGAACCGTCGGCGCAGAGCGATGCTGCTCGCGTGGTCGAAGCCCTGATGACGCTGGAGGCCGGGGAGGTGTTCGCGCCCGGCGCCGTGACATGGCACTCCTTCGACGAGGTGGAGGCACCGACGGTCCCGGACACCCTGGAGAGCGTCCGGGCGATCCGGAAGGTGGTGCCGGACTTCCGGATGGACGACGTGCGGACCTCCCCCGCCGTCGACGGGCTCGCCTGGGCGCGGTACACCGTCACCGGGACCCTGCCGGACGGCACTGTCTTCCGGGCGCCCGCCGCCCTGGCCGTGCACGTCGACGGCGCCGGGAAGGTCACCCGGATCGAGGAGTACGTGGACACGGCCCAGCTGAGCGGCCTGTTCGGCGCCCTGGGCTAGGCCCGGCCCCGCTGCAGGACCAGCGCGAGCTCGGTCCTGCTGCGGGTCCCGGTCTCCGCGAGCAGCCTGCTGACGTACTTCTTCACGGTGTCCTCGGTGACGCCCATCGTCCGGGCGACCACCGCGTTCGTCAGCCCGCTCGCGACCAGCTCCGCCGCCTCCGCGAGCCGGGGCGACAGGCGCGGCACGCCCGCCTGCCCGGCCGCGGACGCGGGGAGGTGCCGGGCGATCGCGCCGAGCTGCCGGCCGAGCAGCCGCAGCACGGCGAGATCGACCGGCCCCACCGTCCCGCGGGGCCCGAAGATCCCGAACAGCGCCTGCTTCCCGCCCGGCGCCACGTGGATCGCGGTGAGGCTCTCGATCCCGTGGCCGCCCAGCCAGTCGCGGTACGCCCGGTCCGCGGGCGCGGCCGGGTCGCCGGCGTCGACCGAGACCGCGGACACCCGGTGCAGCCGGGCGGCCGCGGCCGGCCTCGCGAACACGTCGTGCCGGTCCCAGCGCTGCCGGTACTCCCGGATCAGCCGCCGCTGCGTCCCTTCGAGCAGCGGCGACGGGTCCAGGAACAACCCGCCGTAGCTCGGCCCGGCGAAGAACGTGGTGTTCCGGTAGCCGAGCACGGACCCGAGCGCCTCGAGCGTGCGCCCGGCGAACTCCGCGACGTCGTGCGAGCGGTCGACCCGCTCGAGCACGGCGAAGACCTTGCCGAGCCGCTTGGCGTCCAGACTCGCCGAAGCCACCGCCTGCATCTCCGGGCACCTCCCACGCTGCCAGGGGTCCCGCAGCGTAACCGATCAGTACTCGGTGACCCCCGCGTCCGGCGACAGCTCGTGCGCGGTCATGAAGCGGGACTCGTCCGAGGCCAGGAACAGCACCGTGTTCGCGATGTCCCGCGGCTCGGCCTGCTCCAGCGGCAGGATGTTGGTGAACATCCCGCCGAGGTTCGGGTGCGCCTCGAGGGCCTCGCCGATGATGCCGAGCACGCCGCCGCCGCCCATCGGGGTCTGCACGGCGCACGGGTGCACGCTGTTGACCCGGATGCCGTGCTCGCCCAGCTCCACGGCGAACGCCTTCGCCATGCCCCGGACCGCGAACTTGCTGGTCGTGTAGGGCACGAGGAAGGGCTGCACGGTGATCCCGGCGGCCGAGCTGGTGATGATCACCGAGCCGCCGCCCGCGGCGACCAGGTGGGGCGCCGCGACCATCACGGTGTTCCACGTACCCGTGACGTTGACGCTCTGGTGGTACTCGAACAGCTCCGGGGTGACCCGGTCCCACATCGCCGGCACGCAGATCCCGGCGTTGGCCACCACGACGTCCAGGCGCCCGAGCTCGGCCACCGCACCGTCCACGGCGGACCTCAGCCCGCTCAGGTCACGGATGTCCACCTGTGCGGAGACGATCCGCCGGTCCAGCTTCTCGACGAGCGCCACGGTCTCGGCGAGGTCCTCCGGGGTGGAGGACGGGTACGGGACGTTCAGGTCGGCGCAGACGTCCACCGCCACGATGTCCGCGCCCTCCTCGGCCAGCCGCACCGCGTGCGCCCGGCCCTGGCCGCGGGCCGCGCCGGTGACCAGGGCGACCTTTCCTTCTACGCGTCCTGCCATGTTCGTTCCTTCCTGAACGACACAGGTCACCGGGCCGGGGCCGTGCGCTCACGGCCCCGGCCCGGGATGTCACATCTTCTGCAGCGCGCCGGCGTCCACCGGCACGGTCGTCCCGGTGACGAACCGGGACTGGTCGGAGGCGAGCCAGGCCACCGCGTTGCTGATGTCGCGCGGCTCCACCCACGGCGTCGGGAGGATGTTCATCCCGCTCAGCAGCGCCTCGCGGAAGTCCTCGCGCGTGGGGTGCTCCAGGTCCGGCCGGAACAGCCGGTACATGCCCTCGTGGTCGATCATGTCCGTGAGCACCGAGGTCGGCTGCACGGCGTTGACCCGGATGCTGTGCTGTCCCAGCTCGTTCGCCATCGTGCGGGCGAGCCCGATGACGCCGTGCTTGGCCGCGACGTAGTGCGCGAAGTTGGGGAAGCCCTGCGTGCCGCCGGTGGAGCTGATCAGCACGATCGACCCGCCGCTGCCCTGCTCGATCAGCAGCGGCACGGTGGCCTTGACGGTCTTCCACACGCCCGTCAGGTTGATGTCGATCATGGTGTCCCACTGCTCTTCGGTCAGCTCGTGCACCGGAGCGGTGGTGAAGATGCCCGCGTTGGCCACCACGACGTCGAGCCTGCCGAGCTCCGCGACGCCGTCGGCCACCGCCGACTGCAGCGCCGCGAGGTCGCGGACGTCCGCCTGCCTGGTGACGACGCGGCGGTCGAGCTTCTCGATCTCCGCGGCGGTCTCGTCGAGCTCGGCGGTGGTGGCACCGCGGTACTGCACGGTCTCCACCGGGGCGCACACGTCGATCGCGATGACGTCCGCGCCCTCCTCCGCGAGCCGGATCGCGTGGGACCGGCCCTGCCCGCGGGCCGCACCGGTGACCAGGGCGACCTTGCCGTCCAGCTGTCCCATCAGGCGAGGCCCAGCCGCTTCCAGTACTCGCCGAAGCTCGGCGGGCACATGTCGGCGCCGCGGGCGACCTTGCCGTCGACGAACTGGTGGGTCATGACCAGGGTGAAGTCCAGGACGTCGTCACCCTTGCGCCGGTAGGCACGGATCCAGGCGATCACGAGACCCTCGGGGGTCTCCTCCGTGCGGATCACCTCGTTCTTCGCCTCGTCGAGCTCGGCGAGGATGCCGAAGGCCTCCAGAAACCGGCCCTTGGTGAAGACGGTCTGGGTGCCGTCGGCCTGGAACCCGGCCCAGGTCATGTCGTCGGCGTAGAGGTCCACCAGCAGGCTCGCGTCGCCCTTGTCGGCGGCGGCGAAGGCCTCGGTGAGCTTGGCAGAGTTGTCCCCGGGGTTGGACATCAGGCGTTCTCCTTCTTCAGGTAGCCGGCGATGATCGGGGCCGAGGCCTCGACCAGGGTCATCGGCTCGACGAGCATGTGCTGCGCGCCCACGGAGATGTCGCGCAGGCAGCGACCCAGCACGCTGGGGTTGCGGATCGAGGCGGAGCCGCCCCAGTTGTAGGCCCAGGTCACGACGTCCTGGGCGACCTTCTGCACCCAGGTCGCGGCCTGGCGCAGGCGAGCGCGGTGCTCGTCGGTGATGGTGCCCGCGGCCGCGGCGGCCTCGGCGTCGGCGTGGGCCTGGTAGACGTACAGGCGGGCGGCCTGCAGCAGCGCCTCGTGCTCCACGAACCCGCGGCGGAACATCTCCGAGTCGCCGACGACCGTCGGGTAGCCGGGGCGTTTCTTGTCGGCGGTGATCTGGGCGATCTCCTCCAGGGCGCGCTGCGCGATGCCGAGCGCCACCGGGGCGTGCCCGCCGACGCCGATGCCGAGCATGCCCAGCTTGTAGACGGCCTCGGGGCGGACCGGCTCGGTGGAGAAGGTGTCCATCGTGTGCGCCTCGGGCACGAACAGCTTCTCGACCTTGTAGTTGTCGCTGCCCGTGGCGGCCATGCCCATCACGTTCCAGCCGCCGAGGAACTCGACCTTCTCGCGCGGCACGAAGGCGATCCGGCAGACCGGGACCGGGTTGTCCTCTGGGCCGTTCATCTCCGGGTTGCCGTCCTCACCGAGGACGACGAAGCCGGCGCCGATCCAGGACGCGTGGTGCGAGCCGCTGCCGAAGCCGTAGGTGCCGGTGACCTCGTAGCCGCCGTCGACCCGCACACCGGTGCCGGTCGGCAGGATCATGCCCGCGGTGATGGCCTTGTCCGCCCCCGCGTACATCTCCTCGGCACCCTCGGGCGAGAAGAAGCCGACCGCGACGCCGGTCGAGAAGGCGTTGGCCATGAAGGCCCAGCCGACGGAACCGTCGGCGCGGGAAAGCTCCTCGACAACCTTCAGCGAGGTCACGATGTCCTGCCCGGCCCCGCCGTACTCGCGCGGCACGAGCAGCCAGAACAGGCCGTTCTCGGCGATCGCGTCGACGACGGGCTTCGTGATGGTGGCGCCGGCCTCCATCGTGTCCGCCTCGGCGTCGATGACCGGCTTGATGCTGCGGGCGAGGGCGACGTAGTCGACGTCGGGCCCCGTCTCCGCGTTGCCGGGCCTCTCGAGGGTCTGTGTCATGGGTGTCGGCCTCCGTTGGTCGCACGTCGCTGAGGACGTGGATCACGATGCCGACGTGCGGCCGCGGGCGTACCCGGGGAACCACGTGGTCCGCCACGTGGTCACCCTCCGGTCACCCCGTGGGGGCGGTGGTGCGGGCCGCGGCGAGGGCGACCGCGACCTGGTTGCGGTTCTGCAGCCCCAGCTTCTGCAGGATGTGCTCGACGTGGCCCTCCACCGTGCGGTGCGACAGCACCAGGGCGGCGGCGATCTGCCGGTTGGTGAGACCGGCGGCGAGGTGGCGGGCCACCTCGCGCTCCCGGGGTGACAGGACGGCGACCAGCTCGATCTCGCCCTCCGGCACGTCCGGGGCGGACCGGTCGAGGGCGAGGTCGAGCAGTTCGGTCATGCCCATCGCCGCGCCCCGCCGCGTGCCGGCCGCGTAGGCCGCGTTGCCGAGCTCGGAGCGGGCGCGCAGCGCGAACCGGTCCCGCCGGGCCATCCACTGCGCCGAGCCGTAGAGCTGCTGGCCGAAGGCACGCCAGAGCACCGACGCGGCCCCGACGAGGGCGGCCGAGCGGGCCGCCGACCCCGCGCCGGCCTCCGCCCAGCCGAGCAGCTCGACGGCGAGCGGGGTGCCCACCGAGTCCTCGAAGTCCCGCTTGAGGCACAGGCTGGCGCGGGCCAGCTCGATCGCCTCCGGGTAGCGCTCCTCGGTCACCGCGACCAGCCCCTGGCCGAACACGGCGTAGGACAGCATCCACCGCTCGCCGACCTGCTCGCAGCGGCGGCGCACGTCGTCGAAGTACCGCCGGGCCTCGCTGGTCCGGCCGTCGAAGCAGAGCAGCATCCCGAGGTGCACCTGCACGGCGCAGGACAGGTCGCCGCGCACGTCGGGACGGCTCTCGTAGAGCGCGAGCGACTCCGTCAGCAGCGTCTCGGCCCGCCGGTGGTCCCCGTCGAAGAAGGCGCCCAGCCCCTGCGCGTCGAGGGCGAAGGCGGTGGCCGGGACGTCCCCGGCCCGGCGCGCGAGCTCGAGCGCCTCGGCGACGACCGGCTCGGCCGCCGACCGGTAGCCCTGCATCGTCCGCACCAGGCCGAGCGTGCCGAGTGCGGCGGCCCGCCGGGCCGGGCCCAGGTCCTCCCGCTCCAGCACCCGGCCGAGCCACATGGCGTGCTCGCGGGCGGAGAGCCCGCAGGCCCAGAGGAACCACGGGGCGGACACGAGCTCGGCCGCCGACGGGCCGTGCGCGTCGGCCGGGAGGGCGAGCGCGGTCTCGAGCGCCTTGCGGACGTTGGCCAGGTTGGCGCGCAGGCGCTCGGAGATCTCGAACTGCTCGTCGCTGAACCAGGACCGGACGGACTCGGTGACCAGTCCGGCGCACCACTCGAGGTGCCGTCGGTGCAGCCGCTCGCTCTCCTCCGGCGACAGCATGGCCTGGCCGAACTCGCGGATCGTCTCGAGGATCCGGAAGCGGACGCGCCCTCGGGACTCCTCGCGCTGCAGGATCGACTTGCCCACGAGGTCGTACAGGCAGTCCAGGACGGACCCCGCCGGCAGCGCCTCGTCGGCGCAGACGGCCTCCGCCGCCCGCGTGTCGAAGCCCCCCGCGAAGATCGAGACCCGGGCCCACAGGAGCTGCTGCTCGCGGGTGCACAGCTCGTGGCTCCAGGACATCGCGGCCTGCAGGCTCTGGTGCCGTTCCGCCCCGCCCCGTCCCCGGGTGGAGAGCAGGTCCACGCTGTCCGACAGGCGCTCGGCGAGCTCGTGGACGGACAGGACCCGCAGCCGCGCGCAGGCCAGCTCGATCGCCAGCGGCAGGCCGTCGAGCCGCTCGCACACCCGCCGCACCGCGTCCCGGTTGGTGTCGTCGACGGTGAAGCCCGGCAGGACGTCCCGGGCCCTGCTCTCGAACAGGGCGATCGCCGGCGTCCGGTCGCCCGCCGTCGACAGGGGGTTCAGGACGCTGATCCGCTCCCCCGGCAGGTTGAGGACCTCACGGCTGGTGGCGAGGAAGTGGACGCGGGAGGTGGCGTGGAGGACGTCGTCGACGAACCGCGCCGCCGCCTCCAGTACGTGCTCGCAGTTGTCCAGCACGATCAGCATGTGCCGGGTGCGCACGTGCTCCACGAGCGCGTCGACGGCCGAGCGGTCCGGCTGGTCGCGGTGCGCGATCCCGAGCCCGTCGAACACCGCCTGCGGCAACAGCGCCGGGTTGCGCAGGGACGCGAGCTCGACGACGCGGACGCCGTCGGCGAAGGCGCGGCGCAGCTCCACCGCGGTCTGGGCGGCGAGCCTGGTCTTCCCGACCCCGCCGACCCCGATCACGGTGACCAGCCGGTGGCCGCCCAGCAGCTCCCGCAGCTCGCGGAGCTCGGCGCGCCGCCCGATGAACTCCGTGGCGAACTCCGGCACCGCGCTGCCCGTCCGCGGGAGCGGGCCGGCCGTGCCGCCCACCGTCTGTCGCTCCCGGTCGACGCGCTTGGCGAGCGTCGTGCGCGAGCGCTCCCACCCGATCCGCTGCCCGATCTGCGTGATCGTCAGGCCGGGCTCGTCGGCGAGCAGGGAGCGGATCTGTTCGGCGTAGGCGTCGGTCACCGACCCGCGGCCGGGACGGTGGTCCGGCGGCGGGGCGTCGAACGACAGCGCCCGCCGGATCGTGTTGCGGGACATCCCGAGGTGGGCGGCCATGCCCTTGATCGACATGCCGGCCGCGTAGAGGCGATGGATCTCGCTCCACTCGTCGGCGTTCAAGGGCTCCTCCGGCACTCCACGATGAGGCTGCCTCACGATCACGACGGGCCCGGACAGGTGTCAAGCCAGGTCGGGGGAAGCACGTGCCGAACCACCCCGAGGGGGGTCAACATGTGTCACGACCCACCGTACCGACCACCCCCACCCGGGGGCGCGACGGGAGCCCGTCGCGCCTCCGCGGTTCTAGTCGGATGTCGGGCGCCGGCGCCGGTAGTGGCGGGCGACGCGGGCGCGGTTGCCGCAGCCCGCGGAGCACCACTCCCGGCGGGGGTGGTGGCGGACGAAGTAGAGGACGCAGCCGGGGGCGAGGCAGGCCCGAAGCTCCGCCGCCTCCTCTCCGGCGAAGAAGCGGACGGCCTGCTCGGCGAGCCCGGCGATGAGCACCCGGTCCCCGGCGGCGTCGCTGCGGACCTCGCGGCGGGGTTCCTCGCCCGGCTCCCAGCGCAGCGAGGACCACGTCGGGGCGGCGGCGCACGCCTCGTCGAGCACGCGGAGCGCGTCGGCGCGGGTGGGGACGGCGGACCCGGCGGACGGGCGCGGATCGCCGGTCCGTTCGGCGGCGAGCCGGCGCAGGGCGTCCCGGACCAGCCGCAACCGGTCCGGATCGGGAACCGGCGGGTCCGGGAGGACCCTGCGCAGCCAGGCGACCGCCTCGTCGGGCGTCGCGAGGGCGTCGTGGACCCCGGCGCGGTCGGCCCACACGGTGTTCATCAGCTCGACGGGCGTGGGCTCACCGAGCAGCGGCGCGGAGGTGCCCGGCGCGTCGAGGTCCATGTCCGGACCCTACCTAATGGGCAAGAACCCCGTCATCCATTGCATTCGGGGCGAGAACCTGGCAACCTGCCTAATGGTCCGAAGCAGATAAGCCGTTAGGAGTGGTCGTGGACGACGAGAAGGGGTTCCACCCGGGCGAGCTCGCCGTGCAGCGCCGTGCCGGCGTCGTCCACGACGCCGCGCGCCTCGTCGGGATGCTCGACGCCGCCGACCTCCGCGGCGGCGCCGCCCGGTTCCTCGCCGAGCGCACGTTCCTCGCGATCACCGCCCGCGACCGGACCGACCGGCTGTGGATCACGCCCCTGGCGGGGCCACCCGGATTCGTCGACGTCCGCGGGCCCGCCGACCTGCTCGTCCACGCCGTGCCCCCACCCGGCGATCCCCTCGAGGGGCTCGCTGCCGGGCAGCAGATCGGCATGCTCGCCCTGGATCCCGCCCGGCGGCGCAGGCTCCGGATCAACGGCCGGCTGACCAGCGCGGACGACCGGGAACTCGCCGTCCAGGTGGACCAGGCCTACGGCAACTGCCCCCGGTTCATCCACCCGCGCGACCTCGAACCCGCACCCGCCGCCGGTCCCGCGACGGTCCGCCGCGGTGCGGCCCTCGCCCCGGCCGACGTCGACCTGATCCGCCGCGCCGACACGTTCCTGCTCGGCACCAGCCACCCCACCCGCGGTGCGGACGCCTCCCACCGCGGCGGCCGGGTCGCCGTCGAGGACGAGCGGACGCTGTGGTGGCCGGACCTCCCGGGCAACAACATGTTCAACAGCCTGGGCAACATCGCCGTCGATCCCGCCGCCGCGCTGGTCTTCGTCGACTTCGCCACGGGCGCCACCGTGCACCTGTCCGGCGTGGCGGAGGTCGACTGGCAGGACGAGGGCCGCGGGGTGCGGTTCACGGTCGAGGCCGTGGTGGTCGGGCCCTCCCTGCCCCTGCGCGAGGCGAGCTAGGGGCGGCCGGTCCGACCGGGTGCGGTGTGCGCCACCAGTTGCCCGACCGCCCGCTCAAGGAGCACGTCGCCGACGACGACCTCCTCCACCGGCAGACCGAGGACGTCGGCCGCCCGCGCCGCTGCCGCGCGGAGGCCGGGGGTCGGGTGCTGGGCGAGCCAGACGACGCGCCGGTAGTGGCCGAAGTAGTCGTCGCGCAGCTCCGGGTACCGGTCCAGACCGAGCTCGACGACGACCGAGCGCGTGAAGGACGCCACCAGGTAGTCCGTCAGCACATAGGTGCCGGGTTCGTCCTCGAGCACCGTCCGCATCCGCTCGGCGCCGGCGAAGACCGAGTAGCAGTCCGGGCCGGCCAGCCGGGGCACCGCCCAGCGGGCGCACACGTCGTCGAGCGCCCCGTAGGTTCCGCAGTCCGCGTAGCCGACGGCGACGCGCGCGTACCGCGGGCGGAGGCGCGCCAGCTCGCGCTCGACGGCGGCGGCGATCCGCTCGGGCCGGTTGTGCAGCAGCGGGGGCAGCGGGACGACGTCGACGGGCCAGCCGCGACGCCCGGCGACGTCGGCGACGTGGCGGGCGAGCGCCCCGCACGCGACCACCGCGACCCGGTCCGGATGGTCGAGGCGGTCAGACCGGGAAGGCGAGTCGCTCGACGAACCGGTCGTTGAAGTCCTCGCGGTCGGAGAGCTCGACGTAGTGCACCTCCTCCAGCAGTGCCTGGGCCGCCGCCCGCTCGCGCACCGACAGCAGCGCCATCTTGGCCCCCTCCCCCGCCACGTTGCCCGCACTCACGATGCGCAGCAGCGCGACGTCCGGCACCAGTCCGATCCGCACCGCGGCGGCGGGGCCGAGGTAGCTGCCGAAGGACCCGGCGAGCAGCACCTGGGCGACGTCGGCGCTGGTCAGACCCTGCTCCTCCAGCAACAGCTGCCAGCCCGTGGAGATCGCCGCCTTGGCGAACTGCAGCTCGCGGATGTCGCGCTGGGACAGGTAGAGCGAGTCGGCCGGATCGTCACCCCGGAAGTGCAGGACGAACACCCGCTCCTGACCGACCTGCTGCAGCCGGGCCGCCAATCCGGGCGGCACGCCCGGCGCGTCCGGCGCCACCAGGCGCCCGGAGGCGTCGACGAGTCCGGCCGCCACCATCGCCGCCACGGCGTCGACCAGACCCGACCCGGCCAGCCCGGTCGGTTCGACGTCCCCGATGACCTGCAGCACCACGTCGTCGTCGCTGATCTTCACGCCCTCGATCGCCCCGGGCGCGGCCCGCATCCCGCAGCGGATGGCCGCGCCCTCGAACGCGGGCCCGGCTGGGGCGGCCGTGGCGAGCAGCCGGTCGCCGTCCGCGAGCAGGATCTCGCAGTTCGTGCCGATGTCGATGAAGAGCCGCACGCGCCGGTCGCGGTCCATCCCGGAGGCGAGCGCCCCGGCGACGATGTCGCCGCCGACATAGGCCCCGAGCGCCGGGAACACGTACGCCCGGGCCCGCGGGTGCGCCCGCACCCCGAGGTCGGCGGCCGTGAGGTCGTCGAACGACCGGGACGCCATGACGAACGGGGCGACGCCCAGCGGCTCGGGGTCCAGCCCCAGCGCGAGGTGCGTCATCGTGGCGTTGCCCGCCACCGCGATCTCGTAGACCTCGCCGCGGCCGACGCCGCCGTCGGCGCAGACCTCGCCCGCGAGCCGGTCGAGGCCGTCGTGGGCGAGCGCCGTGAGCCGCTCCAGCGCCGTCGGGTCGGTCATCGTCGCGCTGATCCGGGTGATCACGTCGGCGCCGTGGGACTGCTGTGGGTTGAGCCGCGAGGCGACGGCGACCGGGGTGCCGGTGGCGAGGTCGAGCAGCGTCGCGACGAGCGTCGTCGTGCCGAGGTCGAAGGCGATGCCGAAGAGCCGCCCGCTCGTGTCCCCCGGCTCGACGTCGACGAGCACGTCGTCCACCACGACCGCGGTGACCGTGTGGTCCCCGGCCCGCAGCGCCCGGGCCAGGTTCCGGATCGCCGGCAGGTCCACCCGGAGCTCGAGGTCGGGCAGCGCGTCGCGCAGGCGCTCGAGATCGGTGCGCTGGTCGGCGAGGGTCGCCTCGGGCAGCGTCAGGCAGCGCTTCTGCAGGGCGGGACGCAGGATCACCTGGCGCCCGACGCCGACCGTGGCCGCCTTCGGCCGGGTGACCAGCGGCGGCACCTCCACCCGCAGGTCCTGTTCGGCCCGCGCGCGGCAGGCCAGCCGCCAGCCCGCACGCAGCTCCTCCGGCCCGAACGCGCGCGGGTCGAGCCGGGACACCGTCACGTCGCCCTCGACGACCCGCATCCGGCACTTGCGGCACGTGCCGTGGCCCCCGCACGTGGAGTCGACGGCGATGCCGTTCCAGCTCGCGGCGTCGAACAGCGTCGCCCCGGCGGGGACCCGCACCTCGCGAGGCCGGGCTCCGTCGGGGTCGAACCGGATGCGGACCCGGTCCGACGGGGGCAGCTCCGGTAGCGCGGTCACGTCAGGCCGTCTTCCCCGCGGCCGCCGCCCGGGCGCGCGCGATCCAGGCCGCGCCCCACTCGTCGTTGCCGAGCAGCAGGTCCGCGGCCTTGACCGCCTCGACGATCTGTGGCGACCGCACGTCCATGATCGCGCTGGTCAGCCCGCAGGACATGGCCATCGGCAGGAACGTCGCGCCGAGCGCCGGGCGCCCCGGCATCCCGAAGGAGACGTTGGAGGCGCCGAGCGTCATGTTCAGGCCGAGCTCGCCGGAGATCAGCTCGATCGTCCGCAACGTCGTGCGGACCAACGTCGTGTCCGCCCCCACCGGCATGGCCAGCGGGTCGACCACGATGTCCTCGACCGGGATGCCGTACTCCCCGACGGCGATGTCGAGGATCTTGCGCGTGATCTCCAGCCGGCGCTCCGGCTCGTCCGGGATCTCGTCCTCCTCGTTGGGCAGCGCGATCACCGCCGCCCCGTGCCGGGCGACGATCGGCAGGATCGCGTCCAGCCGCTCCCGTTCGCCGGTCACCGAGTTCACCAGCGCCTTGCCGTCGTAGGCCGCGAGCCCGGCCTCGAGAGCCTCGACCACCGACGAGTCGATGACCAGCGGAAGGTCGGTGAGCTCCTGCACCATCGTGACGGCCTTGGCGAGCAGCTCGGCCTCGTCGGCGAGCGGGACGCCCATGTTGACGTCCAGCATCGTCGCCCCGCCGGCGACCTGCTGCTCGACGTCGATCTCGATGCGCGACAGATCGCCCCGGCGCAGCTGTTCGGCGAAGATCTTGCGGCCGGTCGGGTTGATCCGCTCACCGATCAGGCAGAACGGTTGATCAGGACCGATGACGACCTCGCGGGTCGCGGAGCGGAGAACGGTGTGCATCAGACCCCCACGGCGGCACGACGGGCGGCGAGCAGTTCCTTGGCCTTGCGGACGGCGGTGGCGGCGTCGGCGGCGTAGCCGTCGGCCCCGACCGCGTCGGCGTACTCCTGGGTGACCGGGGCGCCCCCGACCATCACGATCACCTTGTCGCGCAGGCCGGCCTTCTGCAGCGCGTTGATGTTGGCCTTGAACATCGGCATGGTCGTGGTGAGGAACGCGGAGAACCCGACGATGTCGGGATCGTGCTCCTGGATCCCGGCGATCACCTTCTCCGGCGACACCTGCACGCCGAGGTCGATCACGTGGAAGCCCGCGCCCTCCAGCATGATGTTCACGAGGTTCTTGCCGATGTCGTGGACGTCGCCCTTGACGGTGCTCATCAGGAACGTCCCGACGGTCTGCGCACCGGTCTCGGCGAGCAGCGGACGCAGGATGTCCAGCGCGCCGCTCATCGCCTTGCCCGCGACCAGCATCTCGGGCACGAAGAAGTCGCCGCGCTCGAACCGGGCGCCGACCTCCTCGAGCGAGGGGATCAGCGCGTCGAACAGCATCGTCTCCGGAGTGAGGCCCCCCTCCAGCCCCTCGTGCGTCAGCTCCAGCACGCGCGGCTTGTTGCCGACGAGGGTCTCGTCGTAGAGCCCGCGCAGGATCGCGTCGTGATCCATCAGGCGAAGCCTTCCTTCCGTCCTGGTTGGTGCCCCAGCAGCGCGGAGAGCCCGCGCAGCTCGGCGACGAGGACGTCGCCGAGCCTGGTGATGCCGTAGTCGTTGATCCGGCTCGTGGGCCCGGAGACCGAGACGGCGGCGACGACCGAGCCGTCGACGGTCCGCACCGGAGCCGCGACGGCGGTGAGTCCGATCTCCAGCTCGTCCAGCGAGGCGGCCCAGCCCCGGCGGCGCACCTCGACGAGGGCGTGCTCGAGCTGCGCGCGGTCGACCGGCGAGTGCGCGGTGCGCCGCTCCAGCTGCCCGGTCGGCCGCGGGAGCGCGCCGTAGGCGTAGAGGACCTTGCCCGAGGCGGTGCAGTGCGCGGGCACGTCGACGCCGACCCAGTTCGTGGCCCCGACCAGGTAGCAGCTGTCGACCTGGTCAATCGAGACGAGCTGGCCGCCGCGGGGCACGGCGAGGTTCACCGTCTCCCGGGAGAGCTCGGACAGGTGCTCCATGGTGGGGCGGGCGAGCTCGGAGAGGTCGTGCAGCGCGCTCGGCCGGGCGGCGTGCAGCGAGAACAGCGCGCCCGGGCGGAACGCCCCGGTGCGGTCGCGGTACACCAGCCGGCTGCGCTCGAGCGCCTGCAGCAACCGGGAGGTCGTGGACTTCGCCAGGCCCAGCTCGTCCACCAGCGAACTGAAGGTCCGCGGTGCGCCGGACTCGACGATGAGGCCGAGAAGGGCACTCGCGCGTTCGACCGCCTGACTGCCTGTCTGCGCCGCCATGAGTGCCGTCCAAAGTTTCACATTATGGAACCCGAGTTCCCACGATGGCGGTTACTGTGACGCCGGTCTCTCAGCACGTCAAGAGCGGAGAAGCACATGTTCCGCAACACCATGCCTCGCTACGAGATCCTCTCGGCCGATGCGATGGACACCCTCGACGCGGGCTGGCGCCGACTGGTGTCCGAGATCGGGGTGGAGTTCGGGTCGGCTCGGGCGCTGGAGCTGTTCCGCCAGGCCGGCCAGAAGGTCGAGGAGTCGGACGGACACGGGGTCGTCCGGTTCGATCCCGACTTCGTGCTCGAGCAGGTCGCCAAGGCGCCACGGTCGTTCGACGTCCAGGCCCGCAACCCGGCCAACACCGTGCACATCGGCGACGACGCCATGGTGTTCGGGGCCGTCTACGGTGCGCCGTTCGTGCGCGAGGGCGACGTGCGCCGGGACGCGAAGATGGAGGACTTCCGCAACCTCACCCGCCTCGCCCAGAGCTTCCCCGCCCTCGACTCGGCGGGGGGCGTGATCTGCGAGCCGGAGGACACACCGCTGGACTCGCGGCACCTCGACATGACCTACGCGCTGCAGACGCTCACGGACAAGATCTACATGGGCAACGTGGTGTCCGGGGTCAACGCCGCCGACACGATCGCCATGACCGAGATCCTCTTCGGCGGCCGGGCGTCGATCGAGGCCACCCCCGCCACGATCTCGATCATCAACTGCAACTCGCCGCTGCGCTGGGACGAGCGCATGCTGGAGGCGCAGCTCGCCTACAGCGAGGCCAACCAGGCCGTCGTGCTCACCCCGTTCCTGCTGATGGGGGCGATGTCGCCGGTGTCGATCCCGGCGACGCTGGTCCAGCAGATCGCCGAGGCGCTCACCGGCGTCGCGCTGTCCCAGCTGGTCCGGCCCGGCTGCCCGGTGATCTTCGGGTCGTTCCTCTCCAACATCGACATGCAGTCCGGCTCGCCCTGCTTCGGCACGCCGGAGTCCGCGATCGGCCTGCTGTGCACCGGGCAGATCGCCCGCCGCTTCGGGCTCCCGGTGCGCTCGGGCGGCGGTCTCACCGCGAGCCAGACCCCCGACGCCCAGGCCGGGTACGAGTCGTTGATGACCATGCTCCCGACGTTCCTCGCGGGCATCAACTGGGTGATGCACGCGGCCGGCTGGCTGGAGGCCGGGCTGGTCACGAGCTACGAGAAGTTCGTGCTGGACGTGCAGGTGCTGGAGATGCTGCAGCACGAGTTCACGCCCCTGGAGATCGACGAGGCGTCACTGGCGTTCGACGCGCACGACGAGGTCCGCCACGGCGGCCACTTCCTCGGCGCGGCCCACACGATGGAACGGTTCCGCACCTGCTTCTACCGGCCGTTCGTCAACAGCTCGGAGAACTACGAGCGGTGGATGCGCAACGGCGCCAAGGACGCCGCCGCCCGGGCCCGCGACGTCGCGCACAAGAAGCTCGACGAGTACGAGCCCCCGCCGCTGGACGACGCGATCCGCGAGGAGCTCACCGAGTACGTGACCCGGCGCCGCCGCGAGCTGGGCGACTAGGAGGACCACCGATGGCGAACCTGCCCCGCACCGCCCGCGTCGTCGTGATCGGCGCCGGCATCGTCGGCAACTGCCTCGTGCACCACCTCGCCCGCCTCGGCTGGCGGGACATCGTGCAGATCGACAAGGGCCCGCTGCCCAACCCGGGCGGTTCCACCGGGCACGCCTCGAACTTCATCTTCCCGGTCGACCATTCGCGGGAGATCGCCGACCTCACGCTCGACTCGATGCGGCAGTACAAGGAGCTGGGCGTCTTCACCGAGTCCGGCGGGTACGAGGTCGCCCGCACCGAGGAGCGGATGGAGGAGCTGCGCAGGCGGATGTCGTCGGCGCGGGCGTGGGGCGTCCCGGCCGAGCTGGTGACCCCGGACCACGTCGTCGAGCGCGTCCCGTACCTGGACAAGGACCAGATCCTCGGGGCGTTCTGGACGCCGTCCGTGGGCGTGGTCGACTCGCTGCGCGCGGGCACGTTGATGCGGGAGTCGGCGCTCGCCCTCGGCGCGCTCACCGTCGTGTCGACCGTCGAGGTGATCGGCATGGACGTCGAGCGCGGGCGGATCCGGCGGGTGCGCACCACCGGGGGCGACATCGAGGCCGACTACGTGGTGATCGCCTGCGGCGTGTGGAGCCCGAAGCTCGCCAGGATGGCGGGCGCGGCGATCCCGCTCACGCCGGCCGTCCACCAGATGATCTCGGTGGGGCCGATCCCGCAGCTCGCCGAGCGGCCCGGCGAGATCTCCTTCCCGATCATCCGGGACATGGACACCTTCTGCTACGAGCGCCAGCACGGCGCCGACATGGAGGTGGGCTCCTACGCCCACCGGCCCATCCTGTGGGACCCGGAGGAGATCCCGTCGATCGACCAGGCCCGGCTCTCCCCCACGGAGACGCCGTTCACGGCCGACGACTTCGACCCGCAGCTGGAGCAGGCGCTCGAGCTCATGCCCGACGCGCTCGCCGCCGAGGGCGCCGAGATCCGCTACGCCATCAACGGCCTCCTCTCGCTCACCCCCGACGGCGCCCCGATCCTGGGCGAGACGCCCGAGGTGAAGGGTCTCTGGTCGGCGGCGGCGGTGTGGATCAAGGAAGGTCCCGGCGTCGGCCGGGCGGTCGCGGAATGGATGACGCAGGGGTACCCCGAGATCGACCTGCACCACTCCGACATCGCGCGGTTCTACCCGCACCAGCGCACCCGCGCCCACGTGCGCTCGCGGACGTCGGAGGCGTTCAACAAGACCTACGGCATCGTGCACCCGGGCGAGCAGTGGGCCGGGGAGCGCGGCAAGCGGCTCGCGCCCATGCACGCCGCCGAGCGCGCCGCGGGCGCCGAGTTCTTCGAGACCGTCGGCTGGGAACGGCCGATGTGGTACGCGTCGAACGAGACCCTGCTCGGCGAGTACGGCGACGCGGTCATGCCGCGCGAGCACGAGTGGGACTCCCGCTGGTGGTCACCGATCATCAACGCCGAGCACCTCGCGATGCGCGAGCGGGCCGGCATCGTCGACCTGTCCGCCTTCGCGATCTTCGACGTCGTCGGACCGGCCGCGGAGCAGGCGATCCAGGGCATCGTCGTCGCGCAGGCCGCCGTGGCCGAGGGCCGCGTGATCTACACGCCGGTGCTCGACGCCCGGGGCGGCTTCCGGTCCGACCTCACCGTGATGCGGCTGGCCCACGACCGGTACCGGGTGGTCACCGGCGGCCTCCACGGCATGGCCGACCTGAAGTGGTTCGCCGACCACCTGCCCGACGGCGCCGCGGTCGTGGACCGGACCTCGTCGTTCACCACCATCGGGATCTGGGGTCCGCGGGCCCGCGACATCCTCGGCCGCCTCACCGACGACGACATCTCGCACACCGGTTTCCCGTTCCTCACCTGCCGCGACATCGCCGTCGGCAGCGTCGGCGTGCTCGCGTCGCGGATCTCCTACGTCGGCGAGCTGGGCTGGGAGCTCTACGTCCCGATGGAGCAGGGCGCCCGGGTCTGGGAGCTGCTGCACGAGGCCGGGCGACCGGACGGGGCCGTCCCGGTCGGGATCGGCGTCTACGGCACCACCGGCCGGCTGGAGAAGGGCTACCGCGCGTTCGGGTTCGAGCTCGACGGCGAGCGCACCATCGTCGAGGCGGGGATGGCGCGGCCGAAGGTGAAGGACGCCGACTTCGTCGGCCGGGAGGCCTACCTCGCCCAGCGCGCGGCCGAGCCCCGGGCGGTGCTGTGCACGCTCACCGTCGACGACCACCGGTCGGCCACCGGCCGCAACCGCTACATGCTCGGCGGCGAACCGATCCTCACCCGGGACGGCGGCGTGCTGACGGACGGGCACGGTCATCACCCCTACGTCACCTCGGCGGGCTCGGCGCCGTCCCTGGGCACGCACGTGCTGATGGCCTACCTGCCGCCGGACCAGGCGGTGGTCGGCAACCGGCTCGCCGTGTCCTACATGGAGGAGCTGTACCCGGTGACCGTCGGGTCGGCCGACGCCACGCCGCTGTTCGACCCGGCCAACGAGCGGATCAGGGGCTGAGCCGTGGCCGACGTACTGGTCTGCATCAAGCGGGTGCCCGACGTCGCGGGCGAGGTGCTGCTGACGTCCGACGCGCAGGCGGTCGACGCCCGCTTCGTCGGGTTCACCGTGAGCGCGCACGAGAACTGCGCCGTCGAGCTGGCCGTGCGCATCGCCACGGCCACCGGCGGTGCCGCGACCGTGCTCACCCTGGGGCCCGAGGCGGCGGTCGAGCAGCTCCGCGCCGCCCTGGCGGTCGGCTGCGCCGCGGCCGTGCACATCGACGCCGACCCGGTCGGGTACGGGCCGGTGGACGTCGTCCGGGAGATCGCCGCCGTCGTGGAGACGCACGCCGCGGAGGGCCGCACGTACGACCTGATCCTCCTCGGCAACGACGCCGCCGACACCGGTGACTTCCAGGTCGGCGTCCGGCTCGCCTACGCGCTGGGCTGGCCGGTCGTCAACGGGGTACGCACGGTCGAGGTCGACGGCGGAGTGGCGACGGCGCGCGGCGACGGGCCGGACGGCGTCGAGACCTACGCCGTGCCGATGCCCGCGGTCGTCACCGTGCTCGAGGGCGGCGTGGAGCCGCGCTACCCGTCGGTCGTCGGGCGGATGAAGGCGAAGAAGATCCCGGTCGAGACCGTGGCACCGCGCCACGAGCCGCTCGGCCCGGGCCGCGTGCGGCTCACGCTGCCGCCCGCCCAGCCGAGCACCGTCGAGGTGATCGGCGCCGGACCGGACGCCGCGCCGGCCGTGGTCGACCTGCTGCAGCGCCTGGGGGTGGCCCGATGATCCTCACGCTCGTGGAGACCGACGCGGCGGGGGCGACCGAGGTGTCGCTGGAGGCCGTCACGTTCGGGCGCACCCTCGCCAGGCGGACCGGGGGCCCGGTGCACGCCCTGGTGGTCGGCGCGCGCCCGGACGGTGTGGCCGACCAGCTCGCGGGTCACGGCGTCGGCGAGGTGCACCACGCCACCGGGGAGGCCTTCTCGGCCTACGGCGGCGCCGTCTGGGCCGCCGCCGTGCAGGCCGCGATGGCGGCCACCGGCGCCGAGGCCGTCGTCGCCCCGGGGAGCCCGCGCGGCCTCGAGGTCATGGCCCACCTGGCCGCGCGGCTCGACGTGCCGATGGCGGCGAACGTCGTCGGGCTGGGCACGGAGGACGACGGGGAGGCGCTGCGGGTCACCCGCCAGGTGATGGGCGGCGCGGCGCTCGAGGAGATGCTCCTGCCCCTCCGCCCCGCGGTGCTCACCGTCGCCGGCCACGCCGTCCAGGCCGAGCAGGTCCCGGCCGTGTCCGTGACGCTGCGCGAGTTCTCCCCGGAGGTCACGGAGGCGGACCTGGTGACGCGGGTCGTGTCGACCGAGCCCGCCGCGCCGGACCTGTCGGGCGCGCTCACCTCGGCGAAGGTCGTGGTGGGCGCCGGGCGCGGGGCCGGCGGCGCGGAGGGCTTCGCGGGTGTCGCCGAGCTGGCGGAGCTGCTCGGCGGCGCGCTCGGCGTCTCCCGCGTGGTCACCAGCATGGGCTGGCGCCCGCACCACGAGCAGATCGGCCAGACCGGCAGCCGGATCTCCCCCGACCTCTACATCGCCTGCGGCATCAGCGGGGCGATCCAGCACTGGGCCGGGTGCGCGAGCTCCAAGACGATCCTGGCGGTCAACACGGACGAGGCCGCGCCGATGGTCACCAAGGCGACCTACGCGGTGATCGGCGACATGCACGAGGTCGTGCCCGCGATCAACGCCGAGATCCGGCGCCGCCGGGGCTGAGGGGACCACGCGATGACCACACCCACGTACGCCGAGCTGAGCGACGCCGTGCGCCGGTTGATGTTCCCGTTCAGCGTGGAGATCACCCCTCGCGAGGCGGCGACGCTCCCGCCGCTGCGCGACCATCTGGCGGGCGGGACGTCCGTCTACCTGACGTTCCTCCCGGACCAGCCGTGGGCCGACACGGTGGCGGTCGCCCGCACCGTCCGGGAGGCCGGCCTGCGCCCGGTGCCGCACCTGGCGGCCAGGGCCGTGTCCGACCGCCCCGCGCTGCAGCGCATGCTGGGCGACCTCACCGCGGCCGGGGTCGAGGACGTCCTGCTCCTCGCCGGGTCCCTGACGACGCCCGTCGGGGAGTTCTCCGAGTCGGCGCAGATCCTCGACGCCGGCCTCCTCGAGGAGGCCGGCATCCACCGCGTCGGGATCGTGGGCCACCCGGAGGGGCACCCCGACGTCGACGACGACGAGCTGTTCCGGGCCCTCGTCGCGAAGTGCGGCATCGCCCGGGCGCGCGGGTTCGACCTGCACCTCGTCACCCAGTTCTGCTTCGACCCCGGACCGATCGTCGCCTGGGAGCGTCGGATCCGGGCCGCGGGTGTCGACGTGCCCGTCCACGTCGGACTACCCGGCCTCACCTCCCCCGCACGCCTGCTCCGGTACGGCCTGCGCTGCGGGGTGGGGCCGTCCCTCAAGGTGCTCCGGCAGCAGGCCGGCAGCGTGCTCAAGCTGGCGACCTCGCCGGTCCACCACCCCGACGCGACCCTCCTCGGCCTGGCGGCCGCGGTGGCCGCCGATCCGCGCAGCCTGTTGCGCGCGGTGCACTTCTTCCCGTTCGGGGCGCTCGTCCCCACCGCCGCCTGGGCCGCGGACATCCGCGACGGCCGGTTCGAGGTGGACGACCGCGACTCCCTGCGGGTGACCGCCTGACGCCCCTGCCACGACCGAGGAGACTGTCGTGTTCCTTCCGCCGGATCTGACGATCGCGCAGGCCGCGTCCCTGAAACCGCTCGACGACGTGGCCGCCGCCATGGGGATCGGGCCGCACCTGCTGGAGGGCTACGGCGAGCACGTCGCCAAGATCAAGCTCGCGGCGATCGAGGAGCTCGCGGACCGGCCCCGGGCCAAGTACGTGGTGGTGTCCGCCGTGACGCCGACCCCGCTGGGCGAGGGCAAGACGACCACCACCGTCGGCCTCGGGCAGGCGCTGTGCCAGACCGGGCGGCAGGCCACGGTGGCGATCCGGCAGCCGTCCATGGGCCCGACCTTCGGGATCAAGGGCGGCGCGGCCGGTGGCGGCTACAGCCAGGTGGTTCCGATGGACGTGCTCAACCTCCACCTGACCGGCGACTTCCACGCCGTCACCGCGGCGCACAACCTGCTCTCGGCCGTGGTGGACAACCACCTCTACCAGGGCAACGCCACCGGCCTCGACCCGCACGCCATCACCTGGCGCCGGGTGCTCGACGTCAACGACCGGGCGCTGCGCAACGTGATCGTCGGCCTCGGCAGCAGGACGGACGGGATCCCGCGCCAGACCGGGTTCGACATCACCGCGGCCAGCGAGGTCATGGCGATCTTCGCGCTCGCCCGGTCGCTGCAGGAGATGCGCGAGCGGTTCGGCCGCGTCGTCGTCGGCTACACCCCGCAGGGCACGCCGGTGACCGCGGAGGACATCGGCGGCGCCGGCGCGATGACGGCCATCATGCGGGACGCGTTGAAGCCCAACCTCATGCAGACGCTGGAGAACACGCCGGTCCTCGTGCACGCCGGCCCGTTCGGCAACATCGCCCACGGGAACTCGTCGGTGGTGGCCGACCTCATCGGCATCCACGGCGGCGACTTCCTGGTCACCGAGGCCGGCTTCGGGGCCGACATGGGCGCGGAACGGTTCTTCAACATCAAGTGCCGGGCCTCCGGCCTGACCCCCGACGCCGCGGTCGTCGTGGCGACCGTGCGGGCGCTCAAGGCGCACTCGGGCCGGCACCGGATCGTCGCCGGCCGGCCGCTGCCGGAGGCGCTCCTCGCCGAGAACCCGGACGAGGTCCACATCGGCGGCGCCAACCTGCGCAAGCAGATCGAGAACATCCGGATGCACGGGGTGTCGCCGGTCGTCGCCGTCAACGCCTTCCCCGGCGACCACGCCTCCGAGCACGCGGCGATCGCCGAGATCGCGCAGGAGATGGGCGCGCGGGTGGCCGTCTGCACGCACTTCACCGACGGGGGGCGCGGGGCCCGGGACCTGGCCGAGGCGGTCGCCGAGGCCGCCGACGAGCCGTCCCGCTTCCGCTTCCTCTACCCGGACTCGGCCGGCCTCGAGGAGAAGATCGAGACGATCGCGACGCAGGTCTACGGCGCCGACGGGGTGGACTACGACCGCGCCGCGTCCCGCCAGCTCGCGACGTACGAGGCGAACGGCTACGGCCACCTGCCCGTCTGCATCGCCAAGACCCACCTGTCGCTGTCGTCCGACCCGTCGCTCACGGGGGCGCCCACGGGGTGGCGCCTGCCCGTCCGGGAGGTCCGGGCGTCCGTCGGTGCCGGGTTCATCTACCCGATCTGCGGCGACATGCGCACCATGCCCGGCCTCGGCGCCAGCCCGGCCGCCCACCGGGTGGACATCGACCGGGACGGCAACATCGTCAACCTCTCCTGACCCTCATCCGAGGGCACGGCGGATGTCGTCGCGGACGCGTGCGGCCCGGCGCAGGAGGTCGTCGACGGGGCCGACGACGGCGGCGAGGTCCTCGGCCTCCGCCGTACCGCGGCGCGGCGCGATGTCGGCCTCGACGTTCGTGCGGCTGATGCTCAACGCCGCGGCGGTCGCGTCGGCCGCCGCGGCCACGTCCGCGAGGAGGGCACCGCTGCCGATCTCGGCCATCCGCTCGCACAGCCCGACGAGCTCCGCCCCGACCCGGACCAGCTCGGCCGGCGGGCCCGCGGCGGCGAGGAGGCCGTCGGCGATCGCCGCGCTGCGCCGCGCCCGCTCGGCCTCGGTGCCTCGCGGGAGCGCGTAGGCCGCGGCGACCTCGTCGACGGCGCCGATGTCCGCCTCGGCCAGGCCCAGCGCCGCGTCGTGCAGCTCCTCCGCCCGCCCGAGCACGCTCCGGGCGACCTCGCCCACCGGGTGGTCCCTGCCGACGCGGAACCGGGCCACCAGCGCCAGCAGCGCCGCGGCCTGGGCCGCGTTGAGCGCGGCGACGGCGGAGCCGGCGGGCGACGGGTTCCTGGCCGCGAGACGTGCGAGATACGCGTCGATGCTCCAGCTCCGCACCTCGCTCACGCTAGCGGCGACCCGGCGCCGCCGGTATTGGGATGGATGGCGGTCCCCCTCGGCCCCCGACAGCAGGAGGCTGTGACCCACGTCACCATGGAAACGTCCGAAGGGAGTGCCGGAGCGATGGGGAACTACTACTCGGAGGAGATCCACGGTCGGCACGAGTACCTCGACCTCGGCGACTTCGAGCTGGCCGGTGGGATCACGCTGCCGAACGCGCGGCTCGCGTACAAGACCCGGGGAACGCTGAACGACGCGAAGGACAACGCCGTCCTGTTCCCGCACATGTGGTCCGGGACGTCGGCGTCGATGGAGATCTTCGTCGGGGAGGGCCGGCCGCTCGACCCCTCGAAGTACTTCATCATCTTCCCGGGCCAGTTCGCGAACGGGTTCTCGTCCTCACCGAGCAACACGCCGCCCCCGTTCAACGGCGGGGCCTTCCCGAACGTCACGATCAGCGACGACGTGCGGGCGCAGCACAGGCTCGTGACCGAGGTCTTCGGGATCGAGCGCCTCGAGCTCGTGCTGGGCTGGTCGATGGGCGCCGAGCAGACCTACGAGTGGGCCGTCCGGTACCCGGACATGGTCAAGCGGGCCCTTCCGTTCGCCGGTACGGCCAGGACCACCGCCCACGACTACATCTTCGTGCGCTCGCACGAGGACGCGCTGAAGTCCGACCCGGCCTGGGACGGCGGGTTCTACAAGGACCAGAGCGACGTCCACGTGGGTCTCCGCCGCCACGCGCAGACCTGGTCGGTGATGGGGCTGTGCCCGGAGTTCTACAACTCCGAGGCCTACCGCGCCTACGGCTTCTCCTCGCTCGAGGACTTCCTGCACCGGTTCTGGGAGAACTACTTCGCGCCCATGGACCCCAACAACCTCATCTGGATGGGCTGGAAGTGGCGCCACGGCGACGTCAGCCTGCACACGAACGGGGACCTGGCCGCCGCGCTCGGGCGGATCACGGCGAAGACGTACGTCGTGCCGTTCTCCCGGGACATGTTCTTCCCGCCGGAGGACTGCGAGGCCGAGCAGCGCCTGATCCCGAACAGCGAGTTCCGGGTCGTGGACTCGCTGTGGGCACACTTCGCGATGTTCTGTCTCGCCGACCGTGACCGCGAGCAGATCGACGCCTGCATCGGTGACCTGCTGAAGGAGCACGTGGACTGACCGTGAGCAGCGCGTGGCCCGCCGGTGGCGCTCGGAGCCGACGTCACCAGCGCTCCACCTCGGCCTCCGCTCCCGTCAGCTCCGCGAGGATGCGCTGCCGGAGCCGGTACTTCTCGACCTTGTTCGTGGGCGTGCGCGGGATGTCGTCGACGATGCGGACGTACCTGGGGCGCATGTACTTCGGCATGGTGTCCTCGGCGAACTGCACCACCTCGTCGACCGTGAGCGACTCCTTGGTGGGCACGACGTAGGCCACGATGTCGTCCTCGTCCCCCTCGGCGCCCGGGATCGGGAACGCAGCGCTCATCCGGATCACCGGATGCTGGTTGAGCATGTCCTCCACCTGGAACGACGACAGGTTCTCGCCGCGGACCCGGATCCGGTCCCCGAGCCGGTCGACGAAGTAGAACAGCCCGTCCTCGCCGACGACCGCGGCGTCGCCGGTGTGGAACCAGAGGTTGCGGGTCGCGGTGACCGTCGCCTCCGGCTTGTTCAGATAGGACTCCAGCAGCAGCCCCGGCACCTTCGGTCGGACGGCGAGGTGGCCGGGCTCCTCCGGCTCGCACTCCTCGTCGCGCTCGTTCCGGACCGTGACGTCGAAGAACGGGCTCGGCCTCCCCATCAGGCCCTTCCGTCCCGCCTCCGAGGCCTGCAGCACCGGCACGCCCTTCGCCGCAGCGATCTCCGCCAGCGCCGAGTGCGAGTGCCCGCGAGAGAGATCGGCCGGCGTCCCTTCACCGGGTGCGGTCTCCTCGATCAGCACGCCCAACGGCGCACCCGCCTCGGTCTGTCCGAACCCGGCCCCCACGTGGTCGATCCCGAACCGGCGGCAGAACTCGTTGTGCTGCAACGGCAACGGCTGCATGTACGCCTTGTTCAGCGTGTTCCGCCGGTCGTCGGCGGAGGCGGGCGCCTTGGACAGCCAGGGGATCATGACGTCGAGCAGGATCGCCGCGGTCGCCCCCCGGGAGTGGATCCGCTCCCAGAACCGGGTGGGGCTGAACCGGTTCCACACGGCGACCTCGCTGCCCTGCCAGAGCGCGCGGCCGAAGTTCGCCAGCGCCCCGCCCACGTGGTACATCGGCAGGTCGTTGTAGACCACGTCCTCCTCGCACAGCGGCATCCGCAGCCCCCACGTGTACTGCGCCATCCAGCGGAAGGGCTGCAGCACGCCCTTCGACGGGCCGGTGGTCCCGGACGTGTAGAAGACGTTGGCCGGGTCGTCGAAGGCGATCGTGATCTCCGGCGCGTCCGCGGCGGCCACGAGATCGCCCCAGGCCACGGGCCGGAACGCCGGATGCAGGTCGGGCGCGGCCGCGTGGTCGTGGGCGCCCTCCGGTGGGGTGTAGAGGGCGACGGCGGGTGGCTGCTCCAGCACGTCCGCGACCGCGTTCAGCGCGGGCAGCAGCGCCGGATCGGTCACGATCAGCACGGGCCGGGTGTCGTCGAGCTGGTACGACAGCAGGCGCCCGGTGTAGGAGAAGTTCACCGGCGCGTAGACCGCCCCGGCCTTCCAGCAGCCGACCATCACCAGCGCGGTGATCATCGGGTTGAGGCTGAACACCGACACCCGGTCGCCGCGCGCCACGCCGGAGCCGACGAGGTTGCCGGCGATCGCGTCCGTGCGGCGGTCGAACTCGGCGTAGGTGAACGAGACGTCGTCCTCGCCGTAGTAGAGGAAGGTGCGGTCGCCGGTGGTCCGGGCCCAGTGCCGCAGGCGGTCGGTGATCAGCTCGTCCTCCGCCCGCAGCCGGGCGGTGAGCTCGTGCTCGGACATGCGGGTCTCCTAGGGGCGCGTGCCGAAGGCGGGGCGGCCGAGCTGCTCGGGCAGCAGGCGGTAGGCGTCCCGCACCCACTCGCACAGCACCGCCCGGCTCTCGCGGGGGTCGATCAGGTCCTGCACGCCGAACCGCTCCACGGTCCGGAAGGGCGAGGCCAGCGCCTCCAGCTCGCGCTCGATCCGGGCGATCTCGGCCGCCCGGTCCGGGGCGTTCTCGAGCTGCGCGCGGAAGGCCGCCTCGACCCCGCCCTTCGCGGGCAGCGAGCCCCAGGTGGCCGACGGCCAGGCCCACGTCCGGTTCGGCCGGTGCCGGTTGACGATCCCGGCCCCGCCGACCCCGAACACCCGCCGCACGATGATCTCGGCCTGTGGCACCCGCGCCTGGTAGACCGCGGCGATCGCCCGGACGCCGAAGCGGATGGTGGCCTTGCGCTCCGCGCCCGAGCCGATCGCGGCGCCGCCCTGGTCGGTGAGGCTGACCAGCGGCAGGTGGAAGGTCTCGCAGAGGTCGACGAGCCGGGTGATCGCCTGCGCCCCCTCGGCGGAGATGGTCACGCCGCGGGTCGGGTCGGTCGCGATCACGCCGACGGGGTGGCCGTCGAGCCGGGCCAGCGCCGTGACCGTCGCGCCGCCGTACTCGGCGTAGCGGAACACCGAGCCCTGGTCGAAGACGGCCTCGAGCAGGGCGTCCACGTCGTAGGGCTCGCGGGGGTTGCGGGGCATGGCCCGCAGCAGGCCCTCGTCCGCCCGGTCCGCCGGGTCCTCGCTGGGAACCACCGGGGGCACCTCGAACACGCTCTGCGGCAGGTAGGACAGGAAGCCGCGGATCACGCCGAAGGCCTCCTCCTCGCTGCGGACGAACCGCTCGATCAGCCCGTTGTTGCGGTGCACCTCGGCGCCGCCCAGCTGCTCCTTGGTCAAGTCCTCGCCGGAGCTGCCCTTCACCACCGGCGGCCCGGCGGTGAACACCTGCCCGATGCCCTCGACCATCAACGCCAGGTGCGACATGGCCAGTCGCGCGGCGCCGAGCCCGACCGTCGGGCCGAGGCAGGCGGACACGACCGGGACCAGCGACAGGTTCTCGACGACGGCGTCCCACCCCGGGTTGACCGGCAGGTAGTGGTAGCCGTTGCGCTGCGCGGTGACGACGCTGCCGCCGCCGCTCGCCCCGTCGAGCAGCCGCACGATCGGCAGCCGCATCGCGCCGGCGTACTCCTCCGTGAAGACCTGCTTCTGCCAGATCGCGGCGTCCCCGGAGCTGCCGCGGATGGTGAAGTCGTCCGCCCCGACGACCGCGCGGCGGCCGTCGATCCGCGCCGTGCCGGACACGAAGTTGACCGGCAGCAGCGAGGTCAGCTCGTTGTCGGCGGAGTAGGTGGCGAAGCCGGTGAGCGGGGCGATCTCGGAGAAGCTGCCCTTGTCCACCAGGGCGTCGATCCGCTCGCGGACGGTCAGCCGGCCCGTCTCATGCTGGCGGGCGACCTTCTCCGGGCCGCCCATCTCGCGGCCGAGCGCACGGCGGCGGTGGACCTCCTCGGCCTCGTCCTCCCAACCCTCCTCGACCGCCGGGATGTCGGTGGTGACCACGTCGTCGTCCGACGTCGAGGGCTCCAGCACGAGCAACGGTGCCCCCTCCTCGACGACGGCCCCGACCTCGGCCACCAGCCGCCCGACGGTCCCCGCGGTCTCGGCGCGGACCGTGAACTCCATCTTCATCGCCTCGAGCACCAGCAGCCGCTCGCCACGGCGGACCCGATCACCGGGCTCCACCGCGAACTCGACGACGACGCCGTCCATCGGCGCCGTCACCCCGTCGGCGGGGATCGCCTCGGCCCTCGGGGCCGCGGTGGTCGTGGGGAACCGGCCGGGCAGCTCGGTGTCGCGCAGCTCGGCGAGGTGCGCGGCCACGAAACCGGTGTCCGACGGGCCGGCGGTGAAGTCCGGATGGGTCAGCACCGCCCGCAGGAACGGGACCGTGGTCGCGAGGCCCTCGATCCGGAACTCGGCCAGGGCGGCGTCCGTGCGTCGGGCCGCGTCCGCGAACGTGGCGCCGCGGGTGATCACCTTGGCCAGCAACGAGTCGAACCGCGGGCTCGTCCGCAGGCCGGCGTAGCCGTAGGTGTCCACGCGGACGTGCGGGCCGGCGGGCGGGTCGAACGCGGTGAGCAGGCCCGCGCGGGGACGCGGCGTGCCGTCCTCGTCGAGCTCCTCGGTGTTGACCCGGGCCTGGATCGCGAAGCCCCGCGGCTCGCCGGAGACGGCTGGGCGCGCCCCCTGCGCGAGCCGGATCTGGGTCTCGACGAGGTCGACGCCGGTGACCTCCTCGGTCACCGTGTGCTCGACCTGGAGCCGCGGGTTGAGCTCGAGGAACCACACGTCGTCGCCGTCGACGAGGAACTCGACGGTCCCCAGGCTCTGGTAGCCGACGTGCTCGCCGATCCGGAGAGCCGCGTCGTGGAGCCGCTGGCGGACCGCCGGGTCGAGGAACGGCGCGGGCGCGATCTCGATCAGCTTCTGGTGCCGGCGCTGGATCGAGCAGTCCCGCTCCCCCAGGTGCCGGACCTGCGTGCCGTCCCCGACGATCTGCACCTCGATGTGCCGCGCCGCCCCGACCAGCTTCTCGACGTACAGCTCCCCGGACCCGAACGCCTGCTCGGCCTCGGAGCGGCAGCGGGCGTAGGCGTCCGCCAGCTCGTCCGGGCTGGTCACCTCGCGCATCCCGCGGCCGCCGCCACCGGCGAGCGCCTTGAGCATCACCGCGCCGTGCTCGGCGAGGAAGGCCGCGGCCTCGTCGAGCGAGGTGGGGCCGAGGGTGCCGGGCAGGACCGGGACTCCGGCCTCCCGGGCCGTGGCGCGGGCACGGACCTTGTCCCCGAACAGGTCCAGCAGCTCGGGGCGCGGGCCGACGAACGTCAGGCCGTGGTCGGCGCAGAGCCGAGCGAAGGCGGCGTTCTCGCTTAGGAAGCCGTAGCCGGGATGGACCAGCACGGCGCCGGCGTCCCGAGCCACCCCGACGATCGCCTCCTGGTCCAGGTAGCCCGGGATCTCGTGGGCCTCGTCGGCGAGGGTGACGTGCGGGGCGGCGGCGTCCTCGGGCGCGTACACGGCGACCGTCCGCAGGCCCAGCTCGCGGGCGGCCCGGACGAGGCGGACGGCGATCTCGCCCCGGTTGGCGACGAGCAGGGTCACGAGACCTCCACGGTGAGGGAACGCAGCAGCTGTACGACGAGCCGGTCGATGATCTGGTCCCGCGTCAGCGGGCCGTCCGGGCGGTACCAGACCGCCGGTCCGAAACAGGCCCTGATCAGGGTGAACGCGGCCAGCTTGACGTCGTCGACCACGAGGCCGCCCTCGGCCACGCCCTCGCGCAGCAGCGTCTCGAGCAGGCGCTCGTAGCGACGCTCGATGCTCCGGACCTCGTCGAGGTGTTGCTTGTCGAGGCCGTGCAGCACCGGCAGGAGGATCACGTGCTTGGCGAGGGGGTCGAAGGCGGCGGCGGCGAGATCCCGCAGGGCCGCCTCGATGCGCTCGCGGGCGGACCCGGGTCGGCGCACGATCTCGCCCAGCCGCTCGACCGCGGCCCCCGAGGTGGCCCGCCGGGTCTCGACCACGAGCTCCTGCTTGCTGCGGAACTGGTAGTAGAGGACGCCCTTGCTGACGCCCATCTGCGCGGCGATGTCCTCCATCGTCGCGGCCTCGTAGCCCTTGCGGGCGAACACCTCCGCCGCGGCCGCAAGGATCCGGCGACGCTGCTCCTCGCGGTGTCCGGGATCGCGGACGGCACTGCCCCGCAAGCCGATCTCGGCCATCGACCCTCCCGCCGCGTCGTCGCGCCCCCGACGTTCGACCCGCCGGTTTATACCGGAGCGTATGACGACGGCCGTGGTCGGTCAACGCCGCAGAGCCCGGCCCCTCTCCTCCACCCGGCGGCCTGACCACGCCCGGAACCGGCTCTAACCTCGACCGCGTGAGCATCGCCGTTCCCACCGACGACCTGGCCGCGACCGTCGCCCGCTTCGGCTTCGCCTACCTGCTGACCATCGGGGACGACGGCAGACCCCACGTCGCCGCCGTCACGCCGGCGGTGACCGACGGCCGCGTCGCCGTCGGCGATCTCGGCCGCCGCACGCGTGCCAACGCGACCGCGCGTCCCGCCGTCACGCTGGTGTGGCCGCCGAGCTCCGCGGAGGAGCACTCGCTGATCGTCGACGGGAGCGCGGTCCTGTCCGGCGACGCACTCGTCGTCACGCCGACGCGGGCGGTCCTGCACCGGCCTGCGCCGGCCCCGACCCCCGGTCCCGGGTGCGGCGCCGACTGCGCCGAGATCCCGACGGGTGCCTGACGACACCTGGGCGGCCCTGGCGGACGCGTTCGTCGACGACGCCTACGCCACGGTCAAGGGCCGGGTGCGGACCTACGTCCTGCACCAGCAGCTGCTCGCGCACCTCCCGACCGCGCCGGCGGCCGTGCTGGACGTAGGGGGTGGCGCCGCACACCAGTCCCTGCCGTTGGCCCGCCTCGGCCACGAGGTCACCGTGCTGGACCCGTCGCCGGCGATGCTGGCCCGGGCGCGGCAACGCATCGGCGCGGAGCCCGAGTCCGTGCAGGGGCGGGTCCGCCTGCTCGAGGGCCCGGGCGAACAGGCCGACGTCCTCACCGGTGGCCGCCTCTTCGACGCCGTCCTCTGCCACGGCGTGCTCATGTACCTGCCCGATCCGGCGCCGATGGTCGCGGCGCTGTGCCGCTGTGTCGCCCCGGGCGGTGTCCTGTCCCTGATGGCGCTGAACGGCCGGACCCTGGCGGTCCGACCGGCACTGGAACGGCGCTGGTCCGAGGCCCTGGCCGCCTTCGACGCCGGCTCCGAGATCGGCGTGCTCGGCACCGAGACCCGCGCCGACACGGTCGAGGGCCTGTCGGGACTGCTGCGGGACGGCGGGCTCGAGGCCGAGGCCTGGTACGGCGTGTGGCTCTTCGCCGACTGGCTGGACCTCCCCCTCGACACCACGGACGTGGAGGCTGTCGCCGAGGTCGAGCTCCGCGCCGCGTCACGCGACCCGTACCGGCAGCTCAGCCGCGTGTTCCACCTGGTAGCGCGCAGAGCGGCGTGACGTCGCGACGGTCCGAGTCCGGGCGGGTGTCCGACCACTCGGCGAAGGACGCCCGCCGCGCTGCTGTGTCGTCCGTCACCGGGAGGCTGCGTTCACCGGTGCGCATGCGCAATCGTTGTTCGATGGCAGACGTGAAGCAGGGAACGGACTGGGTGGAGCAGCTCGTGGAGCTGCACGTGCTGGCCGAGAACGGGGACGCCGACGCCGCGCGACGGGCGGCGGAGTGGGTCGCGGAGGACCCGACGGCGCGCGCCCTGTGGACCTCGGTGGAGAACGACTGCGAGCGGCTCAGGCAGCCGAGCGGCCAGGATTGAGCCGCCCGCTCGGCCGGGCACGACGGAGGACCCGAGCATCAGGGTCCGGAGGATCCCCCGACCTGCTCCACCTGGGGTGTGGTCCAGCGGTCACGTGCGGGTCGAGTACGGGTGGGCGCGGCGTGCGGGGCGGCCTCCCGGGCGGGGTTGCCCTCCCACCGGGCTCCCGACGGGATCTCCTCGCCCTTCATGACGAAGGTCCCGGCGTCGAGCTCGGCCCCGTCACCGACCGTCACGCCGTAGTGCACGAAGGCACCGGCACCGAGCGTGGCCCGGGCGCCGACGGTGCTGCGGTCGGACTTGAACGCGCCGTCCTCCTGCGAGTGGCACTGCACGACCGTGCCGAAGTTCAGCGTGGCCTCGTCGCCGATCGTCACGAGGGTGCGCTCCGGGAGGAAGCAGCCGTCGTCGAACACCCGCCGACCGAGCCGGACCCCGAGCGCGCGCGACAGCAGGTTCTTGAACGGCGTACCGGCGAACGCCTGGTCGAAGTCGGGGATCACGAGCTTCCAGAACCGCTCGTGCCACCAGAAGTACGGGTCGTAGATCGAGCAGGACCGCGGCCGCAGCGACCGGAACCGGAGGACGGCCCGCTCGACCAGACAGAAGAACACGACCGTGAACAGCAGCGACCCGACCAGGTCGGCGGCCACCGCCTCCACGCCGACGGCCCGGTAGATGTCGGAGGCCGCCATGGCCAGCAGCACCATGCCCAGCAGGTGCACCCAGCGCACGACGAGGAACAATGCCATGCTGCGCAGGTTGTAGCGGTTCTTGCGGGACAGGCGCTGCCGCAGCTCGGCCCGGCTCCGCACCGCGAACCGGTGGTCGCGCTCGACGGTCCGCGGGATCGGGAAGCACGGAGCCCCCAGCAGCCCGGTGTCGTGGCGCACCTCCCCGTCCATCGGGACCAGGACCTTGGTGGCCAGCAGGACGTTCTCGCCGGTACGGCCCTGGGCCGGGTACATGATCCGGTTGCCGAGGAAGCTGCGCGCCCCGATGGTCACCCGCGAGATCCGGAACGAGGTCGCCGAGAAGTCCGCGTTGATGACCGAGAGCCCGTCGGCCACCATCGTGCCGCGCCCGACCGTGACGTGGAACGGCGTCTCGTGCCGCACCTCGGTCCCGAAGTTCGACCCGGTCTGCTCGGCGGCGTCGACGTCGTACCCGATCCAGCGCAGGTACCCCACGATGTACGAACTGTCCCCGAACAGGCGGTTGAAGAACCTGACGTTGGTCAGCCGGCCGATCGTGCGGTGCAGGCCGTAGTGGAAGCCGTAGAGCCGGTAGGTCCGGTCGGCCCGCAGCGGCAGGTTCAGCAGCCGCGGCACCACCGCCACGCCCGCCAGGCCGAGCAGCAGGACGCCGACGAACAGCACCGTCGTCACCACCAGCGCGTCGCGGTAGTACGCCCAGGTCGTGAAGGCCATCCCCCCGGAGTCGAGGACACCGCCGAGCGGGGTCTCGTCGAGCAGGACCCCCGCGAACCCGACCGCGACCGGGAGGTAGACCGCGACCGCGAGAACCAGTTGGACCGCGGCGTGGACGGCGCGGCGCACGCTGCCGCACCGCATCGATCCACCGGTGTGCAGGTCGGCGCCGCCGGGCACCGCGGGCACGCCGTGCCACGACTCCCCCGCGGGCACCGACTGTCCGGCGACGAGTGCGGAGGCGTGCCCGATCCGGGATCCGTCGCCCATCGCGGTGCGGATGTCCAGCACGGCTCCCTCCCCGAGCACGACGTCGCGCCCGAGCGTCACCGGCCCGGTCTCGACGACTCCGCCGCGAGCGCGGTAACCGTTCAGCTGCGCGTCCTTGCGGACGACCGTGCCGGCGCCGATGGTGATCAGGTCGGTGCACACCGGGAGCGTCCGGGAGTAGATCGTCACGCCCTTGCCCACCCGTGCCCCGAGCGCCCGCAGGTAGAGCACCATCAGCGGCGAGGCCGAGCTGGTGTGCGAGCGGCCGCCGGTGAGCAGCAGCAGCGGGCTCGCCCGGACCAGCGTCTTGACCAGCCAGAACCGGAAGTAGTCGAGGCTCCAGATGCGGATCTCGCGCGGGCGCCACCGGCCCACGAGCGCCCACTTGGCTGCGACCGGCAGCAGGCACATCGCCACGAACATCGCCGCGCCCGCCTCGAGCGCACGGAGGTAGAGGCTCGCCGGGCCGACGCCGCCGGCGACGACGTACTCGTAGGAGAGCGTGGTCGCGATGGCGAAGCCGTAGCAGTAGGCCACGAACGCCAGGAACTGCAGGAGGCCGCAGAAGAGGTAGCCGGCCGTGCCGGCCCGCGTGCGCGCCGGTTCGGCCGGGTCCGGGCCCCGGGCCGGGTCGGGGACGGGCGCGACGGCGAGGGCGGCGGTCAGGCTCGCGATCGTCGGGTGGTCGTAGACGTCGCGCATCGACGGCGACGGCAGGTCCTCCCGCTTGCGCGCCCGCGCGCAGAAGCGGGCCAGCACCATCGAGTCGGCGCCGAGTACGTCGAAGAAGTTGTCGCCGGGCTCGACCCGCTCCACCCCGACCACGTCGGCCAGGAGCGCGGCGAGCGCGGCCTCGGTGCCGATGGTGTCGGTTGATGGGGTCACGAGGTCGACGGGTGTTCCTGTCACGAGGACTCACTCTCGAGCGTTCGGGTCCGGTACCGGAGCCGTACGGACGCACACGTCCGCAGGGGTACCGGTGAGGGCGTCCGGCCGCGGTGCCGTCGGCGTGGGAGACGGCCGGCGCGCCGGGAGCGCGGGCACGGATCGGGCCCGGTGCTCCCGGTGTGGTGTGGTCTGGCGCTTTCTTCCCCCTTCACGATCGGCGGCACACGCTCGCCGATCACCCCCCGCGGCCGCGTCCGCGCGGCCGACGTGGTGACAGATCCCGCGGCGAGCCAGTCACGTTGCATCACACAACGAGCTTCACGCGATCGTCGTAGACAAAGGCGGAGCAACCGGGACCTATCGCCGCCGGTCCACGGCCGTGCCGGGCCGTCCTGCCCCCGGCCTCTGGGACACTCCTCGCGCAGATCATCCGGGACACAGGAGGAGTGCACGATGGGAAGTTCGACGGACCGCCTCGTCGTCGTGACCGGTGCCGCGGGCGCGCTGGGCCGAGCGGTCGTCGCCGAGTTCCTCGGCGCCGGGCGCCAGGTCGTGGCGCTGGACCGCCCCGGCGACCCGCTCGACGAGATCGGCCGTCTCGACGGGGTCCACCCGGTCGCGGCCGGCCTGTCCGAGCCCGACGACGTGACCGCCGCCTGGACGACGATCGACTCGATCGGCACCCCGGACGTGCTCGTGGCACTCGCCGGCGGCTTCCGCCCCAGCTCGCTCGCCGAGCTCACCCAGGACGTCTGGGACGCGATGTGGCAGTCCAACGTCGCATCGCTGCTGTGGTGCGCCCGCGAGGCGGCCGCCCGGTTCGGCGCTGCGGGTGGAGGCGCCATCGTCACGGTGGGCTCGAAGACCGCCGTGAGCGGCGCCGCTCCCCTCGCCCATGCCACGAGCAAGGCGGCGGTGGTGCGGATGACCGAGCTCCTCGCCGAGGAGCTCCGTCCCCAGCGGATCCGGGTCAACGCCGTGCTGCCGTCGGTCATCGACACCCCGGCCAACCGCACATGGATGTCGCCGGACCTGGCCGCTCGAGCCGTGAGCCCGGAGGCGATCGCCCGGGTCATCGCCTTCCTCGCCGGCCCGGACGCCGCGCCCATCAGCGGGGCCCGGATCCCGGTCTACGGGGACGCCTAGGAGGACCGGCCCCGACTGCCGTGCGAGCCGGCGGACCTCCTCGTCATCCGCGCCTGGGGTAACCGTGGCGCTGCGAGATCTCCGCGGCTGCCGCGAGAACGTGGTCGACGATGCCCGGGAGCGTGTCCTCGTTCATCCGGAACGTGGGGCCCGACGCGGTCACGGCGGCGATGACCCGACCGTCCAGGGTCCGGATGGGGGCCCCGACGGCCGCCAGCCCGATCTCGCTCTCCTCCATCGTGGTGGCGTAGCCGCGCTCGCGGATCAGGGCGAGCTCCCGGCCCAACGTCGCCGGGTCGACGATCGTGCGCGGTGTGTAGGCCTCCAGGCCCTCCGCGAGGAGGGCGTCGAGCTCCCCGCGGTCCATCTGCGCCATGAACACCTTGCCGGCGGCCGTGGCGTGCATCGGGGCCCGTCGCCCGACCCAGTTGTTGGTCGTGATCGTCGGCGACCCGAGTACCTGGTCGATGCTGATCACCGCACGTCCGTCGTGGACGGTCACGTTCACCGTCTCGTGCACGGTCTCGGCGAGCTGACGGCAGATGGGGCGGCTGAGCAGGGAGAGGTCGTCCGCCTTCGTCGCCCCGGCGGCCAGCTGCACCACCCCGTAGCCGAGCCGGTACCGTCCGCGCTCCGTGTGCTGCTCGACCAGCCCGCGCGCCTCCAGCGTGGCGAGCAGCCGGAACACGGTGGACTTGTGCACGCCGAGCTCGGTGGCGATCTCCGTGACCCCGGCAGCACCGTGGATCGCGAGCACCTGGAGTATCGAGACCGCGCGATGGACGGACTGCACCGACGAATCCCGTATGCCGCCACCGTCCTGCACCCACGCGACTCTATTCGTCATTGACGCCACGCCCACCCGCCCCTAGCGTCCCCTCGACCTGACGGAGGAGGAGTGCGGCATGAGTGCACCGCCTTCTCCCGGGCCGAGGACGATCACGTCGATCGACGTGCACTGCGAGGGCGAGGTCGGGCGGGTCCTGCCCGGCGTCCATCTCCTCGTGCGCGGCAGGACCTGGTCCGAGCGCATGCGCTGGTGCGAGACGGAGCTGGACTGGCTACGCCGGCTGCTGCTGCGCGAGCCCCGCGGGCATCCCTCGATGTGCGGGGTGCTCGTCCTGCCGCCACTGGATCCCACCGCCGACGTCGGCATCGTCATCCTGGAGCAGGGTGGCTTCCGGCCCATGTCGGGCGCCAACACGATGTGCACGGTCACCGCCCTCCTGGAGACCGGCAGCCTGCCGTCGGCCGAGCCGGAGACGGTCGTCCGGATCGACACGGCGGTCGGCCCAGTGGAGGCGACCGCCGGGGTCGAGGGCGGTCGGGTGCGGTGGGTGCGCGTGCGCAACGTGCCGTCGTTCGCCATCGCCCTGGACCGGAAGATCTCGGTGCCCGAGTACGGGACGGTCGCCGTGGACGTCGCCTTCGGCGGCCAGGTCTACGTCATGGCGCGCGCCGCCGACCTGGGCGTGGCCCTCGGCCCCGAGCACGCCCCGGCGATCACCCGCGCCGGCACGGCACTCCTCGCGGCGGCCCGGGAGCAGGTGCCCGTCGCACACCCCGACCGGCCGGGCATCACCACGATCGACCTGGCCATGCTCCACGGGCCACCCGACTCCCCCGACATCTCGGGCCGCAACAGCGTGGTCATGCCGTCCGGTCGGATCGTCCTCGACGACCCGGCGTCGTGGGCGGGGATCCTGGACCGTTCGCCGGGCGGTACCGGCACCTCGGCACGGATGGCCGTCCTGCATGCCCGCGGCGAGCTCGGACTCGGGGTTCCCTTCGTCCACCAGGGCGTACTCGGCACCACGTTCCGCGGAGTGCTGCACGAACGCACCACCGTCGGCCGCCAGGAGGCCGTCGTGCCCTCGATCCAGGGCCGGGCGTGGATCACCGGCCACGTCCAGCACGTCCTGCAGCCCGACGACCCGTTCCCGACGGGCCTCACCGTCGGCGACATCTGGAGCCCGGTCCAGGACTGATCGACACCACCGTCTCGGCGATTCCGCAGGCCGGGCCGTTGACGCCCTCTTCGGCCGCTATTACATTGCTCAGGTATATCAGCGAGATTTCACACCGCTGAGGAGGGGATGGCCGCCCTATGAAGGACGTCGTCATCGTCGGGGGTGGCCTCGCGGGCCTGAGCGCCGGATGGAGGCTGCGGCACTGGGACACCGTGCTGCTGGAGTCCGGCAGCCGGGTCGGCGGCCGCATCCGCTCCGAGCGGCGGGGCCGGTTCTGGCTGAACTGGGGCGGGCACGTGTTCGCCGGCGCCGGGTCGTCCACCGACGCGCTGCTGTCCGAGGTGGGCGTCAGCGCCGCGCAGGTGCCCGGCTCGCTGGCTGGCGTGGCGATGAACGGCAGACTGCTGATCAAGGGCCCGGTGCAGGCCTACCCGTTCCGGATCCCGATGGCGATGTCCTCCCGCGTCGCGCTCGTCAGGGCCGGCGTCAAGGTCAGCGGCCAGGTCCTGCGGTACGCACGCATCGTGCGCCGGCGCCCCGGGGAGGACCCGGCCGTCAGGCAGCAGCGGATCTACGACTTCGAGAACGACCGCAGCTTCCGTGACTTCGTCGGCGACCTGCCCGAGGACGCGGCGGCGTTGTTCTACCCGACCGTGACCCGCTCCGCGGCGGACCCGCACGAGATCGCCGCCGGTGCCGGGATCGGCTACTTCAGCCTCGTCTGGAACATCGGCCAAGGCCTCGACCGGAACATCGTGGGTGGCCCGTCCACCCTCACCCAGGGCATCGGCGCCGCCCTGGGCGACCGCGTGCAGCTCGACGCCCGGGTCGACGAGATCGTCCACAGGAAGCGGTCCGTCGTCGTCCGGTACCGCCAGAACGGCAGGGACAACGAGGTCGAGGGCCGCTGCGTCGTCCTCGCCACGCCCGCCACCGTGAGCCACCAGGTCGCGGTCGATCTTCCGCAGGACATCCGCGACGCGCTGGGCAAGGTGGTCTACGGGCCCTACGTGAGCGCCGCGTTCCTCACCGACGAGTCCACCCCGCAGCCGTGGGACGCCGCGTACGGCATCGCCACACCCAAGCGGTCCTTCAACATCGTGCTCAACCAGGCCAGCCTCGTCCGGGGCGGCGAGACGACCCGGCAACCGGGCAGCAGCATCATGACCTTCTCCCCGGCCGGCCTGGCCCGCGACCTGCTGCCCAGGACCGACGACGAGATCCTGCGCCTCTACACCGACGACCTCGACCAGGTCCTCGGCAGCGGCTTCGGCGACTCGGTCGTCGAGGCGCAGGTCCAGCGCTGGGAGACCGGTGCGCCCTACTGCTTCCCGGGGCGCGGTGCGCTCCAACCGACCCTGACCCGGCGGGGCAGCCGCGTCATCCTGGCCGGTGACTACCTCGGGACGCTCTACACCGAGACCGCGATCTCGACCGGCTTCTCGGCAGCGCAGGAGGCCGCGAGCCTGCTCGCCACCGAGCGCCAGCAGCGCACCGTCCGCGGCCTCCCACTGGCCGCCGACCGACGACCCTGAAGGAGAGAAGAGATGACAGTGCAGCTGGGCGGCGTTCTGACCGCGCTCGCCACCCCCTTCGCCGCCGACGGCGGACTCGACGTGGCGCGACTGCGAGCCGTGGTGGACCGGTCGATCGAGGGAGGGGTGCACGGCGTCGTGGCGTGCGGCTCCACCGGCGAGTTCACCGCGTTGAGCAGCGACGAGCGCCGCCTGGTCGTCGAGACGGTCGTGGACCAGGCGGCCGGACGGGTGCCGGTGATCGCGCAGACCGGCGCCACGAGCACCGCGGAGGCCATCGCGCTCTCGCGGCACGCACAGTCGGTGGGCGCCGACGTGGTCATGACGGTGGCCCCCTACTACGAGCCGCTCTCGGTCGACGAGACGCTCTCCTACCTGCGGGCCGTCGCCGGGTCGGTCACCATCCCGGTGATGCTCTACAACCTGCCGGTGGCGACCGGGGTCGACCTGGACCCGGACACGATCGGCGCGCTCGCCCGCGAGGTCGAGAACATCCGGTACATCAAGAACACGACGGTCGACATGGACCAGTCGGCCCGGCTGATCCACAACCACTGCGACGTCATCTCGACCTTCGTCGGCTGGGACAGCCTGCTCCTCGCGGCGCTGGCCGAGGGCGCCGCAGGCGTCATGGCGGGAACGGCGAACGTCGTGCCGCGCGAGCTCGTGGCCGTCTACGACGCGGTGAGTGCGGGTGACCTCGAGGGGGCCCGGAAGACCTGGTCCCAGATCTACCCACTCATCGAGGCGATCATGGCGCAACCGTTCATCGCGGCGGTCAAGGCCGGCCTGGCGGCGGTCGGCTTTCCCGTCGGTGCGCCGCGTCCTCCGGTCGCCGAGCTCGACCCCGCCGCGGCCGCCCGGATCGCGCAGCTGGCGAAGACGGCGACGATGGAGACGACCGTGGGGTCGACGCTGGGGACGACGCTGGGGATCACCGCCGAGGTCATCAGGCCGGCGGTGCGCCGGGTACGGACCGGGGGGATCCTCCGGGAGGGCGACCTGCCCCCGGGCGGGCACTTCATCGACGGCGCCTTCCGACCCGGGAGGTCCGGGACGTCCATCGACGTGATCGACCCGAGTACCGGTTCGACGATCACCCAGGTCGCGGAGGGCACGGTCGAGGACACCGACGTCGCGGTGGCGGCCGCGAACGGCGCGAAGGACTCGTGGGGCAGGCTCACGCCCAAGGAGCGTTCCGAGCTGCTGCACCGTGTCGCCGACCGGGTCGCCGAGCACGCCGACCTCCTCGCCCGGCTGGAGTCGGCCAACACCGGCAAGCCGGCGGCCGTCGCGCAGGACGACGTCGCCCAGACCATCGACACCTTCCGCTTCATGGCCGGGGCGCTGCGCGCACCCACCTCCGCGGCGGCGGGCCGCTACGCGGAGGACCACCTGTCGGTCATCCTCCGCGAGCCGCTGGGCGTGATCGGCGTCGTGACCCCGTGGAACTACCCACTGCTGATGGCCGCCTGGAAGATGGCGCCCATCCTGGCGGCGGGCAACACCCTGGTCATCAAGCCGTCGGAGCAGACCCCGCTCACCACGCTGAAGTTCGCCGAGCTCGTCGCCGACATCCTGCCGGCCGGCGTGGTCAACGTCGTGACCGGCTACGGCCCGGTGGTCGGCACCCGGCTCGCCGAGCACCCCGACATCGCGATGATCGCGCTCACCGGTTCGGTCCGCAGCGGCAAGGCCGTGGCCCGCGCAGCGGCCGAGTCGCTCAAGCGCGTCCATCTGGAGCTGGGCGGCAAGGCCCCTGTGGTGATCTTCGAGGACGCCGACCTGGCGGCCGCCGCGACGGCGCTGCGTGCCGCCGGCTACTGGAACTCCGGCCAGGAGTGCGGGGCGGCCTGCCGCGTGCTGGTCCACGAGTCGGTGGCGGACGAGTTCTCCCGGCTGCTCGTCGACGAGGTCTCCTCGATGGTCGTCGGTGAGCCCGGCGCAGGCGACGACGTCGAGATCGGCCCGCTGACGTCGAAGGCCCACTTCGACCGGGTGACCGGCTACCTGCAGCGTGCCGAGGCGGAGGGCGTCCGCGCGGCCGTCGGCGGCGGCCCGCTGGAGGGTGCCGGCTACTTCGTCGCCCCGACCGTGCTGGTCGACGTGCCCGACGGCGCGGAGTGCGCCCGCGAGGAGATCTTCGGCCCGGTCGTCACCGTCGAGACCTTCACCGACGAGGACGAGGTGATCGGGCGCGCCAACTCCGTCCCCTACGGCCTGTCGGCCTCGGTCTGGACCAGGGACGCCCAGCGCAGCCACGACGTCGCAGGGAAGCTGGAGGCCGGCACGGTGTGGGTCAACGCGCACCTCGTGCTCGCGAACGAGGTTCCGTGGGGCGGCTTCAAGGGGTCCGGTTACGGGCGCGACCTGTCGATCTACGCGCTCGACGACTACTCCCGCACCAAGCACGTGATGCACAACGTGGAGCGCTGACGGTTCGAGGAAAGGGGGCGCGACGACCCCTCACGTGCGGGTGGCGAGGACCGTCGAACGCACCTCCTCGGAGAAACCCCGGAGGTGCTGTTCGGCGGCCATCCGCGCGGCGAGCGCGTCGCCCCGCACGATGGCCTCGACGACCGCACGTTGGCTGCGGACGGCCTGGGCGACCGCGAGATTCTCCTGCAGACAGAAGTTCCAGATGCGCAGGGCCAGATTGGCGTACTGGTTCAGGGTGGCCTCGAGGAACTCGTTGCGGGCGGCGGCGTAGATCGCCCGGTGCACCCGGGCGTCGAGCTCGGTGTGCTCGGCCCGGTCGTGGCTGCCGTGCTCCAGGTCGTCGAGCAACGCCCGCAGCGCCCCGTGGTCCTCCTCGGTCGCCCGCTCGGCCGCGAGCGCCGCCGCGAGGCCCTCGAGCTCCACGCGGATCTCGGTCAGCCGGGCCTCGTCGGCGAGGTTGATCCGGGAGACGAAGGTCCCCTGGCGGGGGTAGGTGACGGCGAGCCTCTCCAGCGTCAGCCGCTTGAGCGCGTCGCGGATCGGGGTGAGCCCTAGCCCCAGGGAGGCACTGAGCGCCTTCTCATCGAGCGGGGCCCCCGGCTGCAGGCGCACGGCGACGATGTCGTCGCGGATCCGGCGGTATGCCTGATCCATCAACCGCTCCCGCCCGCGAGCCCCGGGACCCGCATCGATGGAGCTGCTCATCGTTCCTCCCGGGGACTCTGCCGGACGACGACAGCGTAACCGCCGGTCCCGCTGACATATCTGTGCAACGACGGAGGGAACCCCTCAGCCGGGAACCCCTCAGCCGCCGGACCGGTCGACGACCTCGAGCACCGACTCCGACCCGCGCCCCCGCCGGAGCGCCGCCTCGATCCGACCGGCGGCGCGCAGCAGGTGATCGATCGCGTGTCGTCCGCGCTGCCGGGACAGCCGCTGCGTGGGACCGCCCAGGCTGAGCACGCCGAGGAGCTCGTCGGCCGGTCCCCGGATCCCGGTGGAGACGCCGGACAGACCCTCCTCCTCCTCGTCCCGGGAGATCGCGTAGTGCTGCTCACGGACGCGCACCAGCTCCGCACGGAGCGCCTCCGCGGTCGTGATCGTCGAGGGGGTGAACTGCGCGAGCGGCTCGGCGAGGAAGCGCTCGAGGCGCTCGTCGTCGTAGCTGGCCAGGAGCACCTTGCCGCTCGCGCTGGCGTGCAGCGGGAAGCGCTGCCCCACCCAGGACTGCGGGCGCAGCTGAGCCGGTGCGTCGACCTGGGACACGAGGTCGAGGCCGCCGTCGGGCGCGACGACGCTCAGCGTCGCCGTCTCCCGGACGTCGGCGACGAGGTCGCCGACGATCGGGCGGGATGCCTCGCGGAGGAGCAGCTGCTCGTCGGTGTTGCGGGCCAGGCGCAGCAGCTCCGGTCCGAGCAGCACGCGGTCGTCGCCGGGGATCCTCAGGAGGAAGCCCTCCTGCTCGAGGGTCTGGATCATCCGCAGCGCCGTCGCCCGCGGCAGCCCGGCGCTCCTGGCCAGCGAGGAGACGTTGGCGTCCCGATCGGCGGCGGTGGCGCGCAGGAGCGTGATCGCCTTCCTCACCGACTGGTTGAGCTTGGCCGATCCTTCCGCAGACGCCATGGGGGCACGGTACCGAGGACCCGGCTCCGCGAGCCCGGCCTCCCCGGCCCCGGTCCGGCCCATCCGGCTGCCCCGGCCCGATCAGTACGCCCGGCCGGACAGGTGGGCGCGGACCCGGGAGACGTACCAGGTGACGAAGGCGTCGACGTCGCCCTCGACCTCCGAGTAGGGGCCGGGCTGGTAGCTGGGGTCCTCCACACCTCGCTGGGCGCGCGCGACGAAGGCGCTGTCCTGGGCGTTGGTGGCGTTCCACACGTGGGTGAGGGTCGGGAGGTCGTAGTCGACGCCCTCCTCGGCGTCCTCGTGGACCAGCCAGGTGGTGCGCAGGAAGGTCCGGTCCGGCCCGAGGGGCAGCACGGTGAACACCACCGCGTTGTCGGAGAGCATGTGGAACCACGAGTTCGGCTGCATGTGCAGGTGGAAGTCGCCGAAGCGGTCGTCGGCGATGGCTCCGAGCCGCTTGCGGCACACGGCCTCGCCGCCCACGTGGTACGACTTCCCGGCGCCGTCGAGCGGGGCGTGGGAGATCATGAACCCGGTGGGCCGGTCGTCGAGCTCGCGCAGCGTCTCCCTCGGGAAGCCCTGACGGAGGCACGAGGCCTCGAGGGCCTCGGTGGCCCTCTCGAAGCGCTCCCAGACCCGGCGCAACCGCAGCGGGACGTCCTCGGCGGTGTAGCCGTGCAGTGGGAAGTAGGCCCCGAGCAGCTCGGGGTGGCCGTCACAGTGGTAGCACTCCCGGTTGTTCTCCATGACGAGCTTCCAGTTGCCTTCCTCGACGAGGTCCACCTGGTGGGCGACCTTCGTCCGCCCCAGCTCGTACGGAGCCAGGTACGGCTCGATCCGCGCCGCCACCTCGTCGAAGTCGGCCGGCGGCTCGTCGGCGAGACAGACGAACACGAACCCGCCGACATCGCGCACGTGCACCGGCTTGAGCCCGAAACGGCTGCGGTTCAGCGTCGCGGGCTGGTTCTCGGCGTGCAGCAGCCGGCCGTCGACGTTGTAGGTCCAGTGGTGGTAGGGGCACACCAGGTTTCCGACACTGCCGCACCGGTCGTCCAGGATCCGCGAGCCACGGTGCCGGCAGACGTTGTGGAACGCCCGCACCTGCTCGTCGTCGTCCCGGACGACGATCACGGAGTACGGGCCGACATCGACCGTGACGAAGTCGCCGGGCTCAGGCACCTCCGCCGCGGTGGCCACGAACAGCCAGTGCTTCGTGAAGACGGCCTCCATGTCCAGATCGAAGACCTCCCGGCTCGTGTAGAAGGGCGCCTCGAGGCTGTACCCGGCAGTGCGGCGGCCGACCAGGCCCGTCAGGTCGTCGCGCAGGTCTCCACGGCGGGACGCCCGCTCGAGCTCGATGGTCATGAATGCGTCTCCCAGAGATGAGCCGGAGAGGTGTGACGGGGACCGTGGGAGGCCGACCGGCGGGTCGCGGTGCGATGCCCTGTGCCCACTGTTCAGTGGCGGATGCCCACTAGGTGACGTGGTACCACGCTGCCGACCGGAGGGTCAAGACGGCAGCGGCAGCTTCGCGGTCCGGCCACCGTCGAGCACCACGATCTCGCCGGTCAGGAAGCCGGAACGGTCGCTCGCCAGGTACACGGCGAGATCACCGACGTCGGTGGGCCGCCCGACGCGGCCCAGGGGATGCAGACGGTTCAGGGCGGCGCGGGCCGCAGCCGGGTCGGCGTGCGACTCCAGGTACGTCTCGCTCAGGTCGGACGAGATCCAGCCGGGGGCGATGGCGTTGCACCGGATGCCGTCGGCACCGAGATCGACGGCCATGGCGCGCGTCATCCCGTGGATGCCCGCCTTGGACGCGCAGTAGGCGGCATGGCCGGGATTCGCGCCGAGCCCCTCGATGGAGCCGATGTTGATGACGCTCCCTCCACCACGCCGTCGCATGTGTGGCAGGGCGGCCTGGACCAGCAACAGCGGCGCGCGCAGGTTGACCGCCATCATGAGATCCCAGTCCTCCGGCCGGATCTCCGGGATCGTGCGCTCGAACATGATCCCGGCGTTGTTGACGAGGACGTCGACACCGCCGAACCGTTCGACCGTGCGCTCGACCGCCGTGGCGGTCGACGAGGAGTCGCTCAGGTCGGCCTGGATCTGGGCAACCCTCGGGTGCCCCTTCAGCGCGTCGTCCAGCGGCCGGCGTTGGACGACCGCCACCTGCGCCCCTTCCTCGAGGAAGCGATCGACGATGCCGCGGCCGATCCCGCGCCCGCCGCCGGTCACCAGGGCGATCTTCGCTTCCAGCTGCACCGGTCCTCCCCTCAGCTGCCCACGGGCTTGGCGCCCGTGACCTCGACGGTCTCGCCGGCGATGTAGCGCGCCTCGGCGGAGGCCAGGAACGCCATGACGTCCGCGATCTCCTCGGGCTCCGCGATGTGCCCCAGCGGCACGGTCCTGTTCAGCTCGTCCACGGCCTTCTGCGGATCCAGCCCTCGGCGCTCGAACCCGGAGCGCAGCATCGGCGTGTTGATCTCGTGCGGACAGACGGCGTTGACGCGGATCCCGTCCGGAGCATGATCGCGTCCCAGGCTCCTGGTGAAGGAGGCCACCGCCCCCTTGCTCGTGCAGTAGGCGATGTGTCCCGGCCCGGGGTACACACCCCACACGGAGGACGTGTTGACGATCGCCCCTCCTCCGCGCCGCTTCATGGCGGGAATGGCCGCTCGGCACAGGTAGAACATGGCGGTGAGGTTCACGTCCAGGGCGGCGTGCCACATGTCGTCGGACGTCTCGAGAATGGTCCCGCGAGGGATGATCCCGGCGTTGTTGAACAAGATGTCGACGCCGCCGAAGCGTTCCACGGTCTCCGCGACCACCCGCTCGCAGTACGCCTTGTCCCGCAGATCACCGACGACGGAGCCGATCGCACCACCGCCCGTGGTCCCGACCTCCTCCTCGACCGAGCGGCACCCCTCCGCCGACACGTCCGCCACCATCACGGCGGCACCTTCCCGGGTCAACGTGCGCACCAGGGCCCTCCCGACGCCTCCCGCGCCTCCCGTGACGATCGCGACCTTCTCCGAGAACCTCACGCTGCTCCTCCCGCGGTCACGCCGCCGACAGCCGTTCGTCGTGGGGCGCGTGGCTGAGGACCTCCACACCCGCGGACGTCACGAGCACCTGCTCCTCGAGCTTGAGCCCCTCGTCCTCGCCCTCGACCCCGACGTAGGCCTCCACGCTGAAGACCATCCCGTCCTCGACCTCGCCGGCGTGATGGTCCTGGAAGGCGATGATCGGGTACTCGTCACTGAGGCCGCTGCCGTGCGCGATGAAGGGGTAGCGCTCCGCGTGGTAGGCGGCGGGTAGGCGGCGGCTGAGCCGTTCACCGACCTCGTCGAACGCGGCCCCGGGCTTCAGTTCGGCGATGATGTCGGCCAGGAAGTCCTGGGCGTCGGCGTAGAGCCGGCGCTGCCGCGCCGAGGGCTTCGCGGAGCCGACGAGGTAGGTGCGGGAGAGATCGGCCAGATAACCGGCCGGACCGATGAGGTCCGTGTCGAACGCCACCAGGTCGCCGCGCTGCATGCGGCGGTCACTGGCCTCGCGGAACCACGGGTTCGTCCGCGGCCCGGACGCGAGCAGGCGACACTCGGCGAACTCCGCGCCCAGCGCGAACGCCCGGCCGAGGAGCCGGCCCCACGCCTCGTTCTCGGTCGTCCCCGGACGCAGCGCCTGGTACATGTCGGTGACGGCGGCATCGGCGACGGCCACCGACCGGCGGATCAACTCGATCTCGTCGGCCCCCTTGACGGCCCGCGCCCGTTCGACGGCCAGCTGCGCCGGTACGAGGTGCACCCCGGCCTCCTGCAGCGCGAGGAACCCGTACGCGTCGAGCCGGTCGACCCCGATGCGCTCGTCCACGATCCCCCGATCGCGGAGCACGCGGGTCATGTCCGCCGCGAACGCGGCGGACCGGTGGCCGGCCTGCTCCCCGACGCCGAAGACCGACCAGCCCGTCGCCGCCCGGACCTCGATGCCGGGGTACGGGGAGCGGAGCTCGGGAGGTGCCGAGGCGTACTCCCACAGCACCGGCTCACCCTCCACCGGCACCAGCAGGTAGCGGTCGATCGAGTGCATCGTCCACACCGGCATGATCGAGGTCCCGGAGGCGTAGCGGACGTTCACGGGGTCGGTCAGCAGGGCGGCGGCGATGCCGTGCCGGCGCAGCGACGCGCGCAGTCGGACGAGCGCGTACCCCACAGCCCCTTCGGCGAGCAGGGCATCCACCTCCGGGCGGCTGGTGCGCGCCTCGGGCGGGGCCACCGCGGGCAGCCTCGTCGGCCTCGGCCTGCCCGATCCACGCGACCATCTGGTCGTCGTCCTGCCCACGCTTCCCTCCCGCCGCTCGACCGTGCCGGCGGATCGTACGACTTCTCATCAACAGATGAACAGAGGCGCCCACAGAGTAGTCATCTCGTGGTCATCTCCGACGCTGACGCCGCAGACGACAGGGCCCGGCCGATCGGCGCGCGCCGATCAGCCGGGCCCTCCGGCTCACCTCGACCGGGAGGTCAGCTGCTCGTACCCGTGAACCAGGCGTCGACCACCTGCTGGTTCTCGGAGATCCACTGCTTGGTGGCCGCCTCCTCCTGACCCTTGCCGGCCTCCTGGATCTTCAGCATCAGGCTGGAGAGCTGCTCAGGAGTGATCTTGAAGTTCTTCAGCCACCCGGCGACCTCGGGATTGGCCTCGCTCCACCCCTTCGTGGCGATGATCTTCATCTGGTCGGGCGGGCCCCAGGCCCCCTGCGGGTCCTCCAGCACCTTGAGCGGGTAACGGCTGAACGCCCAGTGCGGCTTCCACAGCGTCACGACGACGGGCTGGTTCTGCTTGATGGCGGCGTCGAGCGTGGCGAGCATGGCGGGCGAGCTGCCTTCGACCAAGGTCATGCTCTCGAGACCGTAGGCCGGGATGACCTTCTCGCGCATGGCCTTCATCTCCCCGGCCCCGGCCTCGATGCCGACGATGCGGTTGCCGAGGACACCGGCGTGGGTCTTCACGTCGGCAATGGTGTTGATGTCGTTGACGTAGTTCGGCACGACCAGGGTGTTCACGCCGTCCTGCCAGGCCGTCACCTCTTCGAGCTGGTCGGAGAAGCGGTCCCAGTACACCCCGTGGGTGCTGGGCAGCCACGCGTCGAGATAGAGGTCGATCTGGCCGTTGGCCACGCCGGTGAAGGTGCTCGCGATGTCGAGCTCCTGCATGTTCACGGTGTAGCCGCGCTGTTCGAGGAGCACCTTCCAGAGATTGCTGGCAGCGACGTCCTCGTCCCACCCGGCGACGACCGAGATGCTGACGTTCTTCTCGCCCCCACTGCCGCCCGAACCGGAACCGCCACCACTCGAGCCGCCGCTGAACGTGGTCGTCTGGCCGCTACACGCAGCGATGGACGTGACGAGCAGGGCGATGAGTCCGGCGAGCAGCGACGTGCGGCGTCGGCGAGGCGAGCGGGGCATCTTCGATGACTCCTTCGTCATGACGACGCCAGAGCGGGCTGGTCGGTCTCGGTGGTCGTGGCCGGCGCGGGGGCCTGTGTGCGGGCCTTGGGGCGGCGCCGGCGGGGTCTGGCGAGGGCGCTGGTGAGGCGGTCGAGGTAGATGGCGAGGAACACCACGGCGATGCCGCCTTCGAAGCCGGCGCCGACGTCGAGGGTGCTGATGCCGCGGACGACGACGGCCCCGAGGCCGCCGGCACCGACCAGCCCGGCGATGACCACCATGGACAGCGCGAGCATGAGGGTCTGGTTGACCCCGGCCATGATCGACGGCATGGCGAGGGGCAGCTGCACCTCGCGCAGCATCTGGCGCGGTTTGGCACCGAAGGCGATCGCGGCTTCGACGACCTCCTTGTCGACGTTGCGGATACCCAGCTCGGTCAACCGGACCGCCGGCGGGATCGCGAACACCAGTGTCGAGATGACACCCGGCACGACCCCGATGCCGAAGAAGAACACCGCCGGGATCAGGTAGACGAACACCGGCAGCGTCTGCATGAAGTCCAGGATCGGACGGACGACACTGCTGACCTTGCGGCTGCGCGCGGCCCAGATCCCGACCGGGATACCGATGGCCACCGCGAACACGGTCGCCACCACCACCACCGCCAGGGTCTGCATGGCCTCGATCCACAGCCCCATCGCCTCGATGAGCAGGAACGCGATGAGGGTGAACAGGCCGAATCCCCACTTGCGCTCGAGGAGCGCGAGCACGACGAAGATCGCGATGACGACGTACGGGCTCGGCGCGGTCAGCACGATCAGCACGGCGTCGAGCAGCGCCAGCATCACGGTGGAGATGAAGTGGAACAGCGCGCCGAGGTTCGCGGTCAGCCAGTCGACCAACGCACCGACCGGCGCCCCGACGTTGATGCTAGGCATTGCCGTCGTCCTTCCTCGGGTGCGGGGTGGCGAGCGCGTTGAGCAGGGTCGCGCGCGGGACGACGCCGACCAGCCTTCCGTCGGTGTCGGTGACGGCCAGCGGCACGCTGTTACGGCCCACGAGCGTGCAGATGTCGCTCAGCGGCGCGTCCGCCCCGACCGTCTTGAACTCGTTGGTCACCAGCTGCCCCACGGTCGCGCGCTGGCGCCCCACCCCGGCGGCGAGGAGGTCCGCGCGGGTGATGCCGGCGATGTGCCCCTCGTCGTCCAGCACATAGGCGCCGACACCCTCGACGTTGCTCAGCCGGCGCAGCACGTCCTGCGGGTCGTCCCGCTCGGTGGCGGTGACCAGCGGCTCCTGCATGATCGTGCCCGCGGTGAGGACCCTCGAGCGGTCCACGTCGGAGATGAACTCGGTGACGTAGTCGTCGGCCGGGGAGTTGAGGATCTCCTGTGCGGTGCCGAGCTGCACCACCTTGCCGTCGCGCATGATCATGATTCGGTCGCCCATGCGCATGGCCTCGTTGAGGTCGTGGGTGACGAAGACGACCGTCCGGTTCAGGTCGCGCTGCAGCTCCATCAGCAGGTCCTGCATGTCGCGGCGGATCAGCGGGTCCAGCGCGCTGAACGGTTCGTCCATCAGCAGGATGTCCGCCTCCGAGGCGAGCGCGCGGGCCAGCCCGACCCGCTGCCGCATCCCGCCCGACAACTCCCCCGGTAGCGAGTCGCCCCAATCGCCCAGACCGACGGTCTGCAGGGCCCAGTCGGCGCGCTCGTCCCGCTTCGCCGCGGATTCGTTACGCACGTGCAGCGCATAAGAGGCGTTCTCCCGCACGGTGCGGTGGGGGAACAACGCGAAGTGTTGAAACACCATATTGATCTTGCGGTTGCGGAGCTCCCGCAATTCGCCGTCGGGCATCGTGGCCACGTTCCGGCCGTCGATCAGCAGCTCGCCGGAGCTGGGCTCGATCAACCGGTTGAGCATGCGCAACACGGTCGACTTCCCCGATCCGGACAAGCCCATGATCATGAAGAACTCACCCGGCGCGACCGAGAACGTCACGTCGTCCGCGGCGGCCTTCGGCTTCGTGTCGGCTCCGGAGTCCTTGGCGCGCCGCCACCCCCGGTGGCGTGACTCGGACCCGCCACGAGGGCCGTAGATCTTGGTCAGCGCAGTTGCCTTGATGGCGGCCTCGACAGCCGAAGCCCCGGCCGCCACGTCGGGCTGCACACTCCGCACTTGGGTGGTCATCGCCACTCCGTTCGCTGGTGTTTCGCTATGCGGGACAGTAGTGCGATCCAGATCACAACGGTCATCCTGCGACTGTTGCATGTCAAGACCGACCACTTCTCTGTTGCGGAAGCGTCGTCATTGCGGTTGACGTACAGCGTTACGACGACGCGCCACACTCAGCGGTACTCATGACCGACGGCGCGCCGACCGCTGTGGCCGACCGCCATGGGCGCATATCTCCGAGCGAAAGCCCTGGACTCGTCGGCCGGGTATCACCCGTTACCCGTGCCCACCAGGTCTGCGAGACCAGCGCATGCTGATTGGTATATCAGTTTCATGGGAGGGTAGGACGCGATCGGGCGAGAGTCAAGGGACGCGACCGGACTTCTCCGGACACGCGATCCGACCTGCCGGCATGTCCGACCGCGCGACCTTGCAGTCGGCAGGGCCGAGACCTTACGCTGCGACCACCAGATGAGCATAGGTGTCCGATTAGTGGTTACCAGCGGGCCGGCCGCCGCGAGTCATCGTCGGAACCGGCGAACGCAGGTCAGAACGTCGAAGGGCGCACAGCGATGACGATGGTGGACAGCCCGGCCGGACTCGACGCCGGCCGCACGTCCGAGGTCCGGTCCGCGGAGCAGCTGCTCCCGGACCATCCCTCCGGCTTCGCCGTGTGGGGCGAGACCGACAACTCGACGTTGGTCTGCCGGCAGGTCCAGGAGGTCACCCACGACGTCAGGACCTTTCTCTTCGAGCCGTCCCGACCCGCGCTGTTCCACTTCGAGCCCGGCCAGTTCGTGACCTTGCACCTGCAGATCGACGGCCGCTCCGTCAGCCGTTGCTACACGATCTCCACGCCGCCGACGCGTCCTCATCTGCTGGGGATCACGGTCAAGCGTCAGCCCGGAGGCCTCGTGTCGAACTGGCTGCACGACACGATGAGGCCCGGGCAGCGGATCTCCGCCGAGGGCCCCTTCGGCGTCTTCACGATCGCCCGCCGTCCGGCCGGGAAGTACCTGTTCCTCTCCGGGGGCAGCGGCATCACGCCCGTCATGTCGATGACCCGGACCCTCTACGACCTGGGTTCGGATGCCGACGTCGTGTTCGTGCACAGTGCCCGGACCCCGTCCGACATCATCTTCCGCCGCGAGCTCGAGACGATCGCGAGCACGGCGCCCACCGTGCGCGTCGTCCCCGTCTGCGAGCGGGACACACCCGGAGAACCGTGGGGTGGGCTGCGCGGGTTCCTCGGTGTCGAGATGCTGCACCTGCTGGTGCCCGACCTGGCGGAGCGCGTCGTGTTCTGCTGCGGACCCGCGCCCTACATGGCCGCCGTCCGGCAGATGCTCAGCGAGACCGGTTTCGACATGCAGAACTACTGCGAGGAGTCGTTCTCCTTCGAGGACCTCACCATGAAGGAGTTCTCCGCTCACGCGACGACGGACCTCGCCGCGGACGAACCGGGAGCGGGCTCCGCGGAGACCAGGACCTACTCGATCGAGTTCGTCCGCAGCGGCCGCGTCATCGTGTGCGCAGAGGACGAGAACGTGCTCGACGCCGCGTACGCCGCCGGCCTGACGCCGATGTCGTCGTGCGGGCAGGGAATGTGCGGCACGTGCAAGACGACGATGCTCTCCGGCGTGGTGGACATGCAGCACAACGGCGGTATCCGCCCGCGCGAGATCGCCCGGAACAAGGTCCTGATCTGCTGCTCGAAGCCGCTGAGCGACCTGACGATCGACGCCTGATCCCTCTCAGCCGGTGACCGTCGCCGGGGCGGTCCGTCGCGCCCGGATCTCTGCCGCAACCCGCCCGGCCTCCGTCAACGCGCCGTGCGTCCCGGCCGTCTCCGACGTCCAGTCCCCGGCGAAGTGCAGTCCACCGACCTCCCTGCGCAGCTCCGGGACCGCGGCCGCACGCTGCGGGCTCAGCAGCGCGAAGCAGTGCTCCCAGGTCTGCAGGTGCGCCGCGCGGATGCGTCCGCGCAGCCCCGGAGCCACGGTGAGGAAGTCCTCCAGCCAGGCCTCCCGCAGGGCCGGGTCCTCGACCACGTCGGGCCGATGACCTGCGCTGTTGCCGTAGCACATGTAGTGGACGATCTCCTCGCCGTCGCGACCGTCGCGGAAGTCCTGCGGGCCGGGGGCCGGGTTGATGATGCAGTCGAAGGCCGCGCCGACAGTCGTGACGAACGACCAGTCGCGGTGCTCCTCGACCCCCGTGACGTCGGCGGCCACGATCATGACCGTGCTGCCCGGGGTCTCCGCGACCGCCAGGGCGTTCCGCTTCCACTCCGGGAGGCCGGCGACGAGGGTGTCCACCAGCGGGGCGGGCACGGCCAGCACGACCTGCGGGGCCCGGAGGTCCACGGGTCCGTCGGGCCCGGTCGCCGTGACGCGGTAGGTCGCCGACTCCTCGTCGGGGACGACCCGTTCGACGGCGGTGGACAGGTGCACGCTGCCCTCGGGGAGGCGGGCGGCCATGCCGAGGGAGAGGGCCTGCTGACCCTCGAGCGCGAGGAGCCGGTTCTCCCGTTCCAGGGCCGGGTAGCTGGCGAAGTAGCGCAACGCGTACTGCGCGCTGAGGGTGTCGGTGCGTCCGACGGAGCCACCCTGCACCGCGGTCTCGAGGATGCGGCGGGCCCGTTCGGGCAGCGTCGCGAACCGCTGGGCGACGGTCTCGCCGGCCAGGCTCGTGCTGGACCGCGACAGCTGCCCTCCGGCCGTGTACTCCCGGTACTCCGCGACCGCGTCCTGCAGCGTCCCGAGCAGCGCCGCACGCTCGTCGTCGGCGAGGCCGAGGCCGTCGACCAGGTCCTGCAGGTCGGGCGAGACCGAGGTGCGGCCGCCCTCCGAGATCCCGTAGGTGGTCGGGAGGAAGGGCACCGTCGAGAGCCCGAGCTCCGCGGCCACCTCCTCGCTGCGGGTGCCGCGGTAGAGGAACAGTGCCCCGGTGTTGGCCTTCCCGCCGGGAAGATCGACGCTGAGTGTCCGGCCCCCCACGGTGGGGGCGGCTTCGAGGACCACCACGTCCCGGCCCGAGTCCCGCAGCTCGTAGGCGGTCCCGACGCCGGCGGGTCCGCCGCCGACGACGATCACGTCGTGGTTCGACATCTCTGCTCCCCGTCAGTCCTCGTCGGTCGCGATCCGCTGGGTCGACGCGACGGCCCGGTCCGCCGCGCCGGCGTCCTCCAGGCGCTGCAGGACGGCCGCCTCGAGCTCCACCCGATCTGCCGGACCCGTCCTCTCGAGTGCGGGCAACCGGACGTCGTGTTCGGCGCGCAGGGTGTCGAGTTGCCCGGCGAGCCGTTCCGTGGAGCCGGGGAAGGTCGCAGGATCGATACCGAGCACGAACACGCCGATGCCCGGCGAGCTGCTCCCCTCGTGGAAGGGGGCCGCGTCCAGCGAGAACGATGCGCCCGAGAGGGTGGCGAGCACCTCCACCAGCAGGGCCACGTTCCCGCCCCGGTAACCACCGAACGGCAGGAGGGTGCCGTCGAGGGCCGCGTCGGCGTCCCGGGTCGGCTCGCCGCCACGGTCGAGCGCCCACCCCGCCGGGATGGGCTCGCCCGCCTCGGCCGCCCGCCGGACGTTGACGAACGCCGTGGCCGAGGAGGCCTGGTCGATGACGACCGGCGCCCTGCCCGGACGCGGGAGTCCGTACGCGAGCGGGTTGGTGCCGAGGACGGACCTGCGGGCGCCACCGATCGACATCAGCGCGGGGCTGTTCGCCGCGGCCAGCGCGACGAGGTCCTGTGCGGCGAGATGGCGCGCGTAGTAGCCGAGCTCCCCGCAGGTGAAGGAGTTGCGGATCCACAACGCGGCGAGTCCGGACTCTCGGGTGGCCTCGAGCAGGCCGTCGAAGGCGTCCGCGAAGGCGGTCTGGGCCAGGCCGGACCGGGCATCGGCATCCAGGACGGCCGGCGCGACGCGTCGCACGACGGGTTGTGCGTCCTTGCTGATCCGACCCTGTGCGTAGCCGTCGAGATAGTCGAAGAGGTGCCCGACCCCGACGGCCCGGTTGCCGATGACCTCGGCCTCGGCGGTCGCCTCGGCCAGCACGCGGGCGTCGCGAGCGCCGGCGCCTGCGGCCAGCAGGGCGCTGCGACACAGCTCGATGAGCTCGTCGCGATGGATCACGGCCATCGGAAGGCATCCTCTCGCGTCCTACGCCGGCGGCAGGTCCTGGTCGAAGCCGAGGGACTCGACGGGGGTCGCCTCGAAGAACTCGACGACCCGGTCGCGGAACAGGTGGACGTGGCGCGCGGCGACGCGCTCGGCCTCGTCGACGTCCCGGGTCCGCAGCGCTTCGATCATCGCGGTGTGGTCGGTGCACACCCGCTCGAGGTGGTCGTCGAGGTCGAGGACGCCGCCACGGTCCCCGCCGAAGCAGAGGTAGGACAGGCGTTGGCCCAGGTTCTGCACGTTGTTCGCCAGCACGCGCAGGTGTTCGTTGCGGGCACAGCGCGCCTCCGCGCGATGGAGCTCGGCGTTCGTGGCTGCGATCCCGGCAGGGTCGCCCGCCCGGACGGCGTCCTCGACGGCGTCGGTGAGCTCGGCGAGATGGTCGATCTCGGTGTCCGTCGCCCGGGTCGCGGCGAGCCGGGCCACGGCTCTGGCCACGACGATGTGCGCCTCGAAGAGCTGGCTGATGTCGAACAGGTCGAGCGGCCGGACGGTGAACCCTCCGCGCTCGCCGGGAGTGACGAGTCCTTCGGCGCCGAGCCGGAACAGCGCCTCCCGGACCGGGGTGCGGCTGAGCGCCAGGTCCTTGGCCAGCGCGACGTCGTCGAGCCGCTGCCCCGGCTCGACCTGCAGCGTGATGATCCTTCGTCTGATCTCCTGGAAGGCCTGCTCCATCACCGAGCGATCACGCTTGGGCACCGACCGATCCTTCCACGCCCGCGGCCGTCGATCGGTCTTTGCCGAAGCCGCCGCCCCCGGCGGTCCGGACCGAGAGGGTGGCTCCGGCCTCGAGCCGGACGGAGCTCATCGCGGGCAGCTCGGTGGTGCCGGAGTCCCGGTGCGTGACGGCGATGCGGGCGCCGGTCGCGTCCCGGCCCCCGTGCAGGCCCCAGGGTCGGCTGTCGACGCGGGCGGTCGCCACGACCGCGGTCGCCGCGCCGTCGGTGAGGGTGATCTCCCGGATCAGCCCGTCTCCCCCGCGCCACCGGCCGGCGCCGCCGGTGCCGCGCGCGATCGCGTAGCGGTCGACCCGCAGCGGGTACTCCCGCTCGATCACCTCACAGGGGGTGTTGCGGGTGTTGGTCATGTGCGTGTGCACCGCGCTGTCGCCGTCGGCGTGCGGGCCGGCTCCCTGTCCGCCCCCGTAGGTCTCGACGTAGGAGTAGTAGCGCCCGGTGCGCGGGTCGCGGCCGCCGATGGTCACGATGCTCATGCTGCCGCTGGACGCGGCGGGAACCCGGTCCGGGACGATCTGGGCGAAGGCACCGAGGAGGGCGTCGACGATGCGCTGCGCGGTCTGGGTGTTCCCGTTCGCCACCGGGGCCGGGAACTCCGCGGCGCAGACCGACCCGGGCCGGGTCAGGACCCGGACGGGGCGCATCAGGCCGGCGTTGGACGGCAGCGTCGGGTCGGTCAGGGCCTTGACGACGTACCCCGCGCACGCCTCGGTGACCGCGTAGGAGCAGTTGACCGCGCCGGGCACCTGGTCGGCGCTGGCCGTCAGGTCGATCTCCACGACGTCCCCCCGCTTGCGGACGGTGGCGGTGATCGGGATCGAGCGGGGCTCGACGCCGTCGTGCTCGAGGTGGTCGGTGAAGCTCGCGATCCCGTCCGGCAGGGCGGCGACGGCGGCGCGGGTGCGCCGCTCGGCGTAGCGCACGAGGGCCGAGCAGGATCGCCGGAAGAGCCCGGGGCCCCACTCCGCGACCATCTCGCCGATGCGGCGTTCACCGAGCCGGTTCGCCGCGAGCTGGGCCATCAGGTCGCCGCGGGTCTTGTCCGCCGTGCGGACGTTCGCCATCAGGAGCGCGATCAGGTCGGTGCGGAGCTCGCCGCGCTGAACGAGCTTGACCGGCGGGATGCGCACGCCCTCCTGGAAGATCTCCGTCGCGTGCGTGGCCATCGAGCCCGGGACGATCCCGCCGACGTCGACGTGGTGAGCCATGTTCGCCACGACGGCGACCAGCCGGCCGTCGGCGAAGACCGGGGTCACCAGGCAGGTGTCGGGAAGGTGCGAACCGCCCAGGTAGGGGTTGTTGCTGATGAGGACGTCCCCGGGCTCGAGCGAGCCGGTCCCGACCTCGGCCAGCACGTTGCGCACCATGGTCGGCATCAGTCCCAGGTGCAGCGGGATGTGCTCGGCCTGCGCGATCAGCTCGCCCGTCGGGGAGTACACCCCCGCCGAGCAGTCGCGGCGGTCCTTGATGTTCGGCGAGTAGGAGGTGCGGATCAGCGCCGTCCCGATCTCCTCCGCCGTGGACTCGAAGCGGTTGCGGGCGATCTCCAGCTCCACGGGCCCGAGATCGTCGGAACAGTGGTCGGCGGTCACGGGCGCTCCTCGTGGATGTGGAGGAATCCGACGGTGTCGTGGTGGCACACCTGGCCCGGGGCGACGACGACGGTCGAGTCGAGCTGCTCGAGCACCAGCGGACCGGCCAGCTCGACGCCGGCGGGAAGGTCGTCGCGGCGGTAGACCGGGCACGCGTGCCGCTGCGCGCCGAAGAGCACCGAGCGGATGTCGACCGGCTCCGGCGGAGCGCCCTCGGCCACCGTCGCGGGCACGTCGCCCGCGCCGGGTGCCTCGACGACCGCGCTCGCCCGCACGGCGACGATCTCCAGCACGGCGTCGGGATCGTCGAAGCCGTAGCGCTCCAGGTGCGCGTTGTCGAAGGCCTTGCGCAGCGCGGCGAAGTCCGCCTGCCAGGGCACGGTCAGGGCGTAGCTCTGCCCCAGATAGCGGGCGTCGACGAGCCGGTCGACGGTGACCAGTGCCGGATCGACTCGCTCGCGCTGTTCCAGGAAGCGGATCGCGTCCGCCGTGAGCTCCTCGAGGGTGCGAGCCACCGTGTCGAGCTCGGCTGCGCTGGTCGCGGACGCGGCGGCCGCGAAGTCGTGCCGCACCGGGGCGTCGAGCATGCCCACCGCCGAGGCGATCCCGGGATGCGGCGGCACGACCGCGCCCTTCATCCCCAGCTCGCGGATGAGGTCGGTGGCGTGCAGCGGGCCGGCACCACCGAAGGCCATCAGCACGCAGTCACGCGGGTCGATGCCGCGCTCGATGCTGACCTTGCGCACCCCGCGGGCCATGGTCGCGGTGATGACGCGCAGCACGCCGGCGGCGGCCTCCTCCTCGTCGAGCCCGAGCTCGCCGGCGAAGGCCGCCAGCCGTTCGCGTGCGGCGTCCAGGTCGAGCGCGAGCCGGCCGCCGAGCAGGCTGCTGCCCAGCCGGCCGAGCAGGGCGTGGGCGTCGGTCACCGTGATCTGCTCGCCGCCGCGGCCGTAGCAGACCGGGCCGGGACGCGCGCCCGCGCTCTGCGGGCCCACCCGCAGGCTGCCGCCCGCGTCCCGCCACGCGATCGAGCCGCCACCCGCACCGATTGTGTGCACGTCCACGGCCGGCATCCGCAGCGGGTAGCCCTCGAGCTCACCGGAGGTCATCTCGCCGGGCACGCCGTCACGGATCAGCGCGATGTCGGTGCTCGTGCCCCCGATGTCGAAGCTCACCACGCGGGGCAGACCCAGCTGCGATGCCCACCGCGCTGCGCCGACCACCCCGCCGACCAGGCCGGACAGCACGGTCCGGACGCTGTGCTCGCGGGCACTGCCGGCGCCGAGCAGACCCCCGTTGGACTGCATGACCCACACCCGCGCCGGCATCGCCCGCTCGGCGAGCCGAGTCTCGAGTCGCTCGAGGTAGTCGGCGATCGCCGGCTGGACGTAACCGGAGACGACGGCGGTGGAGGTGCGCTCGTACTCGCGCATCTCCGGGGTGACCGCCGTGGCGGCGAGCACCGACGGGGCCGCCCCGGCCCGACGCAGGTGCTCCACGACGCGCTGCTCGTGCGCCGGATCGACGTAGGCGTTGAGCAACGAGACGACGACGACCTGCGGAGCGGCGGCCCGGATCCGCTCGGCGAGCCGGTCCAGCTCCGCTTCGGCGGGTGCGACGAGCACCGCGCCGTCGGCCGCCAACCGCTCGGTGACCTCCCAGGTCAGTTCGTGCGGGACCAGCGGGGCGGCGCGCCGCACCGACAGGTCGTAGAGGGCTGGGCGGCTCTGGTGCCCGATGTGGAGCATGTCCGCGAACCCGGCGGTCGTAACCAGCCCGACCCGGGCACCGGTGCGCGTGAGCAGGGTGTTCGTCGCGACCGTGGTGCCGTGGACGAACCGCTCGACCGAGCCGAAGTCCGCCCCGGCCCGTTCGAGGGCCTCCTTGACCCCGCGCACCACCGCGTCGTCCGGCGCCTGCGGGCTCGAGGACACCTTCCACACCTCGACCGAGCCGTCCGGTCGCCGGACCGCGACGTCGGTGAAGGTGCCGCCGGTGTCCACGGCGACCCGCACCTGTCCGGCACGACGTGCGTGCCCGTCAGGACTCGTCGGTGACATGGGACTCCTCGGTCACCTGCAGATGTTCGAATACCACTCGTCGACGACGGTAGGCCACGAACCGGGCCCGGACAAGACCAGGCCGGCTCAGCGCGCGAGAAGTGCCCGCACGCTGTCGGAGAAGCCGCGCAGAGGGGCCCGGGCGGCGGCGCGGGCGGCGTCCCACCGGGACCACGATGGGCCAGCAGTCGTTCGGCGCCGGCGGGATCGGGCACCAACGACAGGACGGGATCGGTCCTGGCCCTGCAGCGCTGGGTCAGCGGTCGTTTCCTCGAGGAGAACCTGTCGCCCGACATGGACCGGACGTACCCGCACATGGGCTGAGGAGGTCGCGACCATGGACAGCAAGGACACCCACGTCGAGCGATCAGGCGACGGCGCCTTCGGTCACGTGCTGCACGACGGCACGATCCCCGTCGGCGTCCAGTGGTTCTTCCGCGAGCGCACACAGCTCCCGGTGGCGATCAACCGGTGGTCCTTCCCGCCGGGCGCCACCGAGGGAGTGCACGCCCACCCTCCGATGCCGGGCGAGGACGGCGCGGCGGCCGGCGAGCTCGAGGAGGTCTACGTCCTCGTCCGCGGCCGGGCGACCCTGCTGGTCGGCGAGACGGCCACCGACCTCTCCCCCGGCGACGCCTTCATCGCCCCGCCCGGCCTGCCCCACGGCGTCCGCAACGACGGGCCGGACCCGGCGGAGTTCCTGGTCATCTGGGGACCGCCCGCCGGAGGCTTCGACTGGAGCCGCTTCCGCCTCGGGCGCTCCGCGGCGGCGGCGTCCGGGAGCCGCCGGGCCGATCACCCGAGCACGACCGACGCGCCCGCGGAGTCGGCCGCCCCGAGGGAGAAGGCATGACGACCGCGGGAGCCGCCACCGGCTCTCCGTCCCGACCATCCCGGCCCGGGACTTCCGGCTCTGCCGCTTCTCGGAGGGCGACCTGCTGCGCAGCCCGCACCCCTACGTCGGGGCCGGCGAGATGCGCTGAACGAGCGTCTGCCTCGCGCGTCCGATCAGCCCACGCCCCCGAGCTGATGCTCGATGCGCGCCGTGGCGCTGAGCAGCGACGCCTCGGTGACGGCCGCGGCGGCCACGGCGTCGTGGTCGCGCGCCGCCTCGACCAGACGCGGTTGGAACGACCACAACGTCCCGTCGTCCTCCTCGACCGCCCGGCGCGCGCCGACGATCTTGTACACCCGGCAGCGCTCCCACAGACCCCGGATCGTGTCGAGGAGGACGGCGTTGCCGCCCGCGGCGTAGAGCGTGGCCAGGAGGGCCTCGTCGGCATCGAGCGCGGTCACCACGTCGCCGGCCGCCACTGCCTCCGACATCGCCGCGCAGTGCGCCGCCATGACCGCGGCGTCCTCGTCGGTCATGTTCGGGGCGCCCAGTCGGGCAGCATCGACCTCGAGGACCCGGCGCACGTAGTACACGTCGCGCAGCTCGACCAGCGTCAGCCCGCGGACCACCGCGCCACGATGCGGGACGCTCTCGGCGAGCCCCGCCTCCTCCAGGCGGCGGATCGCCTCCCGCACCGGCATCACGCTGGTACCGAGTTCCGCTGCGAGGTCGCGGATCCGCAGCCGGTGCCCGGCCGGCATCCCGCCGTTCATGATCTGCTCGCGGATCGCCGTGAAGACCCTGTCCGGCAGCAAGGACAGGCTCTCCAGCTTCGACATCGCCATGGCACCACCCTCAACGCCGGCTCCCCGAGAGCCCGGCCTGCGGACCGGCAGCGATCCGCGGCTCGGGACTCCCCGGCCGCCGCATGAGCGCGTCGACCGGCCCATTGTGTGATCTGTGATTACATCCTACTCTGGGAGCCCGGAGAAGGACAGCGACGCCGCGTCCGAGGCCCGGCGCCGGCCCCTCCTCCCTGTCCTCGATGCGTTCATGCCATCCGACGCACGCGATGCAGGAGGAAGAACATGATCAGGAAGCTGCTGCTCCTGGCCGCCGGGAACGTGCGGCTCGAGAAGTTGGTGAGCCGCAGTCGCCTGACCAGTGGGCTCGTCTCCCGGTACGTCGCCGGCACCACCCTCGACGACGTCATCGCCGTGTCGCGGTCGCTCCACGCCAAGGGCATCGACGTGAGCCTCGACCTGCTCGGCGAGACCGTCGGCGACCTGCGGGAGTCCGCTGCGGCGACGGCGGCTTATGTCGAGACGATCCACGCGATCGCCGACCGCGCCCCCGGTGGGACGGTGTCGGTGAAGCTCTCGCAGCTGGGGGTCGGCCTGGACCAGAGCGTGTGCGCGGGCCACCTCAAGCAGCTCCTCGAGGTCGCCGAGGAGTGCGGGGTCACCGTCGAGGTGGACATGGAGCACAGCTCGGTCGGCCCCCAGACCCTGGAGATCTACCGGACGTTCCTGCCGTCCTTCCCGCGGACCCGCGTGGCGCAGCAGGCCGCGATGCGGCGCTGCCCGGAGGACCTGGGCTCGTTCACCGACGTCAAGCCGCGCATCCGCCTGGTCAAGGGGGCCTTCCTCGAGCCGATCGAGAAGGCGCTGCAGGAGCGGGAGGAGATCACCGCCCAGTACCGGTACCTGGCGAGCTGGGCGCTCGCGAACCTGCCCGACCCGGCCTTCGGCACGCACGACGACGTGTGCATCGACCACGTCAGGGCCGAGGCCGACCGGCTCGGCGTCGATCGCCGCGACTTCGAGTTCCAGATGCTCTACGGCGTGCGCCGGGACCTGCAGGAGCGACTGGCCGCCGAGGGCTACCGGGTGCGGGTCTACGTCCCCTTCGGCGGCCAGTGGTACCCGTACCTCATGCGGCGGATGGCCGAGCGTCCCGCCAACCTCCTGCTCTTCCTGCGTTCACTGCTCGGAGGCTGAGACCACCGCAGGTCCTGACGACACGGACCGTCCCCTGATCGCCCGACCCCTGAGTCATCAACGGGCCCGGCCGGCCAGCCGATCCCGGCGGCGCCCTCGCAGGTCGACGCTGGAGGTCACCCACCAGACCGACCGGAGAGGGAACCGTGTCCGCAGCCGTCCGCACCCCGCCGTCCCCCGGCCCGACGCCCTCCGCGGGCCCGCGGCCCGACCGCACGGCGGTCCGCCGGATCAACCTGGCCAGCATGGCGGGCACCACGATCGAGTTCTACGACTACTTCATCTACGGCACGGCCGCCGCCCTCGTCTTCCACAAGGTCTTCTTCCCCGCCGTGGGCGGCGTCGTCGGCACGATCGCGGCGTTCGGGACCTTCGCCCTGGTGTACGTGTTCCGGCCGGTCGGATCGATCCTCTTCGGCCACGTCGGGGACCGGCTCGGCCGCAAGCGGACCCTGATCGTCACGCTGATGACGATGGGCCTGTGCACCGTCGCCGTCGGGCTGATGCCCGGCGCCGCGACCCTCGGCGTCGCCGCCCCGATCCTGCTGATCGTCCTCCGCGCCGTCCAGGGTCTGGCCGTGGGCGGCGAATGGGCCGGGGCCGCCCTGTTCGCGACCGAGAACGCCCCCGACGGGCAGCGCGGCCGCTTCGCCCTCTACCCACAGGTCGGCGCGACCGTCGCGTTCGCGCTCGCCACCGCCACCTTCCTCGCCGTCGACCTCGGCATCGGAGAGACGAGCGACGCCTTCGTCTCCTGGGGCTGGCGCGTGCCGTTCCTGCTCAGTGCGCTGCTGATCGGGGTCGGGCTCTACGTGCGCCTGCACACCGACGAGACGCCCGTGTTCACCGACGCCGCCCGCACGACCACCCGCCGCGGCGTGCCCTTCCTCGAGGTGTGGCGGCGCCAGCCCCGGACGATGCTGCTCGCGACCGGCCTGGCCACCGGCGTGTTCGCCGCCATGTCCGTCGCCACGTCCTACCTGACGAGCTACGCGACCGGCAGCCTGGGCATGAGCAAGGCCGGCATCCTCGTGATCGACATCATCGCCGCGCTCGTCTCGGTGGCGACCACCGCCTACGCCGCCATTCTGTCCGACCGCCTCGGACGCCGCCGACTCGTCACGGCGGGCTGCATCGGCCTGGCCGTGTGGTCCCTCGTGCTCTTCCCGCTCCTCGACACCCGTTCGCCCTTCGCGATCGGCGCCGGGATCGTCGTCCTGCTCGCCTTGCTCGGCCCCGCCTACGGCCCGCTGGGCGCCTACCTGCCGGAGATGTTCTCCACCCGGTACCGCTACACCGGCTCCGGAGTGAGCTACAACCTCGGTGGGGTCGCCGGTGGCGCCGTCATCCTCGTGGTCGCCGCCCCGCTGACCGCCTCGGCCTGGGGCCCGATCACCCTCGGCCTGTGCATCGCGGGACTGCTGGCGATCGCCGTCGGCTGCCTGCGCCGCCTCCCCGAGACACACGAGCGCGCACTGACCGCCGCGTGCGACGCGTGAGGCCCTCCGGCCGAGGCCCTCTGCCGCAGGGCATCGGCTCGGTGTCCGAGATCACCCCCGCAGGCGAACTGAACGCGCGTTCAGCACTCCATGATGTCAGGGGACTCGACGGAGAGGACAGGACGATGAGCGCGTTCGACGACGACCTGATGGCGGATCGCACGGTCTTCGTGGCGGGCGGCACGAGCGGCATCAACCTCGGTATCGCCCGCAGGTTCGCGCAACTCGGGGCGCGGGTGGCCGTGGCCGGGCGGAACCCCGAGAAGGCGAAGACAGCGGCCGACTCGATCGGCCCCGGCGCGCTGGGCCTGTCGGCGGACGTGCGCGACTACGAGGCCATCCGCGGCGCGATGGAGCAGGTCGCGGCAGAGCTCGGCCCGCTCGACGTCGTGGTGTCCGGCGCGGCCGGCAACTTCCTGGCCCCGGCCGCGAAGATGTCGGCCAACGCCTTCCGCACGGTCGTGGACATCGACCTCAACGGCACGTTCAACGTCTTCCGCGGCTGCTACGACCTGCTCCGCACCCCGGGCGCCTCGCTCATCGCGATCACGGCGGGCCAGGCGGTCAACGCCATGCCCATGCAGGCGCACGCCTGCGCCGCCAAGGCCGGGATCAACCAGCTCGTCCGGGTACTGGCCATGGAGTGGGGCCCCGACGTGCGCGTCAACGGCATCTCCCCCGGCCCCATCGCGGGCACCGAGGGCATGGCCCGGCTCGCGCCCGACGACAGCACCCGCGCGGCCCACTACGCGCGGATCCCGATGAAGCGCTGGGGCGAGATCGAGGAGGTCGCCGAGGCCGCGGTCTTCCTCTCCAGCCCGTCCGCCTCGTACGTGAGCGGGACGATCCTCGACGTCGACGGCGGATCCCAGCTCGGCGACGCGACCCGCAACGACACGAGCAAGGGCCTGGCCTGAGGCCGGCATCGGCGAGGGCCGACCATGGGTCGGGTGTTCTCGTGGACGACGGCGCCGTCTCACGCCTCGACCTGCGGCTGCTCACACGGCACGACCACCACTGAGCAGTGCGCCCGCGCGGCGCACCGGAGAGCGAGGGGCCGCTCGGCGCCCCGGGTGGGAGCCCGTCGGGAGTGACCGAGGACGAGCAGGTCCCCGGGACGGTCGGCCAGGCGGAGCAGCGTCTCGTCCGGATCGCCCGTCGTGACCACGATGCGGACGTCGACGTCGTCGACCGGGGCCGATGCCTGCGCCAGCGCGTGGTAGGCGTTCTGCATCGCCGGCGGCCCCCAGCGGCTGCTCGTCCCGTCACCGTGACGGACGTCGACCGCGTAGAGGACCGCGCCGGTCCCGCGGGCCAGCGACACCGCGGTGTCCACGACGCGTCGACGAGCTCCTCGTCCGCCCACGCCCACGATGACGCGTGGCCGCACAGCCGACTCCACAGCAGTTGTCGGTTCACTCGACACGGCCGCACCGGGCTCGGCGTACGGCGAGGCCCGGTGCTGGTCAGAAGCTGGTGGGCCTGCCGACTGTGTGGCGCCACACGGAGGAGGTCGGCAGGCCCGCCATCCACCATGCCCGCGAATCTCCGGTGCGGGCAGGGCGAGGTCCCGCAACCTCGCACCGGCACTCGTTTCCGGGACTCGGCAAGATTTGCCGAAGACTTCGGAGGTTGTGGTACACGTTGCCGTACCGGCCACCGGCCCCGGGGAGATTCGGGTGCCGACAGTCGGAAACGGTCGACGCCTCCATCTAGCGATCACAGGCTCGACCGTCATCGAGCACGGTCCGACGCGCTTCGGGCCGTGCTCGTTCGCATTCCCCACAACCGGGTCGCCCGCTCGAATCGCGGTCGATCCGGTTCTCTTCCTTTCCCGTGAGGAGTCAAGGACGTGACCGAGGCCCAGGTCTGGTTGGCACCGAGCGCCTACGAGCACCTCAAGGCAGAACTGATCGGGCTGCTGCGGCAGCGCACCGAGGGACTCGGTGGGTCCGCTGCCGAGCAGTTCGTCGGGGACAGTGCCGACCACAACACCGACCAGCAGCTGTTGACCGACCGTCGGGAGCGCGAGAACCGGATCCGGAAGTTGCAGGAACTGCTGCAGAACCCCCTGGTCGGGCAGGATCCTCCGGACGACGGCGTGGCCGAACCCGGCATGGTGCTGACCGTGCGCTACGAGGACGACCAGGAGACCGAGACGTTCCTCCTCGCCCACCACGAGGAGGGCGCGTACCCGGACGACCTGATGACCTGCTCGCCGGATTCACCACTGGGCCAGGCCCTGCCCGGGACGCAGCAGGGCGAGAAAGTGGAGTACGCGCTCCCGAACGGCCAGGCCATGCAGGTCACGCTGATGCGTGCGGTTCCCTACCGCGCGGCGCCCGGGACCGAGTAGCGACGAGGATGCTGCCGGCAGGTTGACCCCCTGGCTAAGGTTGCCGGTCTCCGGCAACGGGGAGCCGGCACGGCGGACCTCGCCGAAGGTGCCGCGGAGGAGAACGACACCGATGACCCACCCGACCACGGGATCCAGTGGCCCGCCCGACCGGCGAGCACGGAACGGGGAGCAGAGCGCCTGGTTGCACCGGGTCGCGCAGGAAGCCGGCCAGGGCGCGGGCGGGGTACCGGTCGAGCTGCTCGGGGGGTTCCTGTCGATGCTGGTCGAGGCCGCCACGACCGGGCGCCGGCCGGACAGGGCCGAGCTCGACGCGGTCGGGCTCAACGGCCGTCGGGCCGCCGAGCTCGGGGTGTCCGCCGGGAACGCCGTGCAGCTGTACCTGTCGGCGGCCTGGCGGCTGTGGCGGGAGTTGCCCGGGGTCGTGACGTTCCCCGACGCCGCGACCACGGCGACCGCCGCCGAGGCGGTCATGCGCGCGGTCGACCGCGCCGTGGCCGGCCTCGCCGAGGGCTACACCGCGGCGCGCCGGGACATGATGCGCAGCGAGGAGACGCTGCGGCGCGAACTGATCGAGGACCTGCTGCGCGGGGACGCGGACATCGGCGCGCTGGTCGAGCGGGCCGAGCCGTTCGGGCTGGACATGGCCCAGCCCCACCAGGTGGCGCTGGCCGCGCCCACCGGCCGGCTCGTCGACGCGGAGGCCGCGTTGAGCAGCCTGGAGCGGGCGGTCGTGCAGGGGATCGGGGACCGCGACGTGCTCGTCGCCACCAAGGACGGCAGCATCGTCGTCGTCGCGCCCGCCACACCGACCGGACAAACCGCCGCAGGGCCACCCGGGGCCCTCCGCGACGGGCTGGGCGAGCTGATGCACAGCGACCTGACCCGCGTCCCGCGCGGCGGCCCGTGGCGCATCGCGGTGGGCCGGCCGTACCCGGGCTCCTACGGCATCGCCCGCTCCTACGAGGAGGCCCGCGAAGCGCTGGGCATGGCCGCGCGCCTGCAGCTGGAGATGCCCGTCGTGCGGGCCGAGGACCTGCTGATCTACCGGGTCCTGCTGCGCGACCAGCCCGCCATCACCGACCTGGTGCAGGCCGTCGCCAGCCCGCTCGCCAAGGCACGCGGCGGCGCCGGTCCGCTGCTGGAGACCCTCGACGCCTACTTCGCCACCGGATGCGTGGTGACCGAGACCGCGCGGCGGCTGCACCTGTCCGTGCGGGCGGTGACCTACCGGCTGGAGCGCATCGCCGAGCTCACCGGCTACGACCCGACCGACCCTGCACAACGGTTCACCGTGCACGCCGCCGTCCTGGGCGCCCGCCTGCTCGGCTGGCCCCGACGTGACCTTCCCGCCCCCGACCCCACCTGATCCCTCCTCAGCGGACCTTGCCGAGGTTCGGCAAACCCGCGGGGGCGCAGTTGGTGGCCCGCAGCCCGTGGCCCGAGGCGGGTTCCGCGGCATCGTGGATGTCGTCCGGGACGTACCCGGACAGCGTGCGGGGTCGCCTCTCCCCCTGCCGACCCTTTCATGCCCCCACCCCGAGCGAGGGGCCGAGTTCCTGTGCGGTTCCGGGGTCGATCGAGTGAAGGGACGACGAGACGATGACGGCTGGTCGGGAGCGGGTGATCGGCGGCGTGACCGGGACGCCGACCCGCAGCCACGGCGACGGCGGGGACGACGGGGACGACGGAGCCGACGCCCTCGACGTCCAACTGGTCGCCCAGATCGTCCGACGGGCCGGGCTCGACTGCCGGATCGACGGAACCTCGCCCTTCCTCCTGCGCGCCCGGACGGCCGCGCGCGACCACACGCCGTGGACCGTGATCGCGGGAACCTGCCACAGCCACCCGACGCCACGGGCCTTCGTCGGACCGGCCGGCAGCACCCGCACCCGCGTGCTCCGCGAGGCCGACGAACGTCACCTCGCGGCGCTCGTCGTCCTGCAAGCCCTCCGTCGCGACCCGCACGAGCTGCTCACTCACGACGAAGCCTCGGCATCCGGGCTCGCCGACAACCTGATCTGGGCCTGACGTCGTAGCTCCACACCACCGGCCCACAACGGTGCTGTCCCCAAGGACCCGGCGGCTCTCCTCCACTACGCTTGTAGTGATCTGACCGACGGTCGTAGTATTCCCCTATGAGCAGCCGTCGGGAGCAGCTCCTCGACGCCGCGATCTCCGTGCTCGGCCGGTCCGGGATGCACGGGCTGACCCACCGCGCGGTGGATGCCGCCGCCGGCCTGCCCGCCGGGTCCACCTCGAACCACTTCCGCACCCGGGACACCCTGCTCAACGCGGTGGTGGAGCGGTTCGCCGCCCGGGAACGGGCGAACTGGGAGGACCTCGCCACGAGGATGTACCCGGTCACCCCGCAGGAGCTCGCCCGCTCCCTGGCCGTGTTCGCGCAGGAGGCGACCGGCCGACAGCGCGTGCTGACCCTGGCCCGGTACGCGATCCTGGTCGAGGCCGGCATCCACCCGTCGCTCCAGGCTCAACTCCTGGCGACCGGTGCCCGCGTCAACACCTGGTTCATGAACTGGCTGCGTATCGCCGGCTCCACCGACCCCGAGCGCGACGCCCCGATCATCATGAACCACTGGACGGGGATCGTCCTGCACGAACTGGCCGTTCCCGATCCGGCGTTCGACCCCTACCCGCAGATCGAAGCGCTCGTCACCGGTGTGGTCCGCCCACGCCCCACGGAGGTGCCGACATGACCGACCAGCCGCGCCGCCCCGCCGTCATGGACCCCGACCAGGTCTGGCAGGTCATCGACGCGCAGCGGCGCTGCCTGGCCGACCTGCTCGAGGGTCTCTCCGACGAGCAGTGGCGGCAGCCCTCGCTGTGCACGGGCTGGACCGTGCGCGACGTCGCCGCGCACCTGACCCAGCAACAGCTCGGCCTCCGCGACCTGCTCGCAACGCTGGCCCGGTGGCGCGGCAGCCTGGACCGCACGATCCAGGAGGCGGCCCGTCGCCGCGCCGCGGCCGTGCCGACCGGGCAGATCGTCGCCGAGATCCGCGCGACGGTCGGCTCCCGGCGCCACACCCTCGGAGTCACCCGGCTCGAGACACTCATCGACATCCTCGTCCACTCCCAGGACATCGCCATCCCGCTCGGCTGCAGGCACGACATGCCGCCGACGGCCGCGGCCGTCGCCGCGACCCGGGTGCTGTCCATGCGATGGCCACCGCCCGCCCCCGCGACGCGGGCGGTGACCGGGTTCCGCCTGACCGCCACCGACACGCCGTGGTCCGCCGGCCAGGGCCCGCAGGTCCACGGCCCCATGGCCGCGCTCCTCCTCGTGTGCACCGGGCGCCACGCCGCCCTGCCCCAGCTGGCCGGCCCCGGAGCCGCCGACCTCACCGCCCGCCTCACCGCGCCCGCACGAACCTGAGCGCCGGCCCTGGACCCGGCAGGTAGCGTGCGGGTTCGTGCCGACGCTGCTGCACCTCGACTCCTCCGCCGACCTCCAGCATTCCCGCACGCGGGCGTTGACCGCCCGGTTCGCCGAGGTCTGGCGCAACGCCGGCCCGGACCACCTCGTCCTCCGCCGTGACCTGCACCGCGACGCGCTCCCCCACTTCCCGGACCCGGCACTGCACTGGCCTCCCCGGCTGCGCCCCGCAGGCGCCGCACCGCCGCTGGAGGCCGAGACCCTGCAGCGCGAACTGATCGAGGAGCTGACCGACGCGGACGTCCTGCTGGTCGGCGCCCCGCTCTACAACTACTCGGTCCCCTCCACGCTCAAGGCCTGGCTGGACTACATCCACATCCCCGGGGTCACGGTCCCGTTCGACGGGCCGACCCAGCCCCTCGCAGGCCGCCCGGCGGTCGTCGTGAGCAGCCAGGGCGCGGTGTACGACCCCGGCACGGCGCAGGAGGGCTGGGACCACGCCGTCCCGGTACTGGAGATCGTGCTGGGTGCGTCGCTCGGCATGGCCGTCACCGTCGTGACGGTCCCACTCGGCCTCGCCGAAACCGTCCCTGCCCTCGCGGACCAGCGCGGCCGAGCCGCCGCCGAGTTCGCCGCGGCGCAGGAGACCCTCGCCGCCCTCGCGACGAAGCTGGCGGCCACGCGGAGCTGAGGCCCCGGTCCACGTCGTCGGCCGGGGTGGGGCTACGCCTGACCGCTGCCGTACGGCCGGGTGATCACCTCGAGGTTGTGGCCCTCCGGGGAGTCGAAGTAGGCCCCGCGGCCGCCGTCGTTCGTGTTGTGGCCCGGCGTGCCGTGCCAGGGGTCGGCGTAGATCGGCACGCCCCGCTCCCGCAGCCGCCCGACGACGGCGTCGAACGCGGACTCGGAGACGAGGAACGCGTAGTGCTGCGGATGCACCTCCTCGCTGTCCATGAAGTCGAGGCTCGCCCCGTCGGGTAGCGCCACGACGCTGAACGGCCCGAAGCGGGTCGGCGCCGGCAGCCCGAGCACCTCGGCGAGGAAACGCGCACCGGCCTCCTGGTCGCGGGTGGCGACGATGGTGTGGTTGAACGCGACAGCCATGTGGCCAACCGTGCACCCTCGACCAGGGTTCAGGTCAAGAGCCCACCGCGCACTCGAGCGAGCACCGGGACCTCGGGCCCCGGCCACTGCCTGAAGGGGCAGTGCGTGGCCGGCCGGATCGCCACGGAACTCTGCCGACACGACCACCCTTCCCCTTGCTTGACTCGGTCGAGCACACGGCGACGAGGCTGGAGGGCACAGTGGCAGCGCAGCGAAACGGACCGGGACGAACGTCGTACACCGTGCCCGGGCTGGCGGGGCCGGCGGAGATCGTGGTCGACCGCTGGGGCGTGCCGCACATCTACGCCACCGACACCTATGACGCCTTCCGCGCGCAGGGGTTCAACGCGGCCCGGGACCGGCTGTGGCAGATCGACTTCTGGCGTCGGCGCGGCCTGGGCAGGTTGTCGGAGGTGTTCGGCGCCGAGCACGTCGAGCGGGACCGCGCGGCGCGGCTGTTCCTCTACCGCGGGGACATGCGCCGCGAGTGGCTCTCGTACGGCTCGGACACCAAGAGGGCGACGGTCGCCTTCGTCGAAGGGATCAACGCCTTCGTGGAGCTGACCCGGCGCGATCCCTCGCTGCTCCCGGTCGAGTTCCGGGAGCTCGGCTACGAGCCCGCCCGGTGGGAGCCCGAGGACGTCGCCCGGATCCGCAGCCACGGCCTCTTCTACAACGTGCGTGACGAGGTCGCCCGCGCGCGCACCTTGCGCGACCTTCCTCGTGAGGTCGAGGAACTGCGGCGGCGCCGCGAACCGCATCGGGATCTCACGGTCCCCGAAGGGCTGGACCTCGACCTCATCCCGGACGACGTGCTGGCCGTCTACGACCTCGCCACCTCGGCGCCGGTGTTCGGGCCCCGCGACCCGCTGGACGCGCAGGGCGACGTGCTGCCGGAGGGCAGCAACAACTGGGTGCTGGCCGGGTCGCGGACCCGCTCGGGCCGCCCGCTGCTGGCCAACGACCCGCACCGCGCCGCAGCGGCTCTCCCCGGTCTGCGCTACATCGCGCACCTCTCCGCACCGGGCTTCGACGTGATCGGAGGGGGCGAGCCGGCGCTGCCCGGGATCTCCATCGGGCACAACGGCCGCATCGCGTTCGGGCTGACGATCTTCGCGATCGACCAGGAGGACCTCTACGTCTACGAGACCCACCCGGACGACCCACTCTCCTACCGGTACCAGGGCCGCTGGGAGCCCATGCAGCGCGTCTCGGAGGTGATCGAGGTCCGGGGCGGGGAGCGGGTCGAGGTCGAGCTGCTGTTCACCCGGCACGGCCCGGTCGTGCACCAGGACCCCTCCCGGCACACCGCGTTCGTCGTCCGGGCCGCGTGGCTGGAGCCGGGCATGGCGCCCTACCTGGGGAGCATGGACTACATGCGAGCGCAGAACCACGACGAGTTCCTCGCCGCCATGAACCGCTGGGGCGCCCCGCCGGAGAACCAGGTCTTCGCCGACACCGAGGGCACCATCGCCTGGAAGACCGGGGGGCTCACCCCGATCCGCCCGAACTGGGACGGCACCCTTCCCGTGCCGGGCGACGGCCGCTACGAGTGGGCGGGCTTCTACGACGCCGACCAGCTCCCCGGCGCCGTGAACCCGGAGCAGGGGTTCCTCGCCACGGCCAACGAGTGCAACCTGCCCGAGGACTTCCCAGCCGACCGGCACGTCACCTACGACTGGTACGCACCCTTCCGGCGGCACCGCCTCGACGAGGTGCTCGCGCAGACGACGGACGCCACGCCCGAGTCCATGGTCGCGCTCCAGGGCGACTACCTGAGCACCCCCGCTCGGCGCATCCTCGCCCGGGTCCGCGAGCTGGACGTCCCCGGCGACACCGACGGGCTCGCCCTGCTCCTCGACTGGGACGGGACCCTCACCGCCGACTCGGCCGCCGCCGCGGTGTTCGAGGTCTGGTACCGCCGACACCTGCGGCCCGCCCTGCTGGCCCGGGCACTCGAGGAGCACGTGGCGAACCCCGCGGAGACGGCCGCCCGCATCTCCCCCGCGGAGGACCTGCTCGCCGACGCCCGGATCGACCTGGAGCTCGTCGAGAACCCCGGTACGCGGCTCGGCCCCAACCCCGACAAGTTCCTCGCCGAGACGGTCGCGTGGACGCTGCCCGCCGCCGTGGCCGAGCTCGCCGAGCTGCTCGGCCCGGATCGCGCGACCTGGCGCTGGGGCCGGCTGCACGTCGCCCAGGCCCGGCACCCGCTCGCGGCGCTGCTCACCGACGTACCCGGGGAGCAGCTCGTCGCGGGGCCGGAGCCGCGTGGCGGCAGCGGCGACACCGTCGGCAACACCGCCTACGGACCGAACTTCGTGCAGAGCGCAGGGGCGACCTTCCGGCTCGTCGTCGACGTCGGCGAATGGGACTCGTCCCTGGCGATGAACGCCCCCGGACAGTCCGGGCGGCTCGACGACCCGCACGCCACGGACCTGTTCGGGCCGTGGAGCCGTGACGAGGCGTTCCCCCTGCTCTACAGCCGCGAGCGGATCGACGCCGCCGCCGAACACGTCATCGAGCTCCGTCCGTCATCCTGACCGATCCCGAAGGAGAGATCCATGGGCCACCTGCAACTGCCCCCCGGCAAGAAGATCGCCGTCAACCTCGGAACCGACTTCGACGCCCAGGCGCTGTGGCTGGGCGGGTTCAACCGTCCGACCCAGTCCTTCATGTCCCGCGGTCAGTTCGGTGCGGAGGTCGGGGTCCCGCGCCTGCTGGAGCTGTACTCCCGCTACGACATCACGACGACCTGGTTCACCCCCGGCCACTCCGTCGACACCTTCCCCGAGCAGTGCCGCAAGGTCGTCGAGGCCGGCCACGAGATCGGCCACCACGGCTACTACCACGAGATCCCGCCCGGGATCGAGCGCGACACCGAGCGGCGCCTGGTCGACCTGGCCTTCGAGAGCTACAAGAACGTGCTCGGGGTGCGCCCGACGGGCTACCGCTCGCCGTACTGGGACTACAGCGAGAACACCCTGGACATCATCGAGGAGTCGGGGTTCCTCTACGACACCAGCCTCATGGCCCGCGACCTCGTCCCGTACCACCCGCAGCGGTGGCAGATCAACTGGGAGAAGGCCAACGTCGCGGGCACCGCCAGCTCGGTGATCGAGATCCCGGTCAACTGGTACCTCGACGACTTCCCGCCGCTGGCCTACACCGGCGTCTCCACCGGCATGCAGGACACGGAGACGATCTTCCAGCGGTGGCGGGACATCTTCGACTACGCCTACGAGCGCGTCGACAACCCGGTGTTCGCCTCCTGCGTGCACCCGCAGATCATCGGCCAGGCCCACAACATCCTCTGGTACGAGCGCCTCATCGAGCACATCGTGAGCCGCGACGGCGTCTGGTTCGCCACCTGCGAGGAGATCGCGAAGGCGTGGGTCGACGACGAGGAGGACAAGCGCCTCATGGCCCTGCCCGACGTCCGGGGCGTCGAGCCGGCGCCCGCGGACTCCAGCTGGGCCCGGGGCTGAGCCCTCGGGGTCAGGAGCCGACCCGGTGGCGGGGCGCTGCGACCGCAGTGCCCCGCTACCGTCCGTCGTCGATCAGGTGCAGGTCCATCGCCAGGCGGACCAGCTCCGTCCGCCGGCTCAGCCCGTGACGGCGCAGCATGGCGGTGACGTGGAACTTCACGGTGTGCGGGCTGATGTTCACCTGCTCGCCGATCCGATGGTTGTCCATTCCCCGCGCGATGAGCCGGACGATCTCCAGCTCCCGGTCGTTGAAGGCGGGCGGCTTCGGGCCCCCCGCCGTGCGGCGGAGCAGACCGCTCGCCAGCCGTGGGTCGAAGTAGCTGCCGGTCGAGGCCAGCTCGCGGATGATGTCGGGCAGGCGGGACGTCGTGGTCTCCTTGAGGACGTACCCGGCGGCCCCCGCCCGGATCGCCTGCTCGAGCAGCTCGGTGTTGCCGTACCCGCTGAACATCGCGATCTTCAGGTCGCCGAAGGCGGCGGACAGCGCCGCGCAGGTGTCGATGCTGTTGCCGCCGGCCAGGCGCATGTCCAGCAGCAGGACGTCGGGCCGCGCCTCGGCGATCAGCCGCTCCGCCTCGCCCGCGGTGGTCACCGACCCCGCGAACTCCAGATCCTCCTCGCGCTCCGCCATCGCGCGCAGGCCGTCGTGCACGATCTCGTGGTCGTCGACGACGCAGAACCGGATCACCGGCTGCCGCTCGTCGGTACGGTCACCCGGACGACGTGCCCGCCTTCGGGTCGCGCGAACCGTTCCAGCCGTCCCAGGACCCGCCCGGCAGCCCGCTGCATCGCCACGAGGCCCAGATGGGCCCGGGTGTGCTCCTCGGGCTCGGGTCGTGAGGTCCGGTTGCCGCCGTCGTCGGCGACCGAGAGGATCCACTCGTCCGTCGTCACCTGCAGGCTGACCTCGGCGGAGCTGCCTCCGGCGTGGACGTCGACGTTGACCAGGGCCTCCTGGCCGATCCGGACCAGGGCGTCGGCCACCGGGTCGGGCATCGGTCCGTCCGGTCCGTGCACCACGAACCGGTGGCGGGCCTCCGGACGCAGTGACGCTTCGGCGATCTCCTCGAGCACGGCGCCGGCGGTGCGACCGGACGTGCCCTCGACGAGGAGGTCGAGCTGTCCGCGGAGCGCCTCCATGCACCGCTCCGCAGCTGCCGCGATCGAGTCGAGGCCCGCCCGCACGTCCGGCGCGCCGTGCTCGGCGGCGCGGGCGCGCTCGGCGGCGAAGCCGATCTCGAGCAGGCCGCGCACCGCGGTGTCGTGCAGGTCGTAGGCCAGTCGCTCCTGCTCCTGACGACGCAGCACGTCGCGGCGGTAGGCCTCGGTCGCCTGGCGCTTGAGGCCGAGCGTGGCGTACTCGGCGAACTCGCCGATCACCTCCTCGTCGGTCTCGCTGAACGGACGCAGCGCGCGATCCCCCACATACAGCACCGCCTGGATCTGGTCGTCGACGACGATCGGCGTCGCCATGGCGGACACGATCCCCTCCTGGGCGGTCTCGGCCACCGGAGCCGCGAAGAGCCGCGAGTCACGTCCGTAGTTCAAGGACCGCACCGGACGACGCAGCGAGCGGGCCAGTCCGCCGAGGCCCTGTCCTTCACGGATGCGCAGGTGCCGGAAGTCCGGGGTACGGATGCCGAGCATCTGGTCGAAGGTGAACGTGTCCACGTCGTCCGTGGGCAGGGAGAGGTAGGCGACCTCGGAGTCGAACAGCCACTGGGCGGAGACCAGCAGCGTCGTCAGCGCCTCGCCGACGTCCGCGCAGTCTACCGTCGCCGCCGCGACGTCCTTCATCACCCGCTGGAGGCTCCGGTTGATCTCGCCGGCACCGCTCCGGCGGCCGGAGGACATGCTCCGCCGCACGTCACTGCGCAGCCTGCGGACGAGGTCCGCCGCCGGCTCGGGCAGGTCCGGCCGCACCTCGGTGTCCCCGATGACGACCATCCCGTCGCCGTAGGGGTCGCTCCAGGGCACCACGATCGCCGAACGGAGCAGTACACGGTAGGGACGCAGCATCGAGGTGAACGAGATGTCGGTCAGCACCGTCGCCTGATGGACCGTCGGCAGGCCCGTCAGGAACGTCTCGTTGGCCAGCGGCGGCTCGGGCAGGTCCGGGGCGTCGGCCGCCAGGACGAGCAGGGGCGCGGGAGTGGCTTTCGGCCGGTAGGCGACGAGGCCCACCGAGGCCTTGACGAGCGAACGGATCTCGGCGAGGACCGGCTGCAATGCGTCGTGGATCGTGTGCGAGCGAGCGGCGTCCAGGAGATATTCGCTGCGGACACCCACCGGCTCGCGCACGGCGCCTCCCTCCGACGTCCTCCCGCCACCCAGTAGTAAAGCGTCACCCCGGCGGATCGGGAACCGACCCGTGCGCAGTCCGCCGCCGGGGGCAGCGTGCCGCTACCCGTACGGGCAGTGGCCCGGCAACGGCGTCGTTCAGTGGGCTGTGACGGCAGGACGAGTACGCTGCGCCCATGACGCGAGTTGTCAACTCGACGACTCTGTCCCAGGCGATCGCCGACCACCTGCGGAAACTGATCCATCGCGGCGAGCTGAGCCCCGGCGAGCGGCTCCTCGCGGAGCGCGAGCTCGCCGAACAGCTCGGAGTCGCCCGGATCAGCCTCCGGGAGGCGATTAGGCAGTTGCGTGAGGACGGGTACGTCGAGGTGCGGCGTGGCGCCTACGGCGGCACCTACATCACCGAACTGCACCGCCCGGCCGAGGCGTGGCGCGCACGGATGCGCGCCCAGGTCGGCGAGATCGACGACATCCTCGACCTGCGGATCGCACTGGAGACCGAGACCGCGATGCTGGCCGCGCAGCGACGCACGGACAGCGACCTCGAGACGATGCAGGCGTCCCTCACCGCGCTGACCGCGCTCATCGCGCTCCCCGCAGCGGCCGGCCGGACACCGTTCCGCCAGGCCGACTCGCACTTCCACATGGGACTGGCCAGGGCGGCGCGCAGTGACCGGCTCGCGGACGCGATCAAGACCTCGCGCGGCGAGCTGTTCAGCCCGCACGACCTGCTGCCGTTCGACGAGCCGATCACGGAGACCCTGCGCGACCACCAGATCATCTACGACGCGGTGCACGACCGGGAGCCGGACAAGGCCGCGACGGCCATGCGGGAGCACCTGAACCACACCCGGGAGCAACTGCGGTTCGTCGTCTTCGGTGGGCCGGACGAGCCGGGCGCCGAGGGGTCCGGTTCTTCGGCGTGAGCCTTGACATGCCCGAGCCCCGGTCCCTTATTCTTCACCCGAGGTTCTTGGTCCGGACCTAGGACCAATCGGTTCCCCACCGCTTCGTACTGCCGCACCACCGCGTCATCGACGCACCCAGCTCGACATCCGTCCGACGACGTGGTCCGGCGTCTGCGCTGCCCGCCACTCGTCGGCCCCACCGACGGAGGCGTCGTGACCAACCCCCTGAACCCGCTCGAGTTCCGGATCTCCCCGGGGGACCTGGTCGCGGAGATCAAGTCACACGCCCACGTGGTCGGCCTCAACGAGGGGCTGTGGCCCGGGCTCACGTTCTACCGGTTCGAGTCCCCCGCCGCACCGGAGTGGGAGGAGGTCCGCGAGCTGCACCTGTGCGTGATCGCGCAGGGCCGCAAGCGCGTGACCGCCGGCGGCGTCGAGTGCTACTACGACCCGCTCACCTACCTGGCGATCAGCGAGAACGTCCCCTTCTGCACGGAGATCATCGAGGCCAGCCCGGCGAAGCCGTTCCTGTCGTTCGGCCTGCAGCTCGATCCGGACCTGGTGCGCCAGGTGTCCTCGGACATCCTCCTGGAGCGGGAGACCACGGCGTTCGCCAGCCCGCGCGCCGCACAGCCGCTGCCGGAGGGGCACCACTCGTTCGTCTCCGGGCTGGACCGCGACATGATGGACGCGATCCTGCGTTTCCTGCGCTCCCTGTCCAGCCCCGCCGACCGCCGCGTGCTCGCGCCCGTGTTCCAGAAGGAGATCGTCTACCGGGCCCTGCAGGCCGAGCAGTACACCCGCCTCGTGGAGCGGGCCGCGAGCGAGAGCGCGAGCAACCCCGTCAGCGCGATCATCGCCTACGTCAGCGAGCACCTCGCCGAGCCCATGAGCGTCAGCGACCTCGCCGAGCGGGCGTGCATGAGCCCGTCCGCCTTCTCGCACCTGTTCCGGGACGTGGCCGGGAAGTCGCCCTACCAGTTCATCAAGGAGATGCGCCTGACCCGGGCCCGCGAGCTGGTGATCGAGAACGAGAACAGCATCACCGCGATCTCCAAGGCCGTCGGCTACCGCAGCACCTCGCACTTCATCAACGAGTTCCGCGACCGCTACGGGATGACGCCCCGGGCCTGTGGTGACGCCCTGGCGGGCCGCGAGCGACCGGCATGAGAAAAGGGGGCGTCCTCGGACGCCCCCTTCGCTCGATCCCTACGCGGCGGTGTCCGCGACCAGGCGCTTCGCCAGCGCCTCGGACGACGCCGGGTTCTGCCCGGTGTAGAGGTTCCCGTCGACGACGACGTACTCCGCCCAGTCCCCCGGCGCGGCGCTGTACACGCCGCCCTCGCACCGGAGCCGGTCCTCCAGCAGCCACTTCGCCAGCGGCGCGGTCCCGACGGCGTGCTCCTCGGCGTTGCTGAACCCGGTCAGCTCCCGACCGGCGAAGAGCCAGCCGCCCTGGTCGTCCCGGGCCGGCAGCAGCGCCGCCGGGCCGTGGCACACCGCCGCGACCGGCTTGCCGGCGTCCGTGAAGCGGCGCAGGAGCTCGCCGAAGGACTGCGAGACGGCGAGGTCCTCCATCGGGCCCCAGCCACCGGGGACGAACACGAAGTCGTGGGCGGCCACGTCGACGTCCTCGAGGACCTCGGGCGCGTTCAGCGCCTCGATGGACGCCAGGTGCTCCCGGATCCGTTGTCCCGCAGCGGCGTCGCCGCCGTGCATCTCCGGCGCGAAGCCCGCCTCCGTGGCGGTGGGCGCGACCCCACCGGGGGTGGCGATCGTGATGTCGAGGCCGGCGTCGGCGAAGACGCGGTGCGGCGTGCTCAGCTCCTCGGGCCAGTAGCCCGCCGGGCTCTGCGAGCCGTCCGCCAGGGTCCAGTGGTCCACGCCGGTGACGGCGATGAGGACGCGGGTCATGTCAGTGCCTTTCGTGCAGGTCAGCGCAGGTCAGCGCAGTTCAGCGCAGTTCAGCGCAGTTCAGCGCAGTTCAGCGCACGTGCTGCGGGAGCGTGCGCACGGCTTCGGAGATCGCGGCCTCGAAGGGCACCGCGAGGGTCTCCGGCTCGATCTCGGTGCTGTAGACGACGATCGACCGGTCGGGTCCGAGCTCGATGACGTCAATGGTGCCGAGGTGGTGCTCGACGGCCAGGTCGCCGCCGATCGCGCGGTACTGGAAGCGGCGCAGCTCGGGATCGCTGGTGACCACGACCTCCTCGAGCGTCGCGCCACCGCGGAGCACCACGGTGCGGCGCGTGCCGTCCCCCGTGGAGCCGTCCATGGCGGGGAACCAGTCGGCGACGTTGGCGGAGTCGCTGACGACCTTCCAGACCGCGTCGGGCGCGGCGTCGATCACGACGTGGGAGCGGAGCGAGGGCATGTTCTTTCCTCTCGTAAGTGTGGGTTCACCAGTCGACGGCGAGGTAGCTGACCTCGAGGTACTCGTGGACGCCCTCGAAGCCGCCCTCGCGGCCCAGACCGGACTGCTTGAGGCCTCCGAAGGGGGCGGCAGGGTCGGAGATCGCCCCGCGGTTGACCCCGACCATCCCCGACTGGAGCCGCTCGGCAACCGAGAGGGCCCGGCCGAGGTCAGCGGAGTAGACGTAGGCGGCGAGGCCGTACTCGGTGCTGTTGGCCAGCGCGACCGCGTCGTCGTCGTCCGCGACCTCGACGATCGGGGCGACCGGCCCGAAGGTCTCCTCGACCGAGAGCACGCTCCCCCGGTCGACCCGGCTGAGCACGGTCGCCGGGTAGTAGAACCCCGGCCGCTCCAACGCCGACCCTCCGGTGTGGACCCTCGCGCCCCCGCTCACGGCGGCGTCGACCCGGGCGATCAGGTCCGCCTGGCGTCGCGCGTTGACCATCGGGCCGAGCTGGGTCGCCTCGTCGGTGCCGGGACCGACCGTGAGGGCGGCCATCCGGGCGCTGAGCAGGGCGGCGAACTCGTCCGCGACCGCGGGGTGCACGAGGAACCGGTTCGCCGCGGTGCAGGCCTGTCCGCCGTTGCGCATCTTGGCGAACATCGCGCCCTCGACGGCCGCGTCCAGGTCCGCGTCCTCCAGCACGAGGAACGGGGCGTTGCCGCCGAGCTCGAGCGAGGTGTTGACGATGCGGTCCGCGGTCTGGTGGAGCAGGGCACGGCCGATCGGGGTGGACCCGGTGAAGGACAGCTTCCGGACCCGGGAGTCGGCCAGCGCCCGTTCGACGAGCTCGCCCGGGCGGTCCGTGGTCAGCACGTGCACGACACCCTCGGGCACGCCGGCGCGGGCGAGGAGATCGGCGAGGTGGATCGCGGTGAGCGGGGTGTCCTCGGCGGGCTTGAGCAGCGCGGTGCACCCGGCGGCGAGGGCCGGGGCGAGCTTGCGGGTGGCCATCGCTGCGGGGAAGTTCCAGGGGGTGAGCAGCAGCGCCACCCCGACGGGCCGGTGGACGGTGAGGATCCGGTTCGCGCCGCTCGGGGCGATGCGGAGCTCGCCGCCGATCCGCACGGCCTCCTCGGCGAACCAGCGGAAGAACTCCGCGGCGTACCGGACCTCGGCGCGGGCGTCGGCGCGCGTCTTGCCCATCTCCAGGCTCATGAGCAGGGCCAGGGGCTCCAGCTCGGCGAGCATCAGCTCGTGGGCGGCGTGCAGGATCTCCGCGCGGCGCCGCGGTGCCGTGGCCGCCCACGCGGGGAGCGCGCGGGCGGCCTCCTCGACCGCTCGGTCGACGGCGGCACCGGTGACCCGCGGGACCTCCGCGATCGGCTCGCCGGTGGAGGGGTCGAGCACCGTGAAGGTGCCGTCGGCCTCGGGCGTGTAGCCCTTGAGCAGGAGGTCGACATCGACCACGTCAGGCATCGACGATCTTCCAGTAGGAGTCCTTGCGGACGATCTTCTCGTCGCGGAACTCCCAGTGGTCGCAGCCGCGCGCGCGGACCGGCGTGCCGTCCGTGGCGGTGCCGTGGACCAGCCACTCGGACACGGCGAGGTCACCGCTGGTCCAGTGCTGGTCGGCGTCGTACTGCACGTCCGGGATGGCGGCGAACCGGGCCGCCAGGCCCTCGCGCACCGCCGCTTTGCCGACGAGCCGCTGACCGTGGGGCTCCGGGCCCTTCGACGTGTCGAACGTGCAGTCGTCGGTGAAGAACTCCATGATCGCGTCCAGGTCGTGCGTGTTGAACGCCTTCATGATCGATTCGAGCGTCTCGATGGAGACCGACATGGTCATGCCCTTTCGGAATGCAGTCAGAAGTTGGAGAAGCCGATGGCGCGCAGCTGCTCGCGGCCGTCGTCGGTGATGTCGGCGGGGCGCCAGGTCGGCAGCCACTCCCACTCGACGGTGAACTCGATGCCCTCCTCGGAGAGGAAGGTCTTCATCTGGCTCTCCATGACGCCGGTCAGCGGGCAGGCCGCCGAGGTCAGCGTCATGACGATCGTCGCGTGGCCCGCCTCGTCCAGCCGGATGCGGCGGACGAAGCCCAGGTCCACGACGTTGACCCCCAGGTCCGGGTCGACGACGTCGTAGAGCACCTCGCGCACGGCGAGCTCGGCCTCGGTCTCGGCGCGGTACTCCTGGACCGGCGGCGCCTCCGGCGCCTCGATCGACGGCGCGGGCGCCGTCAACCCTCTGGGCCGCAGGACGATCGTGACGTCGCTGGTCTTGCTGCTGATCCAGTCCGCGACGCCGTGGGCCTTGCGGCGCACCCGCACAATGTCCTCGGCGGACACCGCCCGCGCGGCGGCGAGCACCAGCGCCTCGGGGTCCAGACCGCACTCCTGGGCGCGGACCAGCGCGGCGTCCAGCATCCGCGCGAGCGGCTCGCAGACGGTGCCGGCTCCGAACCGGAGCCGAGCCCGCGCCTCGACCGCCGGTGTGCCGAGCACCCGGTCGAGGGCCTTCGTCGCCTCCGCCTCGGTCAGCCGCACCTGCGGCTCCCGGACGGTGATGTCGGTGAGTTCGGCCAGTGCGGTCATGCCCGTACCTCCGATCGACGTGGCCTCTGCGGGAGAAGGCCTTTCAGGGCGAAGTCCTCGTCGGCGAGCTGTGCTGCGGTGACCTCGTGCGGCACCGCCAGCACCTTGCGGGTCTGCAGCAGGTCGCGCGGGCGGTTCAGCGCGACCATGCCGGTGATCCGCCCGTCCGCGAGCGAGAACACGGTGAACGAGCGCTCCTCGAGCGAGCCCCGCAGGACCGTCTGGCCCCCGAGCCGCCCGAGGGACTGGACGTTGTGCTCGTACTGGTGGGACCAGAAGTAGTGCTCGCCGGTCCACGGCTCGCTCTCGCCGAGAAGCGTGCGGGCCAGGGCGGCACCGTGGCGCACCGCGGTGTCGTGGTGCTCGACCCGGACGTGCCGTCCGTGGTGCAGCCGGGACGCGACGTCCCCGACGGCGTAGACGTCCGGCGCGCTGGTGCGGCCGTGCTCGTCGGCGAGGATCCCGCCGTCGACGTCCAGGCCCGCCTCGACGGCCAGCTCGGTGTTGGGCACGGAGCCCACGCCGACCAGCACGTCGTCGCACTCGACGACCTCGCCGTCGCGGGTCCGCAGCTCCACACCGGACGGGGTCTCGCTCATGCCGGTGACCAGCTCGCCGGTGCGGATCACCACGCCCTGTTCGCCGTGGACGTCGAGCATCGCGTGGCCGACCTCCGGCCCGACGACGCGGGCGAGGGGCAACGCCTCCGGCTCGAAGACCGTGACGCGCACGCCTTTCGCCGCGGCGACCGCGGCCACCTCGCAGCCGATGAAGCCGGCGCCCAGGATCGCCAGGTGACGCCCGGGTACGAGCCGCTCCGCGAGCCGCTCCGAGTCCGCGATCGTGCGGACGACGTGCACCCGGTCCCCCTCGAACCCGGGCAGGGTCCGGGCCCGGACGCCGGTGCCGAGCACCAGCGCGTCATAGGTGAGGGTGCTGCCGTCCGACAGCGACAACCGCCGCAGACCCGGATCGAGGGCCTGGGCCCGGGTGCCGAGCACGAGCTCGATGTCGTTGTCCGCGGCCCAGCCGTCCGGGTTGGCCTGGAAGTCCCCCCTGCCGAAGGTACCGGCGAGGTACTCCTTCGACAGGGGGGGACGCTCGTAGGGCAGGTGGGGCTCGCCGGAGACGAGCACGATCTCGCCGGCGAACCCCGCCGCCCGCAGGCCGGTGGCGGTGGCCGCGGTGGCGACCCCACCACCCACCAGCACGTACCGGGACATCAGACCCGCACCTGCACGGTGCCGTCCTCGTCCACCTTGCACTCGTAGCCGACCAGCGCGCAGTTCGCCGGGTTGACGCCCCTGCCGGACGTCACGTCGAACTCCCAGAGGTGCTGGGCGCAGGTCAGCGTGGTGCCGTCGAGGTCACCGTCCTGCAGGGGCCAGTCCTGGTGCGGGCAGCGGTTCCGGTAGGCCATCACCTGGTTGCCACCGAGGTTGATCAGCAGGACGGAGGTGCCCTCGACGTCGACCGACTCGAGCTCCCCCTCCCACAGGTCGTCGACGTCCATCACGGCGTGCCACTGGCCGGTCGCGGTGTCAGCCATCGCTCACACCGCCTCGGCCGCGGTCTGGAAGAGACCGGCGTGGAACTTCTCGCGGGCAGCCTGCGCACCGGCGACGACGTCGGCCGTGGGCGCCCCCAGCAGCGGCGCGAGCGCCTCCACCGCGGCGTCCGCACGCGCGGACCAGCGGTCGATCCACTTGCGCAGCGGCGCCTCGTTCTCCGGCCGGGAGGTGAGGCAATGCGTGGCGAGCGCCCCGCTCCACCGGTTCCGGCGGTTGCTGTCCTCGGCGAGCACGTCGCACAGCAGCCAGGTCAGCTCGTCCCCGTTCGCCTTGCTGGCCTCGCCGAGCTGGCGGATCAGCAGGTCGTCCAGGGTCGGGCCGAGGACCAGGTTCAGCGCGGTGAACGCCTCGCCGAAGTCGTAGGCGACGAGCGCCCGCTCGATCGCCTCGCGGGCGGGCTGCCAGGCCGGGTGCTGCTCCCAGAGGCCCCGCTCCTGCGTGCCGATCCCGGAGTCCGGGTGCGCGAGCTGGAGCTCGCGGGTCCGGTACGCGGTCATGGTGACCCGGCGCAGGAAGTCGGCGTTGGCGTAGCCGGCCGCGCTCGTGATGTACGAGCTCGGGCCCATGTAGCCGATGTAGGCCTCGACCAGCTGCATGCCGTGCACCAGGTAGCGCGACGGCGTGAAGAGCGCGCCGAGCCGGGTGACCTGCTCCGGCGTGAGCGCGTCCGCCGCACCCGCCTCGCCGTAGCTGTCGAGCATGCCGTCGAGCTTGGTCTGCTCGTCCGCCTGCAGGTGCACGTAGGAGCGGTAGGAGATCTGGTCCGGGTCGCGGAAGCCGTCCCAGTCGTCCACCTGCAGCGGCGAGTGCTCGCGGTAGGTGAGGAACCAGAGGTTCATCGGCGACGACGGGTTCTGCTCGAACGCGCTGAGCCTGCCCGCGCGCGTGTTCCAGTTCTGCGCGTGCGTGACGATCTCGTACTCGCTCGGCATCTTCCGGACGTCGCCGAAGGCGCTGAACGTCCGGAGCTTGCGCGGCTTGCGGGCAGGTGCGCTCATCGCTGGGCCTCGCTGCGCTCGGCCCGCGCTTCGCGCAGGCGCTGTGTCAATGATTCGCTCGCACGCTCGCTCATCGTGTCGCTCCTTCCTTGGCGGTGAGTCCGGCGCGCTCCCAGGTGATCGAGTCGCTCCGCGTGATCGCGCGGCCCGCGAACGACGCGAGCAGGTTCTCCAGCGAACGGATCTTGTAGTCCGCACCCAGGTAGGACTGCAGGGTCGCCTCCGTCAGCACGACCCGGTCCTCGCCCTGGATCCGCACATAGGAGCCGCGGTCGATGACCTCGATATCCGTGTCCGGGTTGTCGTCCTCGATGGCCGCCACGATCTGCTCGACCTCTTCGCCCATCCGCAGGACGGGCCCGACGGGGTTCTTCACGAGCTCGCTCCGGTCGTGTCGTACTCGACCGCGACGTGGTCGAGGGGTTGGATGCCGGCGTCGCCGACGGTCAGGTCACCCGGCAGGGCCCGTCCGTTGTGGACGACGACCTTGGGGTACGGGAGGGCGCGCACGCGCCTCCCCTCGGAGTGGTGGGCCACCGCGGCGGCGACCTCGTCCATCGTGTTGGCGGTGGTCACCGGGACGAGGATCTCGACGAAGTCCGTCGAGAAGATCGCGTTCAGCGGCACCAGCTGCGGCTCGCTCATCAGCTCGCCCCTCCGACCTGCACGAGCCCGGTGGCCTCGCGCCCGACGTAGTCCTTCGTCCAGGCCGTGTAGTCCGGGTCGTCGCCCATGACCTCGGGCGTCATGCCCATGTAGCCGAGGATGCCCTCGACGGTCATCGGCTGGATCGCGCCGGCCAGGAACCGGTCGACCAGCGTCTGGTGGTTGACGTTGTCCCGGTCCTTCCACCAGATCTGGCGGCAGCCGTTGCTGCAGAAGTGGTAGGTGCGGCCGCTGTAGCTCAGCGACTTGTTGCGGATCCGCCAGCTGCCGTCCCGCGACTGGGTCGGGTTGCAGCAGGGCAGGTGGCAGGTGCTGCACAGGTACGGCAGCGTCTCCGGCAGGGTCGCCTCGACGTTGTTGTTGTTGATGTTGTCGATGATGACGTCCCACTTGTCGCCGTAGACCGTCTCCCAGTTGGGGTACTTCTCACGGAGCCAGTCGCGCTCGTCCTTGGAGACGCCGGCCTTCGGCTTCCACCACAGCGTCGGCCGCCACCACCACATGCCCATGTGCAGGCTGTGGTGCCAGGTGTCCAGGCCGCGCATGAACTCGTCCCAGAACCACGGCTTCTTCAGGCCGTAGTCCTCGATCGTCCGCACGAACTGGTCGACGATCCACTCCTCCATGAACTCCCGGTAGGACTGCTTCCGGTGCTCGACGGGGGTGTAGTAGTCCATGGACGGGCCGGTCAGCGCGGCGAAGGCGCGGGCGGAGCCCCAGAAGCCCTTGTCGATGACCCACTGCGCGCGCACCGGGTCGTGCTCGACGAGGATCTCCAGGGTCGCGACGCCCTGCTGGCTGTGCCGTGCCTCGTCCGTCTGGATCGAGGAGATCATGTTGGCGAAGTTGATGTCGCCCGACTCCAGCGCGTCCGCGGACAGCGCCACGAACTGCAGGTTGGTGAAGCCGGTCTCGAAGGCCAGCGGCACCTGCAGGGCGCAGTCGACCACGTTGGACGTGGTCATGATGCCGTCGAACAGGGTGCGCAGCGAGATCGGCACCCAGTCGTTGGTGGTGTAGGCCTTCTGCGTCCAGTCGTACTGCGGGTCCTTGACCACGAACTCGTGGCCGAAGTACGTGGTGAGGGCGTTGTGCCGCAGCTCGTCCAGCTGGCCGAAGGTGGCCATGTTGCGCCACGCGCCGTTGAGGCCGAAGCGGGCCATCTTCAGCTCGGCGAGGACGGCGGTGTACTCGACCTGGGCGACACCACCGAAGTGCATCTTGGTCGAGGACTTCCAGCCCTCGTCGAGGTGGTCGAAGGTCGTCGAGCGGGACAGGGCGGCCTTGACCGCGTAGGTCGAGGTCTCCTTCTCACGCTGGGTGTACACGTACTCCTGGTAGGAGACCTTGTAGTCCTCCTCCCACTTCAGCCACGCCTCACGCGGCACCTTGCCGGTGCCGGAGAACCACTCGGGGAAGGCGGCCTCCTCGTCGACGTACGACAGCGTCCAGTCGACGTCGCGGACGAAGTCCTGCCACTCCTCGCGCTTGAGCAGAGTCATTCCCGGGTCTCCTTAGTCGACTTCGAGGTGGCCGAGGGCGCGGCACACGTAGGCGTTGTCCCAGTAGGCCCGGATGCTGTCGATCAGGCCCTCGGGGTTGACGTGGAGGATGAACAGGTGGGGCGCGACGATGGACCTGCCCTGCGGCGCGATGAAGGCCCACGCCGACTGCTGGGTGCCGGTGATGTCGCACGCCACGACGACGTCGCCGTTGTTGTTGCCGTCGATCGAGTGGATGTCGTTGCCCAGGTTCGGGAACGCGTTGATCAGACCGCTCCAGATCACCTTGCCGATCGTGCGGACCTTGCCGTCGCCGCGCATCACGCGCTGCTTCGCCCACACCTCGAACGGGATGTAGGAGAAGTCGGCGTTGTCGGTGCACATGTCGGCCATGGTCTCGACGTCGCGGCGCCGATAGGCGTCGAAGAAGTCCGAGACGATCCGGACCGAGTCCTCCGCGGTCGCGGTCGTCGTGGGGGCCGGGGTGGGAGCCACTTGCGTCATGGTTCGAGTCCCTTCTAGACGATCGCGACCTGGTCGGTCCGCTTGACGGCGAGCCGGCGCAGGAGCTGGTTCTGGCACCAGTAGACCTCGGTGCCGGTGATCTCCTCACCGGTCACGGTGAACCGCCACGCGGAGTCGATGTCGAGGTGCTTCTCCTGGTTGATCGCGCCCAGGAAGTCCGTGGCCTGGGTGCCCTCGATCTTCAGCTCGACCACCACGACCTGACCGAGCTCGATCACGCTGCGGACCGTGAGGTGCAGGTCCGGAAACGCGGAGGCGATGGCCTCGAGCACGGCGCTGAGCTCGGCCTTGCCCTGCTGGACGACGTCCAGCGGGAAGACGGTCACCTGCGCGGAGTCGGCCACCGTGGAGAGCGCGGCGTCGACGTCCCGGTGGCGGAAGCCCGTGAGGAAGGCCTCCACGGTCTGGCGCGGGCTGACGGTCATCTTCGACTCCTCGGATCGACTGGTCGCTCTGCCGAACAAGCGGGACAGGGGGTTCACAGGCTCAAGGCCTTGAGCACGGCGTCAGCGGTCGCCTCGGTCGAGTTGGGGTTCTGACCGGTGATCAGGTTCCGGTCGACGACCACGTGGGAGGCCCAGGCGAACGGCGCGTCGTCGAACACGGCGCCGGCGTTCTTCAGCGCGGCGTCGAGGTACCACGGCATCCCGAGCATCCCGATCGCGTTCTGGTCCTCCTCCTCGTCGGTGTAGGAGGTGACCCGGAAGCCTTCGAACAGCCACTGGCCGTCGTGCCGCTCGGGGGCGGACAACAGCACCGCGGGTCCGTGGCACAGGCTGGCGACCGGCTTGTTCTGCGCGTGCAGCGCGGCGATCAGCCGGCCGGCGTCCGCGTTGTCCGCCAGGTCGACCATCGGGCCGTGGCCGCCGGGGGCGAAGAACGCGTCGAACTCGGCGAGCTGCTCCTCGCTCAGGTCCGAGAGCGCGACCGGGGACCGGAACCCGGGGATCTCCCCCAGCTCGGCCTTGCGCTCGTCCGACTTCGCCCGGGCCGCGGACTCGAGCTCCTCGACCGCGCCGCGCAGGGCCGCCTCGGGGAGCCCGCCGTCGAGCCCCTCGGCGAGCATGACGTCGACCAGCTTCTCGTTCTTCCGCCAGGCGATCTTCGCCGCGTTGCTGAGGATCCCGTGCGCCTCCTCCGGCGTGCGCCCGGCGTCGACCATCCGCTGGGCGATGCGACGGGAGGCCACCAGCTCCTGCTCGGTGGTGTGGGCCAGGGTGATCCGGATGTCGTCCGGGTCCTGGTGGAAGGTCCGGTAGACCGAGGCGAAGTAGTCCCTGTCCTCGTCGGGGTAGTGGAAGAACGCCTCCAGGCTGTAGGGGTCGATGACCGGCGCCTTGCCGTCCGGCGTCATGACGACCACGTCGGCTCCGGCGGCGACGAAGCGCTGGTAGGCCTTGAGCGCCTCCTCGGCCCAGAACCCGGTCGGATGGTTGCTGCTGTCGCGGAGATCGATCTCCCGTGCACTGGACACGAGAAAGGCGATGCGAGGCATTTGTCACTCCCCGTGACTAACTGGTTGAGTAGGAAGAACGTAGCGGGGGGTCACGCCCGGGGGCATCGCAGAATCCTGCTGCGATGTTGCGCATTCCTGCATCGAGGCGCGGCGGGGCTGTCACCAGCGATGTTACGGCGGAGTTGCCGCGTCCGCAGCCCCACCCGCGCCACTGCATCCGAGCGGCCGATCCACGGCCCCCTGCTCCCACGCTGCTCGGCACGGTCGCTTGCACTCGCCCGCTGTCACTCGGAGTAGCCATTTCCGGGAGTCGTGTCTGGTCATCCCCGACGGGTCGAGGGCCACGAAGTGCTACACCCGCCGACTACCGACGAGGGGCGGGGAGGCCGGACCGGACGGCGATCTTCGACTGGCCGTAGGCGCCCCGCCCGTCGTAGCCGCGTTCCCGGTTCAGGTCCTGCCAGTTGATCGCGCCTCGCGCCGCGGCCACGCTGACCTGCGACGTCACGCGTGCCCTGCCCGCGCGGAGCAGCGCCAGCAGGTGTGCCACGAGGGCGCAGTGCCCCAGATGGTCTGTGCCGAACTGCGGCTCGAACCCGTCGGCCGTGGGAGTTCCGGCGCTTCTGGGACGACCACGAGGTCGGCATCCGTCCGCAGGAGGTCAAGCGCTACGTCCACCCCGAGCTCGGCCGACCGGAACTCAACGGTCAGAGGCTGATCGACCCCGGTCAGTCGGACTCGTTGCTGGTCTACACCGCCGTCCCGGCACCGAGAGCTACGAGAAGCTGCAGCTGCTCTCCGTGATGGGCACACAGTCGCTCCACCGGCGTCGGTGTGGCACCCACGACGCAGGTGCCCCGTGTCAGCTCAGGAGCTCGACGTACCCGCTCGTCCCGTTGACCCGGATCCGCTGGCCGTCCCGGATCAGGCGGGTGGCCCCTTCCACCCCCACCACGGCGGGCAGGCCGTACTCACGGGCGACCACCGCACCGTGGGTCATCCGGCCGCCGACCTCGGTCACGAGCGCCTTGATCGTGACGAACACGGGTGACCAGCTGGGATCGGTGTAGGCGGTGACCAGGATGTCGTCGGTGTCGAGGTCGGCCTGCGCCAGGTCCGGGACGACGCGGGCGCGTCCCTCGACGGTTCCGGCGGACACCGCGAGCCCGGCCAGGGCACCGGCCGGGACGTCGTCGCGCCGGTAGGACCCGGAAAGGGCCTCGCCGTCCGACGTGAGCACCCGCGGTGGCGTGAGCGCCTGGTACCCGCGGTACTCCTCCTTGCGCCGCGCGATGAGCTGTCGGTCCACGCGCCCGGTGCGGACGACGTCGCACAACTCGTCGAACCGCAGGTGGTAGATGTCCTCGCGGTCACCCACGACGCCGTCGCGCACGAGACGGTCGGCCTCCCGCAACAGGGCCTGCCTGTAGCGGAAGTAGCGGCTGACCATGCCGAACTTGGGGTACTCGCGATACCCGATGAAGGTCCGCAGGCGTTCGATCATGGTCTTCGTCTCGGCCGCCCGGCGGTCCCCGTCGGGCAGCGCCCGCAGCCGGGCGAGCAGGTCCTGTTCCTTCTCCCACGCCTCCTGCCGCCCCTGCTCGAAGCGCCGGCGGCTCGCCTCGGGTCCGGCGTGCTCGACGTGCCCGAGCAACACGGGAACGAGGACGGTGGGCTGCTCGCTCCACCGGGGCCTGGTGATGTCGATCTCGCCGGCGCAGCGCATGCCGTAGGTGTCGAGATAGCCGCGGATCGCGTCCCGCGCCTCGCGCCCGCCCGCGACCCGGGGCAGCTCGGCCAGGAAGTCGTCGTCCGGGAAGCTGCCGTCGCTGACGCCGCGCAGGAACTCCACCACCGCCGGGTGGGCACGGACGACGTCGGCGACGTCGAGGAGCGCCAGCCCCATCTCCGAGGTCACGCTGTTCGGGGCGGACCGGCTGAGCGTGTCGGCCGCGCCCTCCTCCCCAAGCCACTCGCGCAGGTGCTCGTCGAGCCACCAGGCCGCGTTCATCGCCGTCATGAACACCCGGTGGCCGAACGGATCGAACAGCAGCCGCCGCAGCTCCTGGAGGTCCTCGCGGACGAAGTCGAGCAGCTCCGATCCGTGACGGGTGCGGATCTCGCGGTCGAGGAGAGCCAGCGACGCCTGGGTCTGCGCGACCAGCTTCTCGACGACGACCGGGTCGGGGTCGACCGGGTCCGTCGGCGGGACGGCGCGCGGTCCGTCGTCCGTCGAGGGCTCCCCGACGAGGTCGCCGTGATCCAGGACCGTCCGCAGCGCGTCCGCCATCAGCGGGTCGGACCGGCCCATGGCCTCCAGCAGGTTCTGCCGGCCGGCCGCCGAGGCGAGCATCGGGGTGGCGTCGACGAACAGCCGTCCGCCGGCCTCGGCCATCGGCCGCGGTGTCGTCATCTGCCAGAACGAGAGCCCGAGCGGCGTCAGCGGGTCGGTCATCATCTGCTGGTGCCCGACGGAGAGATAGACGTGGGCGCCCTCGTCGTCGGCCGGCGGGACGGGGAACAGCGTGGTGATCGGGCGGCTCTGCACGATCCGGACGTCCTCCCCGGCCAGGCACCACTCGATGTCCTGCGGGCACCCGAAGTACTTCTCGATGCGGCGCCCGAGGTCCGCGAGGCGCAGCACCTGCGCGTCGGTCAGCGCCGGCTGCTGCCGGGCCTCCGGTGGGACCTTCTGCGACCGGGTCCCGCCGCCGGCCGTGGCCCGGACCGCCCACTCCTTCGTGGCGATCGCCCGGTCGACGACGGTGCCGTCGTGCACCGTGAAGCGGTCGGCGTTCACCAGGCCGGAGACCAGGGCCTCGCCGAGCCCGAGGACGGCCTCCACGCTGGTGACCCGCCGGTTCGACGTCACGGGGTCGGCCGTGAACAGCACGCCCGACGCGTCCGGGACGACCATCTCCTGCACGACGACGGCCATCCGGACCTGCCGGTGCTCGACGCCGCCGCGCAACCGGTAGGCCACCGCACGCTCGGTGAACAGCGAGGCCCAGCACCGCCGGACGCCGTCGAGGACGGCCGCGGCTCCCACGACGTTCAGGTACGTGTCCTGCTGGCCGGCGAAGGAGGCCGTCGGGAGGTCCTCGGCGGTCGCGCTGGACCGCACCGCATAGGCGGTCGCGTCGCGGAGCGGGCCGGTGATGGCCGCGACGAGGTCGTCCGGGACCGGGAGGGCCGCGACGACCTCGCGGATCTCGGCGCTCAGGCCCGCGATCGCCTCCCGGTCATCCGGGTCCAGCCGCGAGAGCCGATCAAGCCGGTCCTCGAACGACGGCACCCTCGCCGTCACCCGCCGGAACGCCTCCGTCGTCACGCAGAAGCCGGGCGGCACGTCCACGCCCTCGATCCGCGAGAGCTCCCCCAGGTGTGCGCCCTTCCCACCCACCAGCCCGATCCGGCCGCGGTCGATCTGCTCGAACCCCAGCACGGGACGACCGAGCGCGACCGACGTCGCCGCGGCACTGCCGCTACCCACCACGGATTCCCCCACTTCGTCGGCTGCAGCCACCGTCCACGCAGTACGGAGCCCGGTGACGGCCGCAGAGTGTGCGGCACCCACCGGGTCTTGTGGCAAGCCCCCCGGAGCGCTATACGTTGAAGTGGGGCAGAGATCGGTTCCCGGGGTCTTCGCCGCGCGGAGAGCCGACGGCTCGGGCGGAGCCCCTGAGGAGACGTGCGGCTGCGCGCCGGATTGCGTGACACCGCCCAGGGTGGGACCGTTCCGGTGCGGGTTGCATGGGCCTGAAGTGCGATGGCGGTGACCTGTCGGGGCGACGACCTCGCCCACGACGCCCAGGTCCGGCCCCGCCGGTCTTGGCCCTCCGAGTAGTTGGTGCTCGATGACCGATTCGGACGATGTGTGCGGTCAGGCTCGAGGACGTGCGCGACCCCCGGATCGCCGCCTGCGTCTTCGCAGGGCCGACACGGGCCGGCTGGCCGTCGTCGAGGCCAGCGGGGACATCGACCTGACGAGTGTCGAGGAGTTCGACTCGTGCCTGTGCGACGCGGCTGCAACGCTCCACCCCGGTGCCCGGTTGATCGTGGATCTCTCCGCCGTGGGCTTTCTGGCGGCCTGCGGGGTGCGCAGCCTGCTGCAGGCTGAACGTCTGGCGACTCGACGCCGTGGACAGATGCGGCTGGTCGCGGCGACCGAGCAGGTCCTGATGCCGCTGACGGTCCTGGGTCTGCTGGAGAGGCTGCACGTGTGCGGCTCGCGGAGCGAAGCCGCCGCATAGGCGCAACCACGGCAGCATCCGGCCCCCCGGTCCTCGTCACCGCCACCTACATCGCGCTGCTCGGCGCGCTGGCCCTCGCGGCCGCGCTGGCCTCCGGCCTCGGCGGGCGGGACGTACGAGAGCGACCAGCCCGGATACCGGACCCGCTGATGACGGTCTCGACCGCACCTCGTCCCTCCGACGGCACCGCCCGGACCTCTGCGTCCGGGGGCCGCGCCGAGCCCCACCTGAGTCGCTCACCACAGCCGACGGGAGGGGATGTGCGGCGGCGGACCCCACGGCTAACCTGCGGGATCGTGAGTGATGCCGCGCGCCCCCTCGCATCCCGGCCCGTGCCCCGCACGCTGCGCTCGGCCCGGCGCTGGCTGCGTGCGCTGCACGACGAGCTCGGCACCGCGGGGCTCGCCGCCGCTGCGGCGCTCCCCGGACTCGCCGCCGCGATCGACCAACACGCGGCCGCGGTGCACGACGCCACCACCATCGGACTCGAGGCGTCCGCCGCCGTCGCCGGCCTCCTGCTTCTGGCCGGTTACGCGCACGGCGTCCTCACCGAAGCGCGCGCGCACGGATGGCACCCGCCCGCTGCCGGGCCGAGGGGGTGGTCACGGGCGGACTGGACGAGCGTCCGCCTCGCCGCGATCTGCGCGCTGAGCACCCACCCCGAGCACGTCCGGACCGCTGACCTGCCGCCCTGGCCACGCACGATCACCCCGCCGTCCGCCTGACCTGAGTCGCTCGAGATCACCTCGTCGGCTGCGCCGCGCCGGCCTCGGGGCGCACGATGGCGACCGGGGCCGCCGCGTGGGGCAGCACCGCCTGGCTCACCGAACCCAGCAGCGCGCCGCGCACCGTGCCGCGCCCGCGCGAACCGACGACGACCAGCCCGGCGCCGCGCGACCGCGCGACCAGGGCGGCCGCCGGCGGGTCCCGCAGCAGGACCCGCTCGACCGGCACCTCGGGGTGTTCGGCGGTCCGGGCCGCCAGGCACTCGTCGAGCAGTCGGCGCTCGTCGGTCTCGACCGCGTGCCAGTCGATCAAGCCGGCCAGGTAGGGATCGTGGACCGGGTCGCCCCAGGCGCGCACGGCGACCAGCGGGGCCCGCGTGCGCGCAGCCTCGTCGAAGGCGAAGCCGAGCGCGGCCTCGCCGTGCGGGCTGTCGTCCACCCCGACCACGATCGGGGCGGCCGTGTCGCGCGGGGCCCCGTCGCCGCGGACGACGACCACCGGCCCCGCCGCCTGCGCGGCCACCGCGATGGCCACCGACCCGAGCAGCAGGCCGACGAAGCCACCACGGCCTCGGGAACCGACGACGACAAGCTGGGCGGTGGCCGACTCCTCGCGCAGCACCGCCGGGGCCCCGCCGGCGCGGACCTCGGTCGTGATGTCGAGCTCCGGGGCGGTCTGCCGCGCCACCTCGACGGCGGCCTGCAGGTCCTTCTCGGCAGCCTGGGTGAGGACCTGCCGCTCGTACTCGGCGGCGAGCGCCAGTGTGCGCGGATGGTAGGTCCTCCACACCACGGCCGCGACGAGCCGCAGGGGGGCGCCTCGCCCTTCGGCCTCGACGGCTGCCCACCGGACGGCGGCAAGGGCCGTGTCCGATCCGTCGACTCCGACGACGACCGCGGTGCGGGCGGTGACGCTCATGGTCCCTCCTCGTCTTCCGGCCCTCCACGGTCCGTCGGGCCGCCTGCACCTCACCCCATCCGAGGGCCGCCGGAGACGAGGTCGTCGGTCGTCGACCTTCGGGACCTTCGTCCCGGTTCCTGGGCCCTCGCAGCGCGATGTTCCGGAGGACGACCACCGGGGTACCTCCTCGCTGCCGACCTCGACGACGGCCGGTCCGGCAATCGAAGGAGCAGCCATGGCGATGGACGACAAGATCGACAACAAGTCCGAGGAGTTGAAGGGCAAGGCCAAGGAGGGTGTTGGCCGCGCCACCGACGACGAGGAACTGCAGGCCGAGGGCCAGGGCGACCAGGCCTCCGGCAAGGTCAAGCAGGCAGGCGAGAAGGTGAAGGACGCCGCCAAGGACGTCTTCAGGAAGTAGCCCGGCCTGCTGCTGTACGGCGCCCGGCTGCCTCTTCGGCACGCCGGGCGCCTCGCTTCGCCGGCAGCCAACTCGTCAGCGGGGCCGAGCCACGGTGACGAGAGCGCCCTGCTCGAAGCGCTCCGCGCCGGACTGATCTACGGCGCTGCGCTCGACATCCTCGAGGCCGAGCGTCTCGATGCCCGATCCGCTCCGCACACCGTCCTCAGGAGGGGCCTCGGACCATCAGCCGTGTGCCGCCGGACTCACGCGTCGGAGACAGTCACCCAGGCCCTGGTGCGGGTCGACTCGACCACCGCCTCGGTGATCCGCGCGGCACGCAGGCCGTCGGCGAAGGTGGGCAGTCCGTCCGCCTGCTCGCCGCGCAGGGCGGCGTAGGTGTCGGCGACGAAGTCGGCGAAGCACTCGTAGTAGCCCTGGGGATGGCCGGCGGGCAGGGTGGCCGAGCGTCCGGTCGGCGCGCCGGGGCGCGCGGGGTCGCGGTGCAGGATGCGGTTGCCGTCCCGGCCGCCGATCCAGAGGGTCTCCGGGTTCTCCTGGTCGAAGGCGTAGCTGGCGTCGGGGCCGTCGAAGGAGAAGGTCAGGGCGTTCTTGCGGCCGGCGGTCGCCTGGCTGATCACGGCCGAGCCGACGGCGCCGGCGTCGGTCTCGAAGAGCAGGACGGCGGCGTCCTCGGTCGCCACCGGCACCGGGGCGCCGGTGGCGTCGGGGCGCCGGTCGGTCATCCGGGCGAAGCGGGCCTGGACCCGGACGATGCGCTGGCCGGTGACGAACTCGGCCAGGTCGCACCAGTGGACGCCGATGTCGCCGAACGCCCGCGTGGTGCCGCCGATGCCGGGGTCGACCCGCCAGTTGCCCGCCTCCGGATCGGCCAGCCAATCCTGCAGGTAGGAGCCGTGCAGCAGCCACGGCGGCCGGTGGCCGGGCTCCTGGATCCGGGCCCGAGCCTCGCGCACCGCAGCGTAGTAGCGGTAGACGAACGGCACCGTCGCGACCAGCCCGGCGTCCGTGACGAGTCGGACGAGCTCGGCGGCGGTGGCGGCGTCGACCGCCAGCGGCTTCTCGCACACCACCGCGACTCCCTCCGCGGCCGCCGCGCGCACGGCCGCGGCGTGGGCGACGTTGGGCGTGCAGACGTGCAGCACGTCGACCCCGGTGGCGAGGGCCTCCTCGACGGTGCCGGCCGCCCGTTCCGCACCGAGCGTGGCCGCGGCCCGGCGGCCCTTCTCGGGCGTCGATCCGACGACCGCGACGAGCTCCGCCCCGACCGTGCGCACCGAGCGGGCGTGGACCTGCCCCATGAACCCGGTGCCGACGATCGCGGCGCGGACCCTCTCCATCGGACTCACCCCTGCCCGGTCAGACCGCGGCGCGGGGGCGGGCGGCGATCTCGTCGAGGATGCGGCGCTCCAGCGCGTGGTGGCGCGAGATCATGTCGGCCGCGTCGGGCTCGGCGACCCAGTGCCAGGCCTCCCATTCGCTGGACACGTAGCCGGTGTAGCCGATCTCGACGAGCAGCTCGAGATGCGCGCGGTAGTCGATCGTCGGCTCGTCGCCGCGGGGGTCGATGTCGTAGAACTTGCCGTGCACGTGGCGGATCCACGGCCCGATCTCGCGCCAGTCCTGCGGGTCCTGGTGTCCGAACAGGCCGACGCCCTGGATGAAGAGGACCGAATCCATCGAGGCGCCGGACGCGGCGACCTCGCCGATGAGGTGGTCGGCGTGCTCGCCCGCGGCGTAGGTACGACGGCCCAGGTCGAGGATGTCCTCGGGCACGCCCCGCTCGCGGTACTCCTCGACGAGGGAGTCGGCGAGCCTGCGGGTCGACGCGCCGAAGTCCGGGATGAACCCGAGCCGTTCGGACTGGGCCCGCTCGTAGAACGCGAGCAGGTTCTGCACCCAGGGCGAGCGGACGGTCTCCGGTGCGTGCAGCTCCATGGCGAGCGTGACGCCGACGCGCTCGGCGTGCGGGAGCAGCTTCTCCATCACCGCCACCGTGGCCAGGTTCTGCACGCGCACCAGCGGGAAGCCGAGCGTCACCGCGGCGTCGACCTGGGCGCGCAGGTGGTCGACGGTCTCGTCCCCGGTCAGGACGCGGTCGCGCCGGACGGCCCGGTCGACGTTGATCGCCAGGCAGCTGGGCTCCAGGCCGTGCCGGTCGACGAGGTCCCGGAACTCGGCGGCGAAGGCGGGATCGACGTGCGGGAAACCGCGCACGCTCTGGAAGCCGACCATCTCCAGGCCGGGCCCGAGACCGCGCTCGGCGACGAGGCGGACCAGGTCGGCCAGGGAGTACCGCAGGCCGTGGAACTCCGGGGTGAAGCTGTAGAGGGTGGTCCCGAGGCGGGGCAGGGCGGGCATGGAGGTGCCCCTTTCAGGCTGCTTGGGTGGTGGTGAGCTGGTCGGTGACGGTGTAGACGTCGTCGATCGTCGGGCCGATGATGATGTACGGGACCCGCGAACCGAGCCGGACGGTGAGTTCGTGTGGCCCGTGGGCCAGCGGCCCGCCGAGGTCGACGTGGACGGTGGCGGGATCGAGGACGTACCACCAGACGTCGATCAGCGGGCCGAGCTCCCCGAGCGCACGGCGCACCCCGTCGACCTCCACGCCGATCCGCTCGGCGGGCACCGGCGTGCCGTCGAGGGTCACGTCGAGGACCCTGAGCGAGGCCAGCGGCAGGCTGCGGTACCAGTTCAGCCGGATCTGGAAGCGGGCACCCCGGTCGGTGGGCCGGAGCGAGTCGTCGACGACGAGCCGGTGGGCGAACATGGAGTTCCTCTCGGGGTCAGGCCTGGCTGGCGCGACGCGCGGCCAGCTCGGCGGAGATCGCGGGCAGCTGCTTCTCGAGGCGGTAGCAGGCCAGTGCCGCGGCCTGCAGGAGCGCGAGCACGATCGGCAGACCGACGTAGAGCCAGAGCACGCCGGTGGCGATGCCGGGGGTGTGCTGGTCGGGGGCGTAGCCGATCGCGGCGAGACCCCAGGCGAGCAGGGCCGACCCGAGGGCGGTGCCGACCTTGGTGCCGAGGCTGTAGCCGGAGTAGAGCAGGCCTTCGTTGCGCTGCCCGCTGCGGTGCTCCTGGTACTCGACGGTGTCCGAGATCAGGGCGGGGGCGGCGACGAAGCCGAAGCCGCCGACGATGTTGGCCACGAAGAACACCGCGACGAATGCGGGCAGGTTGTCGCGCAGCGGGATCAGGGCGAGGGTCAGCACCACGGAGGCGAGCAGGCCCAGGACGATGCCGCGCCGATGGCCGAGCTTGCGCAGCACCCACGGCGTGACGACGGAGCCGGCGAGCGCGGAGACGGAGAACGCGGTCAGCACGAGGGTGATCGCGGCGGGGTTGCCGAGCACGGCGAGGGCGAAGTAGATCGTGCCGCCGGTGATGACGCCGAGGCGGGCGAACATGGCCAGGGTGGAGCCGAACACGGCCAGCCAGGGGCCGTTGCGCAGCATCGTACCCAAGGCGATCTTGAACGACCCGCGTTCGCGGTTGACGTGGACGAACGGGACGCGTTCCTTGGCGGTGCCGGCGACGATCCAGAACAGCAGCAGCCCGAGCGCGGCGAAGATCGTGACGGTGAGCAGGAATCCTCTGCGCTGGTCACCGCCGCCGACGGCGGCGACGAGCGGCGTGGTGGCGGCGGAGACCACGACCAGACCGAGGGAGGCACCGGCGAACCGGAACCCGCTCAGCGTCATCCGGCTCTGCGAGTCCCGGGTCATCATCGGCATGAGCGCGCCGTAGGGGATGTTCACCAGCGAGTAGGCGAGCCCGACGAGGATGAACGTGACCCCGGCCCACACGAGGTCGGCCGCGCCGCCGGTGTGCGGCGTGACGAAGGTCAGCACGGTGAGGACCGCGAGGACCGGGGCGCCGAACAACAGGTACGGCCGGGCGCGGCCGAAGCGGGTGTTCGTGCGGTCGAGCAGGACCCCGACGGCGGGGTCGACGATCGCGTCGAGGATCCGGCCCACGAGCAGCAGGGTGCCCGCGGCGGCGGCACCGATCAGCGCCACGTCGGTGTAGAAGAACAGCAAGAAGCTGGTGATCGTGGTCCAGGTCAGGTTGGACGCCAGGTCGCCGGCGCCGTAGCCGAGGCGTTCGCGCAGGCTCGGGCGGTCGGCCCGGACGGTTCCGACGCCGGCGGAGCCACGGCCGGGATCCGAGGATCGGGGGTCGGGCTCGTGCACGGTCTCGCTCATCGTTGAGAGTCCTCGCAAGTGGGGCCGTCGCCGGCCGGGGTCAAGGGTCAGGCAGTGCTGAGGGCGTGCTCGTGCGTGGTGACGGGCGCGCCGCCCAGGCGCCCGGCGATGTCCCGGGCGCCCGCGACGGCGAGCGCGACGGAGGTGAGGGTCGGGTTGCAGGCGGTCGGGGTCGGGATCACGCCGTTGCCCGCGACGTAGAGGCCGTCCACGCCCCAGACCCGGCAGGTCGGGTCGCAGACGGAGGTGCCGTCGTCGACCTCGCCCATCCGGACCGAGCCCTGGTAGTGCAGGGAGCTGCCGGGCGGCAGGACGGTCGGGCGGTCGTCGAGCGGCTCGCCCAACGCCCGGCCCGCCCGCCGGACGGCGTCGGCCGCGGCGGCGATCGAGGCCTCGTCCTGCCCGGTGAGGGTGTAGTGGATGCGCATGGCCGGCATGCCGTAGCCGTCATGCTCGTCGTCGGCGAACTCGACCCGGTCCTCGGCCCGCAGCTCCTTGGCGCAGAACCAGCCGAGCCCGACGATCGAGCCGGGGGCGGGCTCGTCGCCGTCCGTGAGGGGCACGGGTGAGGCGTCGAGCTGCATGACCTGGCCGTGGAAGGGCTCGGCCGAGGTGTAGGGCACCCAGCTCACCCCGCTCGCCGCGACGAGCGCCCCCGCACGGCCGGTCTCCGTGCCCGCGGACGGGAGGTCCCGCAGGCGCACGGCGTACACCACCTGCGGCTGGTCGTTGAGGTAGCGGCCGAGCGCGGCCGGGCGGATCCCGGAGGCCCAGAGCAGCTGTGGCGTCCGCAGGGCGTCGGCCGCGACCACGACGTACCCGGCGCGCACGACGTGCTCGGCCCCGGACTCCAGGTCGCGCACCCGCACCCCGCACGCCCGCCCGTCCTCGACGAGGATGTCGGTGACCAGGGCGCGCTCGGTCAGGGTCGCGTTCGGGTTGGTCCGGAACGGCTCACCGAACACGACGTCGGACCCGGACCACACCAGGCCGCCGTCGGCGCGGCGGGTGACCGCCAGCGGCATCGGCTGGACCCGCCGGTCCGCCGCGCGGTGCTCGTCGAGGGCGGCGCCCAGGCGGGCCCGGACGACGTCGGCCAGCGGCGCGTCGGCCAACGCGTCGGCGGACACCGTGAGCAGGCGCTCGGCCTCGTCGAGCAGCGCGTCGAGATCCGGGAGGAAGGCGATCCGCTCGCCGTCGCCGGGCCGGGGGCAGGCCCCGGTCCAGTGCGCGCCCATGCCGCCGACGTTGCTCGACATGGCCGCGGCCGGGAGCCCGTCCTCCCCGTCCTGACGCCATCCCGACTCGAGCAGGAAGGTGCCGGGCCGCGCCCGGCGGACACCATCCTCCAGCTCGGCCGCCCCGGTGAGGCTCGGCCGGTCCACGCTCGGCCCCTCGGAGAGCCGCTGGGCCCGCTCTCGCTCGGCGGGGTCGGTGATATTGCGGACGTGCCCGCCCACGGGCTCGCCGAGGACAGGGCCGACCTCGAACACCGCGACGCGCGCGGTGGGCGCGACCTCGCTCAGGACACGCGCGTAGGTGGCGCCGACCGGACCGCTCCCGACAACGACCACATCAGCTTCGTTCGGGAAGAACCGATCCATCGCAACGCTCCATTACGTCCTACGAACTGGGAAGACGCGCCTCGATCAGGCGACGGCGCAGACGATATGTGCGTATGGAACAGACGTCAATGGGGTAGGATCCGGGCCGTGCAACTGGTGCCGTCCGCGCAGGACGTCCTCGTCCTGGCCCAGCTCGTCGACCTCGTCCGGACCGGGCGGGCCACCACCCGTCCCGACCTCGAGGCGGCCACCGGGCTCGGGCGCAAGGTCGTCACCCAGCGGATCAAGGACGGGCTCGACCTCGGGGTGCTGGCCGAGGGCGACCTGGCCCCGTCCCAAGGCGGGCGCGCCCCCCGCACCGTGCGCTTCCGCGCCGAGGCCGGGTTGATCCTGGCCGCCTGCCTCGGCGCCTCGGAGTGCGATGCCGCGCTGACCACGCTCGACGGCCAGGTGCTGGGCAGCCTGCACCTGGAGGTCGACATCGCCGACGGGCCCGCCTCGGTGCTCGAGCGCGTCGACACCCTGTTCACCGAGCTCCTCGACCGGCACGGGCGCGGGCGCGACCTGTGGGGGGTCGGGGTCGGCGTCCCCGGGCCCGTCGACTTCACCACCGGCCGGATCGTCGCTCCGCCGATCATGCCCGGCTGGGACGACTTCGACGTGCGGGCCTGGTTCCGCAACCGCTACGACGCCCCGATCTGGGTGGACAACGACGTCAACCTGATGGCCCTCGCCGAGTGGCACCGCGGCACCCCGCGGGAGGGCCGAGACCTGCTCTACGTCAAGGTCGGGACCGGCATCGGCAGCGGGCTCGTCTCCGGCGGGCGGCTGCACCGCGGCGACACCGGCGCCGCCGGTGACATCGGGCACGTGCGCGTGACCGACGACGAGTCGGTCGTGTGCCGCTGCGGACGGACCGGGTGCCTGGAGGCCGCCGCGGGCGGCTGGGCGCTCGCCCGCGACCTCACCCGCAGCGCCCGCGCGGGTGCGAGCCCCTTCCTGGCCGAACGGCTCGCCGAGCGGGGTCGCCTCGCTCCCGAGCACATCGGCCAGGCCGTCGCCTCCGGCGACCCGGTCGCGCGGGCGGCGATCGTCGGCGCTGCGCGCACCGTCGGCGGAGCCGTGGCCAACATCGTCAACTTCGCCAACCCCGGCGCCGTCGTCCTCGGCGGCGGTGTGCTGCGCACCGGCGACGAGTTCTTCCGGATCTTCGCCGACACGGTGCGGACCCGCGCCGTCGAGCTGGCCACCCGCCGCCTCGCCGTGCGGACCTCGTCCCTGGACTTCACCGAGGGCGTCACCGGCGCCGCACTGCTCGCCGTCGAACGCCTCTTCCGGCGAGACGCCCTCCCTCTCTGGATCGCCCACGGCAGCCCGGCCGGCTCGGCGATCCGCCTGCAGAACGCCTCCGTCGCCTGAGCGACGGCCCCCACTTCGTCGAGGAGACCCCATGACCCCGGCCGACGCCGTCCCTGCTTCCGTCCGTGCCCCGGTCACCCTGTTCACCGGCCAGTGGGCAGACCTGCCCTTCACCGAGGTCGCCCGGCTCGCCGCCGAGTGGGGCTACGACGGGCTGGAGATCGCGGCCTCCGGCGACCACCTCGACCTGGAGCGCGCCGAGGCCGATCCCGCGTACCTGCGCTCCCGGCTCGAGATCCTCGACGAGTACGGCCTGCGCTGCTGGGCGATCTCCCACCATCTCACCGGCCAGGCCGTCTGCGACGACCCCATCGACTTCCGCCATCGGGCCATCCTCCGCCCCGCCACCTGGGGCGACGGCGACCCCGAGGGCGTGCGACGGCGCGCCGCCGAGGACATGAAGCGCGCAGCGCGCGTGGCGCGGAAGCTCGGGGCGGACACCGTCGTCGGCTTCACCGGCTCGAAGATCTGGAAGTACGTCGCGCTGTTCCCGCCGGTACCGCAGGAGGTCATCGACGAGGGCTACGAGGACTTCGCCCGGCGCTGGAACCCCATCCTCGACGTGTTCGACGCCGAGGGCGTCCGCTTCGCCCACGAGGTGCATCCCTCGGAGATCGCCTACGACCACTGGACCTGCGTCCGCACCCTCGAGGCCATCGACCGCCGCCCCGCCTTCGGGTTCAACTGGGACCCCTCGCACATGCTCTGGCAGGGCATCGACACCGTCGGGTTCATCACCGACTTCGCCGACCGCATCCACCACGTCGACTGCAAGGACACCCGGATCCGCCCCGCCTCCGGCCGCGCCGGCGTCCTCGGCTCGCACCTGCCGTGGGGCGATCCCCGCCGCGGCTGGGACTTCGTCTCCACCGGTCACGGCGACGTTCCCTGGGAGGACGCGTTCCGTGCCCTCGCCGCCATCGGCTACTCCGGGCCGATCTCCGTCGAGTGGGAGGACGCGGGAATGGACCGGCTGCACGGAGCCGCCGAAGCCGTTCGCTTCATCCGCTCCCTGCTCTGGCCCCTGCCCGGGGCCTCGTTCGACGCGGCGTTCGCCCACCGGTGACCGCCTGCTCGCCGGCGAGCGGCGAACGCCGTGATCGACCGGTTCCGTCGTAGTGGGTCTTCCTCGGCCGCACGCCGTCGACCAGGCTGAACGCCGTGCATCGCCGATGCCCTGGGCGTGGGGCCAGTCGGCGAGCGCGTGTCCACCAGCCGCGGGAGCCACGATGACCACCGACGAGCCCGACGACCGCCACCGCTGTCGATGACCGTCCTCATGCGCCTCGGTCAACTACACCGGCCGGACCTCCATGGAGGTGGGGATCCGGGTGACCACGGAGAACCTGACCGACCAGACCGTGCGCCACACCAACAGCTGCTACTTCACGATGGTCGCGATGGACGCCGACAAGAACCCGGTCGCCGTACGCCCGCTGACGCCGGACACGCCGGACGAGAAGCGGCGGTGGGCCGAGGCCGAGCTCCGCCGGGCGGAGCGCCGTTCCACGCCGTGACCGGGATCAGAGGTCGATGAGGACCTTCATCCGCGGGCCCAGGCGCAGCTCGTCGTCGTCGGTGAGCAGTCCCGCACATCCCCGAGCACGGACCCTCGCGGGGAAGGGCCGTGCACCGCAGGGCGCGCTGAGGCCGCCCGCTTTCATCCCGCTTCGCTGACCAGCGAGCGCAGGGAGCCGAGATCGGGAAGGCCCGCATCCTTCACCTCCGCGGCGAAGCCCACGGACCAGGACGCCGGCAGCCCGGCGGCCTCGCAGTTGCCGAGGAACTTCTCGATCACCCGGTCCGCCGCCCACGGCCGACCGACGCCGCCGTCGACGTCGTCGATCGTGACGGTCCGGACGCTGCCGTCGGTCCACTCGACCTCGATCTCCGCCGGGAAGAGGGCCGGGTAGCCGGAGTCGGGCCAGATCTCCCAGTCCACCCGCGCGGCGACGGCGAGCACCTCGGCGTCCGGGGGTCCGACGAAATCGGACAGCAGCACCCGCCCACGGACCGCCTGCAGCGCGACGACGTACGGCAGGCTCCACCGGGCCTCGTCGGCCTGTCCCGGGGTCTGCTTGGCGGCCCACGGAAGGGCGATCACCGTCTCCTGGCCCTGCGGGACACGACAGAGGATCCGGTGGATCCGCCGGCACCCGCCGTCCGGCAGGCCGAGCGCCGCCACCGCCTCGACGAACGGGTGCAGGAAGTGGCAGCAGGGCACCCCCTTGAAGGCCGCGTCCGTCAGATACCACCGGGAGCCCAGATCACCGGAAAGATGGCGCAGCCGGTCCGCCGCCGACGGATCATCGGCGTACAGGCCGAAGAAGCCCCGGTCGCCCTCGAAGACGTCCCGGGCTCCCGTGATCCCGCCCTGTACGAGCTGCATCGCGGAGATCGCCGCCTGGGCGGCGATGCCGGCCTGGGCCGCCTTGCTCGACGCCCCGCGGCTGAGGAACGTGAAGTTCCCGGCGGAGAAGCTCGCGGCGACGGCGACGGCGTCGAGCAGACCCTCGCGGTCGAGGCCGGCGAGGAGGCCGACCGCAACGGCCCCGGCGACCGGCCCGGCGACCGAGGTGCCCTGGAAGCCGGCGCGCTGGAAACCGCTCGGGGCGGCGAGCCCGAGCCGGACGAGCACCTCCCATCCGGCAACGAAGGCGCGCACCACCTCCGGCGCCGCGGCCTTCCCGGCCTCGGCGGCGGCGAGCACCGCCGGGGCGAGGACGCTGCTGCCGTGCATCACCGCGCCGGTGTGGGTGTCGTCGTACTCGAGCGAGTGCACGAGGGTGCCGTTCACGAGCGCCGCGTCGGCCGGTGTCGTGCCGGTGGCCGCACCCAGCACTGTGCACGGCCCGTCCGGACGCGCGACGCCGAGGAGGCCCGACGCGGGCCCGAGCCGGGAGGCGGCCAGCCCGACCCCGAGGGCGTCGAGCAGGTGCAGCCGCGCGGCCTCCTCGACCCGTTCCGGCAGGTTCTCGGGCAGGTCGAGCACGCCGTCCACCAGGATCTCGGCGGTCGTGCGGGTCACCGGTCCCCCTCGGCGAGCAGGTCGTCCAGCAGCGGGCGCAGGGGTGCGTCGAGGGCGAGGCGGGTCGACGGATCGGTCAGGACCTGCACCCGACCCGCGAAGCCGGGGCGGAGGTCGCCGGTGAGTGTCCGGTACTTGGCGAGCAGCTCCTCGCGCGTGAGGGGACGGTCCGGCCCGCCCGACGCCGACAGGACCGTCTCCGTCCGGACGCGGCCGTCGGCGAAGCTCACGCGGACAGTGGCGGGCCGGTCGTGCGGCGGCGCGGGCGGATCGGACCACTCCTCGACGGCCACGAGCGACCGGAGCCGCGCCACGTCCGGGTCCCGCAGCGAGTCGCGGGAGAACACCGTGGCGGCGGTGTCCCGTGCAGCCAGCACGGTGGCGACGGCGTGGGGCAGGGAGAAGCGTCCGGCCAGCGTGGTCTCCGGTGCGGCGTTCCGCAGGGCGGCGGCCAGGGGATGCGCCCGGACGTCGATCCGCTCGACCTGCGCGCCCTCCGTCTCCGTCGCGATCAGCGCGGCGGCCTCGATGCTCGAGTGCAGGTACTGGCAGCAGGCGTACGGCTTCTGGTAGCCGTCCTGCACCGCGTACCGCTCCCCCAGGTCCTTGGTGAGCGCAGCCGGATCCGCGACGGCTCCGCCCACCCGGCCGAACACCTCGTCGAGCACTCCCGGGCTCGCGGTGAGCCCGGCCGCAGCCATGTCCATGGCGACGAAGCCGAGCTGCGCGCCGGCGCCGGCCCAGGCGTTGCGCACGGTCGCGCCCTCGGTGGCGTGCCCGAACGGTCCGGTCAGCGACATCGAGGCCGCGCCGAGCACGGCCCGGGAGAACTCCTCCACCGGCAGCCGGCGCGCGGCGGCCAACGCCGCCGCCGCGCCGATCGGCGACAGGGTCGCGTGCGGGTGGAGCACCAGCGGTAGCGGCGGCCGGTAGGCCCGCGCGATCCGCGTGACCACCTCGTACCCGACGACGACCGCGGTCAGGAGGTCGCCGAGGCTGCCGCCGGCCGCCTCCGTCTCGGCCAGCGCGGCCGGGAGGGTGTAGAGCGAGCCGTGACACGTCGCGGGGCGATACCCGCCGTCGAGCTCGGTCCAGTTGGCGGCCACGGCGTTCGCCAGCGCCGCCTTCCGACGATCGGCCCGCACACCGGGACGCCCCACCACGGACGCCTCCGGCGAGCCACCCGCCTGGGCGGAGACCGCCCGGACCTCGGGCTCGGCGTGGGCGCCGATCATCGCCGCGACGTCGTCGGCGACGATCGTGAGTGCCGTGCGCAGGACGGGCTCGGGCAGCCCCGCGGCGCCCGCGGCGGAGCGATCGGCGGCCCAGCCGAGCAGGTCGTCGAGCTCAGGCACTGCGCACCTCCACCTTCGCCGCCCGCTCCTGTGCCGCGTGCCGGCGGTGCGCACCCCAGGCGCAGCAGGCGGCGAGCAGCGACAGCGCCACGACGTACCAGGCCATCGCGGTGTTGCTGCCGGTCACGCTGTACAGCCAGGTGGCCAGGAACGGTGCCGTGCCTCCGACGATCGTCGTCGGGAGCGCGTAGCTCAGCGACGCCCCGGTGTAGCGCGTCCGGGCCGGGAACAGCTCGCTGTACACGGCCGGTTGGGGTGCGTAGGCGGCGGACTGGACGACGGCCAGCCCGAGCACCATCCCGAGCAGGATGATCCAGGACTCGCCGGTCTCGATCATGGCGAAGTACGGGAACACGAACAGCGCCGCGGCGACCGCCGCGATCGCGACCTGCCTGCGCAGGCCCACCTTGTCCGACAGCCAGCCGAAGACCGGGATCGACACGAGGTAGCAGACCGACACGATCGTCAGGTGGTTGATCGTCTCGCCCTTCGGCACACCGAGGGTGCCCGTGACGTAGGCCAGGGTGTAGGTGGCCACCGTGTAGTAGATCGCGTTGTTCGCGGCACCCAGCCCGGCGCCGAGCAGGACCGAGCGCCAGTCCTCGCGGAACACCTGGGCGATCGGGAGGGTCTCGACCTTGCCGGCGTGCGCCGTCTCGGCGAAGTCGGAGGACTCCGCCAGTCCGCGCCGGATCGCCAGCCCCACGACCACGATCACCACGCTGGCCAGGAAGGGTATCCGCCAGCCCCACTGCTCGAAGGCGTCGCCGCTGACCGCGGACGCGCCGGCGATCACCAGGCTGGCCAGCAGCAGCCCGGCGGGTGAGCCGATCTGCGTCGACGACCCGAACAGGCCCTTCCGCCGGGCGGGCGCGTTCTCGACGGACAGGAGTGCGGCGCCGCCCCACTCGCCGCCCAGGGCCACGCCCTGCGCGATCCGGCACAGCACGAGCAGCACCGGCGCCCAGACCCCGATCGAGGCGTAGGAGGGGATGCAGCCGATCAGCACCGTCGCCGCACCCATGATCAGCAAGGTGGTGATCAGCACGTTGCGCCGGCCGAGCCGGTCACCGAAGTGACCGAACAGGATGCTCCCGAGCGGGCGGGCGACGAACCCGACGGCGAAGGTCGCGAAGGCGGCGAGGGTACCGACCACACCCTCCTGGGTCGGGAAGAAGATCTTCCCGAACACCAGGGCGGCGGTCGTGCCGTAGATGAAGAAGTCGTACCACTCGAGGGTCGTCCCCACGAAGCTGCCGAGGGCGGCCCTGCGGGACTGTGGAGTGGCGGTGTGGGGGTGGCCGGACACAGGTCCTCCTCGTCGGATCGGGGTCGGGTCAGCGCGGGACGGCCGCGTGTCGGCCGGCGAGCATGCCGAGGCCGAGGGCCGCGAGCAGGCCGTTGCCCGACGAGTAGCCGGCGCCGCCCGCGCGCCCGCTCACGCCGGCGGCGACCCCGCCCACGGCGTACACACCGGCGATCGGGCCCGCCTGGCCGAGCACCCGCGCGTCGGCGTCGACCTGCACCCCGCCCTGGGTGTGGAACAGGGCGGGGATCGCCTTCACCGCCGCGTAGGGCGCGCGCAGCGGCCCGCGTCCCCAGGCGGACCGCCCGGCCGGGTCCGGGCGCTCCCCCGCCGCCGCGCCCCGGGCGGCGTCCAGGGTGCGGCCGAGCTCCGCCTCGTCGGCGCCGATCGCTGCCGCCAGCGCGGGGACGTCGGCCGCTTCCTTGACCCCGCCGGCGGCCAGCAGGTCGGCGAACTCCTCCTCGTGCGCGGCCACCGAGTCCCGGATGGAGGTGTCGAACACGACGTGCACGGGGCCCTCGGCACGTGCGACGTCGGCGGCGAAACCGGAGTAGCCGATCGACTCGTCGCCGATCCGGCGCCCCCGGGCGTCGACGACGATCCCGCCGTGTTCGACCGTGGTCCACGAGGTGATCGAGCCGTGCGGGCTCGCGACGGCGGCGTACCCCTGGAAGGCCTCCGCGTTGCCGAGCGTGGCCCCGAGGTCGAGCAGCCACCGGATCGCCTCGCCGGTGCTGCCGTGCGCACCGAGGTACTCCAGCCCCACGGCCTGCGGGGCGAACCGGGCGATCATGTCCGGGCTGGCCCCGAACCCGTTGGCGGCGAGCACGACCGCGCGGCAGCGCAGGGTGTAGGTGCCCGACCGACCGCCGGACACGACGACCCCGCGGACCATCCCGTCCTCCACCACGAGCCGCTCGACCGGCGAGTGCGTGAGGACCTCGACGTCCGCGGCCTTGCAGGCCCGCAGCAGGTCGGCGACGAGCGCCTGCCCCTTGCGGGACGGCGGGGCGTGCAGCCGCGGGACCGAGTGCCCGACGTGCTTGTAGTCCGTGATGAGCCGCAGGTCGATCGCATGCGTGCCGACCAGCCACTCGACCAGTCCCGCGCTCGCCGCGGCGAGCGTCCGGACGAGGTCCTCGGCGTCGTGCGGGCCGGACTGGCGGAGCAGGTCGGTGGCCAGCCGCTCGGCTGAGTCGTCGATGCCCGCCTCGCCCTGCCAGCGCGTCCCGGCGCCGGGCACGGACCCGGTGGACAGGGCGGTGTTCCCGCCCGCGCGCTCCTCCTTCTCCAGCACGACGGCGGTCGCGCCGCCGTCGGTCGCGGCGAGCGCGGCGGTGAGCCCGCCGCCGCCGCCTCCGACCACGACGACGTCGACATCCACTTCGGACTGCTCGGGCACGGGGGTCCTTCCTCGTTCCGGGTGCGGGTCAGCCGGTCCGCAGCGCGGTGCCGCGGGTCTCGGTGAGGGTCAGCGCGGTCCCCACGGTGACGACGGCGGCCGCCACCAGGAACCACGCGGGGGCCAGCGGGCTGCCGGTCAGGCCGAGCAGCCACAGACAGATCAGCGGCGCGGTGCCGCCCACCGCCATGCTGGCGAGGTTGAAGCCCAACGCGATGCCGGTGTAGCGGACCCGCGACGGGAACATCTCGGCGAACGTCGCGAAGACGACGCCCATCAGCGCGGACTCGGGCAGGCCGAGCACCACCTGCGCCAGGATGGCCGGCGCCAGGGCGCCGGCGTTCATGACGGCGAAGCACGGCACCGCGAGCACGCCGAACGCGATCGCCGCGACCAGGAGCACCGGTCGCCGGCCCCACCGGTCGGAGAGCTTGCCGAAGAACGGCATGGCCGCACACGACACGACCAGCGTGATCGTGGTCGACCAGAAGGCGGCGGCCGGGCTGAACCCGCCGGTCCGCTGCAGGTGCGTCGACGCGTACACGTAGGTGACGTAGTAGCCGGCGAACAGCAGCGTCGACAGGCCCAGGGTGCGCAGCAGGCCGGGCAGGTGCGCCCGGACGAGCTCGACGGCGGGCGCGGACGCCTCCCCCTCCCCCGCCTCGAGCTCCTCGTCGGAGACCGAGTCCTCGAGGCGGTACCGGATCCACAGACCCACCAGTCCCAGCGGCAGGCTGAGCAGGAACGGGATGCGCCAACCCCAAGCCGCGAGCTGCTCGGACGTGAGCACCGAGGTCAGGATCGTGACGGCGACGGACGCGAGCAACGCGCCCGACAGCGCCCCCAGCTGAACGGTGGAGCAGAGGAACCCGCGCCGGGCGGGCGGCGACTTCTCCGCGACGTACGCCGCGGCGCCGCCGACCTCGCCACCCGAGGCGATGCCCTGCACGCACCGCGCCGCCACCAGCAGGAACGCGGCCCCGACGCCGATCGCCGCGTACGTGGGAAGCACGCCGATCGCCACCGTGGCCGCGCACATCGACAGGATCGTCGCGGCGAGGATGCGCGAGCGGCCGAAGCGGTCGCCCAGGTGACCGAAGATGAGTCCGCCGAGGGGACGGAGGACGAAGGCCGCGGCGAAGGTCGCGAACGTGGCGAGCAGCGCCGTGGTGGGGTCGGTGCCGTTCGCGAAGAAGACGACCGAGAGCACCGTGGCGAGGTAGCCGTAGATGCCGAAGTCGTAGTACTCGACCACGGACCCGACCAGTCCGGCCGCCACGACCCTCCGGTCGATCGACTGCGGCACGGCAGCCGCGTCCACCTCCGCCCCGGAGTTCACCCCGGGACGCGCTCCGGAACCCGCTCGGCCCGCGAGGGACCGCTTGTCCGTTTCCACCGCCAGCACCTCCTTGTCCTGCCGGCCGCGGCTCTCCGCGGCTGGGTCATAGGCTGCGGCACGAGCTGACAACTGTCAACAGTTTGCGAGATGCGGTCTCCCTCGACCGCGGTCCGCAGCAGCTCAGTTACTATTCGATGTGTCGACAGTTCGAACCGATCGGCGATCGCGGCCCGAGGGGACGTCCACACGGACTGCCCGCCTCGCAGCGACCGCGGCGAGGAGACCCGGTGACCGAGCAGAACCGACCCGCCAAGCTGGGCCCCGTCGCGACCTTCGCGGGGCGCAGCCTGGAGGTCCTCCGCGACATGATCCTCGACGGCACCCTCTCCCCCGGTGAGCGACTCAACGAGGTGCACCTGTCGCAGGCGCTGGGGATCAGCCGCGGACCACTGCGCGAGGCCATCCAGCGCCTGGCCAGCGAGGGCCTGGTCGAGGCCGTGACCCATCGCGGCGTGTACGTGCGCTCCTTCTCCGCGCGTGAGCTCTCGGACTTCTACGAGCTGCGGATCGCCCTGGAGACGCACGCCGTGCGGCTCGCCGCCCGCTACGCCCCGCAGGAGCGGATCGACGAGCTCGGCCGGATGCTCGACGACACGGAGTCCAGCATGGGCTCGGACGCCACCGGCTCCTACCCCGCCGATCCCGACTTCCATGCCCGGCTGGCGCGGTTGGCGGCCAATCCTCCGCTGATCCAGGCCCTCACCGATGTCGGACGCAAGATCCAGCTGGCCCGGGCGCGCTCGGCCCACCAGCCCCGGCGCGCCCGTACCGCTCTCGACGAGCACAGGACGATCGTCGCGGCCCTGGACGACCGGGACGGCGACCACGCCGCCTCCCTCCTCGAGGCCCACCTCTCGAGCTCGTTGAACAGCGCCCTCGCCGTGCTGCGCGCGGCCGAGCCCGACTGAGCGCCCGGCCGCGCGGCACGGGTCAGGCCCGTGCGGGCAGCTCCGCCAGCGCGCCCAGCAGGGCGCCGGTGGTGGTCACGTCCGCGTACTTCTGGGCCATGTCGAAGAGGTTGACCTCGTGTACGACCGCGCTGCGGTCGTACACGGCGTCCGCCGGCACGCTGACCCGGAAGTTGTAGGAGAAGGCATCGGCCACGCTGGCCCGGACGCATCCCGAGGTGGTGCACCCGGTGACGACGAGCGAGTCGGCGCCGGTCTCCACCAGGTAGCTGGCGAGCGGCGTCCCGAAGAACGCGCTGGGGTGCCGCTTGGGCACCAGCACGTCGCCCTCGACAGGGGCCACCTCGGCCACGAACTCGTATCCCTTGGCCGGGATGTCCATGATCCCGGGGACCTTGGCCCCCAGCCGGCCCGCGTCGTAGGACTGCTTGGGCGCGACGTGCGGGTACAGGATCGGCCAGCCCTTCTCCCGGAAGGTCGCGACCAGCTCCGCGATCCGCTCCACCGCGGCCCAGCCGACCTCGCCGCAGCTGGTCGGGAACTCCTTGACCGCCTCCTCGAACGGCGCCGGGGTGGTGCCGACGGTGCGGTACTGCACGTCGATGATCAGCAGGGCGGGCCGGGCGCCCAGGCCGACGGGCTTGCCGAAGCCGGCCAGGTCGTAGTGACGCAGGGTGGTCTCGTCGATGACCCCCGCGCCGCCGACCGTCCACACGGGATCCGTCACACGAGCTCCTTCTGCGAGGCGAGCGCCGCGGCGCCGCCGTTGGTCCGGGACAGGTAGGTGCCGGTGGGTGTGTCGGCGAGCTCGCCGTCGCGCACCGCGAACCGCCCGCGGACGAGCGTGTGCACCACCTTCAGGGGGATCTCCCGGCCCTCCCACGGCGAGTACTCCGCCACGGAGTGCTGGGTCTCGGCGCGCACCGTGGTGGTCGCGTCGAGGTCGACGACGGCGAGGTCCGCGTCGGAGCCGACCCGGATCGTCCCCTTGCGCGGGAACAGCCCGAACAGCTGTGCCGCCCGCGTGCTCGTCGCGTCGACCAGGCGCTCGAGGTCGATGCCCCGGCGCAGGCCCTCACCGACCGTCGTCGGCAGGACGAGGCCGGTGCCGGGGAAGCCCGCCGACGCCGTCCAGATGTCCTTCTCCTTGGCGGTGCGGTGCCGGGAGTTGTGGTCGGAGCCGACGGTGTCGACGGCGCCCGTCCGGACGCCCTCCCACAGCGCCTCGACGTCCTCGGCGTGCCGGATGGGCGGGTTGACCTTGCCGTAGGTCCCGCAGTCGGCGTCCGTGGTGAGGGTGAGGTACTGGGTGCAGGTCTCGGTGAACAGGTTCGGGTACGCCGTCTGCTGCATCCCCATCGCGTCGAGCGCGGCCTTGCTGCTGGTGTGCACCGCGTAGACAGACGCGCCGGTCTGGCTCGCGAAGTAGGCGACGCGCTGCACCGCCTCGGCCTCCACGACCGGGGGGCGGCTGCGGTACCAGGCCTCGAGCGGCGGGATCGTCTCGTCCCGGGGCTGCTCACGCAGCTTCCACACCAGCTCGATGTTCTCCGGGTGCGGGCAGACGAGCGCACCCGCGTCCGCGGCGGTGCCCAACAGGTCGTACATGTACGCGTCGTCGTTGCCCGGCAGGCCGAGGTACTTGCCCTCGTCGCCGCGGAAGTTCATGAAGAACTTGAAGCTGGGTACGCCCAGCTCGCGTACGTAGTCCGGGATCGAGGCGACCTGCTCGTCCGTGCCGAGCACGAAGTGGAACCCGTAGTCGGTGTGCGAGTTGCCCGTCATCGCGGCGTCCGACTCGGCGAAGACCTTCTCGTAGGGGTCCGCGCTCATCAGGTAGATCAGCATCGTGGTGATGCCGCCCGCGACGGCCGAGGCCGTCTCGCGCTCGCCGTCCTCGGGATCGCGCGGCACCCGGATGTCCTTGCCCAGGTGCACGTGGGGGTCGATGCCGCCCGGCAGGACGACCTTGCCCGCGAGATCGAGCTCCTGGGCGGCCGCCACCTCGGCGTCCCGGGCCACCAGCCCGCTGATCACCCCGCCGGTCACGAGGACGTCGAGCTCCTGCAGGCCGGCGCCGTGCTGGAAGACGCGGCCCCCGCGCAGCCTCAGGTCGTGCGTGCTCACCGGACCCGCCTCCGTTCCGCGGTCGCTGCGTACCGCTCCTCGAGCCGGTCGAACTCGGGCTTGCGCACGAGCGCCTGCCGGTCCTCCCAGCTGATCATCAGGTGCCCCGCCTCCCGGGTGTCACCGTGCTTGCCGAGGTGCGCGAGGACCTCGCGCATCCCGACCACCGCACCGCGCATCGTGGCATTCGCGTACAGCGCCACCGCGAAGCCGAGCTCGCCGAGGGTCCTGCGGGGCAGCAGCGGGGTCCGGCCGCCCTCGACCATGTTGGCGATGTGCAGGCCCGGGACCTGCGTCGTGATGTACCGCATCTCGTCGGCGCTCTCCGGCGCTTCCACGAAGATCACGTCGGCGCCGGCGTCCCGGTAGGCGGCGGCCCGCTCGCAGGCGACCTCGAGGCCCTCGGACGCCCGGGCGTCGGTGCGCGCGACGATCAGCAGGTCGTCGTCGCGCCGGGCGTCGACGGCGGCCTGCACCTTGCCGACCATCTCCCCGAGCGACACGACCTCCTTGCCGGTGAAGTGCCCGCACTTCTTCGGGCTGATCTGGTCCTCGAGCTGGATCGCCGCGGCGCCGGCCCGCTCCAGCCTGCGCACCGCGCGCTGCACGTTGAGCGCGTTGCCGAAGCCGGTGTCGGCGTCGACCACGACCGGCAGGGCCACGACGTCGCAGATGGCCTCGACGTGTCCGCAGAGTTCGTCGAGGGTCAGGATGCCGTGGTCCGGCATCCCGAGGTAGGTGTTGGTCACGCCCGCGCCGGTCACGTAGACCGCGTCGAAGCCCGCGTCCTCCACCACCCGGGCCGTCAGGGCGTTCGCCGCACCCGGCAGCACCAACGGCCGGTCCGGCGCCCCGAGCAGGGCGCGCAGGGTTCGCGCCGGGGTGGTCATGGAACCTCCTGGAGGTCGATCGATCGTGCTCGTCCGGGGGCTTCAGTGCCCCCTGTCATCACTTTCTAACCTCAGCCTGCCAACTGTCAACAGTTTACGGCGGCAGGTGAGCGCTCAGCCCGGCACCCGGGCCAGCAGCCCGCCGTCGACCAGCACGGACGTGCCGGTGACGAAGGCCGCGTCGGGCGAGACCAGGTACGCGACGGCCCCCGCCACGTCGGCCGGGCTCCCCATCCGGCCCAGCGGTGCGGCCGCGGCCGCTCCCGCCGCGGCGGCGGCCGGGTCCTCCTGGGCGTCGAAGTACCCCTCGAGGTTGGGGGTCAGGATGAACCCCGGGCACACCGCGTTCACCCGGATGCCCACCGGGGCTCCGTCGAGCGCCATCGCCTTCGTCAGTGCGAGGACCGCACCCTTCGACGCGACGTACGCCGCGTCCTGCGGGAACGCCGCGAACGACGCCGTGGACGCCACGAGCACGATCGCGCCCCCTGCGGGGACCATCGCCGGCCAGAGGTGCCGGTTGAGACTGTGAATGCTGGTGAGGTTCACGTCGAGCTGGCGGTGCCACTGCTCGGCGGTGAGCTGGTCCAGCGCGCCGACCACCGTCTGGCCCGCCGCGTGCACCACCACGTCGGGTGGGCCGGTGCGCTCCAGCAGGCCGGGCAGCTCGGCGTCGACGGCGGCGGCGTCGGCCACGTCGAACGCCGCCGTCACGGCGCCGGGCCCGCAGTCCGCGGCCGCCTCCGCGAGCCGCTTCTCGTCCCGGCCGAGCAGCACGACCCGGGCGCCGTCGGCGGCCAGCCGCACGGCGACACCGCGACCGATGCCCGAGCTCGCTCCGGTCACGTAAGCGACCCCGCTCATGCGGGCCCCATCGGCAGGGCAGGCTCCCCGGCGGTCCAGCCACCGTCGACGGGCATGACCACCCCGGTCACCGCGGACGACGCGGACGAGGCCAGGAAGGCGATCACCCGGCCGATCTCCTCCGGCTCGAACATCCGCCCGAGGGGAACCCGCCGGGACACGGCGGCGTCGAGCTCGGGGGTCATCTGCTGCTTGGCCATCGGGGTGAGCGTGAAGCCGGGGCACACCGCGTTCACCCGGATCCCCACCTCCGCCCAGTCGATCGCCATCGACCGGGTCAACGCCGCGACCGCCCCCTTGGACGCCGAGTACGCGGACTGGTGCGGCAGGCAGACCAGCGCCGCCTGCGAGGCCACGTTGACGACGGCGCCCCGCGCCTCGGCGAGCGCGGGGTACAGCGCCTGGGCGGCGTGCACGATCCCGCCGACGTTGACCTCGTAGGTCCGCCGGAAGTCCGCGGGATCCGTCTTCTCGACCGGCAGGTTGTCGGTGATGATCCCGGCGCAGTTGACCAGCGCGTCGACCCGGCCGTGCTCGACGACGACCGCCTCGGCGGCGGCCTTCGTCGCCGCCGCGTCCGTCAGGTCGAGCGGGCCTGCCTCCTTCGTCCCGGAGAGGTCCCAGCCGACGACGGTCGCCCCCTGGTCGCGGAACACCTCCGCGGTGGAGGCACCGATGCCGGACGCGGCCCCGGTGATCACCACGACGCGCCCGTCGAACGGCGCCTCGATCATGCTCATGCGTCACTCCCCTGCTCTGGATCGGCGACAGCCGAGTGGGCGGGGTAGTCCACGTAGCCCGCGTCCCCCGGCGTGAAGAAGGTCGACTCGTCCCAGGCCGCACGCGGGAGGTTCTCGCGCCAGCGCCGGACGAGATCCGGGTTCGAGATGAACAGCCGCCCCACGCTCACCAGGTCGGCCTCCTCCCCGACCAGCGGCGCGACGTCGGCGAGCTCGCTGCCGCCGAGGTAGCCGGTGTTGAGGAGGTAGGTCGTGGGCCAGCGCCTGCGCAACTCGGTGTGGAGCGGGGAGGACCGCCTGCGCAGCGTGTGCAGGTAGGCGGGGCGCAGCGGCGCGAGGGCGTCGGCGAGCGCCATGTACGTGTCCTCGTTGCCCTTGTCGGCCATGTCGTTGAACTGGCCCCCGGGCGAGATCCGCACGCCCACGCGGTCGGCGCCGATCCGCTCGGCCACGGCCGCGGTCACCTCGACGACGAACCGCGCCCGCCCCTCCGGCGAGCCGCCCCAACGGTCGGTGCGCAGGTTGGTGCCCGGGGAGAGGAACTGGTGCAGCAGGTAGCCGTTCGCCGCGTGCAGCTCCACCCCGTCGAGGCCGGCCCGGGCGGCGCGGGCGGCGGCCGCCGCGAAGTCCTCGATCACCTGCCTGATCCCGGCCTCGTCGAGCGGCACGGGCTCGGGCGCGGGCACCATCACGCCGTCGGCGCGGGCCACGTCGAGCCGGGCGCGCACGGCACTCGGGGCCACCACCCGGGCGTCGGCCGGGATCAGGCTCTCGTGCGAGATCCGGCCGGTGTGCATGAGCTGGCAGAAGATCCGCCCGCCCGTGGCGTGCACCGCGTCGGCCACCCGGGCCCAGGCCTTCTCCTGGTCGTCGGTGTGCAGGCCGGGCGTCCCCGGATAGCCCTGCGCCGCGGCGCTCGGTTGGGTGCCCTCGGTGATGATCAGCCCGGCCCCCGCCCGCTGGGCGTAGTAGGTGGCCGCCGAGTCGGGCAGCACCCCCGCCACGTCCGCGCGGTTACGGGTCATCGGTGCCATCACCACTCGGTTCGCCAGCTCGATCCGCCCGAGCTTCCAGGGTTCGAAGATCGTGCTCATCCGGCCCTCCCGTCCGCGTACGTGGGTTGCAGCAGCGTCAGCGTGTTGCGCAGGGCCGCCCCGAGGTGGTCCCGCATGGCCTCGCGGGCGCCGCGGGCGTCGCGCGTGACCAGGGCCTCGACGAGCCGGTCGTGCTCGCCGACCGCCTCGACCGCGCGCGACCCGGTCGCCCCCGAGCGGGAGCGGGCCAGCCGCAGCTCGGCGTTGACCTGGGCGACGGCGCGGGCCAGCCGCTGGTTGCCGGCGAGCCGGACCACCAGGTCGTGCAGGTCGTGGGTGTCGAACACCCCCGACCGCCCGCTGCGTGCGACCTCCTCGCCCGCGGTCCGCGCGAGCCTGCGCAGCTCGGCGATCCCCGCCGCGTCGATCCGGCCGGCGGCCAGCTCGGCCGCCTCCGCCTCCAGGGCGATCCGGACCTCGAACAGTTCCCGGACCTCCTCCAGGTCGAGGGTCCGGACGAACGCCCCGCGGTGCGGCTCGACCGTCACCAGCCCGTGGTGCTCGAGCCGGCGCAGCGCCTCCCGGACCGGGCCGCGGCTGACCCCGTACGACCGGGCGATGTCCGCCTCGGACAGCCGGGCGCCCGGCGGGTGCTCGCCCTGGACGACCGCGTCGCGCAGCAGCGTCTCCACCCGGTCGGCCAGCGTGAGGTTGGTGCGGTCGATCGGCAGCGGCGCGACCGACGCCGTGCCGTCAGCCATGGAGGTCGACGCAGACGGTCTCGACGTCACGGGTCCGGATGCCGGCCGCGAGCCCGCGGCGGGTGTCGGTGTGCTGCACCGACCGGGCCGCGGGTCCGGTCGGGGTGTCGGTCACTCCAGTCATGCGTGGTTCCTGTTCGCGGAAGGGCGCGGAAGGGCTCAGTGCTGGTGGACGAGGACGCCGCGGATGTTGCGGCCCGCGTGCATGTCCTCGACCGCCTGGTTGATCTCCTCGAGGGAGTAGCGGCGGGTCACCAGCTCGTCGAGGCGCAGGACGCCGCTGCGGTAGAGCTCCAGCAGACCCGGGATGTCGGCGGTGGGGTTGCAGTCGCCGTACATCACGCCCTTGATGGACTTGGCGAAGTTGGTGAGGTCCTGCGGGCTCACCGCCAGGTGACGGTCCGACGAGCCGACGGACACCAGCACGCACCGCCCGGCCTTGCCGACGGCCGCGAACACGTCGCCGATGATGTCGCCGTCCACCCGCCCGACGGTCACGATCCCGACGTTCACGCCCTGCCCGTTCGTGAGCTGGTCGATCAGCGGCCGGGCCTCGGCGATCGAGCCGAACGCGGCGGTGGCGCCGAAGTCCTCGGCCCGCTCCTGCTTGTACGGCACCGGATCCACGACGATCACGTGCGCGGCACCGGCGATCCGGGCGCCCTGCACGGCGTTCGCGCCGACGCCGCCGAGCCCGGCGACCAGCACGACGTCCCCGGGGCGGACCGGACCGCCGTTGACCGCGGCGCCGAAGCCCGTGGCCACGCCGCAGGAGACCAGGCAGGCCAGCTCGAACGGGATGTCGTCCGGTACCTTCACGGCCTGGTTCTCGTGGCAGACCAGGTAGTTCGCGAAGGTGCCCAGCCGCGTGACGCCGCCGACGTCCGTGCCGTCCGTCGCATGGAAGCGAGCCGTGCCGTCCATCGCGCGGCCGTGCTCCATGCCCGCGCCGTTGTCGCAGATGTACTGCTGGCCCCGCGCGCAGTAGCGGCACTTGCCGCAGGCCGGGATGAACAGGGTGGCGACGTGGTCGCCCACCTCGACCTTGGTGACCCCCGGCCCAACGGCCTCGACGATCCCCGCGCCCTCGTGCCCGCCGACCATCGGCAGCGTGACGGCCAGGTCGCCGGTGACGAAGTGGTCGTCGGAGTGGCACAGCCCGCTGGTCATGACCTTGATCCGGACCTCGTGGTCGCGCGGCTCGTCGAGCTCGAGGTCCTGGACCTCCCACTTCGCGCCGATCTCGTGGATGACGGCTCCGCGTGCCTTCACTGTGGTGCTCCTTGGAGAAGAGTGGTGATCACGCTGCGGCGGCCTCGGCGCGCCGCTTGCGCTCGCCGCGGTTGCGCACGAGCGTGGACAGGACGACCGCGATGACCAGCGCGCCGCCGTAGAAGAGCTGCTGTACGTACTGCTGGGCACCGAGGAGCTGCAGCCCGGTGATGCCGGTGACCAGGAAGTACACCGCGATCAACGTGCCCCAGGGGTTGAACCGACCGATGCGCAGGACGGTCGAGCCGAGGAAGCAGGCCGCGAAGGCCGGGAGCAGGAACGACGCACCGGACACGGGGTCGGCGCTGGCCGTGGTGCCCGCGTACACGACGCCGGCGAGGCCCGCGAAGCCGGCCGAGATGACGAGCGAGCGCCAGCGCAGCCGCGAGACGTTCACGCCGTTGAGCCGGGCCACGTCGTGGCTCTGTCCCACGAACAGCAGCCGCTGCCCGAACGCGGTGTGGTCGAAGACGTACCAGGCGATCACGACCAGCGCCAGCGCGTAGAAGAAGCCGATCGGGATGCCGAGGAACGGCTGGAAGAGCACCGCGTCCGACAGCGTCCGGTCGACGCCGCTGATCGTCGCCGAGTTCGAGAGCAGGTAGACCAGTCCCTGCACGACGGTGCCCATACCGAGGGTCACGATGAACGGGTTGATGTCGAAGGCCGTGACGATGAGCCCGTTGATCACGCCGACGAGCAGGCTCGCGGCGATCGCGACCAGGACGGACCACCCGATGCCCCAGCCCTGCTGCACGTTGAGCACCGCGACGACGACGGTCGCCAGGTTCAGCGTGGCCGCCACCGAGAGGTCGTAGTCGCCGGCCCGCAGCGGGTAGAGCAGGCCGATCGCCAGGATCAGCAGCACGACCTGCGAGGACAGCATGTTGGAGACGTTGGCCGCGGTCGGGAAGGTCTGCGGCACGACGAGGCTGAAGGCCACGATCAGCACGGCCCACACGCCGAGGAGGGCGAACCGCTCCGGCTCTGCGGGTGCCTTGCGCTTCCTGCGGGCGGAGGGGGCGGGAGCGGCCGACGCCCGGACCGCCTCCTTCTCCTTCTCCTGCTGTGCCTTCTTCTCCTCCGTGGCACTCATGATGCCTCCTCCGCGTAGACCGCGGACGCCAGGACGTCCTTGGTGATGTTCGATCCGGTGATCTCGGCGCTGATCCGGCCGCCGTCGAGCACGAGCACCCGATCGGCCATCTCCACCAGCTGCTCGTAGTCCGATGTCGCGCAGAGCACCGCCATGCCCTGCGCCACGGCCTCCCTGATGAGCACGAAGATCTCGCGACGGGCGCCGACGTCCACGCCCTGGGTGGGCTCGGCGAGCAGCATCACCTGCGGGTCGGTGTCCATCCACTTGCCCAGCAGTGCCTTCTGCTGGTTGCCGCCGGACAGGTGCCCGAACATCGCCTGCGGATTGGCCGGGACCACGCCGAGCCGGTCGCAGGTGTCCTGCACCTGCCGGGCGAGGCCCTTCCAGTCGACCCGCCACCCGCGCGCCCGACCGGCGAGGAAGGGCAACGAGACGTTCTCCAGGACCGACAGGCCCAGCGCGCCCCCCTGCCCCTTGCGGTCGGCCGGGATGAGCACCACCCCGGCCTCCATCGACCGCGCCGGTGTGGGCCTCGTGATCGCCCGGCCGGCGTGCTCGATCCGCCCGGCCGCGGCGTGCCGCGCCCCGAACAGCAGGTCGGGGAGCTCCTCGAAGCCGGAGCCGGCCAGCCCGGTGACCCCGACCACCTCGCCCGCGAACAGGTCCAGGTCGAGGTCGCGGACGCGGTTCCCCCGGAGTCCGCGCGCCGACAGCAGCGCGGGCCGGTCGGTGCGGACCGCCGCGTCGCCCTTGGGGACGTGCTCGTCACGGGCGCCGAGGATGAGCTGCACCAGGTCGTCGCGGGTGGCGCCGGCGGTGGAGCGCGTGCCGGCGGTGCGCCCGTTGCGGAACACGGTGACCCGGTCGGTGACCTCGAGGATCTCGTCGAGGTCGTGCGAGACGAGCAGCACCGCGTCGCCCCGGTCCCGCAGCCGGCGGAGCAGGGCGAACAGCAGGCCCACCTCGTGGCGTGGCAGGAACACCGTCGGCTCGTCGAGGATGAGGATCTGCCCGCCGCCGCTGCCCGAGCGCAGCTCCTGGGAGCCGACGGCCCGGACCACCGCGACCATCGCCCGCTGCACCGGGGTGAGCGTGTCGATGGCGGCGCCCGGGTCGACGTCGATCTCGAAGCGTTCCAGGAGTTCGGTGACGCGGCGGCGCTCGGCCTTCCAGTTCACCCGGCTCCAGCCCGGGGCGTCGCCCCCGGAGTCCAGGGCCATGTGCTCCAGGACGGTTCCCGCGCCGGCCAGCCCGAGGTCCTGGTGCACGAAGCCCAGGCCGTGGTCGCGCAGACCGCGGGCCCCGAACGGGCTGCGCACCGTCGTCCCGGCGACGGTCACGGTGCCGCCGTCGGCATCGTGGAAGCCGGCCAGGATCTTGATCAGGGTGGACTTGCCGGAACCGTTGGCCCCGAGCAGCCCGTGGACCTCGCCGGGCCGGACGTCCAGGTCGACCCCGCGCAGCGCGGGGACGCCGTTGAACGCCTTGGTCAGGCCGGTGACACCCAACAGCGGCGCGGGAGTGGTCATCAGGCCAGGCCCCACATCTTGAGGAACGCGGGGCCGTACTCGTCGCCGAAGCCCTTGCCGCTCTGCGGCGGCGTGCCCGTCTCGGCCACGTTGGAGGCGTCGATGACACGCAGCGGGCCGGACTCCGCGGCCACCGGCTCGGCCCCGAGCATCGCCCGGAACGCGACGTCGATGTTCACGTACGCGACCCAGTCCGGGTTCTCGGCGGCGTCCATCGCGACCTGGCCGTCCTGCACCATCTTCAGGATCGACGGAGTGCCGTTGAAGGTGTAGATCGGCACGCTGCGGCCGCCCGCGGCCTGCTTGATGCCGGGCGCGGCGTAGAGCGCCATCGAGTCGTAGATCGGCAGGACGGCGTTGATGTTCGGGTTCTTCAGCAGCGCCGACTGCACCTGGCTCTGGATCTGCTGCGACCACTGCGGCACCGCGACGTTGATCACCTCGGCGCCCGACCCGGCCGGCGCCTCGTCGGCCAGGGCCTTCTGCATCGTGTCGACCATGCCCTTGGCCGGGCCCGTCTCCGACGACTGGATGATCAGGGCGTGCACGGGCGCGCCCTTCTGCCCGGCGACCGCGGCGAGCGCCATCAGGTGGGCGGCGTCGTTGAACGGCGCGAAGGCCTCGTACTTCAGCCCCGGGGTGACCGGGCTGCCCTTGTCCGAGATGTGCAGCGGCACCACCGGGATGCCGGCCTTCGTCGCGGCGTCGATCTGCGGCCCCAGGGTCGAGGGCAGCGGTCCGTTCAGCAGGATCGCCGCGGCGCCCGCGTTGATTGCCTGGGCGATCCCCTGCTGGTAGGAGGTCTGGGTCCCGTCCGAGGGGAAGGTCACGAGGGTGACGCCGGCCTTCTCGGCCACACCCCGCATCGCCTGCTCACCGGCCTGGTAGAACTCGGCCTTGCTGTCGATCGGGATGCTGTAGATCGTCTTGCCCCGCAGGGAGCTGACGTCGATCGCGGGACCCAGGTCCTCCGTGCCCGGGACCGCCTTGGCGGCGTCGACGGTCTGCTGCGCGGCCTGCGCCTTCTGGGTGCCCTCGGGCGTGACCGCGGTGCTGGTGCTGCCTCCGCCCCCGCAACCGGCCAGCAGGCCGAGTGAGGTCGCAGCGACGAGCGCGACGGCGAGCTTCGTGATGCGCATGGGTGGGTTCTCCAATGAGGACGCGGCGCGGGGTGCGCCGGAGGTCGAGTCGGTGGCGGCCCTAACGCGCCGCGAGGTCGGGCCTCTCGCGGAGGTCCTCGTAGATGCGCTCGATGGAACGCCGCTGGAACATCTCGATGAGGTCGTCGGGGTAGCCGACGTAGTCCTCGGTGTCGACGTGGATGTTGTCGGGGAACCGGATCTCCGCACTGGCCTGCTCGCGGTCCACACCCCGGCCGATCGCATCGGCGACCTGCCCCACCACCTCACGTCCCCAGTCGCGGTAGCGCTCGAGCACGCCGCGGTCGGCCACCTCACCGTGCCCGGGGACCAGCACGTCGAAGTCGTACGACGCGACCTCCTCGATCGCGTCGAACCAGTCCCACAGCCGGGAGTCCTGGAAGGACGGCAGGCCGGCCTCGCAGACGATGTCGCCGGTGAAGACGACCCCGTCCTCGGGCACGTAGGCGATGAGGCTGTTCGCGGTGTGCCCCGGCTGGAAGCTCAGCTCCAGGTGGACGTCCGCGAGGTGCAGGTCCAGGGCGTCCGAGAACACCACCGTGGGCACCCGGACCCGGTAGGTGTCCAGCAGTGCGACGGCCTCCGGGTCGATCCGGGCGAAGAGGCCCGCGAGGTAGTCGTGGCTCGGCGCCTCGTGCAGCAGCCGTTCCCGCGTACCCCGGTGCGAGACGACCTCGCCGCCCTGCCAGAAGTTGCCGATCGTGTGGTCCGGGTGATGGTCGGTGTTGACCACGAACCGCGTGGTGCCGAAGCCGTCGACCGTCTTCCGCCAGGCCATCGCATCGGTCGGACGGTGCGGGGTGTCGACCAGCGCCAGGCCCTCGGTACCCACGACGATCGAGTTGTTGCTCCCGAGGTGCGCGGTCTCGACGTGCACGTGCGCACTGATCTGACGGAGGCTCACCGCGTGTCACCCCCGGAAGGCTCGGGCATCGAGGATCCTCCGAGGAAGCCGACCAGGTTCTCGATCCGGGTGGGTGCGAAGACCTCGATGAAGGTCGCCTCACCCTCGATGCTGTGCCCCGAGTGCTCGACGCCCCTCGGGATCACGACGACGTCGCCCTCGGCCAGCACGGTCTTCTCACCACCCACCGTGAAGGCGATCCGCCCGCTGGTCACCACCATCGCCTGCTCGGCGTCCGGGTGCGTGTGCGCGGGCAGCTCCGTCGGGTGCACCCAGCGGATGCGGTTGAGGCCCATCTCCTTGCCGGTCACCGCCGTCCGGAAGTTCCCCGGGAGCACCTCCCGCTCCGGCAGATCCGACCAACTCGACCAGTAGCTGCTCATCGGCGTCACGAATCTCCTTCGACTCGCCCTCCCGGTCGGCAGTCCGAACCGGCGCATGGCGAGGGTCACAGTAAAGCCCACTCTGACAACTGTCAACAGTCTTCAGCGCGGCCCGACCTCACACCCACTCAAACCGACGGCCTGGGCATTTCGCGTTTCTACACACCACCGGGCGGCCCGCGTGTACCCCCTCGCCCGGTAATTCATGCGCCCGGCCGGACAGCTCATGAGGTCTGTACACCCGGGCCCGCGCGCCCGGCGCCCGGCGCCCGGCGCGACGCTGCCGGAAGTCGGATCTGGCGGGCGGGTCGGCTGGTCCGCACACTGCGGAGGTGGCGCGTCCGCGAGGGAGCACGCCGGAGGCGGGCGAGAGGAGTGGTGCGCCGTGGCTTCGCTGGATGCAGGCGCGGACGTCCGCCCAGTCGTCGTCGGGGGCAGGCCGCTGACGGTGCCCGAGGTGGTTGCGGTGGCTCGGCACGACGCCCGGGTCGAGATCGACGCCACCGCCGCGGCGCCGATGTCCGTCGCGCGGGCGGCCGTCGATGAGCTCGCCGCGTCCGACCGCGCGATCTACGGGGTGTCCACGGGCTTCGGTGCGCTGGCCACGACCAGGATCGGCAGTGCCTCGCGGGACGCGCTGCAGCACGCACTGGTCCGGTCCCATGCAGCGGGCACCGGCCCGGAGGTCGAGCGCGAGGTCGTCCGTGCCCTGATGCTCCTGCGGCTGCAGACCTTCACGACCGGCCACACGGGTGTGCGGTCCGAGGTGGCCGATCGGTACAGGGCGATGCTGAACCTCGGACTGACGCCGGTGGTCCACGAGTACGGCTCCCTCGGCTGCTCCGGCGACCTCGCTCCGCTCGCGCACTGCGCCCTTGCCGCCCTCGGAGAAGGCCAGGTCCGCACGAGCGACGGCGACGTCGTGCCGGGTGGGGAGGCGCTGGCCGCGCACGGCCTCGAGCCGCTCCGGCTGGCGGCCAAGGAGGGGCTGGCCCTCGTCAACGGGACGGACGGCATGCTCGGGATGCTCGCCCTGGCCGTCCACGACCTCGGCGCGCTCTTCACCGCTGCCGACGTCGCGGCGGCGATGAGCGTGGAAGCCCTGCTGGGCACGGACCGTGTCTTCGCGCCGGAGTTGCAGGGCGTGCGGCCCCATCCCGGGCAGGTGGCCTCGGCGCAGAACCTGCACCGTCTGCTCGCCGGCTCCGCGATCGTGGAGAGCCATCGTGGCGAGGACTGCAGCGTGGTGCAGGACGCCTACTCGTTGCGCTGTGCGCCCCAGGTCGCCGGAGCGGCGCGAGCCACCCTCCAGCACGCCGCGGACGTTGCCGCGATCGAGCTGGGGAGCGCTATCGACAACCCCGTGGTGCTCCCGGACGGGCGCGTGGAGAGCAACGGGAACTTCCATGGAGCCCCCGTCGGCTACGTCCTGGACTTCCTCGCCATCGCCGCGGCCGACATGGCGTCGATCAGCGAGCGACGCACCGACCGCCTGCTCGACCCGAGCCGTTCGCACGGGCTGCCGGCCTTCCTGGCGGGGTCGCCCGGCATCGACTCCGGCATGATGATCGCCCAGTACGCCCAGGCGGCGATGGTCAGCGAGCTCAAGCGCCTGGCGAACCCCGCGAGCGTCGACTCCATCCCCTCCTCCGCGATGCAGGAGGACCACGTGTCGATGGGCTGGTCGGCCGGACGGAAGCTGCGCAGGGCCATCGATGCCCTGCAGCGTGTGATCGGCATCGAGATCCTCGCCGCCGCACGCGGGCTGGAACTCCGCGCCCCGCTCGAGCCCGGGGCCGCATCGACGGCGGTCGTGATGCTGCTGCGCCAGAGCATCGCCGGGGTCGGCCCCGACCGGTGGCTCTCCCCCGAACTCGAGCAGGTCACCGAGCTGGTCCGTCGTGGTGACGTCGTGCGAGCGGCCGAGTCCGCAGTCGGCCCCCTCCGGTAGCCGCCGACGCGGTCCGCCCCGTCACGTGGGCACCACGGCTCCTGCGAGTACGACGCTGCCGATCAGCGGGACTCCGGGGCGGTAGGCGAGATGGATGTAGGACGGCGCCCTGAGCGTGAGGAAGTCGGCTCGTCGTCCCGGTGCGAGGACGCCGACGTCGCTGCGACGTAGTGCCGCCGCGCCGCCACAGGTGGCCGACCACAGGGCCTCGGCAGGGCTGAGTCCCATGTCGCGAACCGCCAGCGCGATGCAGAAGGCCATGCTGGAGGTGTAGGAGCTGCCGGGGTTGCAGTCGGTGGCCAGCGCGACCGTGACTCCGGCGTCGATCATCCGTCTGCCGTCGGGCCACGGTGAGCGCGTCGAGAACTCGACGCCGGGCAACAAGGTGGCGACGGTGACGTCACGGGCCGCGGCCAGGGCTTCGAGGTCGTCGTCGGAGACGAAGGTGCAGTGGTCGACGGAGGCCGCCTCCAGCTGGACCGCCAGTGCGATGCCTCGGCCGAGTTGCAGCTGGCCGGCGTGGAGGCGCGGTTGCAGTCCGCGTTCTGCCGCGGCCTCGAGGATCGCGCGGGCCTCGTCGGCGTCGAAGGCTCCCCGGTCGCAGAACACGTCGGCCCACTTGGCCAGCGGGGCGCACGCGTCGAGCATGGGCCCGCGGACGAGATCCACGTAGTCGTCCCGGCGCCCCTGGTACTCCGGCGGCACGACATGGGCGCCGAGGAAGGTCAGCTCGGAGGTGGCCCGAGCCGCGATCCTCAGCGACCGGGCCTCGTCGTCGACCGTCAGGCCGTACCCGCTCTTGCACTCGACGGTCGTGGTGCCTTGGGCCAGCATCTCCTGCCGAAGCGCGGTGACGGTGGCGCGCAGGGCCTGGTCGTTCGCTCGACGGGTCGCCCGCACAGTGGTCTGGATGCCGCCGGCCTCGTACCTGGCTCCCGTCATGCGCGCGGCGAACTCCTCCGCCCGGTCGCCGGCGAAGACCAGATGGGCGTGGGAGTCGACGAATCCGGGGACCACCGCGCACCCGCCGACGTCGACGAGTTGATCCGCTGCCGGGGCCGCCCTCCCGGGGCCGACCCACGCGACCCGGTCGGCGTCGACCAGCACGGCCGCGTCGCGGACCAGGCCCAACCGCGACCCGTCGCCCTGCGTCGGGTCGTTCGTGGTCAGCTCTCCGATGTTCGTGAACAGCACCGTCACCGCACGGCCCCCTCCTGCGTGCTGTACCCCTCGAACAACAGGGCCGCTGCGTCGGCCAGCCGGCGGGACACATCCGTCACCGTCAGGTGTCGCCGGTCCCGGACCACCGTCCGCCCGTCGACGACGACGTCGGTCACGTCGGCGGCGGTAGCCGCGAAGACCGCGGTCTCGGCTCGCGGGCCGCCGCCCGCGGTCCGGACGGATTCCATGTCGACCGCGACCAGGTCGGCGCGGTGTCCGGGACCGATGAGGCCGGCGTCGGGCCGGCCCAGGGCGTGCTGGCCGTCCGACGTCGCCGACTTCAACAGCAGGTCGGCCGGGAAGATCCCGCGCTCGCGGCTCCGCAGTCGTTCGTCGAGCTCGACCGCGCGCGCCTCCTCGAACAGGTCGATGACGGCGTGGCTGTCGGAGCCCAGGGAGAAGAGGCCGGCCGAGCGGGCGAGGAGGGCGGACGCGGGCCCGATGCCGTCGCCGAGGTCGCGTTCGGTCGTCGGGCAGAAGCAGACCCCGGTGGCGGTGGAGTCGAGCATCGCCAGGTCGGACTCGGTCAGGTGCGTCGCGTGCACGGCGGTGGTGCGCGGACCGAGGACGCCGGCGTCGTGGAGCAGGGCTGTCGGGGTTCGTCCGTGGACGGCCAGGCACTGCTCCACCTCAGCCGTCTGCTCCGAGGAGTGCACGTGCAAGGGGGCGCGGTGGGCGTCGGCCCACTCGACGACCGGGGGCATGTGCTGGAGCGGGACGCCGCGCACCGAATGCAGGGCCGCGCCGACGATCACGGTGTCCGAGCCGCTGAACTCGCGACGAAGGAGGTCGACGCGCTCCGCCCAACGCTCGCCGGAGCCGTCCCCGAAGCGACGTTGCAGGTCGCCGAGCGGTGATCCGTCCACGCCCGAGCTCAGGTAGCAGGTGTCGAGGAGGGTCAGACGCACGCCTGCCGCCGCTGCGGCGTCGACCAGTGCCCGGCCCATGGCGTTGGGGTCGTCGTAGGGCACCCCGCGGGCGTCGTGGTGCAGGTAGTGGAACTCGCCGACCGAGGTCACCCCGGCCAGTGCCATCTCCGTGAAGACCGCCGTGGCGAGCTCCCGGTAGGTGTCGGGGTCGAGCCTGTTCGCCGCCTGGTACATGAGGTCGCGCCAGGTCCAGAAAGAGCCTCGGTCGCGCTGCGTGCGTGCACGCAGTGCCCGCTGGAAGGCATGCGAGTGCACGTTCGCCAGACCGGGGAGGACCAGCCCGCGCAGGGCGGGGACGGCAGCGGGGCGCTCGACGCCGGGCACGACACGGGAGAAGCGTCCTTCGGCGACCGTGACGAGGACGCCGTGTTCCACGGGCCCGCCCAGCCATGCGTGCTCGCACCACCACTGCCCCTCCGGGTCGTCTGCCTGCGACGCACGGGCTGGCCGGCGCAAGGCGTCCGACGGCGATGTCATGCCGCTGCCCACTCCTTCATCAGCGCGGCGAGTGCCGTCACCCCGAGGTGGCAGTCGGACGGTTCGGCATGCTCGTCGGGCGCGTGGGACACGCCCGTCGGGTTGCGCACGAACACCATCGCGCTGGGCACGACCGTGGACAGGACGCCGGCGTCATGGCCGGCGGCGGTCGCCAGGACCGGGACGTCGCCGAAGGCCGTCAGCGCCCGGACGATGCGGTCGCGCACCGCGTGCGGGAACTCCACGATCGGGGACTCGGACTCGGCCCTGACCTGGAGCCGCACACCTTCGGCGTCGGCGTGCTCCGCGGCGTCGGTGAAGATCTCCCGGGTGAGGAGATCCAGCTCGGTCTGCGATCCCGCGCGCGCGTCCAGCCAGCTCTCCACCGACGAGGCGATGGCGTTGGCCCCGTTCGGCTGCACGCTCAGCTTGCCGAAGGTCGCCACGCACCCGTGCTGGACGGCGCGCGACCGCGCCGACGCCACGGAGGCTGCGTAGGCCAGCATCGGGTCGCGCCGATCCACCATCCGTGTCGCGCCCGCGTGGTTGGCCTGCCCGGTGAAGGACAGCCGCCACCGTCCGTGGGGCCAGATCGACGAGGCCACCGCCAAGGGACGGTCCAGCAGGTCCAGCGCCCGTCCCTGCTCCACGTGCAGCTCGACGAAGACCCCGACCCGGTCACGCAGGCGCCGATCCCGGCCGACCGACCCCGGGTCGCGGCCCGTGGCCTCGAGCACCTCGGCCAGCGTGCGGCCGTCGGGGTCACGCAGGCCCAAGGCGCGCTCCGGCGCGAGCGCACCGGTCGACAGCTGCGAGCCGACGCACGCGACACCGAAGCGGGCCCCCTCCTCGTCGGAGAAGGCGACGACGCCGATCGGGGTCCTCGGCTCGACGCCGGCCTCCTGCAGCTGCGTGACGGCAGCGAACGCCGACACCACGCCCAGCGGCCCGTCGAAGGCACCTCCGTCGGGCACGGAGTCCAGGTGCGAGCCGGTGACGAAGGCGTCCCGTGGGTCGCCGGCCCAGCCCGGCGGGAACCACCAGGCCCACAGGTTCCCGTTGCGGTCCTGCTCGGTGCTCATCCCGCGCCGGTCGGCGCAGTCGACGAACCACTGTCGCAGGACCAGGTCCGGCTCGGTCCAGGCGAAGCGTCGGTAGCCGCCGAGCCGCCCGACCCGTCCGATCCCGGCGATCTCCGACCAGAGCGTCTCGAACTCCGTCATCCGTCGTCCCGCATCGGGATGCGCACCCCTCGCTCCGCGGCGACCTCGGCGGCGTGGGCGTATCCGGCGTCGACGTGGCGGATGACTCCCGTCCCGGGATCGTTGGTCAGCACGCGGGCGAGCTTCTGCGCGGCCAGCTCGGTCCCGTCGGCGACGGTCACCTGCCCGGCGTGGATGGACCGGCCCATGCCGACACCGCCGCCGTGGTGGATGGACACCCAGGTGGCACCGGACGAGGTGTTGACCAGGGCGTTCAGCAGCGGCCAGTCCGCCACGGCGTCCGATCCGTCGATCATGGCCTCGGTCTCGCGGTACGGCGAGGCGACGGACCCGGAGTCGAGATGGTCGCGCCCGATGGCGACCGGCGCACTCAGCTCCCCGGCGGCCACCATCTCGTTGAAGCGGAGCCCGGCACGGTGGCGCTCCCCGTAGCCGAGCCAGCAGATGCGGGCGGGAAGCCCCTGGAAGGCGACCTTCTCGCCGGCCATCGTGATCCACCGCCGCAGGTGCTCGTTGTCCGGGAACAGCTCGAGGATCGCCCGGTCGGTCGCCTCGATGTCCGTCGGGTCGCCGGACAGTGCGGCCCACCGGAACGGGCCCAGCCCCTCCTCGAACAGCGGCCGGATGTAGGCCGGCACGAAACCGGGGTAGTCGAAGGCCCGCGGGTAGCCGCCCTTGCGGGCCTCGTCGCGGATCGAGTTCCCGTAGTCGAAGACCTCGGCCCCACGGTCCAGGAAGCCGACCATCGCCTCGACATGGGCGGCCATGGACAGCCGGGCCTGCTCGGTGAACCACGCGGGGTCCTTCTCCGCGGTCGTCCTCATGTCCTCGAAGGCGACGCCACGGGGCAGGTACGAGAGGGGGTCGTGGGCCGACGTCTGGTCGGTGACCACGTCGATCGGCGCGTCCCGGGCGAGGAGCTGCGGGAACACCTCGGCCGCGTTGCCGACCAGGCCGATGGACAGCGGCCGGCGGGCGTCGCGGGCGGTGACCGCGCGACGCAGCGCGTCCTCGACGTCCCTTGCGCGGACGTCGAGGTACCGGTGCTCGATACGGCGGTCGATGCGTGTCCGGTCGCAGTCGACGCAGATGACCACGCCGTCGTTCATGGTGACCGCGAGCGGCTGGGCGCCACCCATGCCTCCCACGCCGGCGGTCAGCGTGATGGTGCCGGCGAGCGAGCCGCCGAAGCGCTTGCGGGCGACCGCACCGAAGGTCTCGAAGGTGCCCTGGAGGATGCCCTGGGTGCCGATGTAGATCCAGGAGCCGGCCGTCATCTGGCCGTACATCATCAGGCCGGCCGCCTCCAGCTTGCGGAAGTGCTCCCAGTTCGCCCAGTCCCCCACCAGGTTCGAGTTCGCGAGCAACACGCGCGGGGCCCACTCGTGCGTGCGGAGGATCCCCACCGGCTTGCCGGACTGGACGAGGAGGGTCTCGTCGTCCTCCAGCTCCCGCAGCGAGGCGACGATGGCGTCGAACGCGGCCCAGTTGCGGGCCGCTCGACCGGTCCCGCCGTAGACCACGAGCTCGTCGGGGTGCTCGGCCACCTCGGGGTCGAGGTTGTTCATCAGCATCCGCAGCGCCGCTTCCTGCTGCCAGCCCTTGCACGACAGCTGCGGGCCGCGGGCCGCGCGCACGGTACGCGCAGCGGATGTGTCAGTCATCGGAACCGCCCCGGTTCGAGTGGCGTGTGGTGCTGTTAGTGGACCTCACATCCCCTCGCGCGCTCTACCTCGACGGGGTGCTCACCGTCCCGGATCCGGGACTGCGCCGGCCCCGCCGAGGCGCAGGACAGGCCACCGGAGTGCGGGTAAGGTTCTCCACCCGATCGACGACCCGGGAATGACCGCCGAACGGGGCCGTCGAGGCCTGCTGCCATGCACGACGCTCTCGAGCTGGAGGCGGCGATGGACGGCGTGACCAGAGGGGTGCCGCTGCGCACGCTCCTCGTGCTGTCGTGTGTCCTCGGCCTGTGCCTTGCGTGCACGTCCGGCACCGCGCCGTCGTCCTCGACGTCGAGCGGCGGCCCGTCGTCGGCGTCGACGGACCCGGCCAAGGCCGATGCGGTGATGAAGGTCGTCAAGGACGCCATGGCCGACGCCCATCTGCGAGCCGTGATCGTCAGCGTCACCCTCGACGGCAAGGAGATCACCACCCAGGCCGTCGGCGAGTCGATGCCCGGCGTGCCCGCGACGACGGACATGCACTTCCGCAACGGCGCCGTGGCCATCTCGTACGTCTCCACCGCGCTGCTGCAGCTCGTCGACGAGAAGAAGGTGAGCCTCGACGACAAGGTCTCGACGTGGCTGCCCGACATCCCCTACACGGACAAGGTGACCCTCGGCCAACTGGCCCAGATGACCTCGGGCTACGTGGACTACGTGACCACCCCCGAGCTGGACGACGCGCAGTACGCGAACCCGTTCCGGACCGTCACCCCCGAGGAGCTCATCGCGATCAGCACCGCACACCCGCTCCTCTACGAGCCCGGGACGAACTGGAACTACTCGCACACCAACTACGTCATCCTCGGACTCGCCCTCGAGAAGATCACGGGGCAGGACGTCGCCTCGCTCCTGCAGCAGAAGGTGCTGGGCCCCCTCGGGCTGCACGACACGACCGACCCGGGAACACCGGCGATCCCGGAGCCCGCGCTGCACGCCTACACGTCCGAGCGCCGTCAGGCGCTCAAGATTCCCGCCGGCACGCCCTTCTACGAGGAGTCGACCTACTGGAACCCGTCGTGGACGATCACCCACGGAGCCATCCAGACCACCGACATCCACGACCTGAACGCCACGGCCGTGGCCATCGGCTCGGGCACGCTCCTGTCGCCGGAGTCCTACCAGAAGATGCTGACCAAGGACCTGATCGGCAGGACGACGACCCTGCCCGGATGCACGACCTGCCACCCGCAGTCGCCCGCCTACACCTACGGGCTCGGGATCGTCTCCTCCGGCAACTGGGTGTTGCAGAACCCGCTGTTCTCCGGTGAGGCCGGCGCCTACGCCTACCTGCCCTCGCAGAAGGTCGCCATCGCCGTCGCCGTCACCTTCGACCAGGCCGCCTTCGACCCGACCACGGGCGGCTACAAGAACTCCGCCGACGTCCTGTGGCGGAAGATCGCCGCGACGCTCGTCCCCGGCGACGCCCCACCGATGCCGCCCGGAAGCTGATCCGGGCATTCCTGGCGACGAGCGGTGCTCCGGCCCCACGGCGGGGATGCGCCTCGTGATCGTCGTCGACGCCGGCACGCACCTCTGACACCCTCGAACCGACTCGCACATTCGACCGACGAAGGAGAAGGTCGATGACCAGCACCCTGCCCTCGCCCGCCGCCGCGCAGGCCACCGGAGCGGAGCTGACCTACGCGTCCGGGTTCGGCAACGAGCACGCCACCGAAGCGGTGCCCGGGGCGCTCCCGGTGGGCCGCAACTCCCCCCAGCGCGCCCCGCTCGGGCTCTACGCCGAGCAGCACAGCGCCACCGCGTTCACCGAGCCCCGCGCGGTCAACCGGCGTAGCTGGGTGTACCGGATCCGGCCCTCGGCCGCGCATCCGCCGTTCCGCCGCATCGACACCGGCCTGCTGCGTTCGGCCCCGGACACCACCGGGATCACCGACCCCAACCGGCTGCGCTGGGACCCGCTGCCCCTGCCCGGCCAGCCCACCGACTTCGTCGACGGCCTCTACACCGTCGGGGTCAACGGCGACGTCCGCCAGCGCGCCGGCATCGGCATCCACCTCTACGCCGCGGACCGGTCGATGACCGACCGCTACTTCGTCAACGCCGACGGCGAGCTCCTGATCGTCCCCCAGCAGGGTGCCCTGCTGCTGCACACCGAGTACGGCCGCCTGCACGTCGCGCCCGGGGAGATCGCCGTCATCGGCCGCGGTGTCCGGTTCCGCGTCGAGCTGCCCGACGGCCCCGCCCGCGGCTACGTCTGCGAGAACTACGGCCAGCCCTTCGTCCTGCCCGAACTCGGCCCCATCGGCGCCAACGGCCTGGCCAACCCGCGCGACTTCCTCTACCCCGTCGCCGCCTACGAGGACCGCGAGGAGACCGTCCGGGTCGTGCAGAAGTACGCCGGCGCGCTGTGGGCCGCCGACTACGACCACTCCCCGCTCGACGTCGTGGCCTGGCACGGCACCCATTCCGCCTACAAGTACGACACCGCCCGGTTCAACGTCCTGGGCACGGTCTCCTACGACCACCCGGACCCGTCGATCTACACGGTGCTCACCTCACCCACCGACACGCCCGGTCAGGCGAACGCGGACTTCGTCGTCTTCGCCCCGCGGTGGCTCGTCGGCGAGGACACCTTCCGCCCGCCCTGGTACCACCGCAACATCATGAGCGAGTTCATGGGCCTGGTCCACGGCGTGTACGACGCCAAGGCCGAAGGGTTCCTGCCCGGCGGCGCCAGCCTGCACAACATGTGGAGCGCCCACGGCCCCGACGCCGAGACCTACCGCAAGGCCAGCGCCGCCGAGCTCGCACCCCAGAAGATCGCCGACACCCTCGCCTTCATGTTCGAGACCCGCTGGCCCATCACGGTCCCCGACTTCGCGCACGCCGCGGTCCACCGCCAGTCCGACTACGACGGCGTCTGGGCCGGGATCGAACGAGGCTTCGAGCGCTGACCTCGTGCGTCGGCCCCGCCTCGCTCGGTCACCAGGACCGAGCGAGGGGTCGAGCCCGTCATCCCCGTGCGAACAGCTCCTCCAGCCAGTCGAACACCACGGCCGCCGAGTAGGCGAGATTGCCCAGCTGGCAGTGGGTGTCGGCGCCGTCGTCCGCGGTGAAGGTGTGGGCGGTCACGGGGCCGGCGACCTCGGCGCAGAACCGCTCGAACTGGGCCCGTGGCTCGCCGCCCTCTCCGGAGCCGACCAGTGCGAGCGCCGGGCAGGTCACGGCGGCGGGATCGACGCGGAAGCCGCGCAGGTAGGCGAAGGTGTCGAGGAAGCTCGCCCGGCCGAACCGCGTCATGAGCGAGCGTGCGAGCTCCTTGGCCGCAGCGGGCATCTCGGTGTCCGGCAGGGTGTCGATGTCGTCGAGCCGGAGGTCGTCCCCGGGAGCGAGGACGACCTCCGGGTCCCCTCCGACGTACGGGGCCACGAACGCCACCTGGTAGGCGTGCAGGTCCACGATCGGGGAGTTCGCCACCAGCGCCCGGATCCGGTCGTCGTGGGCGGCGGCGCGGGTGACCCAGTACCCGCCCAGGCTGATGCCCAGCAGCGCCAGCCGTTCGGGGTCGACCTCGGGCCGGGCGAGCACGTGGTCCAGCCACGGCGTGACCCACCGTTCGGTGTCGGGGACGAAGTGGGTGTGCGGCTCGGTGCGGGTGACGTCCATCTGCCCGGGTCCGCAGATCACCAGCACCCGCCAGCCCCGTTCCAGGCCCGCCCGACCGACCTGCAGGTAGGTCTCCTCCAGCGTGCCGTCGAACCCGCTCGTGGCGACCAGGATCGGCCCGGGCCCGGCCTCGTCCGGTGGCGTGCACAGGTATCCGGGCAGCCGCTGGTCCTCCCAGTGCAGCCACAGCTCCTCGACCCGCCCCGGCAGGTACGGGGCCGCAGCGAGGAACGCGGCCCGGCTGGCCAGCCCGAGCTCGGCCTGCCGGGCGGTGCCCGCGGGGGCGAAGTACTCCGCAGCGCGGAAGCTGTTGCAGGCGTGCAGGAACCGGTCCCGGGCGCTGATCGGGTGCCCTGCCGCGGCGCGCGCCCCGGCGTCCGCGCGCTGGCGCTCGGCGAGCGCAGCGAACCCGTCGGTCCAGCCCGCCACGCCGTCCCCGAGCGTCGCCGCGACGGCGAGGGGCTCGCCGATCGACGCGCCCCCGTACGCCGCCGACCCGAGCTGGCGCAGCAGCTGGAAGTCCAGCTCGGGATCGGTGAACCCGCGCACCCGCGTGGAGCTGCGCTCGGTCGTGTGCGTCATCGGTTCCTCCCTCGTCCCGCGGCGCGCGAGGCAGCGCCTGACCCGTCGTTCTTCCCCACGAGGTCGGCAGCGCACCGCTGCCGACGACCTCAGCGTGCGCCGGAGGGTGCCGGGCCGCGCAGAGCACAACGTCCTCGGTTCCGGTGCCCTCGACACACACGGATGTGGACCTCGGAAGGTCCACATCTCGGTGGTCTGACGCAACGGGCTACGGATGGGAGCCCGAGCTAGCGGGTCGCCGGAACCGGCGGGCCCGGCAGGACCGACTGCGCGGGCGCGGAATCTGCACCCTGGAGGTTCTCCAGCTGCTGCATCCCGGTCCGCGGGCCGAACAGGGCGACGGTGAGGGCGACGATCGCCCAGGAGCCGGCGATGTAGAGGAAGACCGGGCTGTAGCCGAACGTCCCGAAGACGGCGGCGACGATCATCGGACCGAGGATGTTGGCCAGCCGGCCGACGCCGTAGACCAGGCCGTTGCCGGAGCTGCGCAGCTCGGTGGGGTACAGCTCCGGGGTGTAGGCGTACAGCAGCGCGGCGAACGTCTGGGTGAGCGCGTTGACCAGGAAGCCGAAGACGACGATCGCCACCGGGTTGAAGGTCAGGCCGTAGGCCAGGCCGCAGGCGGCGATGCCGGTGGCGATCAGCGCGATGGGCGTCTTGCGGCCGAAGCGGTCCGAGAGCGGCCAGGCCAGCAGCGCCCCGGGCACGGCGCCGAGGGTGGTCAGGGCCGAGAAGGTCAGGCTGTGCACCAGGTCGAAGCCGTGCGCGGCGAGCAGGGTGGGCACCCAGGCGACGAAGCCGTAGAACCCGAGGGTCTGGAAGACCCAGACGACGGCGAGCATCAGCGTGCGACGGCCGAGGGGCCCGCGGAACAGGGCACGGTAGCCGGGGCGCGACGTGGACGGGGCCACGTCCGGCGTCGGGGGCAGCGGAGGTAGTGAGCCGGGATCGGCAGCGGTGGCCTTCTCGATCCGGTCGACCGCGGCGGCGGCCCGCTCGTGCATGCCGTGCTGGTGCAGCCAGCGGGGGCTCTCCGGCAGCCGGGCGATGAGAGGCAGGGCGAGCACCCCCAGGGCGCCGAAGACGAAGACCCAGCGCCAGGTCTCGGTGCCGAGCGGGACGATCCCGCGTGCGGCGAAGGACATGATCGGGATACCGACCAGCCCGATGGCCATCACGGCCGACTGCATCCGGCCGCGCAGCCGCGCCGGCATGACCTCGCAGAGGTACGCAGTCGCGGCGATGGTCATCGCCGACAGCCCGATGCCGGTGAGGAGCCGCGCCGCGGCCAGGGTCGGCACGGTCGACACCACCGCGTTGAGCAGCGAGCTGACCGAGAAGAAGGTCACCGACAGGAGCAGGGCGCGCCGGCGGCCGACGGCGTCGGCGAAGCGGCCGCCGCCGACCGCGCCGAGGAACATGCCGAGGAAGGCGGCGGAGGTGACGAAGGCGATCTCGGCCACCGTCAGGTGCAGGTGCTGCTGCAGCGCCGGCGCGGCGTAGGCGAAGGTGTTGAGGTCGCCGAACTCGAAGACGAAGGCGACGGCGAGAGCGAGCAGCACCCGGCGGTGGAACCGGCCGATCGGCAGGCGGTCCAGGCGGGCGGACAGCCGGAGCGCGCTCATCGCGACACTCGTCGGTCAGCGGCGGTGAGCGGGCGAGTGCCGTCGATGGCGTGGACGAGGTCCTCCGGCGGCCCGGTGAGCCGCTCGGCCGGCGGGCGGACGCTCGAGGAGGTCGCGACGCCCTGCAGGGCGTCGTCGACGTCGCGGAGCCGACGACGATGAGCCCGGGTGGTCGGGACGGCGGATGTGGCTGCGCTGCTCACGTGGTTCCCCTTCACGAGTGGCCTGGTGTGGTCGGTGATGGGGGAACTCTGCCGCCGATCCCGGCCTCCCACCGTCGGCCCGCGGCCCGATACGCAAGGGGATCCGGCTGTCGGGCGATCGGAGGACGGGGCGCCCGCACGGGAGATCTCGCCCGGCACGGGTTCTCGCGCGGGCGGCTCAGGTGGTGGAGGATGGCTCGTCACGGCCCACCCCCGAGGAAGGCGTGGCGACGATGCCGAGGTACCTGTGGCAGGTGAGCTATTCGCCCGACGGGGCGCGCGGTGTGCTCGACCAGGGCGGCAGCGCGCGGCGGGCAGCGATCGTCGAGGCGGTGGAGAGCGTCGGCGGACGGGTCGAGGCCTGCTATTTCGCGTTCGGGCCCCACGACGTGGTCGTCATCGGCGAGGTACCGGACGACGTCGCTGCGGCAGCCCTGAGCCTCCGGACGGCCGCCTCCGGTGCCGCGATCTCGCGGACGACCGTCCTGCTGACACCCGAGCAGCTGGACGAGGCCACGCAGCGGGATGTCCGATACCGGCCGCCGTCGACCTGAGCGACCGCATCGCGACGAGAGGTGCCGGAGCTTCCCGAACTAGCTCGTCGAGCTCGATCGGAGGAAGTGCCTGTCGGCCTGGCCGGCTGCCACCCAGAGCACGTCACGAATCAGGCGATAGCGGTTCACCGCGTCCTCGGGCTCGACGAAACCGACAACGAGACGGTCATGGTCGTCGTAGGCCAGCCGGAGCGCTTGCGCATCGTCGAGGAGCAGGAAGTCCTCGTGCAGACCGCCGAGTTCGGCGCAGGCGCGTGTCTTGGACACGCTGCGCGTCCTCACTCGCGTGCTTGTCGCGAGCGGTGTCGTCGGTCGCTCGCCGCCGATCCGAAGATGGTCGAGGGGAACGCCCCGCGAGGCCGCGGCGCGCAGTACGACCTCGTCGCTTCGCGTCGTACACAGGAAGAGGCGCGAGGAGCAGTGCTCGGCCAGCCAGCCCTCCAGCGCCGAGACGCCGACGAGCTGGGCGCTCTCGACGAAGCCGCTCGACGAGCAGCCCATCACTCCTCGCCCGACGTCCTCATCCCGCCGCCATTCGATACGCCTGGACGCTGCCTCGCGAGGACCTCCGATGGTGCCCCGGTAGCCGTCGCACTCAGTGCGCCTCCTCGGGCTCCGGAGGCCGCACGAGCAGTGACATGCCCTGGTGCGGGGCGAGTTCGACGCCGAAGCTCTGCAGGTCGTCCACGGTCCCCAGGGGCTCCTCGTTGAACATGTTGCAGACCTGGCCGCCAGAGGGCAGGGCTTCCGAGCGCACGGTGCCCCAGATCGGCTCGTTGGCGAAGTTGAGTACGGTCAGCTGCAGGTGCCCGGGATCGTCGAGCTCGTGGACGAGGACCAGCATGCCCTTGTGGGAGACGTCGGGGACGTCGACCTGGCGGCTGGTCGCGATGCCGTAGTGGCGGCGGACGGCGAGGATCGCCTGGAGTTGGCGGACGAAGCTGGTCTCGTCCTCGAGCTGCGCGGGCAGGGACCCGTAGAGGCTGCGCCCGCGGGGCATACCGGCCTCGGACTTGCGGGTCCGCGGGGCCACGCCCATCAGGTCGTGGGCGGCACGGTGGATCCAGCGGGTGTCGCCTCCCTCGATGAGCTCGGCGACGTCCTCGTGCGGGAGGGTGAGCATGCCGCACAAGTCCCAGCCCGACAGCGCGAACACCCCGGGCTGCAGGGCGTTGAACATGGCCAGCAGCAGGTGCGCCCGCCGGATGCGGTCGCGGTCCTCGCCGTCGTCGATCGCATCCAGGGTGGGGAAGCCGAGCACCGCGGCGATGACCGACGCGGTCGTGCAGGCGATCCCGTTCGTGGTGAAGATCAGGTTGTAGGGGCGCTGCGGGCCGGTGAGGTGCGCGACGAGGTCCGCGCGGATCGTCTCGGCCAGCTCGCCCCCGGTGATCTGTTCGCCCTTGTAGGTGTAGACGTCGTCCTTGTGGCCGGACGCCCAGTGGACGAGCTCGTAGGTGAGTTCGTCGTGGTTCTGCAGGGCGTGCACGAGCGAGGCCGGGTCGACACCGCAGTCGAGCGAGCTGCGCAGGGTCAGCCGGAGGAACTCCGTGTCGCCGGTGGCGAAGGCGTGGTGGTAGGCGGGCCGGTTGATGAAGTCGTAGGACAGGTCCGCGCCCGCCTCGGAGGTGATCCTGATGTCGTCGATGGTCAGGTTCAGCTCCTGGAAGGTGAACCCGCCGACCTTGCGGACCATGCTGCCGATGAGCTGGTTGGCCGCCTCGGACAGCGGATGGCCCTCCGACCACGCCGGCATGCCCTCGGTGCTCTTCTCCACCCCCAGGAAGCCGTTGGCGTCCAGGCGCAGCCCGCCGGAGCCGAGGTCGGTCAGCGAGTGCAGGGCGTCGCCCATCACCATCCGCATCCCGGCGAAGGTCGGGTCGAGCCAGTTGATCGAGGGCTGGCCGTCCTTGAAGTAGTGCAGGTACACCCACCGGCGCTCCACACCGTCCGCCCCGACGACCGGCCGCGTGGCGCTCCAGTTCGTCTCCTTGACACCCTCGGCGAAGAAGATCACCCGCTGCAGCCGGCCGATGATGTAGCCGGCCTTCTCCAGCCAGTCCTCCGTCGAGGTGTCGATGTTGACCGAGTCCCGCCCCTGCGGGACGTCGGGCAGGTGCCCCCAGTCCTCGGGCTCGACCTCGACCATGTGATAGATGCCGGGATAGTCGCCGTACTTCATCTCCGCGAGCCGGAAGTCCGCGCCCTTGCCGGTGTGCCCGGGCACCACGTCGTCGATGATCGTGCCGCCGTACCAGGTCGCCATCCCGCACATCGCCCGGAACTCCGACTCCGTGCCGAAGGCCGGGTCGAGCTGGGTGCTGATCCGGTCGAAGTGGCCGTCCACGCTGGGCGTGTACTGCCAGCCGGAGATACCACCGGCGCGCTTGACCGGCCCGGTGTGGACCCCCTCGATCCCGATCGCGGCGAACGCCTTCCACAGCTCCTCGTCCCCCAGCGCGCCGAGGAAGGACTCCCCGGACCGCGTGATCAACGAAATCGGGTACGCGGTGAACCACACCGACGCCGTCTCGACGGCGTGACGCGGCCCCGGAGCGGCGAACGGGTTCTGCCACATCGTGCCCTGGCCGGAGAACTGCCGGGCGATCTCGTTGGCGTCGGCGAGCATCGACTGGCTGAGCAGCCAGTCGACATACGCCGGGTTCTCCCCCGTCGCCGGCCCGTCCTGCGCCACCGACCGGCGCGCGAACGGCGACTTCACCCGCGCGCGATGGCGCAGGCTGCGCGGCCGCGCGGGGTGCAGATACTCCGCGTAGGTGATCTCGGACGGCTCGTGCGCCTGCTCGTGATCGGTCTGCTCGTGCGATCCGTCGCGGTCCCGGAACTCCTCCGCCATGCGCTGCTCCCCGACACTCGTCAGCCGCGGCTGGTCGCGTACCTGGATCTATCGTCGCGCGTCGCCGCACGCCTCGCTGGGCGAGACGGGCGGCTCGGCCGGCTTCGCTGACTCACCGAGCGTCAGCGCCGGGGCCCGCCACCGGGTGGTCGGGCTCGCGCCGCGCTCAGCCTCGCGGCGCACCCGGGACGGAACGGGACCACAGAAGTCCTTCGACGCCGTCGAGGAAGGTCTTGCACACGGCTGCCGGCTCGGACAGGCAGCCGGCTGCCATCGCGCCGTCCCGCAGCATGACGAAGTGTCGTGCGGCAGGCTCGGCGAGCCGATCCCCGATCCGGGCGAACAGATCCGACAGTGCACTCAGGAACCACTCACGGTGAGCGACCACCCGTCGATGCACGGGGTGCGCCGGGTCGGGGTACTCCGCCGCAGCATTGAGGAAGGCGCAGCCGCGGAAGCCCGGCATCCGGATGTCCGCGGCGATGTCCGCGGCGATCGCACGCACGGCCTCCTCCGCCGACCGGCGAGCCGCCTGGGTCTCCCCGAGACGGTCCCGGAGGTGGCGATCGGCTCCCTCGAGGTAGGCGACCACCAGGTCCTCCTTGCCCGGGAAGTGGCGGTAGAACGTCGCCCGGGTCGTGTTGGCCTCCGCCAGGATCCGATCGACCGGCACCGTGTGCAGCCCGTCGGCATAGAAGATCCGGCTCGCGGTGTCGAGCAGCCGTGAACGCGCCTCGGACGGCCGAGCACTGACGCTGCGCTCCATGAACGAAACCTACCAGATAGAACGTTCAGTCTTGACACGCTCACCTCCTTCTGTGACCGTCGACCACGTCGCGAGACAGAACGTTCTCCCTCATTCGCCGCCTGCTCGTCCTCGAGGAGCTTCCATGAGTACCGCTGTCACCTCCGCCGCTCCCGGGTTCGCCCCGGCTCTGCGGCGGCTCTATTTCGGCCGGTTCGGGTTCGCAATCGTCTGGGCGGCCCTGCTGGCCCTGACGGGGCCTGAGTTCGGGCCTGCCGTCGCCGTCCTGGTCGTGCTCTACCCGCTGTTCGACGTGGCCTCCGCCGTCGTCGACGCACGGGTGTCGAGGTCGACGGGGTCGACGTCGTCGTCCCGGGGGCTGTACCTCAACATCGCCATCAGCCTCCTCGCCGCACTCGGACTGGCCATCGCCGCCGCCTCGGGCATCCCCGCGGTCCTGCGGGTCTGGGGCGCGTGGGCCGTCGTCGCCGGTCTGATCCAGCTCGTCGTCGGGATCAACCGGCGTGCGCTGGGTGGGCAGTGGCCGATGATGCTCAGCGGCGGTATCTCCGTGATCGCCGGCAGCGGGTTCCTCCTCATGGCGGGCGCAGCGAACCCGTCGCTGGTCAACGTGGCCGGCTACGCCACCCTCGGCGGAATCTTCTTCCTCGTCTCGGCGCTGCGCCTCGGTCGCGGCACGAAGGAGCACTGAGGAGGAAGGAGGGACACGAGCACTGCGACCTTCGACGTCGTCGTGATCGATGCCGGATCGGTCGGCGAGAACGTCGCCGACCAGGTGGTTCGTGGCGGGTTGACCACGGCCTCATCGAGCGGGAACCCGTCGGCGGCGAGTGCTCCTACTGGGCCTGCCTGTCGACGAACCCGCGCCGGAAGAAGCTAGTGGGACGGCACGGGCGCAGCTCCCGAGCTCCCGCGCGTGACGAGCCGCGGTGGGGTGACGTACTCCCCCGCCGGTGCCTCCCGCCCCTCGGCCCGGGTGATCGCGCAGCGGACGGCGGCGGCGGCGAGGGCGGCCGGATCCTGACTGACCGAGGTGAGCTCGACGTTGCGCAGCGAGGCGAGCCGGGTGTCGTCGTAGCCGACGACCGAGAGCTCGCCAGGGACGTCGATGCCGCGCATCCGCAGGGTCAGCAGGAGGCCGAAGGCGGTCATGTCGTTGTGCGCCAGCACTGCGGTCGGGCGGTGGGGAGCGGCCAGCAGCTCGGTGGCCGCGGCGACGCCGGACTCCTCGTCGGCGTGCCCCTCGACGACCCGGGCGCACGCGGCCAGACCGTGCGCCGCCATCGCCTCGAGGTAGCCCTCCCGCCGGGTGTCGCTCATGATCGCCCGGCCGCCGTCGACGTAGTGGATGTCGTGGTGGCCCGCCGCAACGAGGTGCTCGACGGCGAGCGCGACGCCTCGGCGGTCGTCGGCGCGCACGGAGTCGACGGACTCGGCACGCAGCTCCGACCCCACCAGCACCGTCGGGACCCTCCGACTGACCGCGGCGAGGTCGTGGCTGCCCATCTCGGGACTGACCAGCACCAGCGCGGCACAGCGGTCCTGCACCAGACTCTCGATCGCCTCGAGCTCACCGCGCCCGCGCGTCGTCGCGGAGAGTACGAGGTCGTAGCCGCTGTCGGCGACGGCTCGGTACAGGTGTTCGACGACCTCGGCGTGGAAGGCCTGCGACACCGTGTACGTGACGCCGAGCAGCCGGGACTGCTGCTCGCGCAGAGTCCGTGCGCGCTGGTCGGGTCGGTAGCCGAGCCGCCGGGCGGTGTCGAGGATCCGGCGGCGGGTGTCTTCCGAGACGCCGGGCTCGCCGCGCAGGGCCACGGAGGCCGAGGACACGGAGGTGCCTGCGACTCGCGCGACGTCCACGATCGTGACCCGCCCGGTCTTCGACGCCACGTGCACCTCCGCTCACCCGGTATGCACCAGGCTCCAACTTTGTCTTGACATGGTGACGACGGAGACCCTACCGTCCGTGTCGCTCAACTGGAACGTTCCGGTGGAAATAACGGCCGCTTCGCCGTACCGGGACCAGAACGTTCCAGACGGCCCCGTCTGGCACGCCGCACGCGTCGAAAGGCACAAGATGTCCACGCAGCCCCAGACCGACCGACCCCTGTCCGTCGCCGTCATCGGCGCCGGAATGGCCGGCCGCAGCCACGCCGCCGCGTACCGCAACGCCGGCACCGTCTTCGGCCCCGGTCTGCCGGAGATCCGGCTGGCCGCGATCGCCGACGCCAACGTCGAGCTCGGCGAGGACGCCGCCCGCCGCTACGGCTACGAGCAGGCCTACTCCTCGTGGGAGCAGGTCGCCGAGGACCCGACCATCGACGCGGTCAGCATCGTCGTGGGCAACGACCTGCACCGGCCGATCGCCGAGGCCCTGGTCGCGGCGGGCAAGCACGTCCTGTGCGAGAAGCCCCTCGCCGGCTCGCTCGACGACGCCCGCGCCATGGTCGCGCTGGAGCGCTCGACCGACCTGGTCACCGCGGTCGGGTACACCTTCCGGCGCAACCCCTCCATCGCCGCGATCCGCGACCACGTCCGGGCCGGCGAGCTGGGCGCTCTCTCGGTCTTCCAGGGCCGCTACTGGTGCGACTACGCCACCGACCCCCGCGGCCCGCTGAGCTGGCGGTTCACGGGCCCGAAGGGGTCGGGCGCGCTGGGTGACATCGGCTCGCACGTGATCGACACGGCCGAGTACGTCGCCGGCCCGATCGTGTCGGTCGCCGGCGCCGCGCTCTCCACGCAGATCGGCAAGCGCCCGCTACCGCTGGGCGCGGTCGTCGGGCACAACGCCGCCCCGGTCTCCGACGAGCTCGGCGAGGTCGAGAACGAGGACTCCGCGACCTTCACCGCCCGCTTCGCCTCCGGCCTGGTCGGCAGCTTCTCGGTGTCCCGCACCGCGTTCGGCCTGCCCAACGGTCTGGGCTTCGACGTCCTCGGCGTGGGCGGGCGCGCCGCGTTCGACCAGAACCGCCCCGCCGAGTACCTGTTCGACGACGCCCAGCCCGAGGCCCGCACCCAGGGCGCCCGGCAGATCATCGCCGGCCCGCAGCTGCCCTACTTCAAGGGCGGCATGCCGATGGAGGCCCCCGGCGTCGGCGGCGGCAACAGCGAGAACTTCACCTACCAGGCGCGCGCGTTCCTCGACCAGGTCGCGGGCGTGTTCGACCCGATCCCGGCGTGCGCGACCTTCGCCGACGCCCTGCGCACGATGGAGATCATGCAGGCCGTCGTGCAATCCGCCGAGAACGGCGGCGCCGCCGTCGACGTCCCCTCCGTCTGACCCCTCACCGAAGGATCCCGATCATGGCCCTCAAGCTCGGCGCCTACACCGCCTGCCTGCACGACCACACCCTCACCGAGGCCCTCGACGTCCTGAAGGCCAACGGGCTGACCTCCGTCGAGGTCAACACCGGCGGGTTCATCCCGGCCCCGCACTGCAACGTCGACCTGCTCCTGACCTCCGCGAAGGCCCGCGAGGAGTACCTCGCCGTGTTCGCCGAGCGCGGCCTGGAGCTGACCGGGCTGAACTGCAACGGCAACCCACTCAACCCGCTGCCCGGCGTCGGCCCCAAGCACGCCGACGACCTCCGCCGCACCATCCGCCTCGCCGGCCTGCTCGGCGTGAAGCACGTGGTCACCATGTCCGGCACCCCCGGCTCGGACCCCGACGCCAAGTACCCCTCCTGGGTGGTCAACCCGTGGGACGGCGTCTACATGGACGTCCTGGACTACCAGTGGGGCGTCGCCCGCGAGTTCTGGAGCGAGATCGACGCACTCGCCCGGGAGAACGACGTCCGGGTCGCCATCGAGATGCACCCGCACAACCTGGTCTTCTCCCCCGTCACGCTGAAGAAGCTGGTCGACGACATCGGCGCCACCCACGTCGGCGCCGAGATGGACCCCTCGCACCTGATGTGGCAGGGCATGGACGTCGTGGCCTGCATCAAGTGGCTCGGTCCGTTGGTCTTCCACGCCGCCGCCAAGGACGCCGCCATCCAGCCCGGCGTGGACATCCGCGGCGTGCTCGACACCAGCTTCACCCGCGTGCCGGCCGACGCGGAGAACAAGGTCCCCACCGGCTACGGCTTCTGGTGCAACGCCTGGCCGGAGAACCCCGCCTGGAAGTTCGTCGCCGTCGGCGAGGGCCACGACGTGGCCTACTGGACCGAGTTCCTGCGCGCGCTCGCCGAGGTCCACCCGGACATGGCGGTCAACATCGAGCACGAGGACGCCGCCTACTCCCAGACCGAGGGCCTCGCCCTGGCGGCCAAGAACCTGCACGCCGCCGCCGGCGCACTCTGACCGCCACCGGGTCCGCCCGACCGGGCCCGACCGACCGCTGAGTCGGGACGGGCGGTCCGGCACCGGCCGTCCGTCGCACCCGAGACCCACACCTGCCTGAGCCCGCCGGGTACGCGCCCAGGCACACGCGCCGTTCCACGCCTTCCCCGGCAACAACCTTGGACCAGAGACCACCGGGGGTGTCGCCCTCAGGCGCTCGTCCGTCCCTGCCAGCGGCGGCGCGCACGCAGGTAGCTCGACCAGTCCCGGTAGCCCAGCCGCCGGGCGATCTCGCCACGGGAGACGGCCGGGGTCCGCAGGAGCTCCTCGGCGACGGTCCAGCGCACCTCGTCGAGGATCGCCCGGAAGCTCGTGCCCTCCTGTGCGAGGCGTCGCCGCAGTGTCCGCGGGGGGTAGTGCAGGCACTCGGCGATCTCCTCGAGCCCGACGTCGAGGGACTCCCGCCCCCACAGCTGCGCGCGGACCTGGGCGGCGATGCCGGTCCGGTGCAGGCGCTCGGTGCGGATGCGCTCGCACTGCTGGATCATCATCGCGGCGGTGTGCGGGCTGGCCATCGGCAGCGGTTCGTCGAGGAAGCCGGGGTCGTACACGAGCTCCGTGCGGGCGTGCCCGCCGCTGACGGGTACGCCGAAGTGCTCGGCGAACACCGCTGGCAGCGGCGAACGCCCGACGTCGTCCGCCAGCCGGACCTCGCGCAGCGGGAACCGCCGCGGCCACGGCAGCAGCTCGCGCTGGAGCTGGACCGCGGCCGCGAGGTCCCGCTCCACCACGAAGCGCCGGATGTCGCGGGGCACGTCCTCTGCCGCCAGGTCCTGCACCACGGAGGGCGCGTCCGTCTCGTAGACGCTCATCGTGGAGAAGGCGAAGGTCAGCGGCGCGTACCGCAACCCGTGCCGCATGGTCTCCCGGACCGACGAGCAGGACGCGAGCAGGAAGCCGTAGTAGCCGTAGGCGGTGAGGTGGTAGAGCCTGCCGATCTCCACCCCCAGGCCCGGGCGGTCGCCGAAGGTGCGCAGCAGGGCACGGATCACCGCGATCTCCTGCCGGGCCTCGATCAGCTGCTCCGGGTCCGTGAGGAGCGCGGGCGGGATGTGCGAGCCCCGCAGCAGCGTCTCGGCCGGCACACCCGCCACCGCGGCCCACTCGCAGAGGATCGAGACCCCGACCATCGTGCGCGGGTGGTCCCAGGAGTCCGTCATCGCGGCGACGACGCGGGGCGACGGCATGGTGTCCGACCGGCGAACCGCCGTCATCGATGACCGCCTCCGTTGATGCCTGGCCCCCTCGCCGCGCACCCCGAGTCTGTCACGAGCCCCGCCGCCGGCAAACGACTGCATTACTCCGCGTGGACGAGCGCTGGCCGGAACGGCCGTGATGTGGCCCCGTCTGCGCTGTCCGCGCACCTCGGGCGGACCTACCGTGTGGCACCGGAACCGTGATCGGCGTCATGGACGACCGGGTCACAGGACGACGCATCGTGTCCGAACTCGACGAGGAGAAGGTGCATGCCGCTCGAACCGGCGTCGCAGGCGCTGCTGGCCCAACTCGCGGAGGCAGGTGGACCCGCGATCCACGAGTCGACCCCGGCCGTCGCCCGGCTGAACGGTCCGGTGATGGCCGGGCTGAGCGGGCCCGGGCCCGAGGTCGCCGCGGTCCGCAACCTCAAGCTCGACGGCGAGGGCGGCCGGTTCCGCGTCCGGGTGCTGACCCCGTTCGGTGAGCCGCAGGGGATCGTCGTCTACTTCCACGGCGGCGGGTGGGTGCTCGGGGACATCGACCTGCAGTACGACCACATCGGACGCCGGCTGGCCGAGCTGACGCGGTCCGTGGTCGTCCTGGTCAACTACCGCAAGGCCCCCGAGCACCCCTTCCCCACCGCGATCGAGGACAGCTGGACCGGCCTCACCTGGGTCGTCGACCACGCCACCGAGCTGGCGCCCGCGGGCGTGCCGCTCGTCGTCGCCGGGGACAGCGCGGGCGCGAACATCGCCGCGGTCATGACGCTGCGGGCGCGTGACCGGGGCGGTCCCGCGATCGGCTACCAGGCCCTGGTCTACCCGGTGACCGACTGCGACTTCACCACCCCCTCCTACCAGGCCCCCGAGAACCAGCTCCTGCTCAACCGGGACACCATGGCCTGGTTCTGGGACCACTACCTGCCGGACCCGGCCGCCCGGACGAACCCCGAGGCGTCCCCGCTGCGCGCGCCGAGCCACGCGGGGCTGCCGCCCGCGCTCGTCGTGGTCGCCGAGTTCGACCCGCTGCACGACGAGGGCGTCGCCTACGCCGAGGCCCTGCGGGGCGCGGGCGTCCCCGTCGTGCTCGAGGAGGCCGAGGGCGAGATGCACGCCTTCTTCCAGATGATCAACGTGCTGCCGGGTGCCGAGACGGGGCTCAAGCTCGTCGCGGGCCAGATCGCGGCGTTCCTCGAGACCGGCCGGGAGGGCTGAGCGGTGACACACCACGACGTGATCGTGATCGGGGCCGGCTTCTCCGGCATGTACCAGCTGAAGCGCCTGCGGGAGGCGGGTTTCGACGTCCGCGTGATCGAGGCGGGCGACGACGTCGGCGGCACCTGGTACTGGAACCGCTACCCCGGCGCCCGTTGCGACATCGAGTCGGTCGAGTACTCCTACTCCTTCGACCCCGAGCTCGAGCAGGAGTGGGACTGGAGCGAGCGCTACGCCGCCCAGCCCGAGCTCCTCGACTACGCCCGGCACGTCGCCGACCGCTACGACCTGCGCCGCGAGATCGAGTTCAACCGGCGGGTGCGGTCGGCGGTGTGGGACGAGGACGCGACCCGCTGGACCGTCACCACGGACGACGGGCAGAGCCGGACCGCCACCTACGTGATCGCGGCGACCGGCTGCCTGTCGGTGCCCTCGCGCCCCCGCTTCGAGGGGCTCGAGGACTTCGCCGGGGAGGTCTACTGGACCTCCAGCTGGCCGCACGAGCCCGTCGACCTGGCCGGGAAGCGCGTCGCCGTGGTCGGTACCGGCTCGTCCGGACTGCAGACGATCACCGCCATCGCTCCCGAGGTCGGCAGCCTCGTCGTCTTCCAACGGACCCCGTCGTACGCGGTGCCCGCCCACAACGGGCCGAACGAGCGGCTCGCCGAGGTCCGGCCGATCTACCCCGAGTTCCGCGCACTCAGCCGGATGGAGCGGATCGGGTTCCAGTGCGGCGACGGCACCGACCTGCTCAGCGAGACCGATCCTGCCGAGGTCGAGCGACGGCTGGCCCTGCGCTGGGACGTGGGCGGGCTCTGCTTCACCTCCGAGTTCGCCGACGTCCTGGTCGACGCCGAGGCGAACGAGGCCGTGGCCGAGTACGTCCGCCGCCGCATCCGCGAGACGGTGAAGGATCCGGAGGTCGCCGAGAAGCTCAGCCCGCGCACCTACCCCATCGCGAGCAAGCGCATGTGCGTCGACACCGGCTACTTCGAGGTCTACAACCGGGACAACGTGTCCCTCGTGGACTTGGGCGACGAGCCGATCCGCCGCGTCACGGCGCACGGGATCGTCGCCGGGGACACCGAGCACGAGGTCGACGTGATCGTCTTCGCGACCGGCTTCGACGCGATGACCGGCGCGCTCAACGCCATGGAGATCCGCAACGGGGACCTGACGCTGCGCGAGAAGTGGGCGGACGGCCCGCGCACCTACATGGGCCTGATGTCGGTCGGCTTCCCCAACCTGTTCACGATCACCGGGCCGCAGAGCCCGTCGGTGCTGTCGAACATGATGACGTCGATCGAGTACCACGTGGACTGGATCACCGCCGCGCTCGAGCAGATGCGGGCGGGCGGGCTCACCCGGATCGAGCCCGAGCAGGACGCCGAGGACAACTGGGTGGCCGCCACCAACGACATCGCCGACACCACGCTGATGCCGCAGGCCGCGTCCTGGTACATGGGCGCCAACATCCCCGGCAAGCGGCGCGTGTTCATGCCGTTCCTCGGCGGGGTCGGCACGTACAAGCAGATCGGCGACGGCGTGGCCGTGGCGCACTACCACGGCTTCGAGCGGGTGTGACCCGGCCCTGAGCCCGACGGTCGGGCGTGGCGCCGCGAGGTGGAACAGTTGCGGCGTCATGCCCCGTGCGGGTTCATGGTGGGTGCCGGAGCCGGTTCGATGGTGGTGCGGCCGGGCTCCCGGGCCTCACGTGCGTCGCGCCCCGCCGCGCCGCCGCCGGTCAATGCTCCGGCTCACCGAGCGACCGGCCGTCGCTTGCCTTCAGCGACTCGTACTCGGTCTGGCTGATCGTGCCCTGGTCGAGCAGGCGCTTCGGCTCGGCGATCAGCGCGGTGGGGCCGCCGGCCTCGCCGTTCGCGGTGGCGATCCGGCGCGGGAGCTACGCGTTTCGGTGGTTCAGGTAGCCGGTCAACCGATGCGGCCGGTGAGCACATTCGGATTGACCCGTGCAGCTGGGAGCGCCGCGCGAGCTGGTGGCAGGTATCCGGGCCCTCGGCCGCAGGCGGATCCAGAGATGGCCGGGCGGCTGTGACGCGGTGGACCGCGACATCGGAGTGGCGTTGGGCCGGAAGCGGTCGGCCGATGATCCCGGCGGAGGGAGACGAAGGGCTCTACGTCGCTGTGGGCCTGCGGAGGAGGGTCGAGGGCTGTGACGACGGAGGGCCCGCCCATGACCAGGACCGCACCCTCGACGCCGGCCGCGATGCTCATCGACCGGTACCTGCCTCGGTATGACACGACGATCGTCGAGCACACAGTGGCCGAATCGGACCTCGCGGCGACCTGGCAGGCGCTGTGCGCGCTGGACCTCGCACGGGTGCACTCGCCGGTGATGGATGCCGCGATGGCCGTCCGGGGGCTGCCCGACCGGCTCGCCCGGCTCGCCGGCCGCCCGGCCTCCCCCGCGCCTCCGGCCCAGCTGCCGCTGCGTGGTGGACCGTCGCTGCCGGGGTGGCTGTCCCTCGGCGAGGTCGCCGAGCACGAGATCGCGCTGGGTGCGGTCGGCCGGTTCTGGCAGCCGGTGATCGAGTGGTACGACGTCACCGGGATGACACCAGAGGGGTTCGCGGCCTTCGCCGAACCGGACTGGGGCAAGATCGCCGCGAACTTCTCGCTCCGCCCCTACGGCACGTCCCGCACGCTGGTCTCCTACGAGGCCCGCACCCTGGTCACCGAGCAGGACAGTGCGCGCCGCTTCGCCCGGTACTGGACGCTCGTGCGCCCCTTCGTCGGCCACATCATGCGCGCCACGCTCGCCACCGTGACTGCGGACGCCGTGCGCCGTGGGCGGGTCGCCTCGCCCGGATCCTGATCGACAAGGCGTACGTGGTGAACCGGGCGTACCCGCGGCCGCTGCCGCTCCCGGTTGGACGACCTCGCTCCCGTCGGCTACGAACGAGTCCGCCGCGTGGACTTCGCCTCCGAAGCCTTCAGCGGTGGAAGCCGACCGGGTACTGAAAGTCCCTGGGCAGGCGGCCCTGGGTCAGCCGAGCCAGTTCCACCGCCGGGTCCTGCATGGACGTCGTCGGGGTGAACGCGGCGGGCGTCCACTCGTCGAGACGGCGGGCGGTGCTGCGGATCATGGTCCAGAACGCGGTCATCTCTTCTTCCCCTTCGGTTCGCGTGGCTGGGATGCCTCTTGACAAAGGAGAACTCTGCCGCCGACCTCGGCGGGTCGCCGTCGGCCGGACGTCCGACACCCAGGGGGAGCCGACTGTCGAGCGATCGAAGGACGCGTCCCGCTGAAGCCCTACCCGGATCCAGCACGACAAACATCTACTGCGGCCGCAACTCAAGATCCACATCTGAACGAGCGGGGGTACGGGGCCGATCGGTGGACCCAGCAATCGGCCCGGCCGTCGACCGGTCGACGGAGGTCGCGCAGGAACGGCCACCGTGAGACTGGTCCACGACAGCTGAGGCGCGCACCCAGGAGATCGTCGTGCGCCGGGGTTGGGCGCGACTGAAGGAGTGCGCTGTCGGGTTCTTCGAGGCGATGCCTCTGCGGATCCCAGAGGCCGCAGCCGCGACGCACCGGCCGGACGGCCTGCCCGGTCCCGGTCTCGGCGAAGGAACTGCGCGCGCTGCCCTGCCGCAGGAACTGATCACGACACCGACCCGCACACGACCTTGGAAGGAAGCCCGTGACCGGAACCATCGACCGCCGTGCCCTCGACGCGGGGCACACGTTGGTCACCCCCCTCACGACCACTGGGGCGTCGACGGCCCTGCACACCGACGCCTACGAGATCACCATGCTGCGCGCAGCCCTCGCCGACGGCACCGCCGCGCACCGGGCCACCTTCGAGGTCTTCGCCCGTCGCCTGCCCGCCGGGCGTCGCTACGGCGTCGTCGCCGGGCTGGGCCGGCTGACCGAGGCGTTGCAGGAGTTCCGGTTCACCGCCGGCCAGATCGCAATGCTGCGCGCCATCGGCGTCGCCGACGACGCGACCGCCGCCTACCTGGCCGAGTTCGCCTTCACCGGCAACATCGACGCCTACCGCGAGGGCGAGCTGTACTTCCCGTACTCGCCGGTGCTCACCGTCTCCGGCACGTTCGGCGAGTGCGTGCTGCTGGAAACGCTCGTCCTCTCCATCCTCAACGCCGACTCGGCCATCGCCACCGCTGCCGCCCGGATGGTCACTGCGGCCGCCGGCCGGCCGCTGATCGAAATGGGATCCCGGCGCACCCACGAGGAAGCCGCGGTCGCCGCTGCGCGCGCCGCGTACCTGGTCGGGTTCACCGCCACCTCGAACCTGCAGGCCGGGCTGCGCCACGGCGTGCCCGTCACCGGTACCAGCGGGCACGCCTTCGTTCTCGCCCACGCCGACGAGCGGGCCGGGTTCGCCGGCCAGGTCGCCGCGCTCGGCACCGGCACCACCCTGCTGGTCGACACCTACGACACCGGCGCCGGGATCCGCACCGCGATCGACGTGGCCGGCACCGACCTCGGCGCGATCCGCATCGACTCCGGCGATCCGGCCATCGAAGCCGCTCGGGCCCGCACGCTGCTGGACTCCCTCGACGCTCGCGGTACGAGGATCACGGTCACCGGCGACCTCGACGAGCATCGCATCGCCGCGCTCGCCGATGCCCCCGTGGACGCCTTCGGTGTCGGTACCCGGCTGGTCACGGGCGCCGGCGCGCCCACCGCCGAGATGATCTACAAGCTCGTCGCGATCGCCGACGCCCCCGGCGCCGACGCTCCGCTGCGCCCGGTTGCCAAGCGCAGCGTCGGCAAGGCGTCGATCGGTGGGATCAAGCGCGCCTCTCGCGAGCTCGACGACGCCGGGCACGCCGCCCGCGAGCGCGTCGTCGCCACCCCGGACCTGATCGGCCGGACGAGGCCCGGCCGGCTGCTGCAGGTATCCGTCGTCCGCCACGGCACCGTCCTGCACAGCCCGACGCCGGAGGAGGTCCGCGCCCATCACCGCCGTGCCAAGACCGAACTCCTCCCGCGTGACCTGGATCTGTCCCCCGGCACTCCCCGGCTCACCGGCGCACCAGCCGGCCGCACCCCATGAACCGCCACCGGACACAGCACCCCGTGACCGTCACGACAACTCACCCCCAGTTCTGATCTGCTGAATCAAGGAGACTCAATGGAGCACACAACCACTCGCTCGACGCCACTGCGGCGCGTGGCCTTTGCCAGCTGCGCCGGCACCACGATCGAGTTCTACGACTTCTTCATCTACGGCACCGCCGCAGCCCTGATCTTCCCGAAGGTGTTCTTCCCTGCCCTCGGCACCGCCGCGGGCATCGTGGCCTCGTTCGCGACCTTTGCCGTCGCGTTCATCGCCCGACCGCTCGGGGCGATCCTGTTCGGCCACTACGGTGACCGGCTCGGCCGCAAGAAGACGCTCATCGCCACGCTGATGCTGATGGGTGTCTCCACCATGGTGATCGGCCTGTTGCCCGGGGCCGCCACCCTCGGCATCGCGGCCCCGATCATCCTCGTCGTCCTGCGGTTCCTGCAGGGCCTCGCGGTCGGCGGTGAGTGGGCGGGTGCGACCCTGCTCGCCGCCGAGTACGCCCCGCCGACCAAGCGCGGCCTCTACGCGATCTTCCCGCAGCTGGGCCCAGCGCTGGCGTTCGCGCTGTCCAGCGGCACCTTCCTCGCCATCGACGCCGTGCTCGGCGACACCGGGCCCGCCTTCCTCGACTGGGGCTGGCGGATCCCGTTCCTGCTGTCCGTCGTTCTGGTCGGCATCGGGCTGTGGGTGCGGGTGACCATCGACGAGACCCCCGCCTTCCGCGATGCCCAGAAGCGGCGGGCGACCGCCTCCGCCGGGGCGCCGATCCTCGAGGTCTTCCGCATGCAGCCGCGTGAGGTCCTGCTCGGCGGTGGTGTGCTGACCATACTGTTCGCGCTGTTCTACATGGGCACCGCGTTCCTCACCACCTACGGTACGAGCGAGACCGGTGCGGGCCTGGACCGGCGTACAGTGCTCGTCCTCAACATCGCCGCCGCCGTCGTGTTCGGCGCGACCACCGCGATCTCCGGGATCGTGTCCGACAGGTTCGGGCGCCGCAACGTCATCCTCGCCTGCTGTGCCCTGTCCATCCCGTGGGCGCTCGCCCTGTTCCCGATCATGGGCACCGGCTCCGGGACCGGATTCGCGATCGGCCTCATCGGCACGCTCGCGATCTTCGGTATCGCCTACGGGCCCGTCGGCGCGTACTTGCCCGAGATGTTCCAGACCCGCTACCGGTACACCGGCGCCGGCATGGGCTACAACCTCGGCGGCGTCCTCGGTGGTGCCGTCTCCCCGCTGGTCGCCGCTCAGCTGTCCAGCAGCTTTGGCAGCTACGCCGTCGGCCTGATGATCGCCGGGTTCGGGCTGCTCAGCTTGATCTGTGTCGTCGCGCTCGGCGAGACGAAGAACCGGCGCATGCAGGACGAGCCCGTCCTCACGGAATCCGACCGCAAGACCGGCGCAGACGACGCCGATGCCGCCGAGGGGCTGTCCCGGACCTGACCTGCCCGGCCCGGCCCTACCCCTTGCAGGATGGTCGGGCCGGGCTGTCTGCCGCGTCCGACGGCGGTTGAGAAGGGCGCCCGGACAGCGCGTTCACCGGTCAACTCGACCCTCTCGACGTGGGTGGTCCGCCTGTCGGACAGGAACAGGTCGGTGCCGACGTTGGTCGGGGGACAGCGCGTTGACCCGGATCCCGAGGGGCCCGAGCTCGGCGGCCATCGGGTTGAGCATTCCGACGACACCGCGCTTGACGGCGACGTAGTTGCTGATGCTGGGGAAGCCCTTAGTGGCGCCCGCGGAGGCGACGAGTACCAGCGAGCCGCCGCGGCCACCTGCGATGTCGTCGTTCCAGCCTTCGAGGCTGAGCTCCCAAAGGGGCCGTGTCGACGATGATCCCGGCGACGACGCCGTCGAGGCGGCCGAACTCGGCGAGCCCGCGCTGGACAACAGCCTCGACCTGGGCGTAGTCGCGGACGTCCGCGGCCATGGCGACCGTGCGCCGGCCGGTGGGGCATGCTCGCCGACCAGCAGGCAGGTGTCCCCGGCCGGGCGATGATCCGCCTAACCGCTCGCATTACGTCTTCGGCGCCGACCGCAGCATCGCGCGCTCGGTCACTAAGGGAAGCCGTTTCGCACGGGACAGTCGGCCGGGTCGCCGATCTCGAACCTACCTCGCGCGCATTCCCTCGGTCAGCACACGTAGCTGCCGGACTGGGCGCGGGTCCGGATCGTCCCCGAGTGGACCAGCTCGCGCAGGGCACGGCGGACGACCGCCCGTCCGACCCCGAGCCGGACGGCCAGATCACGTTCCGCCGGTAGTCGCGATCCGGTGGGGCGCGCAGCGACGAGACCGCGCAGCTCGGTGAGCAGGTCGGGGAGGTCGCCGGTCGACGAGCCCGCTGTCACGCCGCTCCCGCCCGAAGGGCGAGGCCGCGGGCCCGGCCCGGCAGCTCGACGAGCAGCACCCGCCCGCCCTTGGCGCCTGTGACCACGAGGACGTCGAGCCCCGGGCCGGCGAAACAGAGGTTGGTCGGGAAGGTGGGCTCGGGGAATCGGATCTCGCCCGCCGGCCGGCCGTCGGGCTCGAAGACGAAGATCGCCTCTGCGTCGGGGGCGGCGGCGTAGAGCCGGCCGTGGGCGTCGAGGGCAAGCCCGTCCGGGCCACCCGCGGCAAGCGCACGGGGAGTCCCGATGGGGACGAGCCGGTCGCCGGTCCACCGATGTTGCGTGATGACGCCGTCGTCGGTGTGCGCGAGGTACAGGATGTCCCCCTCCGGTCCGAATGCGAGCCCGTTGGGGAAGGCGAGGCCGTCGAGGAGGACCGAGGTCGTCCCGGTGACCGGGTCGTGGGCGCAGAGCCGACCGTCGCCGGTGCTGCCGGGCAGGCCGGGGTCGGTGAACCAGATGCGCCCGTCGGGCCCGGCGGCGAGGTCGTTCGGCGCCAGCGCTCCCGGCACGGGGACGTCGGTGACCTGGTCGGTGTTGAGGCGCTGCAGTCCTGCGGGGGTGGGCCGGGCGGATCGACTGGGGCGCAGGGCGGCGCCGTTCTGCGCGATCCAGATCGCGCCGCCGTGGCCTTCGGCGAGTCCGTTGGGTCCACCGCCGACCTCGATCGAGGCGAGGACACCGCCGTCGAGGTCGATCTCGACGACGAGCCCGCGGGACATGGCGACCACGAGCAGCCGGCCGTCGGTCGTCCACAGCGGCCCTTCGGTGAAGCCGATCCCGGTGGCGAGGGTGCGCATGTTCATGCCACACCCCCGGCGAGGACGTCACGCAGAGCCCGTTTGCTGACCTTGCCCGTGTCGGTGAGAGGCAGCTGGTCCTGGGTGAACACCTCGATCCGGCTCGGGACCTTGTAACCGGCCGCTCGGGCCCCGACGTCAGCGACGAGCGCGGCCGCAAGGTCCGGTGCGGGATCGTGTCCGAGGCGGGCCACCACGGCGGCGACCATGATCTCGTCGCCGTCGGCCGAGGGCAGGCCGACGACGTAGGCCTGGTCCACGTCGGGGTGACTGCAGAGGAGTTCCTCGACCTCGAGGGGTGCGATGTTGATGCCCTTGACCTTGAGCATCTCCTTGCTGCGCCCGACGACGTGCAGTCGCCGGGCGTCGTCGAGGAAGCCGAGGTCGCCGGTGCGGAACCAGCCGCCGGGCCGGAACACGCCCTCGTTGAGCTCGGCCCCGCCGAGGTAGGCCTCGATCACGCAGCCGCGCAGCTCGATCTCGCCGGTCTCCCCCGTGGTGAGACCGTTGCCGTCGGGGCCGGTGATACGGATCTCCTGGGTGGGCACAACAGTCCCGGAGGTGTGCAGTCGCACCTCGAGCGGATCGTGGGCGTCGGAGACCGTGGAGTGCCCGTAGCCCTCGGTGAGCCCGTACATGCTGCAGATCTCGGTCACCCCGAGTTCCTCGACCACCAGGCGCTTGTCCTCGGCGGTGAAGCCGGTGGTGCCGGTCCGCAGCGAGGAGATGTCGTGGCGGCCGAAGGACGGAGCAGCGAGCAGGTTGCGCGTGGTGGGCGCCAGTCCGTAGTAGACGGTGCAGCGCTCGCGGGCGAGGAACTCCAGCGAGCGGTCGCCGTCGACGCGCTCCTCCAGGCACAGCGTGACGCCGTGGGCGAGGGCGACGGGCAGGGCGTTGGAGCAGCCGTAGCCGAAGAAGAAGGGGGCCGCGATCCAGAGCCGGTCGCCTGCGACGAGGTGCTGGCGGCGCCCGATCTCGTAGCCGTTACGCAGGAGTTTGCCGTGCTCCAGCGGCACGGGTTTGGGGCGGGCGGTGCTGCCGCTGGTGAAGAGCAGCAGGGCCAGGTCGGTCGGGGCGGGCGGGTCGAGAGGCCGGGGCTCGGCCTGCCCGGGCAGCTCGACCTCGACCGGCCAGACCAGCGCGCCCCGGTAGCCGTCGGTCGGCGAGGGGTCGGTGTCGGCGAAGGGCCGCCCGAAGCCGGCCGCGGTGAGCTCGCCGAGGGTGTCGCGGCCGAAGATCGTGGTGTCGGTGATGACCAGGCGCACCTCGGCGCTGCCCAGGACGTGGTCGAGCTCGGCGGCGCGGTACCAGGTGTTGATCGGGACGACCGTGAGTCCGGCGCGGTGCGCGGCGAGGGCGGCGGTGATCCAGCGGACGCCGTTGGGCAGCAGGATCCCGATCCGGTCACCACGGCGCAGGCCGGCGTCGGCGAGGAACGCGGCGAGGCGGCGGGTGCGGTCGGCGAGCTCGGCGTAGGTGACCCGCCCCTCCGGCCCGACGACGGCCTCGGCACCGGGACGACGCGCGGCGAGATCGTCCAGGACCTCGGGAACGGTGAGGGCGGCCGGCCCGGTGTCGGACGCCGCGCGCAGGGGAATGCCGGTCGGGGCGCTCATGGCGCTTCTCCTTCTGGGTCAGGGCGGAACACGACACGCGGCGGCTCGCGGTTCGCGTCGATCTCCGCGGTCACGGCCTGCCCGATCCGGATGTCCCGGAGGTCGTCGGCGAGCAGGCCGGCGAGGGTGGTGACGAGTCGAGGTCCCTCCGCGAGCTCGACCACCGCGACCGGGTAGGGCGCGGGGTGCTCGGCCAGGTAGGTCTTGTGGAAGACCACCGCGCTCCAGACGGTGCCGCGGCCTGACGCGGTGAACCATTCGACGGTGTCGCGGGCGCCGCAGCGCGGGCAGACCCGGGGCGGCGGGAAGGCGGCCGTCCCGCAGGCCCCGCAGCGGGCCACCCGCAGCAGGCCGGCGCGCAGCCCGTCGACGTGAGGTCGGACGTCCATCAGGCTTCCCGCCCGAACAGCACCGAGGACACGATCGGGGCGGCGCAGGCGTACTGGACCGTGCGAGCCCCGGGCACCTGACGCGCCCCGCACTCGCCGCGGAGCTGACGCACCGCCTCCACGACGAGGCCCCAACCCTGCAGGTAGCCCTCGGAGAGCTGACCGCCGGACGTGTTGCAGGGAAGCCGACCGCCCAGGGCGATCCGCCCCTCGGCAACCCACTCCCCCGACTCGCCGACCTTGCACCAGCCGAGGCCCTCGAGAGTGAACAGCACGTTCGGACTGAAGTTGTCGTAGACCATGAGCGCGTCGACGTCCCCGCGGCTCCGCCCGCCCGACCGCAGCACCGCCTCCCCGACCTCGGTCAGGGCGTCGGCCCAGAAGTCGTCCGGCGGCAGGTCGGACCCGGTCAGCCGGGCGCGTTGGGCGGCGCCGAGCACGTGTACCGGGGCGCGGCGCTGGTCGCGGGCCCGCTCGAGCGTGGTGAGCACGAGCGCGACGCCACCGTCGTTGATCTGGCAGTAGTCGAACACGTGCAGAGGAGCGACGACGTAGCGGGAGGCGAGGTAGTCCTCCAGCGTCAGCGGGTCGCGGCGCAGGGCCTGCGGATTGAGGGCGGCGTGCGCGCGGAAGGTGGTGGCGACGGCGCCGAGCTGTTCCTCGGTGGTGCCGTACAGGTGGCGATGACGCTGCAGCATCAGCGCCGAGAACGCCCCCGGCGAGGTCATCCCGTGCGGCGCGGTCAGCGCGGGGGTGGTGCCGTACCCCTCGCCGGCGGCGGTCGAGCCCGAGTTGCCGGCGCCGTAGGTGGCGCCACGGGTGCGGCCGTCGTTGCCGTAGACCAGGACCACCGTATGGCACAGGCCTTCGCGCAGCGCGGCGGCCGCCAGCTGGAGCGCCGGGCCGGTCATGCGCCCTTCCGGCGGCAGAGCGACGGTCCAGCGCGGGTCGAGCCCGTGCTCGGCCGCGAGGCCTTCGTAGCTGTCCACGCGGTGGGTCAGCAGCCCGTCGACATCGAGGCCGGCCAGACCGGCGTCGTCCAGGGCGACACGCAACGCCTCACCGGCCAGGTCGTCGGCGGTGCGTCCGAGGGCGCCGAAGTCGGTGGTGCCGACGCCGACCACCGCAACGGGAGTGGTCATGTCCCGAACCTCCCTTGTTCGGATCTTTGATACAGCGAGCGCCTCAGGAGCGGCGTGGTCCGGCGGGTTGGCCGTCAGTCGGCGAGGATGCCGTCGCGCTTGAGCGCCGCGACGACCTGGTCGCCCTCCTGCTGGACGTGCTCGCGGTTGGCCAGATCGGCCTCGGCCTCGTTGCCGGCGCGCAGCGCGGCGATGATGCGCGCGTGCCCACGGTTGGCCTGCGGGCTCGCGGCGGCCGGCAGGCTGTAGACCTCGCGCGGCAGGTTGTGCGACAGGTGTCGCAGCACCGACAGGGTCCGGCGGCTCGCGCCCGTTCTGTTGATCAGGGAGTGGAACTCCCAGTTCAGGTCGTGCAGCAGGTCCGGATCCTCACTGGCGCACATCTGCGCATGCAGCTCTTCCAACCTGGTCAGCACCGGCTCCGTCATCCGCCGGACCGCCCCGGCCGCGGCGAGCCCTTGGGCCATGCCGTAGAGGCGGTAGTGGTCGGTGATGTCCTCGGCGCGGATGGGTACGACGAACGTGCCGCGATGCGGCTCGGAGGCGACCAGACCGTCGGCCTCGAGGGTGATCAGCGCTTCGCGCACCGGTAGGCGGCTCACGCCGAGCTCCTCGGCGATGGCGTCCTGCGGGACGCGCTGCTCGGCCTTCAGACGTCCATCGAAGATCATCGAGCGGATGTGCTCGGCCACCTCGACGCTCATCGCCCGGCGCTGCAGGCGGGGGCGAGCGGCAGCGCGTGCTCGTCCAGCCACGCCGGCTCCCCCCGATCGCCCGTTCAGCCCTGGATAAACTATCACCCGACCCAGCGGGATGGACTGCGCCGCGGTCACCGCGCACCTGCTGTGAGTGACACGCCCCAGCGACCGAGGGCCTTCTCCACCGTTCCGGCCTCCCTGGCCCGTAGTGGGGTGCGATCGAGACGCGGTGCCGCGGCCGGCTGCGGCCCGTCCGGCCGCTGCACGAGGGTCCGACGAGCACGGAGATGGGCGTCGACCGGGGCCTCGGCCAGGGACAGGACCGGGGTGACGCACGCATCGAGGTCGGCGAAGACCTCGGTCCACTCCGCGCGGGTGCGGGTGGCGAACGCGTCGGCGACGACCTCCTTCATCTGCGGCCACGCCTCGCGGTCCCACTGGGCGGGCAGGGTGTCGGGGTCGAGCCCCAGGCCCTGCAGCAGCCGGGCCCAGAACTGCGGCTCGATGCTGCCGACAGCCATGTACTCGCCGTCGGCGGTGGCGTAGACGTCGTAGAACGGCGCACCCGTGTCGATGTCGTTGGTTCCCGGCTCGTGCGACCAGCGGCCCTGCGCGGCACGGCTCCAGACCCCGGTCATCAGCAGACTCACGCCGTCGACCATGGCCGCGTCGACGACCTGCCCGCGCCCGCTGCGGTGCCGCTCGAGCAGGGCGGTGACGATGCCGAAGGCCAGCATCATCCCGCCGCCGCCGTAGTCGCCGACCAGGTTCAGCGGCGGGACCGGGCCCTCGCCGCGGCGCGCGATCGAGCGCAGCGCCCCGGTCAGCGCCAGGTAGTTGATGTCGTGACCGGCCTGGCGGGCACGCGGCCCGTCCTGCCCCCAGCCGGTCATCCGGCCGTAGACCAGGCCGGGGTTGTCCGCCCGGCAGTCGTCGGGGCCGAGCCCGAGGCGTTCCATGACCCCGGGCCGGAATCCCTCGACGAGCACGTCGGCGCAGCTGACCAGCGCACGGGCGGTGTCGAGGTCGGCGGGGTCCTTGAGGTCGAGTCCGATCCAGGGGCGGCCGCGGGTGAGCGCGCCGCCGTCGACGGGGCCGGTGGGGCGGTCGATGCGCAGGACGTCCGCGCCGCCGTCGGCGAGCAGCATCGCGGCGAACGGGCCGGGCCCGAGCCCGGCGAACTCGACGACCTTGATCCCGGTCAGGGGCCCCTCGGTGGGCTGCGGTGCGGCGTCGGGCACGGTGGGTCTCCTCATGCGGCGTAGGGGTCGCCGATGCTGCGCCCGCCGCACACGACGAGGACCTGCCCGGTGACGTAGGGGGCCTCGGCGAGGTAGGCGACGGCGCCGGCGACGTCGTCGGGACGGCCGCCCCGACCGACCGGGATGGCCGCCAGGGTGCGGCCGCGGATGTCCGGGGGCAGCCCGTCGGTCATCGGGGTCTCGACGAACCCGGGGGCCACGGCGTTGACGGTGATCCCGGCGGGGCCGAGCTCGAGGGCGAGCGACCGCGTCGCGCCGACGAGCCCGCCCTTCGCCGTGGAGTAGGCCGTGGACCCGAACGTGCCGAGCCACGCGCGCGAGGCCAGGTTCACGACCGCTCCCCCGCCCCGCGCGGCCATCCCGGGCGCGACGAGGCGGGTCAGGGCCAGCGGACCGAGCAGGTTGATTTCCAACAGTCGCCGGAACAGGGCGGGCTCGAGCCGCCCGATCCGCGCGTCACGCAGCACGCCGGCGCAGTTGACCAGCACGTCCACCCCGCCGAGGTCGGCGCCGAACCCGATCGCCGCAGTCCGGGACGCGGGATCGGTCACGTCCAGGACCAGCGGGTGCGCTCGGCCCGGGTGCTCGATGTCGATCGCGGCGGCCGCAGCGGCCGTCGCCTCCCCGTCGAGGTCGGCGACCACGACCGTGGCGCCACGGGCCGCGAGCGCGCCGCAGATGCTGCGCCCGATGCCGCCTGCGCCCCCGGTGACCAGGGCGATCCTGCCGGTGAGGGCGGTCATGGGCGCAGCCTTCCCAAGTCGGAGCCGGCGGTCAGGTAGATCTCCTGCCCGGTGATCCGCTCGCCGCCCGGCCCGAGCAGGGCCGCCAGCTGGGCGGTCAGCGACGCAGTGGGGTCGGTGCCGCCGCTCGACTCCTCGGCCGCGACGGCCAGGACGTTGACGGTGACCGCGTCTCGGGCGAGCTCGATGGACAGCGTGCGGGCCATGGAGAGCACGCCGTTGGTCACCGCGGAGGGCGCGGTCCCGCCACCGACCGCCATGAGCGGCTCGGCGGGCAGCACGAACACGAGGCGGCCGCCGGACCCGCGGTGGGCGCCGGACCCGCGTTGGGCGCCGGACCCGAGGTGGGTGAGCTCGCCCCGGACCGCGGCGAGCACCGCCTCGAGCGAGCCCGCGACCTCGTCGGCGAGCCGGGCGTCCGTCAGGTCGGCCAGCGGGGCACGCCGGGGCACGGGCGCGACGACGCACGCGGACGGGGCCACGGCGTCCACGGTCTCCAGCGCCCGCTCGACCAGCGGACCGAGCTCACCGCCTCCCACCACGTGCACCGGCCGGAGGGTGGAGGTCGTCATCGCGCCATCACCACCGTGGTGACCGAGCCGCCGTCGGTGCCGTTGACGGTGCCGCCCTTGCAGTAGGCCAGGGCGGTGCGGGCACCGTCGACCTGCCTGCCACCCGCGGTGCCCCGCAGCTGCCAGGTCAGCTCGCAGACCTGCGCGGCCCCGGTGGCGCCGACGGGGTGGCCGCGCGAGAGCAGGCCCCCGGAGGGATTGACCGGCAGCCGTCCACCGAGGGCGGTGTGCCCGTCGGCCGCCCACGCCGCGCCCCGTCCATGCGGAACCAGGCCGAGGCCCTCCATGCGGACGACCTCGGCGATGGTGAAGCAGTCGTGCATCTCGACGAGGTCGATCTCGTCCGGGCCGACCCCGGACAGCTTCCACGCCTCCTCGCCGGCCCGCCGTGAGACGTCCTCGGCATTGAGATCACCGAGTCCGGTCTGCACGGCCCCGCTGACCAGCCCCACCCCCAGCACGCGGGGAACCGGGCCGGAGAGCCCCAGCCGGCGCAGGCCCGCGGGGCTGCACAGCACGACCGCCGCGGCGCCGTCCGAGATCGGGCTGCAGTCCAGCAGCCCGAGCGGCTCGGCGATCTGCCGCGCCCCGAGGACCTGCTCCAGGGAGATCGGCTTCCGGTACTGCGCGAACGGGTTGTGCACCGAGTGCGCGTGGTTCTTCACGGCCACTGCGGCGATCTGCTCCCGGGTGGCCCCGTGGTCGGCCATGTAGCGGCGGGCACTCATCGCGTGTCCCGCGGCCATGACATAGCCGACGGCGGCGTCGAGGTCACCGGGGTCCGGGCGGACCCCGCCGGAGATCCGGTCGGTCATCTTCTCCACGCCGATCACCAGGACGACGTCGTGCAGCCCGGCGGCCAGGGCGACCCAGGCCTCGCGGACCGCGGTGGCGCCGCTGGCGCAGTAGTTCTCGTGGTTGGACACCGGCCTGCCGTCCAGCCCGACCTGCGCCGCGACCCGTTGCCCGGCCACCGGGCCGCCGAACACATGGCCGACGTAGAGCCCGTCGACCTGTCCGAGGTCGGCTCCGGCGTCGGCCAGGGCGGCGCGGGCCGCCCCGGCCGCCATGCGCTCGAGCGTGACGTCGGCCGGGTACTTGCCGAACCGGACCATCCCGGCGCCAGCGACATGGGCGGGAGCGAGGCTCATGCGTTCTCCTCCCCATCGATCACGCGGAAGCGGAAGCCCAGCAGCTCGGCGCCGTCCTCGCCGGTGGCGAACGGGGTGAGCTCGAGCTCCACCGGCAGGCCGAGCTCGACCGCCTCCGGCTCCGCACCCACCACGGTGGACATCAACCGCACCTGGTCGGCGGGCAGGTCCACCCAGGCCAGGACATAGGGCACCGCGACCCCGGGCGGGGCCTGCCGGACGACGGTGAACGAGTGGATCCGCCCGCGGCGGTCGAGCTCGGTCTTCTCCAGCCCCTCCACCGCGCGGCAGGCCGGACAGAACTCGCGGGGCGGGAAGGTCGCCGTGGCACACGCACCACAGCGGGATCCGAGCAGACGCGGCGGCTCGAGCGACACCAGGCCCTCGCGGAAGGGCCGGGTCCGTACAGGAGCCGAAGCATCCGAGGTGTTCGTGGGGGGCATCGACGCCTCCAGGGGACTGTTCGGCGGGAGCAGTGAGCTCCCATCTCTGCAATCGACGTTAGATCCTTGATACAACCTGCGCAAGGTGCCATGGTGGTCCACGGCACCCGCTACCCGGACCCTGGCCTGCGGCCGGGGGGTGAACCTGCAGCTCAGCGGAGTATCGACAAGTCGACGGTTGTACTCGCTGACACAGTGTGCAATTGTATCAAATATCGAGAAGGAGTCGCTGATGACCCTGAGCACTGACACACGCGCCCTCTCCCCCGCCGTGGCCACGAGGCTGGCTCTACCGCCCCACGTGTTCATCGACGGGCAGGCCCTGCCCGCCCTGAGCGGACAGACCCTCCCCGTGCTCGACCCTGCGGACGGCCACCGCATCGGCACCGCCGCCTGCGGCGACGCGGCGGACGTCGACCGTGCGGTCCGGGCCGCGCGCCGGGCGTTCGACCCGGCGTCGGAATGGCGGACCCTGACGCCGATCGAGCGCGGCAAGGTCCTGCACCGCATCGGCGACGCCATCCTCGATCACGCCGACGAGTTCGCCGAGCTCGAGGTGCTCGACGCGGGCAAGGTCCGCGCCGCCGCCCGCGGCATCGACGTCGACTTCGCCGCCCGCAGCTTCCACTACTTCGCCGGCTGGCCCACCAAGATCGTCGGCTCGACGGTGCCGACCTCCCACCCGGGTGTCCACATCGCCACCGAGAAGGACCCCGTCGGCGTGGTCGGCGCGATCACCGCCTGGAACTTCCCGCTGCTGCTGTGCGGCTGGAAGCTCGCGCCCGCCCTGGCCGCCGGCTGCACCATCGTGCTGAAGCCCTCGGAGGAGACCCCGCACTCCGCGCTCTGGCTGGCCGAGCTGGCCGTTGAGGCCGGTCTGCCCGCGGGAGTCCTCAACGTCGTGCCCGGCCGCGGACAGGAGGCGGGCCAGGCCCTGGTCGACCACCCCGGCGTCGACAAGATCACTTTCACCGGTTCGACCGCCGTGGGGAAGGAGATCGCCCGCCGGGCGGCGGACCAGGTCAAGCGGGTGACGCTGGAGCTCGGCGGGAAGAGCGCGAACATCATCTTCGCCGACGCGGACCTCGACGCGGCCGTGGCGGGCTCAGCCGGTGGCCTCTTCTGGCACTCCGGCCAGACCTGCAGCGCCCCCTCGCGGCTGTACGTCCACCGCTCCGTGCACGACCAGGTCGTGGAGCGGCTGCACGGGATCGCCGACGGTCTGCGGCCGGGACACGGCCTGGACGAAGGCACCGAGCTCGGCCCGCTGGTCAACGCCTCGCAGAAGGCGAAGGTCGGGCAGCACGTGAGCCTCGCGGTCGAGCAGGGCGCCAGCGTCCACGTCGGGCCGGACGTGTCCGCGGACGGGTTCTTCCACCCGGCCACGATCATCTCCGACGCCCGGGACGACATGGCCTGCGCCACGGAGGAGATCTTCGGCCCGGTGCTGACCGTGCTGCCCTTCGACGACACCGACGAGGTGCTGCGCCGCGCCGACGACAGCGAGTACGGCCTCGCCGCGGGCATCTGGACGCGCGACGTGAGCCTCGCGCACCGCGCCACCAGGGCGCTGCGTGCCGGGACGGTCTACGTCAACGGCTGGGGACTCACCGACCCGGCGGCCCCGTTCGGCGGCTACCGACAGTCCGGCTACGGCCGCGACCTCGGACCCGACAGCCTCGAGGGCTACCTCGAGACCAAGTCCGTCTGGACCTTCCACGGCTGACCACCACCGATCACCCCTACCGGAGGAGACCCATCGTGAAGACACGCGCCGCCGTCCTGACCGGCTACCACACCCCCTTCGACGTCCGCGAGATCGAGCTCGACGAGCCGCGGGCGGGCGAGGTCCTGCTCAAGATGACCGCGGCCGGCCTCTGCCACTCCGACCTGCACATGGTCGACGGCGACAACGTCGTCCGCTTCCCGATCGTCGGCGGCCACGAGGCGGCAGGCGTCGTCGAGCAGGTCGGCCCAGGCGTGACCAAGATGCAGCCCGGCGATCACGTGGTGTGCAGCTTCATCCCCTCCTGCGGGATCTGCCGCTACTGCTCCACCGGCCGCCAGAACCTGTGCAACCAGGGTGCCACCATCCTCGAGGGCTCCATGCCCGACGGCACCTTCCGTATGCACGACGCCGAGCTCGGCGACATCGGCGCCTTCTGCATGCTCGGTGCCTTCTCCGAGTACGCCACCGTCTCGGAGCTCTCCTGTGTGAAGGTCGACGACTGGCTCCCGCTGGACAAGGCCGTCCTGGTCGGTTGCGGGGTCCCCACCGGCTGGGGCAGCGCGGTCAACGCCGGCGGGGTGAAGCCCGGCGACACCGTCGTGATCTACGGCCTCGGCGGGGTCGGCATGAACGCCGTCCAGGGCGCCGCACACGCCGGCGCGAAGTACGTGATCTGCGTCGACCCGGTCGCGTTCAAGCGCGAAGCCGCTCAGGAGTTCGGCGCCACCCATGTCTTCGCCACCGCCGGGGAGGCCGCGGAGGCGGTCGAGGAGCTCACCTGGGGCGAGGGCGCGGACCAGGCCATCTGCGTCGTCGGTGTGATGACCGAGGAGGTCATCACGGACGCGTTCACCGTCATCGGCAAGGGCAGCACCGTCGTCGTCACCGGCGTCGCGAACCCCGCCAACCTCACTGTGCACGTCTCGGGCTCGGACATGGTCTTCAACCAGAAGACGATCAAGGGCACGCTCTTCGGCTCGTCGAACCCCCAGTACGACATCGTCCGGATGCTGCGCCTCTACGACGCCGGGCAGCTCAAGCTCGACGAGCTGATCACCCGCCGCTACACCCTCGACGAGATCAACGACGGCTACCAGGACCTCCGCGACGGAAAGATCATCCGCGGCATCATCGACTACTCGAAGTGAGGACGGGCCCGCGCACCTGCTCTGGTCCCAGGCCCGCGCATGCACCACTGGATGAGCAACGTCGTCGTCGGCCCGCCTCCACTCCTTCCACCGGGCCGTGCCCCCCACACCATCGGGGAGCCTCGCCATGAGTTCCGCCATGCCTCGCAGGGTCGTGACCGCGACGCTGATCGGGAACTTCACCGAATGGTTCGACTTCGCCGTCTACGGCGCGGTCGCCGTCACCCTCGGCCGGGTCTTCTTCCCCGCCACCGACTCGGTCGTCTCGCTGCTCGCCTCGCTGGCGGTGTTCGGCGTCGCCTACGTGTTCCGCCCGCTCGGCGGCGCACTGCTCGGCTCGGTCGGCGACCGGTACGGCCGCAGGGTCGCGCTGTCCGCCGCCGTCCTCGGCATCAGCGTGGCCACGACCCTCATCGCCGTCCTCCCGTCCTACGCCACGATCGGGTTCTGGGCGCCCCTGCTGCTCGTCCTGCTCCGCTGCGTGCAGGGCCTGTCCGCGGGCGGCGAGTGGACGGGCGCCTCGGCCTTCCTCGCGGAGTACGCCCCGCCCGACCGGCGCGGCGCGCGTGCCGCGCTGATCTCCGCCTCCGGCGGTCTGGCCATCGTGGCCGGCACGGTGCTCGTGCTGCTCCTGGAGTCGACGGTCGATCCGGCGCAGATGCAGTCCTGGGGCTGGCGACTGCCCTTCCTGCTGGCCGCACCGCTCGGGCTCACCGGGCTCTACCTGCGGCTGCGGCTCGAGGAGACCCCGGTCTACCAGCAGTTGCAGGCCGAGGACGGCGTCTCCAGCAGCCCGTTGCGCGACACCCTGCGCAGCGAACGGCGGACCCTGCTCATCGCCTTCGCCTGCGCGGCGGTCACCGGCGTCGGCTTCTACTACCTCGCGACCTACTTCGCCAACGCGATGTCGGTCGGCGGCTCCCGGCGGACCGCTCTGCTCGTCAGCTCGGCGGCACTGCTGGTCTACGTCGTGCTCTGCCCGCTCGCGGGGCGGTTGTCGGACCGCATCGGCCGCAGGCCGGTCTACGTCGGCGCCGCGCTCGCGCACGCCGTGCTCGCAGTGCCGGTCCTGCTGCTCGTCGGATCGGGTTCACCCTGGGCCGCGTTCCTCGGCATGTGCCTGTTCGCCGTTCCGCAGGCCGGGCTGAACGTGATGTCGTCGATCGTGCTGGTCGAGCTGTTCCCGGCCCGCACCCGATCCAGCGGTGCCGCGGTCGCGTTCAGCCTCGGCGCCGGCCCCATCGCCGGCACCGCCCCCCTGGTCGCCGCGGCGCTCGCCGCAGGTACCGGCAGCCCGCTCGCGCCCGCCCTCTACCTGGCTTCGATCGCTCTCGTGATCGGTCTCGCCCTGGCGAAGGTGCTGCCGGAGACGGCGGGCCGATCGCTCGCCGACGACACCCACCCCGCCCGGGTCTCCGGCACCACCTGAGACACCCGAGCCCGCCCACGCCGGTCCGTCCCGCACGTCCACCCTCGACCGATGGAGGTCGACATGGTCGCCGCCACTCCCCCGCCCACCTCCCGGCCCGATCCGCAGATCCTCGCCCGGCTCGAACGCCTCCCGATGGCGCGCCCGCAGTACGGAATCCTGCTCGCCGGCGGACTCGGGCACCTCTTCCAGGCGCTCGACATCGTGATCATCGGCTTCATGCTCCCCTACCTCAAGGCGGAGTTCGGCCTGTCCAACGGCGAGATCGGCCTGATCGGCGGGGCCGCGCCGGTCGGCATGATCGTCGGCGCGGTCGCAGCCGGTCTCTTCGGAGACCGGTTGGGACGCAAGAGCGTGATGCTCCACGCCCTGCTGCTGTTCTGCGCCGCGTCCGTCTCCATCGCCTTCGCCGACGGGCTGACCTTCGTCATCATCGCCCGGATCGTCGCCGGGCTCGGCGCCGGCGCCGAGGCCGCCATCGTCTCGCCCTACATCTCCGAGTTCGCCACCGGACGCAACCGCGGCCGCTTCGTCAGCGGCGTCACCTTCTTCTTCTCCCTGGGCAACGTCGTCGCGGCGCTGCTCGGCTCGTTCGTGGTGCCTCTGGACAACGGTTGGCGGATCGCCTCGGTCCTCTGCGGCCTGCCGGTCCTGGTACTGCTGTGGTGGCGGCGCTCGCTGCCGGAGTCGCCCCGCTGGCTGCTCAGCCGAGGCCGGGCCGCCGAGGCCGACGCCGTCGTCACGCGGCTGGAGGCCCGGGTCGTCGCCGCGACCGGCCGACCGCTCCCGCCGGTGCCCGCCACGGCGGTCGTCCCGCCGACCCCGCATGTGTCCAGCTCGCCGTCGGCGGTGTGGCGCAACGGTCTGGCCCGGGTCACCACCGCCACCTGGATCTCGTCGTTCGTGTTCCTGTTCGCCTTCTTCGGTTTCTTCACCTGGATGCCGTCGCTGTTCCTGGAGATCGGCGTCGCACCCGGGCTCGCCTCGCTCTACAGCTTCCTGCTCTTCGTCGCTCAGCCGATCGGATACCTGATCGCCCTCGCCGTCAGCGACCGGTTCGAGCGGCGCACACTCCTCGTGACGTTCTTCTCGTTCGCCACCGTCTCCTCCGTCGTGCTCGCCGTGATCCCCCGCGACAGCGTGGTGCTGCTGTTCATCGGCCTGGCGCTGTCGATCTGCATCACCTGTATCTCGGGAATCTTCTTCCCCTACTCCTCCGAGGTGTACCCGACGGCGGTTCGCGCCACCGGAGCCGGGCTCGTCTCCACCGCAGGCAACGTCGGCGCGTTGGCCGCGCCCGTCGCGATCGGCTTCGCGTTCGGCACGGTCGGCTTCGGCGGGGTGTTCGTCGCGATGGGGGTCCTGCTGGCCGTCGGCGCCCTGGTGATCCGGACCCTCGGCCCGCGCGTCACCGGCAAGACGCTGGAGCAGGTCTTCGCCGACGAGGCCGCGACTGCCTCCCCCGACGTCGCCGGGACGCCGGCGCCCGCCGCCGTGACCGAGAAGGGATGACGACATGAGCACGCCCGATCCGCTACCCGACTCCGATGTCGCCGACGAGGGATCCGGACCCGCGGTGCTGTTCAGCCACGGCACACTGCTCGACCGCACGATGTTCGCGCCCCAGACCACGGCGCTCAGGGACCGGTACCGCACCATCGCCTACACCAGCCGAGCCGGCACCAGCAGATTCGGGACCGAGCGCTCGCTCGACGACCTCGTCGACGACTGCCTGGCCGTGGCCGACGCGGCCGGGGTCGAGCGGTTCGTGCTGCTCGGCATGTCCGTCGGCGGGTTCATGGCGGTCGAGCTCGCGCTCCGCCACCCCGAGCGGCTGGCCGGCCTCGTCCTCATGGCCACCCAGGCGGCCGCCTACACCGCCGAGGAGCGAGCCACCTTCGGCGCCCTCCTCGACCCCCTCGACACGGACGGGACGATCCCGGAGTCCGTCGTCGAGGCGTTCCGCCCGGTGATCTTCGGCAAGCGGGCGCTCGCCGAGCAGCCCGACCTGGCGCAGCGGTGGACCGCCAAGTGGCGCCGCCGCCCCGCTCGAGCCCTGTACGGCGAGTACCGCTCGTGGATCGACAAACCGGATCGGCTGCCCGACCTGGCCGGCATCACCATCCCGACCCTGGTCCTCCACGGCGAGGGCGACAACGGGATCGCCATCGACCACGCCCACGCGATCCACGAGCGACTACCGAACTCGACCTTCGCCCCCGTCGCCGACGCCGGCCACCTCGTCACCGAGGAACAACCGGAGGCGGTCACCGACGCACTCGCGAGCTGGCTCGACGACTTGACACCCTGGGAAGGACGATCATGACCACCGAGACCACCGCCCTCGGAGCCGCCCGAGCGACCGACCTCACGGGCGAGATCGCCGTCGTCACCGGAGGAAGCCGCGGCATCGGCGCCGCCGTCGTCGCCGCGCTCGCCGGCGCCGGCGCTTCCGTCGTGATCGCCGGCGGCTCCGAAAAGCACGGTCGCGCCCTGGCCGACGAGCTCGGCGAGCCACACCGCTACCTGCCTCACGACGTGAGCTCCGAGCAGTCGTGGGCCGAGCTCCTGGACCGGATCCGGAAGGAGCTCGGCGAGATCACCCTGCTCGTCAACAACGCCGGCATCCTCGATCCCGGCCACGACATCAGCGAGACCAGCGTCGAGAACTTCGACAGGCACTACCGCGTCAACCAGCTCGGAGTGTTCCTCGGAATGCGGGCGGTCGCCGGAGGGATGAAGCGGGCGGGCACCGGCTCCATCGTGAACGTGTCGTCGATCGGCGGGCACCGCGGCTACGCCGACCAGATCGGCTATTCCACCACCAAGTGGGCAGTGCGGGGCATGACCAAGTGCGCTGCCGTCGAGCTGGGCCCGCACGGTGTCCGGGTCAACTCCGTGGCCCCGGGCTTCATCAGCACGACGATGATCGACGTCATGCCCGGCGAGCAGATCGACGCCGTCACCGCAGCCACCCCGCTCGGCCGGCGCGGCACTGCCGAGGAGATCGCCCGGGCAGTGCTGTTCCTCGCCTCCGGGGACTGTCCCTTCATGACCGGTGCCGAACTCGTCGTCGACGGCGGGCTCGCGCTGTAGCGGCCTCGTGCTCCACGAGGTTGTCGGGAGCCGTTGCTCGGCCGGATCCCGTGGTCAGGCTGTTCCGTGCCGACGGACCCGGTGACCTGACGAGCCGGCGCCCGGCCGCCCGACCGGACCGGGTGCTGGGGCGTCAACCCAGTCCGAACTCGCGCATCTTGCGGTAGAGGGTGTTCCGGCCGATGCCCAGCGCCTGCGCGGCCCGGCTGCGGTTGCCGTCCGCCGCCCGCAGCGCCTCGGCGACCGCGTCCCGCTCGGCGGACTCCATCAGCCCGTGCGCGCGGCGGACCGTGCGGAGCTCCTCGGGCAGGTCGTCGACCTCCACGGTGCCCCCGCCCGCCCGCCGGGCCAGCTGGACCACCGTGGTGCGGAGCTCGGCGAGGTTCCCCGGCCAGTGCCAGCCCGCCAGGCGCTCCCACACCGCCGGCGCGAGCCGGGTGCCCGACTCCGTCTCGGGCAGCTCGGCCAGCATCTCGCGCACCAACGCCGGGAGGTGCTCCCGACTCTGCGCCAGCGGGGGAAGGCACACGGTGGTCGCGACGCGGCGCACCATCCCGAGCACGGCGTCATCGGCACCGTCGAGCTCGGCGGTGAGCGCGATCGGGGCGCCGGTCTCGATCAGCGCCTGGAGCTGAGCAGTGGTGGGCGTGGGTGCGGTGTGCACCCTGCGGACCACCACGCCGCGACCCTCCGAGGCCGCCGAGCGGGCGGTGTCGAACCAGGTGGGCTGCAGAGCCGGTTCGACGACCAGGGGCTCCCCGGTCCCACGCCCCCGCAGCGCCCGCAGCGCCGTGGACAGCTTGCCGGTCCCACCCGCGCCCGTCACCGCGATGGTCTCGCCGTGCAGCGCCGCGATCTCGATCTGGCGCTCGACGGCCGGGTCGAAGTGCACCGGCTCCCGCGCCGGCCCCTCGGCGCTGCGTACGGCGTCGGCTCGCGAGCGGGCGCCGCCGGAGAGCGCGGCCGACGGCGATCGCATGGCGGTGGGGAGCGGGCGCACGCTGAACGCCCGCCGCGCCCCGTCGCCGATCGGCTCGACCAGGGCGTCGCGCAGGCCGTCGGCGAGGGGCACGGGCATCCGCTCCGGGCGGGGCGGCGCGTGCTCGTTCAGGTACGGCCACAGCAGGGCGTGCAGCTCCGGCCCGGTGTGGGCGAGGCCCAGCCGGTTGGCCAGCACCGTGTTCTCGTCGACGACCAGGGCGGGGCCCGAGGTCCGGTCGAGGGACAGGTAGGCGTGGACGAGCCCGCGATGGCGGTCACCCGCCTCGTCGACCATGCGGGCCTCGATCTGGCGGCCGATGTCCCCGGCCATCACCGTCATGAGCGGGTGCACGTCCCGCAGGGTGCAGGCCAGGGAGAAGCTGCCGACCAGGACACCCGTGTACGGCTCGATGATCGGGGTGCCCGCGCAGGTCAGCTGCTCGAGCAGGGCGTTGTAGTGCTCGGGCCCGCGGACCAGCACGGGCTGGCGCTCCACGAGCACGGTGCCGATGCCGTTGGTGCCGATCGAGTGCTCGGAGAAGTCGAAGCCCTCCGCGGCACTCGCCCTGTCCATGACGTCCCGTTGCCGGCGGTGGGGGGCACAGCGCAGGACGATGCGGCCCGCGGCGTCGGAGAGCACCATCGCGACCGGGACGTCGGCGAAGCTGTCCTGCAGCCGTTCGAGCACCGGACCGGCGGCGCGGCGCAGGATCGGGTGGACGTCGTCCGGGGCGCGGTAGGCGAGGTCGGTGGCGGCGGCGGGGACGTTCTCCCCGATGCAGCGCCGCCAGCTCTTCTCGATGTACCGGGGCACCCCGACGGCCCCGGGTGCGGCACTGAGCAGCCCGCCGTCGAGCAGGGACTCGCGGGTCGCGCGGATGCGTTCACGCTCGGCCGACGTCAGGGTGGCCGGCGGGTTACGCACCTGGTCTCGACGCATCGTTGCCTCGTGATCCCTCGACGACGGCGCCCGGCACATCGGCGCCACCACTGCCCTTCACTGTGCCTGACGGCGGCCGGGACGACCACCGACCCCGCACGCTAGGCCTGCCGCGCCGCCCGCGGGGTGTTCCGTTCTGGAACACCGCCACCCGTTCCAGAACGGAACACGCCGAGCCGCCCGCCGCCGGTGAAGGTGAGGGCCACGTCACAACCGGTTCGAGGAGGAACACACACGATGACGACGACGCCCTCGGCGCCCGCGGCGGACCTGACCACCGACTCCGTGCAGAGCGACCCACGGTCCGATGGGCTGCGCGCGCTCTACGCGGACTGGGCCGAGATCCTCGCGACCACCCCGGGTCTGACGACGCGGTTGTTCCGCAGCATCTTCGACGAGTGGCACCAGGCCACCCGCGAGCCCGAGGACGTCACCTACCGCGAGGACACCGTCGGTGGCGTCCCCGGGATCTGGGCGCTGCCGCTCGGCGCGGACACGACCACGGTGCTGCTCTACACCCACGGCGGGGGTTTCGCCGTCGGGTCGGCGGCCAGCCACCGCAAGCTCGCCGCGCACGTCGCGAAGGCCCTCGGCGTCACCGCCTTCGTCCTCGACTACCGCCGCGCCCCCGAACACCCCCACCCGGCGCAGGTCGAGGACGGGGTCGCGGCGTTCACCGCGTTGCGCGAGCGCGGCATCACCGACATCACGACGATCGGCGACTCGGCGGGCGGCAACCTCGCCGTGGCGATCCCGCTCGCCCTGCGCGAGCAGGGCCTGCCGCTGCCCACCCGGGTGATCGCGTTCTCCCCCTGGCTGGACATGGAGAACTCCGGCGAGACCCTGGTGACCAACGACGCCACCGACGCGCTGATCACCGTCCCGCTGCTGGAGGGCATGATCGCCGGGGTCCTCGCCGGGGGTCGGATCGACCCGCGCACCCCCCTGGCGAACCCGCTCCACGCCGACCTCACCGGCTTGCCGCCGCTCTACATCAACGCGGGCGCGGCCGAATCCCTGCTCGACGACGCCACCCGGCTCGCCGAGCAGGCCCGCGCGGCGGGCGTCGACGTGACCCTCTCGGTCGTCGGCGACATGCAGCACGTCTTCCCCTTCATGGCCGGCAACGCACCCGAGGCCGACGCGGAGATCGCCGCCATCGCCGCCTGGTTCCGGGCCTGACCCGCCCGCCTCTCGAGACCACTGGAGTTCCGATGAGCACCACCACCCCCACCCCGGATGTCGCCCCGGACGTCGACGCCGTCGTGATCGGCGCCGGGTTCGGCGGCATCTACATGCTGCACAAGCTGCGCAACGAACTGGGCCTGACCGTCAAGGCGTTCGAGAAGGGCGGCGGGGTCGGCGGCACCTGGTACTTCAACCGCTACCCCGGCGCCAAGTCCGACACCGAGGGCTTCGTCTACCGCTACTCCTTCGACCGGGACCTGCTGCAGGAGTGGGACTGGTCGACCCGCTACCTCGACCAGCCGGACGTGCTCGCCTACCTCGAGCACGTCGTCGAGCGGTTCGACCTCGGTCGCGACATCACGCTGAACACCGAGGTCACCGCCGCGACGTTCGACGAGGACACCGCACTCTGGACGGTGCGCACCGCCGACGGCGCGCAGCTGACCTGCCGTTATCTCGTCAACGCCCTCGGTCTGCTGGCGCGCAGCAACATGCCCGACATCCCCGGCCGGGACTCCTTCGCCGGGCGGCTGGTGCACACCAACGCCTGGCCCGAGGACCTCGACATCACCGGCAAGCGGGTCGGGGTGATCGGCACCGGCTCCACCGGCACCCAGTTCATCGTCGCCGCCGCTCGGATGGCCGAGCACCTCACCGTCTTCCAGCGCTCCCCGCAGTACTGCGTCCCCTCCGGGAACGGCCCCGTCGACCAGGCCGAGGTCGCGCGCACGAAGGAGAACTTCGACGAGATCTGGCACCAGGTCCGCAACTCCGTGGTGGCCTTCGGGTTCGAGGAGAGCACCGTGGAGACCATGAGCGTGTCGGAGGAGGAGCGGCGCCGGGTGTTCCAGGAGAACTGGGACAAGGGCAACGGCTTCCGGTTCATGTTCGGCACGTTCTGCGACATCGCCACGAACCCCGAGGCCAACGCCGCCGCCGCGGCGTTCATCCGGTCGAAGATCGCCGAGATCGTCGAGGACCCGGAGACCGCCCGCAAGCTCACCCCGACCGACCTCTACGCCAAGCGGCCGCTGTGCAACGAGGGCTACTACGAGACCTACAACCGGGACGACGTCGAGCTGGTCTCGATCAGGGAGAACCCCATCCAGGACATCACCCCGGCCGGCGTGCGCACCGCCGACGGGGTCGAGCACGAGCTGGACGTGCTGGTGTTCGCCACCGGCTTCGACGCCGTCGACGGCAACTACCGGGCCATGGACCTGCGCGGACGCGGCGGTCGCCACATCGACGAGCACTGGGAGGCGGGCCCGACCAGCTACCTGGGTGTGTCGAAGGCGGGCTTCCCGAACATGTTCATGATCCTCGGCCCGAACGGCCCCTTCACCAACCTGCCGCCGAGCATCGAGGCCCAGGTCGAGTGGATCGCCGCGCTCATCGCCGACGCCGAGCGCGACGGCGTGCGGACCGTCGAGCCGACGCAGGAGGCCGAGGACGGCTGGACCGCCACCTGCGAGGAGATCGCGAACATGACCCTGTTCCCGCAGGCCGACTCGTGGATCTTCGGGGCCAACATCCCCGGCAAGCGCAACGCCGTCATGTTCTACATGGCCGGTATCGGCGCCTACCGCGGGCAGCTGGCCGAGGTCGCCGACGCCGGCTACAAGGGCTTCGAGCGCCAGGAGGCCTGAGCACCCGGGGACCGGCGGGCCCGTTCACGGGTCCCGCCGGTCCGCCGTCGGCAGGACCTCCGCCGCCGTCGCCAGCACGCGGTGCAGGGCGGGGGCCTCGTCGTCCTCGCGCCAGATCAGGTACACCGTGACCGGCGGCAGCGGGTCTGCGACCTCGGCGATGTGCACGCCGTCGAGCGGCAGGGTCACCACGGCGCTGGCCGACGTGAAGTGCAGGCCCGCCCCGGCCGCGACCTCCGACGTCACCTTCACCGACGTCCGGGTCCCCGCCGACGCCCTGGTCGGCGGGGACGAGGCCACCGGCTACCAGGCCGCCATGACCTCCCTGGCCCGAGGTCGCGTGCACATCGCCGCGCTCGCCGTCGGCACCGCGCAGCGGGCCGTGGACGAGTCCGTCACTCACGCCACCCAGAACACCCAGGGCGGCACCCGGATCGGGGAGTTCCAGCTGGTCCAGGCCATGCTCGCCGACATCCAGACCGGTGTGCTCGCCGGCCGGGCCATGGTCCGCGACGCGGCCCGGGCCTACGTGTCCGGCGAGGACCGCCGGATCGCCCCCTCGGCCACCAAGCTGTTCTGCACCGAGATGGCAGGCAAGGCCGCAGACCTGGCCGTGCAGGTGCACGGCGGCTCCGGCTACATGCGCGAGATCCCTGTCGAACGCATCTACCGCGACGTCCGGCTGCTGCGGCTCTACGAGGGCACCAGCGAGATCCAGCGCCTCATCGTCGGCGGTGGGCTCGTCCGCGCAGCGCTGAAGAACTCGTGAGCGTCTCGCTCCTGCGCGGGTGAGGAGGTCGGTCGCCGGCCTCCCAGGTGGGCAGGGCGAGCACCGCGCTCTCGACCATGGGTGCGGGCGCTGCTTCGCGAGCGCCCCGGCCGTTCATGTAGCGAGCCGGGCGAGGAGCCGGACGAGCTGCGCGGCGTCGTCAGGCTCCAGCTCCGCCACCGCATCGTCCTCCGCCCTGCTGATCTGCGGGGCGATGCGCGCGTGCAGGTCGGCGCCGTGATCGGTGGTGAAGACGAGAACCCGGCGGCGGTCCCGTTCGTCGACCCGACGGTGGACCACAGCGTTGTCCACGAGCCGATCGACGATCTTCGTCAGGGTCGGGGCGGGCACCATGGCATGCTCGGCGATCTCCGACATGGAGTGCCCCTGCCCGTCGGCGAGCAGGTCCAGGACGCGCCACTGCTCCAGGGCGAGCCCGCAGCCGGCCAGGGTGGCCTCGACCTGCCGCGCCACCCGGTGCGTGACCCGGGCGAGCAGCGTGTGCAGCGACTGGGTCGGCCGGGCCGTCGACGACGCCCCTCGGGGCACGAGGGACGTTGAGGCCACGGGAAGTCCTCTCCGACGGGTGACGAAATCGCTGTCATCGTAAACACTACCGATTCGAAGTGTCGGGTGAGGCTGTGCCGCACGTCGCGGAGGGGGTCCCATGCGAGGCACGACCGCCCTGGTGGATCGGCGTCAGGAGTCGCTGGACGTTGCCTTCGTCATCCCGCTCAGCGGCCCTGCGGGCATCTTCGGGCCGTCCTGCGAGGCCTGCGGCGAGCTCGCGGTCGACGAGATCAACTCCGCGAACGGAGTGCTCGCCCGCGAGCTGCGGCTGCACGTCGTCGACGGCGGGCAGGCGCCGGCGCAGGTGGCGCGCGAGGTGGCGGACCTGGTCCGTGCCGGAACCGTCCAGGCCGTCGCCGGTTGGCACATCTCCGCGGTGCGGCAGTGCATCGACCGCGTGGTCGCCGGCCGCGTGCCGTACGTCTACTCCACCCTGTACGAGGGCGGGGAGCGCACGGAGGGCGTCTTCCTCACCGGAGAGACCCCGGACCGGCAGGTGCTCCCGGCGCTGGAGTGGATGGCGCGGGAGCTGGGCGTGCGGACCTGGTGCATCGCCGGTGACGACTACGTCTGGCCGCGGGCGTCGGCGCGGGTGGCGCGACGGTTCGCGCGGTCCTCGCCGCTCGTGCAGGTCCTCGACGAGGTGTTCGTGCCGCTCGGTACGGAGGACTTCTCCTCGGCCGTGCGGCGAGTGGGCCGCAGCGGGGCGCACGGTGTGCTGATGTTCCTCGTCGGGTCGGACGCGGTCCGGTTCAACCGCACCTTCGTCGCCGCCGACCTCGACCGGCGGTGCGTGCGCCTGAGTCCGCTGATGGAGGAGAACATGCTGCTGGCCAGCGGCGCGGAGAACACCCACGGCCTCTACGCCACGTCGGGGTTCTTCGAGACGCTGGTGACCGCGGCGGGCCTGGACTTCTCCCGCCGCTATGTCCAACGGTTCGGGTACACCGCGCCGACGCTGAACTCGATGGGCGAGTCCTGCTACGAGGCGCTGACCTTCATGGCGAGGCTCGCCGAGCGGGCCGGCAGCATCGAGCTGGATCGGTTGTGCGCGGCGGCGGACGAGCTGGCCTACGAGAGCCCTCGGGGGGTGGTGCGCATGACGGGGAACCACCTGCTGCAGAGCGTCTACCTCGCACGGGCGGACGGGCTCGAGTTCGACGTCATCGCCCAACTCGCAGCGCCGCCCCGGAGCTGAGCCAGGAACCCCGCCGCCGCCGCCCGGCAGCGGGCCTGCTCGGCGCCGGGCCTACTCGGTGCCGGGGACTGCTCGCTGCCGGGCCTGCTCGGTGCCGACCGGTCGACGTCCGGCTAGAACGAGAACACCCCGATCAGCACGGCGAAGCCCAGGGCCCATGCCGTGCCGACGCCCTCGAAGATGGTGAGCCATCCGGTGGGACGGGCGATCGGCAGCTCGAGCGCGAGGAGCGCCCAGAACAACGCCCACAGGATGGCCCACAGGAACCAGTTGATCCCCAGCCAGATCAGGGCGGTGTTCCCGTTCGCGTTCTGCAGCGTGTAGACCCCGGCCGGGACCGCGGTGATCGCGACGAACAGGCAGTACCAGCCGAAGGCGCGGCCGCCCGCATCGAGGTACTGGTTGAACGCCACCCAGAGGTAGGTGAAGGCGAACAGCAGGATCAATCCCCCGCCGCGCACGGCGGCGAGGTTGTTGCCGACCGCACCCTGGACCAGGAAGATCAGCGCGATCACCACGCCCACGAAGCCGGTGAAGATGTTGATCACCGCGACTTCCCGGTTCTGCAGGAACAGCGGCGAGCGCTCTGCTCGCGCCGGTGCCGGCTCGGCTCCCCGGCCGCCGACCGAGCTCGGGACGTCCGCCGACTCGCCGGCCGCGGCGGCCGCGTGGGCCGGTACCCGCTCGACGTCCTCCGCCGCCCGCGCCTGGCCTATCAGCCAGATCCCGTTCACGGCGAGGACGGCTCCGACGTACAACAACACCACGGCGAGCAGCATCGGTTCGCCTCTCACTCTCGATGGTCAATGCAGTACCCACGGCGGCGTCGGCTCCGGCCGGTGCCGGGCCGGGCGGCCGCGCTTCTCACTGACGCGCAGCTCGTGCGCGCTCGCCCCCTCCGACCCGATTGGGGGCACAGATCGCCGGGCTCGGCGCCCTGGATCTCGACCGGCCCGCTGAGCATGTGGGCAACGTCGAGGTTGACGTCCCGTACGTCGTTCGAGGAGTCGTTGTTGCCGAGTTGCGCATCGGTCCATTCCCGGCATTCGACCCGAAACTCCGCACCCGGCCGGACCGACGCGGCCGCCGGGATGTCCGGGTGCCAGCGGTTGTGCCCAGGTACCGCCTGATCTCGCATCGACTTCGACTGATCCACGCTGAACACGACCTCGGGCACCGCCATCCCTCCCGTCTCCGCGAGCAGAATTCCTTCCTAGTGAAACTATTCTCACCGGAAGAAGCTGTCAACGACGTGTCCGGCGACGACCAGGTTCGCCGGCTCGATGGCCGAGGCAGCTCCAGGCCCCCGGGGGCAGGTGACGAGGTTGCCGGTCGGTTCCGGGGGCAGGTCTCCCGGGTTCCGCCCGCGATCACCACCCGCTCCACGGCGTCCAGTAGATGGATTTGCGGGCTTCCGAACGCGTCGTCCGAAGCAGAATGATCGTGTTCCGGTGACGAGCGGAATCAGCATCGGCACAGGTCGTCAGGTGTATCAAATCTGCGCCGCAGCCTCTGACGGCTCCTGCGAAGTGGCGTCTCGCGAGGGAGAGGAACAGGAACAATCATGTTCCACATTCTCGTCGCCGCCCCTGGCTACACCACTCGCGCAGATCCAACCGACACCACGGCCGATTAAGCCATGCGAAAAAACCGAAAATTGCGGAACACAAATCGGTAGCCGCCGAGGGTATTGGGGTACTCCGGTCGGAGCCTTGCCGAGCGTCTGGCGGGAGAGGATCGTGCGTGCCCCGGGTTCGAAGAGGAGAGGCGGATGCATGTAGTAGTGCGGCGCTACGTGGGTGCTTCGAAGCTCATCGACGTGACGTTGGAGCGCCAGTCGGACGTCCGGGAGGTCATCAGCTCGGTTCCCGGGTTCAGGGCTTACTACGGCGTGAGGGCCGGAGACGGGGGCATGCTGACTGTCACCGTGTGCGACGACGAGGCCGGGACCAGCGAGTCCAGCCGTCGCGCGGCCGAGTGGGTTCGGAATAACGTCCCCGGCATGACGATTGATCCGCCGGAGATCATCGCAGGCGAGACCTACCTCAACTTCTGATCCAGGGTATGCCGCTCGACAAGGAACCCAGCGGCTGCTCACGTGTGTGGGGACTCGCGAAACGCGCACGGGCCCGGAGCTGCGGCGACACCGACTCGGGTCCGAACACGAGATCGTGGTGGGCGGATCTGTCGCACGCTGTCGGTGCTCGGCTCATGTTCGTAGAATCGTGCGCGTCCACGGCCGCGTCGGCCCGGGATCCACCGGGTGGGAGTGATCGCGATGGTGTTCCGGATCCAGCCGCACGTGCGGCTGCACGAGTGGGTCGCCGAGGAGCGGGGCTTCTTCGCCGAGGAAGGTCTGGACTACGAGTTCGACGCCGGGTTCGCGGGCGGCTCGGCGAGCGGGGTCAGCGCGGCCGGCGAGGCGCCACTGCAGGTGCGCAGCGGCGCCTTCGAGGACATGCAGGCGGGCCGACCCTCGGACGTGTCCTGCGCCTGCCACTGGGCCGTGAACGCAGCCGCCACGGCCGAGCACGGGAAGATGTACGGCAAGGCGTACTCGGTGTGCCCGGCGGGGATCTACGTCGCCGCGAACTCCGCGCTGCAGCAGCCCGCCGACCTTGCCGGCGTCGAGGTCGGCGTCGGATACCACTCGGGCAGCCACTATTCCGCACTACAGGCCCTCGAGGCGTTCATGCCGCGCGCGCAGGTGACGCTCGGCTTCTTCGGCAGACCGTTCGACCGCGCCCGACTGCTGCTGCAGGGCCGGGTGCCCGCGGTGAACGTCTGGGGCGCCCCCGCCTACGTGCTGGAGCAGCGCGGATTCCGCAAGCTCGTGGACACCACCTTCGTCATGGGCTTCCTGCTCTCCGCGCAGGTGAACCCCGACGACGTCGAGCGCTACTTCCGCGCGCTGCTACGGGCCCAGCAGGAGATCGACCTGGAGCCGCACCGCTACACCCCGCACTGGGCCCGGGAGATGCCGGCGGACCTGCTCGAGCTGGTGGACGTGCGCCGCTTCGGGCCCGGGGAACGGATCGTGCCGCAGCCCTACACACGCGAGATGTTCGACCGCACCCAGGGCTGGATGCGCCAATGGGAACTGCTCGACATCACAGCACCGGCCCGCTACGAGGAAACCGTGCTCAGCTGACGCCGGGCCGACCACGCGGGGGTAACCCGCCCGCACGCCTGTCTCCGCACGGCCAACGAGCGCGAGAACCTCGCGGTGAGCCTTCGAGTCAGCCTCTGCCCGGCGCAGCGGCGCGATCGTCGCCCTCGTCGTCCTCCACCCACCAACGCGACTGCCCGGACGAAACGGAGCGGGCGCCCCTGGGACGACGTCGAGCCGCACCACGGTACGGACCTGCTACTGCGCGGCCCCCACTGCCTCGGCCGCCGTCACGATGAGCTGCAGGACGTCGTCCGGGTGGGAGACCATCGCCACGTGGTTCGTTGCGACCTCGACGGTCGTGGCCCCCATCCGGGCGGCGAAGGTGCGCTGCGCGTCGGGCGGGATCGTGCGGTCGCCCTCGGCGACGAGGAACCAGGACGGCAGCGACCTCCACGCCGGGACGCCCATCACCTCGTCGACGGCCGACCAGGCCAGCGGCTGCTGCACGGCGTACATGACCCGCGCCTTGACCGGGTCGACGTCGTCGGCGAACTGGTTCAGGAAGTCGTCCTCGGGCATCCAGGCGAAACCCTGCTCGTCGACGTCCAGGTGCGCCAGGGCCGGGCCGGGCGGACCCTGCGCCAGCAGCTTGCCGATGGACTCGCCCTCGTCCAGGCCGAAGGCCGCGATGTAGACCAGGCCGACGACGTTGGGCGTGTCGGTACCCAGCGCGGTCACGATCTGCCCGCCGTACGAGTGGCCGGCGAGGAGGGTCGGGCCGTGCTGGCGCGCCAGGACCTGGCGCAGCCGGGCGACGTCGGCCGCCAGCGCCCCCTCGGCGAACTGCGGCGCGGTCACGGTGTAGCCGTCGGCCTGCAGGCGCTCGACGACCGCGCTCCAGCTGGAGCCGTCGGCCCACGCGCCGTGCACGAGGACGATGTTCGGTCGGCCACTCATCGGAGGATCCTTCCCGGAGGACGGCCGCGGGGGCCGTCGGCGTCGGTGCAGGGCCGCCCGCGGAGGGCGAGCGCGGCCTTGGTCAGGTGGTCCGGGGGTACGTGCGGGCAGGATCGGCTCCTGCGGCGTCGTGGCGACGGCTCGTCGCCTCCCTGAGCTCGGGCAGGTACCTCAGCACGTGTGCGGAGATGTCGGTGGCGGCCGACACCACGCCGTGGCTGGGCGTGTCCTTCTCGCGCATCTCGCGCGCGATGGCCTCCAGGAGCCGGGCGATCCCCGACATCACGTACTCGCCGGGGAACCGGTCCCCGAAGATCTGCTCCGCCCGGGCGACGCGCAGGGCCGTAGCCGCTTCCGTGAGCAGCGCCGGATCTCCACGGAGTGCCCAGCGACCGGTGGAGTCGGAGGTGTCCATAAGAGGCTCCCTCCCTGTCGAGTCGGCCCCGGATTCGCCCTCGGCGCTGCCCCCCGCCCGCTGCGGGGACCGCGTCCGGCATTCGACCCGGTGCGCCGCGGCGGCACTTCACCCGCTGCGGGCGATGAGCCGGAGCCGCGGCCGGCCGGACCGTGGCCGGCTCGTGGCGGGTCGGCCGCTCGCCCGAGCCGTGCCCGACAGCACCGGGATTTGCGCCCGGGCGGGTGGGACGTGGTCGGCAGGTGGAGTCCGGCCGGCACGTCCGGCCCTGGTGAGGATCAGGCCCGCATGCTTCCGGTCGCCAGGTATCGCTCGTGCCAGCCGAGCGCCTCGCCGATGAGGTGCGGCGTGTGCTTGCCCGGGGACTCGGCGAGAGCGCGTTGGTGGTAGTCCTCGAGCAGGGGCCGGTAGTCCGGGTGGGCGCAGCGGTCGATGATCTGGCGCGCCCGCCGTCGTGGAGCGAGACCGCGCAGGTCGGCGAGGCCCTGCTCGGTCACGAGGACATGCACGTCGTGCTCGGTGTGGTCGACGTGGGACACCATCGGCACGATGCTGGAGATCGCGCCGGCCTTCGCGGTCGACGGGGTCAGGAAGAACGAGATGTAGGCGTTGCGGGCGAAGTCGCCCGAGCCGCCGATACCGTTCTGGATCTGGCTGCCCATCAGGTGGGTGCTGTTGATGTTGCCGTAGAGGTCGGCCTCGATGATGCCGTTCATGGCGAGGACACCGAGCCGGCGCACGACCTCGGGATGGTTACTGATCTCCTGCGGCCGCAGCACGATCCGGTCCCGGTACGCAGCCGCATTCGCGTTGATCTCCTCGGCGGCGACCGGGCTCAGCGAGAACGCCGTGGCCGACGCGACGGACAGCGTTCCCGAGCGAAGCAGCCCGAGCATGCCGTCCTGGATCACCTCGGTGTAGGCGGTGAGATTCTCGAAGGGACCCGCGCCCAGCCCGTTCAACACGGCGTTGGCCACGTTGCCGACCCCGGACTGCAGTGGCAGCAGGTTCGCGGGGAGCCGCCCACGGGCCACCTCGTGCTCGAGGAACTCCAGCAGGTGCCCCGCGATCCGGCGCGAGGCGTCGTCGGGCTCGGTGAACGGGGAGTTGCGGTCCGGCCGGTCGGTCTCGACGACCGCCGCGATCTTCTCGGGTGGGCATACCAGGTAGGGGGTGCCGATACGGTCGCCCGGACGGGCGAGCGGGATGGGAACGCGGTGGGGCGGCAGGGCGGTGCCGTAGTAGATGTCGTGCAGTCCCTCCAGCTCGGTGCTCTGCCAGGAGTTGACCTCGACGATCACGCGCTCGGCCTGGTCGATCCAGGTCTTGTTGTTCCCCACGGAGGAGGACGGCACGAGCCGCCCGTCCTCGGTGATACCGCTGACCTCGACGAGCGCCACGTCGAGGTGGCCGAGGAAGCCCTCCCACACGAGCTGCGCGACGTGGGACAGGTGCACGTCGATGTACTCCATCAGACCGGCGTTGATCTTCCGGCGACTCACGGGGTCGGACTGGTAGGGCAGTCGTAGCTCGATGCCGTCGGCCTCGGCGAGGGCACCGTCCAGTTCCGGAGCGGTGGACGCGCCGGTCCACACGCTCACGCGGAACGGGGTGCCGGCGGCCGTGGCTTCGGAGATCCTTCGAGCCAGGGCCAGCGGAACAGCCTTCGGGTAGCCGGCCCCGGTGAAGCCGCTCATCCCCACGTTCGCTCCCGCGGGGATCAACGCAGCCGCCGCGTCGGCCGGAACCACCTTGCGGCGCAGCTCGGCGCTCGCGACGCGCATCTTGCCCATCGGCTCTCCCGCCCTCGTCGGATCCGTCGTCCAACCCCCGACCGCAGCCAGGGCTACCCGCCGACGGGAGGGGAAGAACCGCATCCCGCCTCCCAAGCGGCAGGAGGCCATCGAGGCCGAGGCCACCGAGGCCGCCCGAGCCCGGCACGAGGAGCAGCCCGGGTGACTTCCTCGGCGGGGGTTTCAGGCGCGGCTGCGGGCCCGCTGACACGACAGCGGCGTCCCACAGACGGCATCGCCGAGATCCGACGCCACGATGGTTCGCGGTCCGCCGTAGATACGGATCTTTGAGGACAGGCACTTCACGGGCAGGATGCCGAGCGACGGGCTCGACAATCATCCGGCCGACCGAGGGGACTTCGTGTCATGACCTACGCCGTGGACTTCCGGACCGTGTCGACCACCGGAGTGGAGTCGTCGCCGGTGGCGTCGGCGCTCGCGGGCTTGCGGGCGAACGAGGCCCGCTACTTCAAGAACAAGTACGACCACGACTTCACGGTGGAGCCCGCGGCCGACGCCCAGGAGACCATCGAGTGGGTGCACCGGATCCTGCGGGAGGAACGCGACATCGTCATCTCGTCCCCGCCGCTCGAGGCAACGGCGTTCCAGGTCGAGAACATCCGGATGGCCTACGTCTTCTACGAGAGCGGCCTGTCGATCAACGTCATGTACACCCTCGACGACACCGGCAAGCGGGCGGTCGGCTTCAAGCTGTCCGACGGGATGGAGATCCCCGAGGAGCTCGCCTCCCGCTTCAAGTTCGCCCGCCAGAAGTCGAAGCTGGCGGGGACCATCCGCGGTTCGTACTTCACCATCAAGAAGGAGTACTGAGCCCGGCTACCCGACGAGTGTCGCCGATCACCCGGACTACGACCACGTGCCTCCCGCGTCCAGAAGACACCGGCCACCGACTCCGCCGCGGCCGGCTGGGCCACCGGGCAGAAGACCTACAACGGCGCGATCTCGGCCGATCTCGACGAGGACCCGGCCGAGGCCGGCAGGGGGACCAAGGGGAGGTCCTCGTGAAGCGCTCGGCATCTGACCGTCGCCGAGTCGTGGTGACGTCGCGTCGCCCGCCCCGGTGGGCGGCCGTCGCGATCGCTGCGCGGCTGCGCCCGGGGCCGCCTACGGGGCCGCTGTCGCCGTGACCTCGAGAACCCGGATGTCGATCAACGCGATGCCCTGGGCCGAGCGACCCTCCTCATTGCCTTCGACGTCGACGCGGAACGACTCGGCCGCCTCGCGGGAACTGAAGGTCACGACGGCGATGCTCTGCCCAGCGTCCCGGTCGAGCAGCCAGCTGCCCGACACGAAGCCGGCGTGTCGCCGGACACCGGGAATGATGAACTCCCGGAGCGCCCGGCCGTTCTGCTCCTCGCGGGAGAGGTCCAACGCGAACGTCGCGACGGTGGCATGGGTGGCGGTCATCGCGACATGGTCCCGTGAGCTCGGATCGCGCCCACCTGCAGCCGTCGGCCTTCGCGCGCTTGGTCACCAAGAACAGCCCCGGAATCCGCGGCGGAGCCTGCCGTGAACGACAGGTCGGTTCCCGGAGCAGGAGCAGATGCCTCGCCGACGTCGCGATGTCTACTCTGCGTGGGCCTCGGACGGATCCTCGATGAGGTAGCAGACCTGCCCGCCCCTGCAGCGACCCGGATCCGGTCGCGCTCCCTGCGGGACGCGGGCGCGCAGGTCATCGCGCAGGGCGACAAGGTCTCCGATCTTCGCCTCCACGGTCTCGATGTGGTTCTCGATCAGTTCGGTCACGTGCTCACACGGCGGCCCTTGCTGGTCGCGAACCCGGAGCACCTCGGCGATCTGGGCCAGGGACAGGCCGAGCGACTGTGCCGATCGCGTGAAGCGCAAGCGGGTCACTGCCTCTTCGTCGTACTCCCGGAGGCCGCCGGGCGTGCGCTCCGGGGCCGGGAGCAGTCCTGCCTGCTCGTAGAAGCGGATCGTCCGTACGCGCACTCCGGTCCGTGCGGCGAGCTGCCCGATACGCACCGAGCGACCATAGCGCCGGCAGCGCTTGACCCTCCACCCCACTGGAGGTTCTAGATTCGCTGGGGCGGCGGTCAGCAGGCGCGCCGCGCGAGCGGGTAGCGCCATGCCTCCGCCGTCCGAGTGCCTCACCCGAGCGGGACCCCCCTCACCGCTCGGGTGGGGCCGGGCCTCGGGACTTCTCACAGCCCGGAATCGGCAGGAGCGCAACATGGACGAGCCCCGGCGTGCGCTGGATCGTCAAGAGCCGAAGATTCAGGGGGCTACACAGTCTTGGAGGCCTTCGCCTCACTCACGATGTCCTCTGCCGACAACTCGCCCGACACGTACTTCGGCAATCTCGCGGCCGGGAAGATCGCCAACAACGAGATGCCCGCCACGATCAAGAACGAGGCCTGCAACGCACGGAGCCGGGCGTCCTCGTTGATCGCCACCGCTCTCTCCACCTGCTCCGGTGTCGCCGAGGTCGCACCGAGCGCACTGCCCAACTCGTGATTGGTCACGAAGTCGAGCTGGTCGAAGAGGACCTTCGTCTCGAGTTCCGGCGGCAGCTCGGAACGGGCGAAGGCCGATGTCAGGAGCAGGCCCAGCAGTCCGACGGCGATGACGCCGGCGAAGGCCGCGCCGATGGCGTTCGAGACGTTGTTCGCCACGCCCCGCAACGCGCCGACGTCGCCGGCCAGTCGCTTCGGGGACGCGGAGACGAGCACGTTGAACAGCAGGGTGAGCAGCGTGCCCTCACCGATGCCGACGAGGAGCAGCCCCAGGATGACGGCGACGGTGCCCCAGTTGTTGCCCACGGTGAAAGCGACCACCACCAGGCCGACGGCAACCAGGACGAAGGAGGCGACCCCGAGCCTGCGGGGCGAGAGGCGACCGTACAGCCGCACGGAGACGACGCCTGCGAGCGCCACTGCGCCCGCGTACGGGAGGATGGCCACCGCCGAGAATATGGGCGTGCGGTCCTGGACGATCTGGACGTAGAGCGGGATGAGAAATCCGACCGCGAGGCCGAGGCTGCCCGCGACGAGGAAGGCGATGACGGCGCTCTTCTCCTCCTTGCTGTCCAGGACCTCCGTCGCGAGCAACGGCTGCTTTCCCGCCGCCACGCGTTTCTTCGACCATGCGAAGAAGGCTTGACCCAGCACGATCCCCGAGAGGATGAACATCGGCGCCGGCGACACACGCAGGACGGAGAACGGCGCCGCCTCTTCCGCCACCAGCGGGCCCCACCTCTGGAGGTTGTTGAAGCCGAACAAGATGAGCGCGATCGCGGCACCCGACAGTGCGACCCCGACGACGTCGACAGTGATGGCCCGTTGACGCGGGACGGGCGTGAGGCGATAGCTCAGGACGAGGACGACGACCGCCAGCAGGACGATCAGCCCGTACGAGTAGCGCCAGCTCAACGCCGTGGCGAGGAACCCGGCGACGACGAAGGTCAACGCGCTGGCGACCGCCGGAATGCCTGCCAGCACGCCCAGCGCCGTCTCCTGCTGCCGCCCGTGGTAGTTCGCGGCGATCAGCACCACCAACGTCGGCACGACGGCGCTGGCCGCGAGCCCCGCGAGCGCCTGGGCGGTGTTCATGGTGCGCGCGTCGGTGCTGGTCGCCATCAGAGCCATGGCCCCGCCGTGCGCGATGACGCCGATCTGGAACACCCGACGCTCGCCGAAGAGCTTGCCGATCTTCGCTCCCAGCATGACGAACGCGGCGACGAACAGCGAGTAGAGGAGGAGCGCCGTCGCCGTGGCGGTAGCCGGCGCGTCCAAGTCCTCGGAGATCGGCCCGAGCGACACAGGCAACGCGCTGATGTTGATCGCCAACTGAAGTTGGGCGAGAACGATGACGATCAACGGCAACCACGGCGCGGGCTTCACCCGGGAGCTCGGTCGACAGTGCTCGGCGCGCCGGCGAGAGCGGCGTCGGACCGGACCTTGCCGAACTCGCGTATCTGCTCTGCGTACTCCCACAGCCGATCCTGGACCAGCCGGTGCACGGTCCCCTCCGGGAAGGTCCCGTCAGCCGCCCGTTCGCCGGCCGATCGCCCCGTCAACAACTCGATCCCCTCGTCGACATGGCTGACCGCCCAGACGTGGAACCGTCCGGCGCGGACCGCCTCGATCACGTCCTCCCGCAGCATCAGATGCTTGACGTTCGACGTCGGCACGAGCACCCCTTGCCCGCCCGTCAGTCCCCGCTCGCGGCAGACATCGAAGAAGCCCTCGATCTTGCGCGTCACGCCCCCGACCGCCTGCACCTCGCCGTGCTGGTTCACCGCGCCGGTCACGGCGAGCCCCTGGTGCAGCGGCAGATCGGAGAGGGCCGACAGCAAGGCGTAGAGCTCGGTCGTCGACGCCGAGTCGCCGTCGATGCCGCCGTACGACTGCTCGAAGGTGATCGTCGCCCCCAACGAGAGCGGCCAATGCTGGGCGTACTGCGCCTGCAGGTACCCGGTGAGGATCAAGAATCCCTTCGAGTGGATCGGGCCCGACTTCTCGATCTCCCGCTCGATGCTCTGCACCGTCCCCAGCCCGACCGAGACCCGTGCGGTCACCCGGGTCGGCCGCCCGAAGCTGTGGTCCCCGACGCCGAGCACCGCCAGCCCGTTGACCTGCCCCACCTGCGCGCCCTCGGTATCGATCATGACGGTTCCGTCGAGGATCACCTCTCGATTCCGCTCCTCGACCAGGTTGCGCCGCTGCTCCTGCTTGGCGATCGCGGCGTCGACATCCTCTGCCAGCACGACGTCGTGCCCCGCCTCGCCCGCCCAGTGGCTCGACTCGACCGCGAGCCTGGCGACGTCGAGGAAGCGTGCGGTCAGCTTCCGCTGGTGATCGCGCAGCCGCGCTCCGTGCTCCACGATCCGGGCGACGGCCGAGCGGTCGAAGTGGCGCAGTCCGCGGTCCTGGACGAGCCGGCTCAAGAAGGCGGAGTAGCTCGCGAGGTTCGCCTCGCTCCAGTCCATGTCCGGCGCGAACTCCGCCTTCACCCCGAACAACTCCGGGAAGTCCACGTCGGCTTGATGCAGGACGTCGTACAGCGCGGCCGGCCCGATCAGGATCACCTTCAGGTCGAGCGGGATCGGCTCCGGCCGCGGCCACGCTGTCGGCGCCGCCTGCTCGCCCGGGTTCTCGATCCGCACCTCGCCGGACATCAGGGCGCGCTCCAGCCCCGTCCAGGCAACGGGGCTGCGCATGACGTCGAGCGCATGCAGAACGAGGAAGCCGCCGTTGGCGCGATGCAGTGCGCCCGGCTTGATCTGCCGGAAGTCGGTCACCATCGTTCCCAGCATGGCCCGGTAGTCCTGCCGGCCGGCCAGGTTGAAGTAGGTGGGGTTCCGCTCGACGACGACCGGGGCGCCGATGAGGTCGCCGTTGTCGATCAGCACGTTGACCTCGTACCGCGCCAGGCGCTCCTGCCGCTGAAGTCCGAGCGCCGCGACCGGGCCGTCCGCGTGCTCCGCCTGCCGGGTCTCGGTCACCGGCAGGAAGTCGTGCAGGTGTTCCGGCAGGTTCTCCTCGATCTGCTCGATGAAGGTGAGGACATCGGGCTGCTCGCCGTACTCCTCGCGCAGCTCCGCGATCAGCGGGCCGACGGCGTACAGCGCCACCCCGCGATCGAGCGCGCTCACGCGCTCCTGGGCCTCCTTCTCGATCTGCTGCATCTGGCGCACGAACGCGCCGACCTCGCTCTGGACCTGCGCGCCCCGCTGCTCGACCTGCGCCTTCTCCTCAGGTGACAACTGCTCGAACACCTGTTGCGACATCGGCTCGCCGCTCCGCAACGGGATCTTGCCGATACCCGTCGGCGTCAACTCCAGCGCAAAATCGTGTTCCTGCGCGAAGGCGCGCAGGTCGGCGATCGACTTGGCGCGACGCGTACCCACCTCGCCCAGGGACTGCTCTCGCCGCCGCGCGTACTCCTCGCTCTCGAAGGCGCGAGGAATCTCCCGCTGCGCCGCCTCGAGGAAAGACGCCAACGCCGTCGCCAGTCCCCGGGCGTGGCCGGCAGGCATCGAGAAGGTTCGCGGCCGGTCCGGCTCGGCGAAGTTGTGGACGTAGACCCGGTCGGGCGGCGTCGGCCGCGTCGCGGCGGCGGAGCGCACGGCCGCCAGGACGGTGCTCTCCCGCCCCGTACCCGGCGGACCGGCGACATAGAGGTGAAAGCCGCGCACGCCGACCTCGAGCGCGAAGGCGATCGCCTCGCCCGCACGCGGCTGCCCGATCGTCGTCTCGACCGGCGCCACCTCGACCGTCGTCCGGAACGGCAGCATCGCCGGGTCGACCCGCCGCCTCAGGTCCTCCGGCTTCACCGCCAACCGCTCGCGCAGTTCGCGCATCGCGCTCCTCCCTCGACTCTTTGCGGACGACCACTCATGCCTTCGGTCCGTACGGCAGGTGCCGCGATGCCTCCTCCCTCGGGCACGTCGTCGCCTCGAACCGCGACGATCGGGCAGCCGAGAGCCGGACGACCATCACCCTGCCGCGCCTGCAGCAAGCCAGGAAGCGCCCGACCACACCAGCACGTCGAATCCGGCCAGGGACCGTAGGCGATCAGGGCCGGCTCTGAGCCGGATACGGTCAGAAACGTGGCCATCGTCCTCTCGCTACGCGGCGGCTGTCCACACACCCTGAGCAGGGGATCTTCACCTGAACCCGCTCCCGGTATTCGCCCCGACGATCAGCGGCCTCCGTCCCTCGCGCGCCACGCCGGCGGCCGAGGGCCAGGGCGACCAGGCCCCGGCAGAATCAGGCAGGCGAGAAGGTCGAGGACGCCGCCAAGGGCGTCTTCGAGAAGTAACCCCGCCTCGCCTCCTCCGACACGGCGCCCGGGTGCCCTCGGTATGCCGGGCGCCTCACCGTGGCGGCAGCCCTCCTGCTTCACCGGGTCCGCGCCTCGCCGCATACGGCGGCCGGTGAGCCGGCTGGGCACGACCGATCGTGTTCTCGTCGTGCTCCGGTGCCCAGGGCCGGAGTACATGGCGGTCGAGGCCGGCGAGCCGGACGGGATCGGTCAGCTCACAGGCCTGTCCGATCCCGAGCACGCTCCATCCCACCTGGTCGTGGAGGCGTCGAGGGTGACGGCTCCCTCGGGTGGTCGACGCTCGCCGTCATGTGGGCCTTTTCGGTCCAGCGAAAGGGCACGCGGCCGACCTGCCGCCGGCGATACGACATCGGGTTCTGGCGGCACGAACGCTTCTGGAAACTCCTGGTCCCGCAGATCGAGCGGCAGCTGGCCGGCACCCCGTGGAAGAACCTCGTCTCGCGGATGCTCGGCGTACGCACCGGCCGCCGGGGCTTCGACGACGACGTGGTCGAGCCCGACTCGTTCGTCATGAAAGGTGAACAGGTGCCGGCCGGATCGCGCTGGGGCGGCAATCCCGCCGAGGAGCTGCCCGATGCCGGACATGACCGCCCCAGGAGCATCACCGCCCCTCCATGCCCGGCATCGCGGCACCGGTTCCTCAGTGTTGACGGGTCTCGTCGAGGCCGCATCGGTATGAACAATCGGCGACGGGGGCGCGCGGCACCCGGATGCGCAAATCTGTGGAACTTCGAGTGCGGTCGCACGGCCCCATTCGATGGCATTCAACCTTCAAGACGGCTCAAGGTTAAATCTCGGCCAAATCGCGTTGTGCCCGCTTCCGCGCTGCAGCAGCCAAGGCGCATCGTCTGGATGATGGCCACCGGGTACGAACGGCTTGTGCTCACACGGTCCCGGGCCGACGCCTGGGTCGTCACCCTGCGAGGAGAACCTAGCCGGGAATCCACCCAGGCCCTTCGCGACGAGATCGACGAGCTGCTGGACCGCAGGTCACGACAGCCGGTGGTCGTCAACCTGGCCGCAGGTTGGCATGCACACGGCGACGAACCCGTCGAAGCCTCGTATCAAGAGCTCGTCCGGGAGGCCGTCGCCGTCGGCAGCGAGCTGTGCGTGATCTGCGCCCCCGAGGAACCGTCCCTCACCATGGCTCTGCTCTGCTGCAGGAATACCAGCCTGAGATGTACCTCAGTCCTCCTGACGCATTAGACGGCAGGCCGATCGGCGAGCAAGAGCAAGCAGCAGCCAGGACAGGCGCGTAGGGCTACGAGACGGTGGTCTGGGAGCGCCGCGGTCGGCTGGCACACAGAGGAATGGGCGTCTCGAACGCCGGCGGCGGCTTCCCCTCGGCCGCAGCTGCCGCGGAGTCTGCGAAGGCGGCGCCTGTCCGGGCTGAGACCAACGAGACAGCCCTGACCCAGGCGCGACTTGTATCGTCTGTGACTCGGACGTCGGGTTCGCGCGCGGACCGGAATCGGGCAACCGGAGTGCTGTGCGACGGCCTGGAAGCGCGCGGCGACACGGCTCGGGCGCGGAATGCGGGGACGCGTGGGTGAACTGGCCGCCACCAGGGCCTGGCTGCGCACCCGGGTCGACAACCAGGTCGACCGTACGCTGCGCACCCTGCTGAGCTCGACGACGGAAACACTGGCCGTAGCGTCCGCCACGGCCGCCTCCGTGCGGATGCTGTCCGAGGACGACGCGCTGCTCCTTCCCGTGGCAGCCCATCACCCCGATCCTCACCTGCGCTCGAAGATCGCCTCGGTCATGGACCGCACGGCACCTCGGCCGCGCAGCGGAATCTGGCGCCCCGTCGTCGACTGTCGCCGAGCCGTCCGCCTCCGCATCGACCGAGATCGACTTCCTCCGGAGGCCTCACCGGAGCAGCGGGAGTTCCTGCTGCATTATCCGCTCACCGCGATGCTCGGTGTGCCTCTGGAGCACGAGGGACGGCTGGTCGGTGGGGCTTCACTGGTCCGGTTCTCGGTCGACATGGCGTTCACCGACGACGACGAGGCACTGCTGTACGACTTCGCTGCTCGAGTCGCACCACTTCTGGGGATATTGAGACAGGTGTCGGCGCGAACGACATCCGGCCCCTGACAGGCCTGCCCGCTCCAGGCGAACTGCAGGAGACCCCGTCGAGGCCGAGCATTCTCACGGCAGACGACGGCGGCTGGCGGGCAGCATTCGCAGCGCGAACCCGAAACCGCAGGCGGCGACTCCCGATCTCGACGCGGCGACGATGGCAGGGGCGGGCACAGGCTGTCGCTCGTCTCCCGCGCACGATCACCGAGACGGCGACGACGGGGCACTGCCGTCGGTCAGGACGAGCCCGGGAGCACATCCGGGAAGCCGAACATCGCGACCAGCGCCGGATCGTGGAACTCGATCACGCGCGAGACGCCGGCGGCGGTCGCGGTCAGCACCACGATGCCGTGGGCCCGGAGCGCGCCGTCGTGCCGGTTGAACACGACGGCGGCGGGCTGGGCGTTCGCCGTCGTGGCGATCATGCGCCAGTCACCCGGCGCGCCCAGCACGTAGGTGCCGAGCATGTGGATGCAGTTCATCCGGCCCGCGTACCACTCGCGGAACGGGGTGGCCTCCAGCGTGGCGTCGGCGCGCAGTACCTGTTGCAGCAGGTCGGCGTCGGAGCGTTCGAAGGCGGCGATGTAGCCGTCGAGCAGCGCACGTGCCCGCGGGTCGGTCGGTTCGAGCGATTCCCCGGGCTCCGGGTCCAGTTCGTTCAGCCGAGCGCGGGCGCGCTGCAGTCCGCTCTTGACCGCTGCCGTGGTGGTGCCGAGGATCTGCGCGGTCTCGGCCGCGGAGAACGCCAGCACCTCGCGCAGGATGAGGATCGCGCGCTGGCGGGCCGGCAGGTGCTGCAAGCTGGCGATGAGGGCCAGCCGGAGCGACTCGCGCGCGACCACCGTCGCGGCCGGGTCATCGGTGGCCGGGGTGACCCGGTGGTCCGGCAACGGTTCCAGCCACGAGACCTCGCCCGGCGGAACGTGAGTCGGCGGGCGGTCGGGTCCGTCGTAGGAAGCCGTCAGGCCCGTCGGCAGCACCCGGATCCGGCGCGGCTCCAAGGCGGTCAGGCAGACGTTGGTGGCGATCGTGTAGAGCCAGGACCGGATCGACGCGCGGCCCTCGAAGCCGGCGTAGGAACGCCAGGCCCGGAGATACGTCTCCTGCACGAGGTCCTCGGCCTGGTGTGCGGAGCCGACCATGCGGTAACAGTGCGCCGACAGCTCCCGGCGGAACCGCTCGGTCTCGGAGACGAACCGTTCCTGGTCCGCCGCCTCCCGCACGTGCGCCTTCATGTCGCGAGCGTAAGCCGCGGCCCGGTGGTCAGGCCCGCGATGGATTCGCGGTCCTCCCCCGGCGGGCGGTGGTCCCGAGGCGTCCGCTCGCGATCCGCCGCCCGGACCGTCGGCCACAGTAGGTACTGCCGCCGTGGAGTGTGTGCTCGTCATGCGCTGCTGCCCCTCGTCCGGATCGGCCCCGCTCGTCGGGGCCGTCGTCCATGACGACCGGGACGCCGTTGCAAAGGAATCGAATGCCAGCTCAGCGCGCGTTCACGCGGTGGACGGGCCTCAGGGCAGCAGGGCCAGTTTGCCGATGGTCGCCCGTGATTCCAGCTCGGCGAGGGCCCTCGGGCCCTCGACCAGGTCGTAGGCGGTGGGCTGAGCGGGGGCGAGGACACCGGTGGCGACGAGGGCCGACAGCTCACCCACGATCTCACCGAAGATCCCCGGCGCGGCCTGCATCAGCACGCCGACGTTGAGGCCGATGACATGAACCTGGTGTCTGTACACCAGGTCCCAGTTGGTGATCGAGGCTTGGCCGCCTGCCACGCCGTAGACGACGACCCGGCCTGTGACGGGCTTCGCCGCGGCGAGGCTGGCCCCGAACGTGGCACCGCCCGCCGACTCCAGCACCAGGTCGGCACCGGCACCGCCGGTCAGCCGCAGCACCTCGGCGGCCAGTTCGCCGTCGAGGGAGTCCAGTACGTGGTCGGCGCCCAGCGCGAGCACTGTCTCGTGCTTGCTCGGCGAAGCGGTGGCGACGACCGTCGCGCCGTAGTGCCTGGCCATGGTCACCGCGGCCTGGCCGGTCGCGCCCGCCGCGGCGTGGACCAGCACGGTCTCCCCGGCGGCAAGGCGACCAACGGGCTTGAGCGCGGCGAGTGCGGTCGGCCAGTTCACGACCAGGCCCAGCGCCTGTTCGGCCGTCCAACCGGCCGGCACCGGCGTCGCCGCGGTCGCGGGCAGGATCATGTACTCCGCGAAGGCCCCGTATCCCACGCCGGCCACGTGGGTCCCCGGTCGTGGGACGGTCACCTCCTCGCCCACCGCCACGACCTCGCCGGCGCCCTCGAAGCCTGCGAGATACGGGGGCCGCGGGCCGCCCAGGAACGTGCCGTAGGCCCTCGAGATGTCGGCGAAGTTGACGCCGGCAGCGGCGACCCGGATCAGCACCTCGCCCCGGCCGGGGCGCGGCACCGGCGCGTCCGTGATCAGACTGGTGTCCTGCGGACCCTTCGACGAGGTCTGCTGCAGCGCGCGCATGGTGGCGGGAATGCTCATGGCGATCGGCTCCCCTCTCCTCGGTTCACCTCGTCCCGCCGGCCTCCCGGCGGAACGCACTGTCGACCATGCAGACCTCCGTCACCGCAGGAAGGAATCGCCGGCTGCCGTGGTCGGTGTCAGCCGGTCGCGTCGGCGCTCCTTGTACAGCTCGCGGACCAGCGGCAAGAGGGAGAGGACGACGATCACGCGACGGCCGGGAGGAAATGGCGACGGCCCACTCCAGCAGCAGATCCGCAGGGCGGGGTTGCGGGCGAGGACGGGTCCGTGAAGGTAGGTGCCGACGACCCGGTCCCCGACCACCCCTCCATTCCCTGACCGCTGCCGTTGCCCACCCCGGACTCCACCCCGTCGGGCGCCACGACTACGTGCCGGTCGTGGTGAGCCGTCGTCATCTCACTGCCCGTCGGGGTACGCCCCGGCGGGCTCCGGCCCGGGTGAGGTCCGCCTACTCGTCGGTGAAGGTGCCCAAGGTGCGGAAGTTGAGGTAGTCGCCGAGAGTCAGCCCGACTTCGCCGAAGTTCAGAACATCGCCCTGCGCCATCGAGAACGGCTCGGAGGCGGCCAGCTGGAAGGTGCCGTCCCCGGCAGGGACGGTCTCGAAGAAGAGCGTGCGGACCCCGGTCGGGGTCAGCAGGTGCGCAGTGCGCTCAGACATCCCGGGAACGTACCCACCACACCCGACGTCACTCCGCCGATTGCGTCGCGGGTCACTGAGGTCTCGGTCTCGGCCGCACGCAGCCTGGCCACCGAGGCCTCGGTGGCCGGGGACGGCCCGGTTCCCGGCCTCGGCCGGCCGCTCGCCGACAAGGACCTGCGATCGTCGACGACCCATCAGGGCGGCGTCGGCCCGTGCGCCTCCAGGCCGTCGCCGAGTGCGTTCGCCGCGACCGACAGCAGCGTCAGCAGCCCGACTGCGAGGGCCCGGGCGAAGGCCGGGCGGGCTCGGCGGCCCAGCCGCCGAGCCACACCGACGACCCCACAGCGCGCCGGCGTCGACCACGACCGGGAGCAGCCACGCCAACCAGGCAGCGAAGCCAACACCAGCGGGTACCGACCGCCCTCAACCTGAGCGACCGCGCGGCAAAGGGGTCGCCTCCGTGGCCGTGGTCGGGGTGGTCCCGATGGAGTGCGTCCTGACCTCGGGCGTGTGTGCATCCCGGCGACGTGCGCGAGCTGGAACGGCACCGGGGATGATCGATTTGTCGCCACAGCGGTGGTCGATGGCGCGACGCTCAGTTACCGTTCTCTGTGACGCAGGTCGCATAACGAACGGAGCTCGGGCAGATGCTCTACCCCGTATACGAATGGCATCGGCGGTTGACCGAGCCGGCGCGGATGTCGTCCGAGCTCCTCCGTCGCGGCCTGTCGGGCCTGCCCGCGCCGGTCGCGGAGCTTGCCGGGACCCGCAGCCTCAAGGCCGTCAGCGAGATTCTCGCGCGCAGCCGTCCCACCCACGTCCGTCCCGACTGGGCCATCGAGTCGATCACGGTCGCAGGCGAGGCCGTTGAGGTCGATGTCCGGCCCGTGCTGACCACACCGTTCGCCACCTTGCTGCATTTCGCCACGCCCGGGATGACCGGGAGGACGCCGACGCTGCTGGTGGGGCCGATCTCCGGGCATTTCGCCACGTTGCTGCGGCCCACGGTCCGCACGCTGCTGGCCGATCACGACGTCTACGTGCTGGACTGGCACAACGCCCGGGACATCCCGGTCGACGAGGGCCGCTTCGGGCTCGACGAGTACATCGACCACGTACTGGCGGCGATGCGCCACCTCGGCCCGGGCCACCACGCACTGGCCGTGTGCCAGCCGGCCCCGCTGGTGCTCGCGGCCGTCGCCGTGCTCGCACGGGCGGAGGATCCCGCCCAGCCGCGCAGCCTCACGCTCATGGCGGGCCCCATCGACACCCGGGTGAACCCCAACAAGATCAACGAGATCGCCGAGCGGCGTCCGCTGTCGTTCTACGAGCGGTTCCTCGTCTCGCGGGTGCCCCGCCGGTACGCCGGTGCCGGGCGGCGCGTGTACCCGGGGCTGGCGCAGCTGACGGCGTTCATGTCGATGAACACGCGGCGGCACCTGAGCTCGCACGTCCAGCTCTACCGCGCGCTGGTCGCGGGTGACGGCGCGACCGCAGCGCGGATCCGCGGCTTCTACGACGAGTACGGCGCGGTCATGGACGTGCCGGCCGAGTTCTACCTCGAGACCCTGCAGCACGTCTTCATGGAGCACGCCCTCCCCCGCGGCGAGTTCGTCTGGCGCGGGCAGCAGGTCGATCTCTCCCTCATCAGAAGGACCGCCCTGCTCACCGTCGAAGGAGCCGACGACGACCTGTGCTCGCCCGGGCAGACCGAGGCGGCCCATGGGTTGTGCACCGGGCTCCCCACGAGGGATCACCACCACCACCTGCAGCCGGGCGTCGGGCACTACGGGGTGTTCGCGGGCTCCCGTTGGAACGAGGAGATCTACCCGGTGATCCGGGACTTCGTCGCGGCCCGCTCGGCCGCCCGCACAGCGTCCTAGCTCGAAAGTCGCCCCAGTACGCGAGGATGGGAGCCGCTCGATGACCAAGGCAGTGCCCGGCCGCGCCCACGAGGAGCGGACCACCCCGCCGGCGCGGCCCGGACCGGTGACCGAGCCCGTTCCCGCTGACGAGGCCGATGCGCTCGGCGTGGTCGAGGGAGGCGAGGCGGTCGGCATCCCGTCGGTCGCCGGGATCCTGAAGGGAATCACCTCGGCGTTCGCGCAGCCGGGGCCCGTCACCCGGGGTGCCGGACGGCTCGTCCGGGACCTGGTGTCGATCGCGCGCGGGACCGACGAGCACACGCCCCACCCGAAGGACAAGCGCTTCGTCGATCCGGCCTGGTCGTTGAACCCGATCTTCCGGCGGCTGGGTCAGGGCTACCTCGCCCTGGGGGCCGAGCTGGGCCGCCTGGTCGACGAGTACGAGAAGGGCTCCGCGGACTGGCACGACGTCGAGCGGGCCCGGTTCGCCGTGTCCGCGCTGACCAGCGCGCTGTCGCCGACCAACCAGCTGCCGATGAACCCCGCGGCGCTGAAGCGGGCCTTCGACACCGCGGGGGCCAGCCTCGTGCGCGGGGCCCGCCAGTTCGCGCACGACGTCCGGCACAACGGCGGGCTGCCCTCGCAGGTCGATCGCAGTGCCTTCACGGTGGGCGAGGACCTGGCCCTCACCCCGGGCGACGTCATCCACCGGGACGAGGTGGCCGAGCTCATCGAGTACCGGCCGAGCACCCCGACCGTCCGGGAACGGCCCTTGCTGGTCGTCCCGCCGCCCATCGGCCGGTACTACTTCCTGGACCTACGGCCGGGACGCAGCTTCGTGGAGTACGCGACGAGCCGCGGGCTTCGCGTGTTCATGCTCAGCTGGCGCAACCCGACCGCCGAACAGGCGGACTGGAACATCGACACCTACGCCCGGCGGATCCTCAGCGCCTGCGAGGTCATCAAGGACGTGGCAGGCGTCGAGGACGTCAACACCCTCGGCTTCTGCGCCGGAGGCATCCTCCAGTCGGTCGTCCTGGGCCACCTCGCCGCGCAGGGCGAGCACACCATCCACTCCGCGTCCTACGGCGTCACCTTGCTGGACTTCGGCGTCCGGGCGCCGCTCGGCGCCTTCTCCGCCCCGCGGGCGTTGGAGATGGCCCGGGCGGACTCGCAGCGCCGCGGGGTGATCACCGCCCGGTCGTTGGGCACGGTGTTCAGCTGGATGCGCCCCGACGACCTCATCTTCAACTACGTCGTCAACAACTGGCTGATGGGCGAACGTCCCCCGGTCTTCGACATCCTGGCCTGGAACGCCGACGGGACGAACCTCCCCGCAGCACTGCACTCGGAGTTCCTCGACATCTTCCGGTCCAACACCCTCGCCGAGGGACACCTCGAGGTGCTGGGAACGCCGATCGATCTCGGCAAGATCACCGTGCCGGTGTTCGTCACCGGAGCCCTCAACGACCACCTCACCCCCTGGACCGGGTGTTACCGGACGACCGAGCTGGTGAGCGGTCCGAGCACCTACGTGCTGAGCAACGCGGGCCACATCGCCAGCCTGGTCAACCCGCCCGGCAACCCGAAGGCCAGCTACTTCATCGGCGGGGACCCCTCGCACGGCCCCGAGCACTGGCGCGCCACCGCGGAGAGGCGCCAGGGGACGTGGTGGGAGGCCTGGGCCGACTGGCTCCTGGAAAGGTCGGGCGACGAACGGCCGGCCCCCGCCACGGGCGGCAACGCCAACCACCCACCGCTGGAGCCGGCGCCGGGCTCCTACGTGCTGGACCGCACCCCACCGCTGGCCTGACGCCGGTCGAGGTCGGCCCGCTGAAGGAAGACGGCCACCGACTCGGTCAGCTCAGCCGGTCACTCGAGGAAGAACAGCCAGGGTGGCTGTTGGCTCGTCCCGGAGCGGAGCTGCCCGGTGGACGGGGGCTGCCGTGATGTCACGGGTTGAGCGAACCCGTCAGAGATCGAGCAGCAGTAGATCGCGGTGTCCGCGGCGGGGGTGCCCAGGATGGTGGCGAGGTCGAGGATCCCGTGGGTGTACTGCGGCCAGAACGTGACCCGCTCGCCGTAGGCTGCGAGCTCCCCACGGAACGCCATCGTGGACTCGTGGCGTCCGCCGTAGAACAGCCGCCACGGCTTCCCGGCGGCCTCGCAGGCCGCGATCATCGGCAGGATCGGGGTGATCCCGATGCCGCCTGCGACGAACAGGTAGTCCGCCGCCTCGACCAGGGCGAAGTTGTTCCGCGGCCCGCGGCACACGACCTGGTCGCCGACGGCCAGCCGCTCGTGGACGTGAGCCGAGCCGCCACGGCTCTCGGGCTCACGCAGGACGCCCAGCCGCCAACTGGACAGGTCGGTCGGGTCCCCGCACAGCGAGTACTGCCGCTCCAGGTCCGGGCCGAGCACGAGGTCGTGCATCAGCGTGGTGCCGATCTGCGTGCTGTCGATCGGGCCGCGCAAGGCGGCCCACACAGGTGCATCGGCCAGCACCTGGCGAAGATGGAGCTGCGGATCATGCTCGAGGACGGGGAGCAGCGGCGCGGCTCGGCAGGTCGAACGCGACTTTGTGCAGCGGCAGGCCCGGTTCCGACCCGGCAATCTCGCCCTCGAGCGTCCGCAAAATTGTTAACAATCTTGCTACACATCTTGTGTAGAGAGGTGGCGCCCACGTACGGTCCCTCTGCACCGGACGTCCACGACGTCTCGTTCGCAGAGGAGGCCAGAGTTGCCCACCGACACGACGCCGCCGGATTCGGCCCTCCCCGGGGTCACCCCTGGCTGGCTCGCGCCCCATCCGGCACCGTCGACGCCGGCGCTGGATCTGCCGGTCGGCGCGGTCGACGCGCACTGTCACGTCTTCGGGCCCGCCGCGACCTTCCCGTTCGCCCCGGAACGCAAGTACACGCCGTGCGACGCCGGCAAGGAGGACCTGCAGGCGCTGCACGACCGGCTCGGGATCAGCCGTCGCGTGGTCGTCCAGGCGACGTGCCACGGCGCGGACAACCGCGCAATGGTCGATGCCGTCCGCTCGGCGGCGGGCCGTACACGTGGGGTCGCCACCGTCCGACCCGACGTCGCCGACGCCGAGCTGACCGCGCTGCACGAAGCCGGCGTGCGCGGGGTCCGGTTCAATTTCGTCCGACGGCTGGTCGACGCCTCCCCCACCGATGCCCTCGCGCGTATCGCCGCCAGGATCGCTCCGCTCGGCTGGCACGTCGTCGTCTACTTCGAGGCCGCCGACCTCGCCGACCTGGCGGACTTCTTCGGGACGCTGCCGGTGCCGCTGGTGATCGACCACATGGGTCGACCGGACGTCACCCGCGACCCGGACGGTCCGGAGTTCGCACGCTTCCTGCGCTTCGCCGACCAGCACCGGTCCTGGGTCAAGATCAGCTGCCCGGAGCGGTTGTCCGTCACCGGCCCGGCGGCCGTCGACGGTCAGCGCCGCGCCTACACCGACGTCGTCCCCTTCGCCCGCAAGGTCCTCGCGGAGTTCGGGGACCGGACGCTGTGGGGCACCGACTGGCCGCACCCGAACCTGACCGACCACATGCCCGACGACGGGCTGCTCGTGGACCACCTCGCCCACGTCACCGACACCGCCGAGCAGCGCCGACAGCTGCTCGTGGACAACCCCATGGCCTTGTACTGGCCGGAGGAGACGGCATGACCGCCCACCCCGACGGCGACGGCGCCGTCGTGCACACCAACGCCACGAACCGGCTGGACCGGTTGCCGATCAGCCGCTTCCACAAGATCACGATCGTGGCGGTGGCGTTCGCGTACTTCTTCGAGTTCGCCGACATCAACACCTTCGCCACCACGGCACCGAAACTGGTCAAGCTGTGGGGGGTGACGGTCAACCAGGTCGCCTACGTGACCTCGCTGTCCTTCGTCGGCATGTTCATCGGCTCGATCGTCGCCGGCAGGCTGGCGGACCGCCTCGGGCGCAAGACCACGTTGATCGCCACCACGATCTGGTTCTCGGTGTTCTCGCTGGCCTCCGCCCTGGCCTGGGACATCGTGTCGATGGGCGCGTTCCGGGTGCTCACCTCCGCGGGGCTGGCCGCGATGACCGTCGTCGCGGTCATCTACGTCAACGAGATCTACCCGGCCGCTACCCGCGGCCGGTACCAGGCCTACGCGATCGTGATCGGGATCTGCGGCACACCGGTCACCAACCTGATCGCCAGCGCCGTGGTGCCGCTCGCGGACTGGACGTGGCGCCTGGTCTACCTCTGGGGGGCGCTCGGGATCGCCTTCCTGGTCTTCTCCCGCAAGATCGTCGAGTCCCCGCGCTGGTACGAGAGCCGCGGCCGGTATGCCGAGGCCGAGGCCGCCCTGAGCAGGGTCGAGCGTGAGGTCGAGGTCCAGCACGGTCCGCTACCCGAGCCGGCGCACGCCGCACCGGACACCACCGCGCCCGCGCAGAAGGCCCCGCTGCGGATTCTGTTGCAGCGCCGCTACCTGGTGCCCACCGCGGTACTGACGGTGCTGTGGGTGACCCAGACGATCGGCTTCTTCGGCTACTCGAGCTGGGCCCCCACCCTGCTGAGCTCGGAGGGGTTCAGTGTCGAGAAGTCCATCTTCTACGTCGCCCTGACCACGGTCGGCGCTCCGCTGGGCTCGCTCCTCGCGGCGCTGGTCACCGACCGCTTCGAGCGAAAGTGGCTGCTCGTCGTCTTCGGGCTCGCGATCGCCGTCGCCGGTCTGCTGTACGGCCTGACCTTCGACCCGGTGCTCATCGTGGTCTTCGGGTTCCTGGTCAACATGATGGAGCGGGGCTACACGGCGCTGGCCTACGCGTACTCCCCCGAGCTGTTCGACATCCGCGGACGTTCGCTGGGCACGGGGCTGGCCTACGGGATCGGCCGGCTTTCCAACGCCATCGGCCCCCTCGTGATCGCCGCCCTCTACACCGGCAGCGGCTACCAGAGCGTCTTCATCTTCATCGCCGCGACCTGGACCTTCGGCGCGATCGTGCTCGCCCTCTTCGGCCAGCGCACCCGCCCGTCGTCGGCACCCCGCCGTGCGGCCGCGACGTCCACCGGCCCACAGGAAGGAACCACGTGAGCACCTCGACCACCACGCCGGCCACGACCCCTCGTACCGGGGTGATCGTGACCGACCCGCCGCGGGCCGACCTCGCGGACGTCGCCACGCTCACCGACTACGGCGTCGCCACCGTGCACGAGGCACTCGGACGCACCGGCTACCTCGGTCCCGACGTGCGCGCCCGGCAGGACGGGGTCAAGACCGGCGGCACCGCGGTGACCGTGCTGTGCCGCCCCGGTGACAACCTCATGATCCACGCTGCCGTCGAGCAGTGTCGCCCGGGCGACCTGCTGGTCGTCACCACCAGCTCGCCGTGCGTCGACGGCCTCTTCGGTGAGCTCTTCGCGACCGCCTTGATGCGGCGTGGCGTCCGGGGCCTGGTCACCACCACCGGCGTGCGCGACCTTGCGGACCTGCGTGCCATGGGTTTCCCGGTCTGGTCGGCGGCGGTCAGCGCCCAGGGCTCGGTCAAGGCGAGCGCAGGCGCGGTCAACGTCCCCGTCGTCATCGGCGGGGAGGTCGTCCACCCGGGCGACGCCGTCCTCGCCGACGACGACGGGGCGGTGGTCGTCGCACGGGACCGGGTGGCCGAGGCCGTCACCGCAGGCCGTGCGCGGCTGGCGAAGGAGGACGCCGCGCGTCGGGCGTTCCGCGAGGGAGAACTGAGCCTCGACCGGTACGGGCTGCGAGACGTGCTGACCGGCCTCGGCGTCCGCTACCTCCCCGCCTCGCCGTCCGGGCAGGAGGCCATCGGATGACCACCGGTGTACCGGCGTCCCTGATGCGCGGGGGTACCTCGAAGGGCCTGTTCCTGCTCGCCTCCGACCTGCCCGCCGATCCGGCCGATCGCGACGACCTGCTGCTGCGGCTGATGGGCAGTCCGGACCCGGCCCAGATCGACGGACTCGGCGGGGCGACCCCGGTGACCAGCAAGGTCGCCGTGGTCGGGCCCTCCGCGGACCCCGACCACGACCTCGATTACCTGTTCCTGCAGGTGGGCGTCGACGCCGCGACGGTGTCGGAGCGTCAGACCTGCGGCAACCTGCTCGCCGCGGTCGGGCAGTTCGCCGTCGGCCGCGGGCTGGTGCCCGCCGGTCCCGAGCGGACGGAGGTGCGCATCCGGATGCTCAACACGGGCGCGTCGGCCGTCTCCCGGTTCGCCACGCCCGGCGGGCGGGTCGACTTCGACGGCGACACCGCGATCGCCGGTGTACCGGGCACCGCCGCGCCGGTGCTGCTCGACTTCCTCGCCACCGAGGGCTCGACGACCGGCTCCCTGCTCCCCACCGGGAGTGTCGTCGACCGGATCGACGGCATCGACGTGACGTGTATCGACAACGGCATGCCGGTCGTCGTCGTCCGCGCAGCCGATCTCGGACTGAGTGGCTACGAGACCCCGGCCGAGCTCGCCGAGGCTCCGGGCCTCTCGACGCGGATCGACGACCTGCGGAGGCGAGCCGCCGCGCTGATGGGCCTGGGCGACGTGTCGACCGCACCCGTTCCCAAGACCACCGTCGTGGCACCACCCAAGTACGGCGGCGCGATCAGCACCCGCACCTTCATCCCGGTCCGCCCGCACCCGGCGATCGGCGTGCTCGGCGCCGTCAGCGTGGTGACGTCGGCGTTGCTCGAGGGCAGCGTCGGGCACGACCTGCTCGCCCGCGGCACGGGGGGACCGCTCGCCGTCGAGCACCCGACGGGTTCCTTCGAGGTCGACGTCGCCCTGCGCGACGGCGAGCCGCCCCGCGTGGCCCGGTCCACGGTGGTGCGCACCGCCCGAGCGCTCTTCGACGGTGTCGCCCACCCGCGGTCATGAGCGTCGTAGGTTCCGTCCGCGCGCAGGACGGCTACCCTGACACAGCATTGGTCCCGATCGTGGCGCGGAGGATGGCGACAATGAGTTCGGCGGAGCGCCTGGAAGGCACCGGCCCGGCGGCCAGGGTCGTCGACGCGCTCCGCGACGCGATCGCCGCCGGAGACTTCGCGCCGAACCAGCGGCTCGTCGAGGCCGACCTGTCCGAGCAGTTCGGGGCCAGCCGCGCGGCGGTGCGCGCGGCCCTGCTCGAACTGACCAGCGAAGGCCTGGTCGAACGCGTGCAGAACCGCGGCGCCCGGGTCCGCGCCGTCTCACTGGACGAGGCCGTGGAGATCACCGAGGTCAGGATGGTCCTCGAAGGGCTGCTCGCCGCCAAGGCCGCAACTCGTCTGACCGACGAAGGACAGGAGCAACTGCGGGGAATCGGGACGGCCATGGAGCATGCGGTCGCCACGGGCGACCTGCTCGGCTACTCGGCGCTCAACCGCGACCTGCACGCGTTCATCCGGGACACCGCCGGGCAGCGCACGGCGGGCTCGATCCTGGAGCGCCTCCGCGGGCAGAACGTGCGCCACCAGTTCAGGTTGGCCATGCAGCCGGGACGTCCGTCGGTGTCGCTGCCTCAGCATCTGGCCATCATCGACGCGTTGTGCGCGCGCGACGCCGACGCGGCCGAACAGGCGATGCGCGCGCACCTGCAGAGCGTCGTCGAGGCACTCCCGACCGTGGAAACGAGCAGGCGAACCCGCTGAACCCCTGACCCACGCCGGCCCGACCACGGCCACGTGAGGGGGTCGAAGTCCGGCCCGCTCCGGGTTCGATGCTGCCAGCACGGTGTCTTCCATTGTCAACAAACCAAGTGGGATCAACGGGCGCCGTCCTGCTGCTCTCCACGGAGGTACCAGTGATCATCGACTGTCACGGCCACTACACCACCGCGCCCCCGGCACACACGTCGTGGAGGCAGGACCAGCTCCAGGCAGCACTCGGCGGGGACGCTGCACCCTCGTACCCGGCTATCGGCGACGACGAGATCCGCGAGAGCATCGAGGTCAACCAGCTACGCCTGATGCGGGAGCGCGGTGCCGACCTCACGATCTTCTCGCCGCGGGCGTCGGCGATGGCGCACCACGAGGGCGATCTCGCAGCCGGCACGGCGTGGGCCCGTGCGTGCAACGACCTGATCGCGCGGGTGGCCGGGCTGTTCCCGGGCCGCTTCGCCGGGGTCGGTCAGCTCCCGCAGACCGCGGGTGAGCCGGTGGAGGCCGCGGTGGCCGAGCTCCGCCGGTGCGTCACCGAACTCGGGTTCGTCGGGGTGAACCTCAATCCGGACCCCAGTGGTGGCCGCTGGGACTCGCCGCCGCTGACCGACGCCTACTGGTTCCCGCTCTACGAGGCGATGTGCGAGCTCGACGTGCCGGCCATGGTGCACGTGTCCGCGAGCTGCACGCCCGTGTTCCACGCGACGGGTGCGCACTACCTCAACGCGGACACGACGGCGTTCATGCAGTTGCTGCAGGGCGACCTGTTCGCCCGCTTCCCCACGCTGCGCCTGGTGATCCCGCACGGCGGCGGCGCCGTGCCCTACCACTGGGGGCGCTACCGCGGCCTGGCCGACATGCTCGGCCGCCCGCCTTTGGAGGAGCACCTCATGCGGAACGTCTTCTTCGACACGTGCGTCTACCACCAGCCGGGCATCGACCTGCTGCTCGGTGTGGTCGGCACGGACAACGTGCTCTTCGGCTCGGAGATGGTGGGGGCGGTGCGCGGGATCGACTCCCGGACCGGGCACCACTTCGACGACACCAAGCGCTACGTCGACGCCGCCTCGCTCACCGAGGAGCAGCGGGAGGCCGTCTACTCCGGCAACGCACTGCGGGTCTACCCGCGACTCGCGGCCGCACTCGCGGTGCTCCCTGCACGGACGCCGTAGCCGACTGCTTCCGGCCGGGAAGAACCCGACGTAGGCGAGCGACCACGCGCCGACCTGCTGTGAGTCCGTGCCGAGCAGGCAGGCCGGTCGACGGCAGAGGAGTCGGGGCCACTGTCGCCGCCATTCTGCGCGAGGCCCCCCCGTCGTCCTCGACATGAAGGAACGCCTCTCCCTGACGATGCCCGGAATGACCGAGACCGCCCTGCCCGAAGCCCCCGACCAGACCTTCCACTACCGGTACCGCAGGCTGTACCTCCTCGTCGAAGGAGGCGGAAGGTCCACCTCCTCGGCCCGGAGGAAGGCGCGACAGCCGGAACACTCGCTGTGCCCTACGGCAACGACATCCGCATGACCTTCGGACAGGCACGTCGACCTTGTGCCCTGCCAGGCCGGGTCCTCGGCCCGCATCACCCGCCGGTGCTGCGGGCGAGAGTCCTGACGTGACGACGAATGGCAACTCGGCCCCACGGACTCGGTTGGCCCACCTGGACGACCTCAAGGTCGTCCTGGTGGCCTGGGTCGTCGGCGGACACGCCCTGCTGGGCTACTCGGCAGTGGGGGGATGGGCCTACGACGAGGTGCACGAGGTGACGTTCACGCCGGGCGTCGAGCTCGCGCTGGTCGCCGTCCTCGGGCCCTCGGGGCTGTTCGTGATCGGCCTCTTCTTCTTCGTCGCCGGCCTGCTCACCGAGGGCGCGGTCCACCGGCACGGGCCGGGCCGGTACGTGCAGGACCGGCTGGTGCGCCTCGGCCTGCCGTGGCTGCTGTCGGCCTTGCTGGTCTGGCCCGCGTCGGTGTGGGTGGCCTCAGTGGCCGCGGGCAGGCAGGTGTCGCCGTGGTGGGTGTTCACCCACCGGGACCCGTTCCTCGACGCCGGGTCGCTCTGGTTCGCCCTGGTCCTGCTCGTCTTCTCGATCGCGTTCGCCGGCTGGACGGCCCTGCGCGGGGTGCCTCCCGCGCCGTCCGGTCCGCTCACCGGGTGGCACGTCGCCGGAGCGGCGGCCGCGATCGCCGTCGCCACCGTCGTGGTGCGACTGGCGTTCCCGGCCCGCAGCGGGCAGATCGCCGACCTGCACCTGTGGCAGTGGCCGCAGTGTCTCGGGATGTTCCTGCTGGGCGTCGTCGCGGCCCGACGAGGATGGGCCGGGCACATCCCCGACCCGATCCGGCGGGCGTGCGGCGGGGTGGCCCTCGGGGTGCTGCTGGCGCTGCCCGTCGTCGTTGTGGCCAGCGGTCTGCACGACGTCGCCCGCGACGACGGGCCCTATCTGGGCGGCTGGACCTGGCAGGCCGCCGCGACCGCGACGGTCGAGGCGCTCCTGGTGACGTGCGGGTCGATCGCGCTGGTGGGACTCGCGGAGCGGCGCCTGCACGGGGCGGGGCCCCGGGCGCGGCGGTGGTCGCGTGCCGCTTTCCCGGCCTTCGTCGTCCAGGGACCGGTGCTGATGGTCGCGGCCACGGCGCTGCGGCCGCTGCCGGCGCCGGCCGAGGTCAAGGCGCCGGCGGTGGCGGTGGTCGCGATCGTGGTGTGCTTCTGGCTGGGCGGCCTGTGGAGTGAGGCGGCCCGCCGACGGCGGGTGGAGCGACGGGTGTCCGCGGCGGACGACGGCCGGGCGAGGGACCCGCGGTGACCCGACGCCCCGTCGACGCCGCCCAGGCCTCCCCGGGGCTGCACCACGTCGACTTCGGCGGTCCGCCCGGCGCCACGACCGTGGTGTGCGTGCACGGGCTCGGCGGGTCGCACCTGAACTGGGACCGGCTGGCGCCGCTGCTGCGCGCCCGGCACCGGGTGCTGGCCGTCGACCTGCCCGGCTTCGGGCTCAGCCCGCCGCCCCGGGGTCCGGCGACGGTCCGGCGCAACGTCGACGTGCTGGCCGGGTTCCTCGCGTCCTGCGGGGCGCCCGTGACGCTCGTCGGCAACTCGATGGGGGGCCTCGTCGCGGTCCTGGTGGCGGCCGGGCACCCGGACCTGGTGCGAGCGTTGGCACTGCTCGACCCGGCGCTGCCCGCACCGGGGCAGCTGCTGCGGTCACCGACGAGCCTCGCACGGGTCCTGGCCTACGCCGTCCCGGGCAGCGGCGAGTACCTGCGGCGCGCCCGGCGCAGGCGGATCGGCGCCCGCGCGACGGTCGAGGAGACGCTGCGGCTGTGCGGGATCGACCCAGACACGGTGCCGCCCGACCTGCTGGCCCGGTCCGCCGCCCTGGTCGAGCACCAGGACGACGTGGTCGGCTTCGACCGCGCCTTCCTGTCGGCGTCGCGGTCGTTGGCCTGGGCCATGGCCCGGGCCCACACCTACGAGTCCGCGATGGCGGCCCTGCGGATCCCGGTGCTGCTCGTGCACGGCGACCGCGACGGGCTCGTCCCCGTCGCCGCCGCCCGCGCGGTCGCCCGGCGTCGTCCCGACTGGCGCTACGTCGAGCTGAGCGGCGTAGGGCACGTCCCGCAACTGCAGGTCCCCGACGAAGTGGCGGGACTGCTCCTGCCCTGGCTCGACGAGATCGACGCAGTGCCTCCCCGTTAGGCGCATTTTCTGTACTGACAGCATCTCTCCCTTCCCGACGCTCCTCAGGAGGTCGTCGACGAGGACCGCAGCATCCTCCTCGAGGAGCCCGAGCGGGTCGCCGGCTACTTCGGCGGGATGAGCCTCGTCGGGGTCGAGCCGGCCCGCGAGGCCAGGCCCTGTGGCCGGGGGCGGCGGGTCGGATTCCCCTGCGACGCCGCGGAGTCACGGGGCACGCTGGCACTCCGGGCTGGGAGAGCGGTGGTCACCATGATGTGGGGTTACGGAGGTGGCTGGGGCTGGGGTGCGTGGCTCGCCATGGGCTTCGGCATGGTCGTCTTCTGGGGGGTGATCATCGCTGGTGCCCTCGTGCTGGTGCGTTACCTCGCCGGCGGACGACACGGGGGGAGCTCCGGCAGGGTGGACGTGAGCGGGGCCGAGCAGGTCCTCGCCGAGCGGTTCGCGCGCGGTGAGATCGACGAGGACGAGTACCGGCGACGGAGTGCGTTGCTGCGTGGGGGCAGGTGAGCACGGTGCATCGGGCAGGACTCGGGCTGGTCGTCGTCGCCGGAGTCGCCGCGATCGTTCTGGGGGCGGTCTCCACCGTTGCGCTCGCCGCGCTGAGCGGTGCGTTCCTTCGGCCCGGCCCCTACCCGATCGGGCCGGTCAGCCCCTCGGCGAGTTGTGCTGCGCCCGCATTGCCCGGCGCGGTGGTCGACGTGCGGGTCACCGAGATGGGCACCATGATGGGCAGCCCTGACGGGAACGGGCCCGGGCCGGGCCGCTGGTACCGCGGAGGCAGCGGCGAGGGCCAGTCGTGGCCGCCCGGCGCCGGCTGGATGGACATGACGGTGATCCCGACTGCGGTGCGGGCCGGCGAGGTCTCGCTGAGGGTCACGAACTCGGGCTGGCGCCCGCACGAGCTGGTCGTCCTGCCGCTCGCCGTGGGTCGGGCCCCGGGTGGGCGTCCGATCGGCGCCGACGGGCGGGTCGACGAGACGGGCAGCATCGGCGAGGCCTCGGCGGGCTGCGCCGCCGGGATCGGCGACGGCATCCTTCCCGGAGCGGCGGGATGGACCACGTTGACTCTCGGACCGGGTCGCTATGAGCTGATCTGCAACTACGCGGGCCACTACCACGCCGGGATGTACGCCGAGCTCGACGTCACCTAGCACCGTCGCCATGGTTCTGCTGCGCACGCGCTCCGGTGGGGTGGGCGTCGGTGTCATCGGCGAGCACGAAGTAGTTCTCCTCCTCCTGCAGGAAATGCAACCGGAGGAGCGCGTGCAGACCGTAGAGGGAGGCGAGCAGGTCGGCGCGCTGGTCGGCACTCACCTCGCCACTCGTCTCGGCCAGGGCAAGATGGGTGCCGATCCGGATGGCCAACCGGTCGATCTCGGCGTGCGTCCTGCTCATGGTCGCCGTGGCCTCCGCGCTGCCCAGCGGCATGGCCAGCGCCGGGTACAGCCGGGATTCCTCGCCGTGCTCGTGCGGCAACAGCCGATCCGTCAAGAAGGTGTGGACCCGCCGCAGGGCCTCCAACGCCGAATCGTCCCTGCTGGTCGTCAGGTGATCGGCGGCATCGCGCAGCTGTGCGAGCGCGTCGCGCAGCTCGTCGTGTTCGGCGGCGAAGCGGAGCAGCATCCGCTCGGTGTCCGCGGGAAGCTCGGCCTGCTTCCCGGGGCTGCGCAGAGCACGCAGGGCGTTGAGGATCACCACCACGTCGATGCCCTCCTGCAGCAGCGCACCCGTCGCCGGAGCGAGCAGACCGAGTGCGGCGATCGCCATCGCCAGCAGTGACAGGCTCATCCCGGCCACGGCGCTCTGCACGGCGATGCGCCGGGACCGGCGGGCGATCTCCATCGCGTCGGCCAACCGGTCCAGCCGGTCGGTGGTCAGCACGATGTCGGCCGCCTCGGAGGAGGCACTGGCACCGCGCGCGCCCATCGCGACCCCGACGGTGGCGGCGGCCAGCGCAGGGGCGTCGTTCACGCCGTCGCCCACCATCACCGTCACTGCACGCTGCTCCTCGGTGCGCACCGCGCCGACCTTGTCCGCCGGTGACTGTTCGGCCTTCACGTCGTCCAGCCCGAGGACCGAGCCGATCTCGTGGGCCGGTTCGAGACGATCACCGGTGAGCATGATCAGGCGGGTCAGACCCGCGGCGCGTAGCCGGCGCAGGGTGCGGGGCGCGTGGCGGCGCAGGGGGTCACGCAGCAGGATCGCGCCGACCGCCGCGTCGTCCATGCTCACCCAGGCGATCGCAGCGCCGTCCAGCGAGGCACGGTTCACCGCGGTCCGCGCCCAGGCCGTGCCGGACGGGGTGCGGGCGGGCCTGCCGACCTCCACGCGGTGTCCGTCCACGCCCGCGCTCACCCCGCGCCCGGGCCGCTCGACGACGTCGGTGGGTAGGGCGAGGGGCAGGCCCCGCCTGCGCGCCTCGGCCACGATCGCCTCCGCCAGCACGTGCGGGGACAGCTGATCGGCCGAGCCTGCCAGGCGCAGCACCTCGCCCGCGTCGAGGTCGGGGGCAGTGAGGATCTCGACGACTGCAGGGCGACCGGCGGTCAGGGTCCCGGTCTTGTCCATCATCAGCGTGGTCGCCCGTCCCAGGTTCTCCAGCGCACCGCCGCTGCGGATGACCACGCCGAGGCGTGAGGCGCGGGAGAGGCCGGAGACGATTGCCACCGGCGCTGCCAGCAGCAGCGGGCACGGGGTGGCCACCACCAGCACAGCCACCGCACGGACGGGTGAGCCGCTCGCCAGCCACGCTGCACCGGCGACCAGCAGCGCCACCGGCAGGAACCAGGCCGCGTACCGGTCGGCCAGCCGCACCACCGGCGCATTCTCCGCCCCGGCCTGCCGAGCCAGGCGGACTATCCCGGCGTAGGTGCTCTGCTCGGCCGTCGCGCCCGCACGAACCTCGAAGGCGGTGCCCGCGTTGACGATCCCACTGCGCACGGAATCCCCGACCGCCCGTTCCACCTGCAGCGGCTCACCGGTCAGAACGGACTCGTCCAGGACCGCGACTGCGCCCTCGATCCGGCCGTCCACCGGGACGACCTCGCCGGGGCCGACGACCAGCAGATCACCGACCGCGACCTCGTCCGCCGGAATCACCTCCACGCGGTCCCCGGCGCGGCGGCGGGCCGAGCGCGGAGCATGTTCGAGCAACGCCGTCAGGTCGCGGGCCGCGCGCCGCTGCGCGGCGGCGTCCAGTGCGCGGCCGGTGGCCACCATGACCGCGATCAGTGCCCCGGCCAGGTACTCGCCGACCAGCAGTGTCCCGACCAGGGACAACACCGCGATCAGGTCGACACCGGCCCGTCCCCGCCGGAGCGCGGCGGCCATCCACGCCGTGGCCGGGACCACCGCGCTCACCGTTCCGGCGATCCAGCACCAGCCCGCCACGGACTGAGCGCCTGCCAGCCACGCAATCACCCCCGCGACCAACGCGGTCGCCGTACCCGCCAGCAGGGTCGACTCGAACGACGAACGGAGGCGGTGACGCCACACCGGGCGGGGCGGGCAGGACGTGGCCTTCGGCTGCGGTGCATTCACCGGGGCCTCCTGACTCTTCTCGTGTCGACCTCGTCCCGCTGCCGACAGCGGCCAGCCGTGTGCGGAGTCGACCGGAGACGTGCCCGGGCTCGAGGGCGCTACTGCCGATTCGGCGACCGACGCCACCGGCGGGGGCTACTCCGCGCGATCGGCCTCGGGCCGCACGACGGCGACCGGGGCGTCAGCGTGGTGCAGGACCGCCTGGCCGACCGATCCGAGCAGCAGGCCGCGGACGGTGCCGCGTCCGCGCGACCCCACGACCACCAACGCGGCGTCGCGGGAGCGGTGTACCAGGGCGGCCGCCGCGCTGTCTCGCGCCACGACCCGTTCGACGGGCACGTCGGGGTACTTCGCCGTCCAGGTCACCAGGCGCTCGTCGAAGGTCTGGCGCTCATCGGCCTCGATCACGTCCCGGTCGACGTACCCGGCGAGGTAAGGATCGATGATCGGGTCGCCCCAGGCGTGCACGGCAACCAGCGGGACCCGCCGGCGCGTGGCCTCGTCGAAGGCGAATGCGAGGGCTGCTTCGCCCTGCGGGCCGCGGTCGACCCCGACGACGATCGGGGCAGCGGTGTCGCGCAGCGCCCCGTTGCCGCGGACCACGATGACGGGCGCCTCCGCGTGGGCGGCCACGGCGATCGCCACCAATCCGAGCAGGAGGCCGGTGAAGCCACCGCGGCCGCGGGTGCCGAGGACGATCATCCGTGCCCTGGTCGCCTCGTCGCGCAGCACCGTGGTGGGTTCCCCGCCGCGGACCTCCGTCGTGACATCGAGCTCAGGCGCGACCTGCTGGGCGGTCGCGGCGGCCGCCTCCAGGTATTGCCCGGCGGCCTGGACGAGTATCTGCCGCTGGTACTCGACGCCCAGCGCCGGCACACCGATCGGCTGGTAGACCGTCCAGGTCACGGCCGCGACGAGCCGCAGGGGCGCTCCCCGCCGCGCGGCCTCGGCCGCCGCCCACCGAACCGCGCCGAGCGCCGACTCCGAGCCGTCGACACCGACGACCACGGCGGTGCGCGGGGTGACGCCCATGATTCCTCCTCCGTCGTCCCTGCCCTCCACCGTCCATCGCTCCTGCCAGGTTCCGCCGCAGACGAGCGGCACCGGGCTCGGGGTCCTTGGTCGTCGATCACCGGGACCTGTGTCCCGGGCACGGACCTGCCGAGGCATCGAGCGTCGCCGGTGCGTGGTCGGACCGCGCCGCGAGAAGGACCTTGGTCCCGGCAGTAGGCCGTGAGGGTCCCGTGGAAGACCATCGCCGGGCCCTCGTGATCGCCCGGCCTGCGACGGGATGGTCATCAAGGCCGGAGGCACCGGCAGTCCGCGCTCGGAGGGCCGCATGACACTCGATCTCGCGCGGTGGCGGTTCGCGACCACGAACGTGGACCAGTTCCTGTTCGTGCCGCTCACCAGCGGGCTGTCCCTCCTGGTCGGCATCGCCTCTGCGCCCACGCCCGCGGCGGTGTGACAGTGTCCACGACCAGGCGAGACGACGACCGGACGCACACGACGGCGCCGGGATTGCGGAGACGCTGGTTCGCCTGGGTCACCCTCGGTGAGTTCGTGGGATTCCCGGAGCAGCCCCGAGGGTGGTCAGAGGTACGCCCCCGGCTCGAAGGCCGGGGGTAGCTGACCCGGCACGATCCGGCGGCCGCTGATCTGCTGCGGAATCAGGCGCATCCAGTGCCCGTGCTCCCCCGGCGCCCACGGCTCGACGCCGCTGGCGTGGGTGCGTTCGACGAGCTCGGCCCGATGCTGCGCGGTCACCTCCTCGGCGAGCCCGCGCACGAGCACGCTCCAGCCCGCTCGCGTGCGCCTGTCGATCTGGTCGACCTCGAAGGTGACGTTGGCGTGGTCGGCCGCGCTGAGCTTGGTCCCGGCGTCCGTGCGGATGACGACGATGCCGCCGTCGAGCGCGTAGTTCACCGGGAAGATCAACGGGTAGTGCTCGGCGTTGACACCCAGCCGCCCGATCTCCTCGGTGGCGAGAAGGCGGTAGCACTCGTCGGCGTCCAGGACCTGCAGCTTCCGGTCGCGTTCGGCTTCGGACATCGTTCCTCGTCCTCTCATGGTGACGCTGTCGGGGCGATGCGGGCGTCGGCCATCGTCTCCTGGTCCGCGCCCCGAATCATCTCGACGCCCCGGGTGCCGCGGGGCGTTCTCGAGGTCCTCGCGAGCGGGGACGACGAGGGTGCGGACGGCGGCGCCGGGCGCCGTGATCTCGCCGTCGGTGGTGTCGTTGCGGGTGAGCTCGACGAGCACGCCGAGGAACGCCAGCCGCTCGGGGGCCCGGCCCGGACCGCGGCCTCGTGCTCGCCGACCCGGCATCGCCGCGATGGTCGCGGCGACCGCCCTGGTCCTCGACCGGCTGCGCCGCGGGCGTGAGGAGGACGACCCGCGCTACGCGGCCTTGTCGCCGCAGGAACGTCGCCATCCTGGATCTGATCGCCGACGGCCTGACCAACCGGCAGATCGGCGCCGAGCTCTACCTCGCGGAGAAGACGGTCAAGAACCATGTCTCCTCGTTGCTGCACAAGTTCGGCTTCTCGCGCCGGACGGAGGCCGCTGTGTACGCCAGGAAGCGGCGGCGGGCCTCGCGCTGACCGCGCTCACGCGCGCTCACCCGTTGCCCACCGCGCTGGGTCCGGCGACGTCGGGAAGCGGAACGCGCCAGGTCAACCTGGTGCCGCCGCCCGGGCGGCGGCGGACCTCGAGCGATCCGGCCAGCTCCTCGGCGCGCTCGGCGAGATTGCGCAGCCCGCTCCGGGCGACGTCGTCGGGAAACCCGGTGCCGTCGTCGACGATCTGCAGCACGAGATGGTCGGCCGCCTCCACGGTGACCGTGACCGTGCGGCCGCCGGAATGCCGCACGGCGTTGCTCGTGCCCTCCCGCACCGCCGCCAGCACGTGCGGCACCAGGTCGGTCGGTACCAGGGTGTCGACGGGACCCGACGTGCGCACCGACGACGCCATGCCCGAGTCCGCCACCGCGTCCTCGACCGTGTCGAGCAGCCGGCGCCGGAGACTGGCGTCGTCCTGGTCGGCAGTGTGCAGGTCGAAGATCGAGGTCCGGATCTCGCGGACGGTCTCGTCGAGCTCGTCGACGGCCTGCTGGATCCGCTCCTGCACCTCCGTCTGCGCTGCGCGACGGACCGTGCTCTGCAGCTTCAACCCGGTGGCATAGAGCCGCTGGATGACGTGGTCGTGCAGGTCCCGGGCGATCCGGTCACGATCGGCGAACACGTCGAGCTGCCGCTGCGCCCGCGACTTCTCCGCGAGGTCCAGGGCCAGTGCCGCCTGCTCGGCGAACGAGGTCAACAGCGGGACAGCCGACGGCAGGTAGGGCTCGGCGTCCGCCTCCCGCATGCTTATCAGCACTCCGATCACCCGCTCCCCCGGGCGCAGGGGCGCAGCCACGGACGGACCGAATCTGCCGACCACGCCGGCGCCGAGGCCGTCGAAGAAGGCGGCCGGGGACCCGGCCAGGGCCGGGTTGCGGCTCTCGGCCACCTCCTCGAGGTCGGCGCCCGGGCGGAAGGCCCCGGTGGGCAGGCCGAGAGCCGCGCCTGCGGTGCTCGCGAGCCGGAAACAGCCGTCCTCATCCGGACCGAGCAGCACGAGCGCCGCGGCTGACCCGGTCAGTTCGAGCGTGCGGGTCGCCACCAACCGGAGGACCTCGGTGTCCGACGTGCCGGCCAGCACCTCCGCCCGCACCTCGCCGAGCGCCTCGAGCCACAGCTGCCTGACCCGGCCCTGTTCGAACAGGTCGGCGTTCTGCACCGCGATGCCGGCCGCGGCGGCGAGGGCCTGCAGGACCACCTCGTCGTCGGCGGTGAACTCACCGCCGCCGATCTTCTCGGTCAGGTAGAGGTTGCCGTAGATCGAGTCCCGCACGCGCACCGGGACGCCGAGGAAGCTGTGCATCGGCGGATGATCGGCGGGGAAGCCGACGGACGCCGGATGCGCGGACAGGTCGGCCAGCCGCAGGGGCTCGGGATCGAGGATCAGTTGACCGAGCAGGCCCTTCCCGGTGGGCGACGGTCCGAGCGTGTCGCGCACTCCTGGCGCCAAGCCGACGTCGATGAACCGCGCGATCGAGCCGTCCGGGGCCAGCACTCCGAGCGCTCCGTAGCGGGCGTCGACGAGGTCCACGGCGGACTGCACGATGCGGCGCAGGGTCGTCTCCAGTTCCAGCCCCGCCGCAACCGCGAGCACGGCATCGAGCAGGCCCTGCATCCGATCCCGGGCGACGACGATCTGGCCCAGCCGCTCCTGCACCTCGCCGAGCAACTCGTCGAGGCGCAGCCCGGCGAGCACACCCGAGACGGGGCCCGCCCGCACGTCCTGCTCGGAGATCACCGTCGCGTGGTCCACGAGCGGAACGGTGTCACGCCGACCGCCGCGCGGCACCGTTGCGCTGGTCCCGCCTGCCGAGGCCGAACACCCCGACCTGCAGGGACCTTCGTCGCTGGCCGCGCCGACCGACCTGCCGGAGGCTCGTCCCGGCACAGGAGGGACGGCGGGCCGTGGTGATGATCGAAACGCGGGGCGGACTAGGCCTGACCGGGCCCGAGCTGCAGGACGTCCTGCACGCGGCGGCCCTTGCGCCCTCGTTGCACAACTCTCAGCCGTGGCGCTTCCGCATCACCGCCGATGGCATCGAGCTGCACGCCGACCCGGAGCGCCGCCTGCGCGTCGCCGATCCGTCCGGGCGGGAGATGCGCCTCGCCTGCGGCGCCGCCCTGTTCAACCTGCGGCTCGCCCTGACCGGGCACGGGGTCCGACCGCTCGTCACGGTGTTGCCGAACCCCCTGGAACCCGAACTGATCGCCGTCGTGCGACGCGGCGGTGGCCGCCCGCCGACCCCGGCGGAGCGCCGACTGCTGGCGGCAGTGCCCCATCGCCGCACGAACCGCCGCCCCTTCGCCACGGCCGCGGTCGCCAACATGGCTCGGCACGCTCTGCGCCGCGCCGCGCTCGACGAGGGCGCCTGGCTCGACCTCGTGACCGACCCCGGCCATCGGGCCGCGCTCAGCCTCCTCGCGCGGCGCGCCCACGAACGTCAGATCGCCGATCCCGCCTTCGTCGCCGAGCTCGACCGGTGGACCGCGCGCGAGCAGGGACACCCGGACGGCGTGCCGCTGTCGGCGGCCGGTCCCGTGCCCTGGCCCAACGCGGCCTGGGTCATGCGCGACTTCAGCGGCGGCACCGGTTCGGACCACGAGTACGAGGCGGATCCGCTGATCGCGGTCCTGAGCGTGCACGGCGACGGGCCACGTGAGGAGATCCGTGCGGGCCAGGCCATGGAACGCGTCCTGCTGACCGCCACCGCCGACGGGCTCGCGTCGTCCTTCCTCTCGCAGCTCGTGGAGGTGCCCGACGTCCGCGAGCAGATGCGCCGACTGATCAGCGGCGCCCGCCCGCCGCAGGTCGTCCTGCGCATCGGGCACGGCTGGCCGGTGCCCGGCACCCCCCGCCGGCAGGTGCCCGAGCTGCTGTTCGACGCCGAGAACCCGATTCGGGAGGACCCGTCATGACCGCCCCCACGACAGCACCGCATCCCGGCGGCCGGCCGACGGCCGAACGGAACGGGGTGACCGTCGCCGTCGACGGCACGGATGCCGGCCTGCGGGCCGCCCGGTGGGCGGCCGACGAGGCCGCCGCCCGAGGCGGCTCCCTCACCCTCGTGCACGCCGCGCCGTACGCCGCCGGCTCCGCCGGCTCACTGCGCGCTCATGCCTCGAGGATTCTTGCCCGGGCGTACACGGTCGCGCACCGCCATGCTCCGGACGTGCCTGCGCACACCGTCCTTCTCGACCAGGACCCGCTTGCCGCCCTGGTGGAGACCTCCCGGCAGACGGCTCGACTGGGCGGACTGCTCGTCCTCGGGCTCGCCGGCACCGGCCATGCCGGGGACGCGCTGGTCGGCTCGCTCGCCCTGGAGCTCGTGTCCCGGGCCCACGGACCGGTGGTCGTCGTTCCCCGCACCGGCGATCCCGGGGGCCCCGTGGTCGCGGCGGTCGGTGATCCCGTGGCGGACCTGGGTGTGCTCACCCAGGCGCACCACGCCGCGGCCCGCCGAGGGGTTCTCCTCGAGGTCGTCCACGCGGCGCACAACGCCTCCGAGGGCGCCGACGCGCGGGACGCGCTCGAACGGGTGCTGCGGACCCTCGCCCTGGCCGAGCCCGGAGTGGTCTCCTCCGTCGAGGTGGTCCGGGAACGGCCGTACGAGGCCGTGGTGGCGCACTCGGGCTCGGCGGGCCTGCTCGTCGTCGGGCCCGGTCGGAAGCACCGGCACCTGCTCGGCTCGATCACACGGACGGCGATCCGGTTGGCGGGCTGCCCGGTGCTCGTCGCCGTTCCCGGGGCCGAGTCGTTCGACGAGGCACGGTGACGTCGTCCCCCTGGCCCGCGTCCGCCGTCCGGGAGACCCACGTCGGCGTGGTCGTCCTGGTCGGCGAGCGCGCCTACAAGGTGAAGAAGCCGGTGCGCACCGCCTTCTGCGACTTCTCCACCCCGGGCCTGCGGCGGGCGGCGATCGTTCGCGAGCTCGAGTTGAACCGTCGCCTCGCACCCGACGTGTACCTGGGCGCTGCGGCGCTGACCGGCCCGGGCTGCGACGAGCCGGTCCTGGTCATGCGACGCATGCCCGACGACCGCCGGCTCTCGACGTCGCTCGCTCGGGGCGACGACCTGTCGGACGATCTCCGGCAGGTCGCCCGGCTGCTCGCCGCCTTCCACGCGGGCGCCCACCGGTCGGCGACCGTCGCCGTGGAAGGCGGCCGCGACGCCCTGCGGGAGCGGTGGCGGCGCAACCTCGACGAGATGGAGCCGTACCGGGATGCGCCGCTGGCGGGCGCGGAGCTCGACGCCGTCCGGCGGCTCGCGTTCCGCTTCCTCGACGGGCGCGGCCCGCTGTTCGCCCGCCGCACGGACCGGGTGGTCGACGGTCACGGGGATCTCATCGCCGACGACGTCTTCTGCCTCGACGACGGGCCCCGCGTCCTCGACTGCCTCGACTTCGACGACCGCCTCCGGTACGTCGACGGGCTCGACGACGCCGCGTTCCTCGCGATGGACCTCGAACGCCTGGGAGCCGACGGCGCGGCGGCACGGTTCCTCGCCGATTACGCCGAGTTCGCCGGCGACCCGGCCCCCGCAGCCCTCGCCCATCATTACGTCGCCTACCGGGCCGGCGTCCGGGCCAAGGTCGCCTGCCTGCGCTGGGCGCAGAACGGCGACGCCCGCGCGGCCGAGGACGCCCGCACCCACCTCGCCCTGGCCACCGCACACCTGCGGCGCGGCGCACCCCGGCTCGCCCTCGTCGGCGGTCTGCCGGGTACCGGCAAGTCCACCCTGGCCGGCGCGCTGGCCGACCGGGCCGGTGCGGTGCTGCTGTCCAGCGACCGGCTGCGCAAGGAACGCGCGGGGCTCGACCCCACGACGTCCGCGGCGGCCGAGTTCGGGACCGGGCTCTACGACCCCGCCCACACCACCGACGTCTACGCCGAGCTGCTGCACCGGGCGGCCGAGCTGCTGGCCCTCGGCGAGTCCGTCGTCCTCGACGCCTCGTGGACCGCCGCCGGCCTGCGGGAACGGGCCGCCGAGGCCGCCCGCGCGGCCGACGCCGAGACGGTCGCGCTGTGCTGTGCTGCGCCCGCAGCCGTGGCGGCCGAGCGGATCCGCTCCCGCCGGAGATCGGTCTCCGACGTGACCGTCGCCGTCGCGGAACGGATGGCGATCGTGGCGGACCCCTGGCCCGACGCGGTGGTCGTCCGCACCGACCGCCCCCTGGCGCGCAGTGTGGCGCAGGCCGCCCGGGTGTGGGAGGAGGCCGCGGGGTGAGCGAGGGTCTTCCGCACCGCAGGACCCGCCGGAGCGGGGACCCAAGTCCCCCACGGCGACGACCAGCGACACCTGGGGCCGGCGCTCCCGCTCTGGCTGGATGGGACCGGACGCACCCGACACCGTCGAAGGACCGATCATGACGACGACCCGAGTCGACCTCGGCACCGTGCGGGCGGCACTCGCACTGGCAGCCCGGGCTCCCTCCGTCCACAACTCCCAGCCCTGGCGGTGGCGGGTCGACGACGGCCGCGTGGACCTCTACGCCGACCTGACCCGGTGGCTCCCGCTCACCGACACCGACGGCCGTGACCTCGTCCTGAGCTGCGGCGCCGCGCTGCACCACCTCCAGGTCGCGCTCCGCGGACTGGAGGTACCGGCCACCGTGGTCCGGATGCCGGACCCCGAGCGGCCCGACCTGCTCGCGACCGTCCACCTCGGTGTGACGGACACCGGCCGGAGGGCCGGCGAGGAGTCCGAGATCAACGCGGTCGCGGCCATCACGAAGCGCCGCACCGACCGCCGCCGCTACACGGACTGGCCGGTCCCGGAGGAGCACCTCGCCGACCTGGTCGCACGCGCCGCCGAACGCGGGGCGCTGCTGCGCGTGGTGCCGGAGGGCCGCGCCCTGAACACCCTGGCGCTGGCCGTGCAGACCGCCGCCACCGAGCACGCGGCGGTCCCCGGCTACGACACCGAGCTGGCGCTGTGGTCGGGCCTGCAGAGCTCGGACGACGGTGTGCCCGTGAGCGCCGTGCCGGTCCCGGGGGACTCCGGAGGCGGCGTACCGCCGCGGCATTTCGCCGCCGGGGCGATGTCCGAGAGCAGCGCGCCCGTCGACGGCGCCACCCTGCTCGTGCTCGGCACGTCGTCCGACGACCGGCTCTCCCAGCTGCGCGCCGGCGAGGCCATGAGCGCGGTGCTGCTGAGGGCCACCACCTTCGGGCTGGCCACCTGCCCGTTGTCCGAGCCCCTCGAACTCGCCGGCACCCGCGCTCTCGTCCGCGACCAGGTCCTCGACGGCACGCTGTGCCCGCAGATCGTCCTGCGCGTCGGTTGGGCGCCGGTCGGCGAGGCCGTTCCGGAGTCGCCCCGGCGGTCGCTGGCCGACCAGGTGGAGGGTCTCGAGCACTCATGATCGAACACACGACCGCGAGCGCCCCCGCACCATCTGAGGCCCTCGACGAGGACCTGGCGAAATCAACTCGAGACCGACCGGAGCGACCATGACCAGAAGCCCCTCGACCTCGATCGTCGTCGACGACAGCGGGGTCCGCATCGGTACCGTCGACGCGGACGGACAGGTGCGCGACTTCGCCCGCGTGCACATCGGCTCGGTCCGCCCCGACGGCGTGGCCGTCGACTTCTCCGGGATCCGTCTCGGCCACGTCGCGGGGGGCTGAGCGCCGGGAGGGGCGGATCAGCCGGGCGACGACACCGCCGGTGTCATCGGGTCTCCTCCCGGCGGTCCGAGCGGGTCGCGGCGGTGTCCGGTCGCACGACGGCGACGGGACTGTGCGCGTGGTGGAGCAGGGCCCTGCTCGTCGAGCCGAGCAGGACGCGGCCGACACCGCCGCGGCCGAACGAGCCGACGACCACGAGGCGCGCGTTCACCGAACGTGCGGTCAGCGCTCCCGACGCCGAGCCGTGCACCAGCTCCCGCGACACGCGGACACCGGGGTACTTCGCGCCCCACCCCGCGAGCCGCTCGACGAGCACCTCGCGCTCCTCCTGCTCGATCATGCCGAGCTCGGACAGCGTGATCCCTCCCGGGTCCTCCAGGTATTCGAGCCAGGAGTGCACTGCAACCAACGGTGCTGACCAGACGTCGGCCTCTGCGTAGGCGAACGCGAGAGCGGCCTCACCCGCCGGGGAGCCGTCCACGCCCACGACGACCGGGCGCACCCGGTCGTGGTCGGCTAACGCAGCGTCGGACTCGACCGGGCCGCGGACCACCACGAGGGGGCACGTCGCCGACCGGGCGAGCGCATCGCCGACCGAGCCGACGAGCAGGCCGGCGAAGCCACCCACTCCGCGGGTGCCGACCACCAGCATCCGCGACGTGGCGGACTCGGCCGTGAGGACCTCGGCCGGGTCGCCCTCGACGACGGCATGCTCCACCGTGATCTCCGGCGCGACGCCTCGGGCCACCCGGGCGGCGAACCAGAGGTGCCGCTCGGCGTGGTGCCGCATGCGCTCCACCGCCTCGAGCGGTGACGCGTGCGGCAGCCGGTAGGCACGGACGAGCCTGAGCGTGCAGTGGTGCCGTGCGGCGGACGCCGCGGCCCATCGGGCGGCCTCCGCGGCGAGGTCGGATCCGTCAATCCCGGCGACCACGACCCCGTTGCCCGGACGGCTCATCGGCCCTTCTCCGTCCGGTCCGGGCGAGCGATCAGCACCGGGCAGTGCGAGTGGTGCAGCAGCGCATGGCTCACCGAGCCGAGCAGCAGGCCGGTGGCGTTCCCGCGCCCTCGCGACCCGACGACCACCAGCTGCGCCTGCAACGTCTCCGCCAGCAGCGCCCGGGCCGGCCGGTCCCGCTCCACCAGCCGGCGGACCTCCACGTCGGGGTGCTTCTCCGACCAGCCGGCCAGTCGCTGGGCGAGCAGGGCGCGTTCCTCGGCCTCCAGGGACTCCCAGTCGATCACCGGGGCGAGGGTCGGCTCGAGCATGTCGTCGAGCCAGGTGTGCACCGCCACCAGCGGCGCCCGACGGAGCGCGGCCTCCTCGAAGGCCAGCGCCACCGCGGCTTCGCTGGTCGGCGACCCGTCGATCCCGACGACGACCGGTCGAGATTCGGGCTCGCCCGCCCGGGGCTCGGTCCGCTCGTCCCGATCACCTCGGACCACCAGCACCGGCGACCCGCCCCGGGACGCCAGGGCCCCTGCGACCGAACCGAGGAGCAGGCCTGTGAAGCCGCCCAGCCCCCGGCTGCCGACCACGGTCAGCTGCGCGTGGTCCGACTCGTCGAGCAGCACGGGAACGGGGAAGCCCTGCGCCAGCTCGGACTCGACGGCCACACCTGGAGCCACCTTCCGGGCCAGCTCGGCGGCGGCGTCCAGGACAGCGCGGGCCTCCTCCGCCATGGTGTGGCGGTAGGCGGTGCCGAGCCCCGGATTGCCGATGTGGCCGGCCGGGATCGGGGCGAAGGCGAGGACGACGCGCAGCGGCACGCGACGCAGGTCCGCCTCGTCGGCGGCCCAGCGCACCGCGTCGCGCGCCGACTCCGACTCGTCCACGCCGACGACGACAGGGCCGCCGGGGTGCCTCTGGTTCATCCTCGCGTCCCCTCTCCGGCCTCAGCGGTGGTCGGCCGCGTCGGGGCGGACCACGGCAACCGGGCAGGCGGCGTGGTGCAACACGGCCTGGCTCACCGAGCCCATCGCCAGACCACTGAACGAGCCGAGCCCCCGGGACCCGACGACGACCAGGCCCGCACCCTCCGAATGGGTCACGAGCTCCCGTGCGGCGCCGTCGAAGGCGACCGCAAGACGCACCTCGACCGCCGGGTACTTGCCGCGCCACGGGGCGACCCGCTCCTCGAGCAGCTGTTCCTCCTCGGCCAGGACCGCCTTGGGGTCCAGGGTCGGGACGAGGAACGGATCGAGCACCGCCCCGCTCCAGGTGTGCACCGCGACCAGCGGGGCGCCCCGCAACGCCGCCTCCTCGAAGGCCAGGAGGAGCGCCGGCTCGTCCGCCGCACCGTGGCCGTCGACCCCCACCACGACCGGGCCGCCCGGGGCGCGCGTTCCGCGCACCACGACCACCGGGCAGGCCGCACCGGCCGCCACGGAGATGGCCACCGACCCGAGGAGCAGACCGGTGAATCCGCCGCGGCCCCGGCTCCCGAGCACGACGAGCGCCGCGCGCTCCGACTCCGAGTGCAGCACCATCCGCGCCTCACCGGCTCGCACCTCCTGCTGCACGTCGACACCGGCAGCGACGTCCTGGGCCGCGGCCACGGCGGCGGTCAGGTGCTCCTCGGCCGCACGCTCCCACACCCGGCGCTGGTATTCCTGGCCGAGCTGCGGGACACCGATCGGGCGGAACATCGTGTGTGCGACGGCGGCCACGAGGCGGAGCCCGCAGCCCCGGCGCGCCGCCTCGGCGGCAGCCCATCGCGTGGCGTCGAGCGCGGAGTCCGAACCGTCCACGCCGACGACCACTGCTCGACCGACGTCACTGCTCATGGTCCCTCCTCAGGACGTCTCTCCGGACGACCCGGAGTTCCGGACCCACGGTCCCCCGCCGGATCGTTGGTCCACATCCGGCTCTCCGGCCCGGCGGGGAGTGCCGAAGGGCCCGGCGCGACGGGACGTGGATCCCGGCGCCCCGGGCAGGCTTTCCGAAGGACGTCGGCGCGGGACCTGCAGTGGGGAGTTCGAGGGCGGAAGGCCTGCCGGCGCCGGGTCCGCGGGCTCTCACGACGGAGCGTGGACGAGCACAGGCTGGACGCACAGCGACGGGGGCGAAGGAGCCGAGATGTCCACCCAGGTCGACACCGCCGTCCTCGAGCGAGCCCTCCGGCTCGCCCTGCGGGCGCCGTCGGTGCACAACACCCAACCCTGGCGCTGGCGCCTGCGGCGGACGGAGGTGGAGCTGCACACCGACCCGGCGCGGCACCTTCCGGGGACCGATCCCGACCGCCGCGACCTCGTCATCAGCTGCGGCGCCGCGCTGCACCACCTGCGCGTGGCGCTGGCAGGGCTGGGGGTCGCCGTCGAGGTCGACGTCCTGCCCGATCCGGAGAACTCCGGGCACCTGGCCACGGTGCGGGTGGTCGACGGGCCGCCGGACCGCTCCGCGGCCGCGCTGTTCGGCCAGATCGCCCGCCGGCACACCGACCGCCGCCGCTACTCCGCCGAGCCCGTGCCCGCGGCCCGGCTGACCGGCCTCGTCGACCGGGCCCGGGGCTTCGGGGTCTTCGCACACCCGGTCACCGATCCCAGGGTCCTGCAGCGGATGAACGAGGTCCTGCGGTTCGCCGCTCGCGAGCAGCGGCACGAGCCCGGCTACCTCGCCGAGCTGCTGATCTGGACGCACCGCTACGCCGACGCGCACGACGGCGTCCCCCGCCCCGCGGTGCCGGTGCGGACGGGACAGTGGGACGTGCCCCATCTGCAGCGTTTCCCCGCCGGGACCTTGGCCCCCGGCCGGGACACCGGACCCGACGGCGGAACACTCATGGTCCTCGGCACACCGGAGGACGACACCGCGGCCCGGCTCGCGGCGGGCGAGGCGACCAGCGCGGTGCTGCTGCACGCCACCCGTGTCGGGCTGGCCACCGCCCCGCTCAGCCAGGCCGTCGAGCAGCCGGTCGCACGCAGGCGGCTGCGCGTGGCGTTGGGCGTTCCCGACCAGCCGCAGATCGTGATCCGGCTGGGGGTTCCCCTGCCGGGCGCCCCGCCGCTCGTGCCCACGCCACGCCGGCCTCTGGCTTCGGTCCTGCTACGCCCGTGACACGGGCGGTCCGGGCCGCCCTGCGTCCGCCTCCGGGGCTCGCACCCGGCATCGATGCCCTGCGTCGACGCCGCTGGCCCGCCCTCCGCGGTGATCTCCTCGGCGGGCTGACCGTGTCCGCGTACCTGGTACCGCAGGTGTTGGCCTACGCCGTGGTGGCGGGCCTCCCTCCCGTGGCCGGGCTCTGGGCCGCGGCCGCCGCGCTCGTCGTGTACCCCCTGCTCGGGTCGTCGCGCCTGTTGTCGATCGGTCCCGAGTCCACCACCGCACTGCTCACCGCAGTTGCGATCGCGCCCCTGGCCGCGGGGGACCCGGGCCGCTACGCCGCCCTGGCCGCCGGCCTGGCACTCGTCGTCGGTGTCGTCTGCGTGCTCGCCCGCCTCGCCCGGCTCGCGTTCCTCGCCGACCTCCTGTCACGGCCGGTCCTCGTCGGCTACCTGGCCGGCATCGCCGCCATCATGATCATCAGTCAGCTGGAGCCCCTCACCGGAGTCTCCCTCGAGGGCGACGGGGCCTTCGAGGAGGTCGTCTCCTTCGCGACCGGACTCGATCAGGTGCACCTGCCGACGCTGGCCGTCGGGCTCACGGTGCTCGCGCTCCTCGGGCTGGGAGCGCTCGTGGCACCCCGAGCCCCGGTGCCCCTGATAACCGTGCTGCTCGCCGCCGGCGCGGTCGCGGTGTTCCGGCTCGACGAGCGGGGGGTGGCCACGATCGGTGCGGTACCGGCGGGTCTTCCCGTACCCGAACTGCCGGCGATCACCCCCACCGAGTACGGGTCGCTCCTGCTGCCCGCGCTCGGGGTCGCCGTGGTCGGCTACACCGACGTCGTCCTGACCGGGCGTGCGTTCGCCGATCGCGGCGGGGACCGCACGGCCACCCCGCTCGACGCCGACCGGGAGCTGCTCGCACTCGGTGGGGCGAACCTGGCGTCGGGCCTGGTGGGCGCCTTCCCGGTGAGCAGCAGCGGCAGCCGGACCGCCCTGGGCGCCGCCACCGGCGCACGCAGCCAGCTGCACTCGGTGGTGGCCCTGCTCGCCGTGGGCGCCGTGCTGCTGGCGGGCGGCCGGGTGCTCGAGGTCCTGCCTCGCGCCGCGCTCGGGGCGCTCGTCGTCTACGCCGCCCTGCGCCTGGTCGACGTCCACGAGTTCCGCCGGATCGCCCACTTCCGGCGCAGCGAGCTGCTGCTCGCCCTGGCCACCGTGGCCGCGGTCCTCGCCCTGGGTGTGCTGTACGGGGTGCTCGTGGCCATCGGGCTGTCCCTACTCGACCTGGTCCGCCGGATCGCCCGGCCGCACTCGGCCGTCCTCGGCTTCGCCCCCGGCATCCCCGGAATGCACGACGTCGGCGACCTACCCGGCACCGAGCAGGTCCCCGGACTGGTCGTGCACCGCTATGACGCGCCACTCTTCTTCGCCAATGCCGACGACTTCCGCAGCAGCGTGCTCGCCGCGACCGAGGACACGGCCTCCGCCCGCTGGGTGCTGCTGGACCTCGAGGCGGTCACGGAGCTCGACGTGACCGCGGCCGACATGCTCTGCGGGCTCGCGCGCGAACTCACCGGCCGTGGTGTCGTCGTCGCGGTCGCCCGGGCGAAACGCGAGCTGGTCGAGGACCTCGCGGCCGGCGGGGTGCTGGAGACGATTCCCCGGGAGCGGCTCTACCCGACCCTGCCGACGGCGGTGGCCGCCTACCGGGCCGCGACGAGCGGTGCGGCCCGGCCCCCGGGGTCCGTACCGGACGGTGGTCCACCGGCGGCGTGACCGAGTCGCGCGGCAGGGGCTCAGGAGGTTCCCGCGGGCACCGCGACCGGCGCGAGCACGACCGGGCAGGGAGCGAAACCGACCAGCCCGCGGCTGGTCGACCCGAGCAGCACGCCGTCGTCGGCCCGGGGGGCCCGGGATGCGGAGCGGGGAGCCGCGACGATCATCCGAGCCGACTCGGCGAGGTCCATCAGCGTGCGCAGCGCCGTGCCCTCCACCGAGCGCACATCGACGTCGAGGCCCGGGACGCGCGCGAGGACCCGCCGCCGAGCGCCGGCTGCCACGGCCTCGCCCTGCGCGGCCAGCTCCGACCAGTCCTCCGGGCGGCGATGCGCACCGCCGCCGGCTCCGGCGACGACGTCGGACCACACGTGCACCACCAGCAGGGGTGCGGCGAGGTCGCGGGCGAGATCGGCGGCGAGGTCCAGGGCGTCGTCCCCGCTCGCGGTCCCGTCGACCCCGACCACGACCGGCCCGGCCGTCGGCGGGGTCCGGTCGGACGCGGGACCACGCACGACGGCGAGCGGGCACGGCGAGGCGCCCGCCAGCCGCAGGGCGGCACTGCCGGCCAGCATCCCCGACGAACTCCCCGTGCCGTAGCTGCCCACCACGAGCAGAGCGGCGCCGCCGGCCCGCGTCAGCAGAGCGTCCGCGACGGCCTCCGGCCCACCCGGTCCCGGGACCACATCGGCGTCCGCGCTCAGGGTCGCCGCCAGGGCGGTCAACCAGCCGGGCACGGAGGCGTCCGGCCCGACGAGCACCAGGCGGAGCGGCGCACCGCGGGCGTCCGCGACCTCGGCTGCCCAGGTGGCGGCGTCCTGCGCCGAGGGCGTCGCGTCGACGCCCACCACGACCGGGCGCTCGCCCGCGCCCTTCTCGGAGTCCGCCACGATCTTCCCCCTCGTCCCCACGCCGTGTCCCTCAGGTTCGCACCGCCTATCCGGTCGGGGACAGGGCACGGCGGCACACTGCGGCACCGGATGCGCGCCTGCGGACCAGGGGCGTCCGGCCCTACCGGCCCCCGACCAGCCGGTGGACGCCCGCCCGCTCCGGCCCGGCGGACCCGGCCGGGACCTCCCGCAGCCGGGACCTCCGCCCGCGCTCGACGGGACCCCTGGCCCGGCCTTCCCGGTCGGGGCCGTCCGGCGTCCCGGCCCGGGACGGACGGCCCTGCGCACGTGCGCAACGCCGGCGGAGTGTGGACGGTGTCCCGCCAGAGAGGACGGACTCCACGGGACCGACGAGGAGAGGATCTCCCATGAGCATGATGTCGCGCCGCGACAAGGGCACCGACGTCGCACCGTTCAGCCGCATGGACCGCCTGTTCGACGAGTGGTTCCGATCGCTGCCGGTGCGCCGCCCGTTCGGGCTGGACTGGACCGGCGAGGAGCTGATCCGCGTCGACGAGTACCGCGACGGCGACACGCAGGTGATCAAGGCCGACCTCCCCGGCATCGACCCGACGAAGGACGTCGAGATCACCGCCGCCGAGGGCATGCTGCGAATCAAGGCCGAGCGCCGCATCGAGCAGGACCGCGAGGACAAGGGCTACACCCGTCACGAGATCCGCTACGGCTCCATGACACGTACCCTCCCGCTGCCGGAGGGCGTGAGCGAGGGCGACATCACCGCGAGCTACAAGGACGGGATCCTCGAGGTCCGCGTCCCGATGCCACCCAAGCCCGAGGCGAAGAAGCCGACGACCATCCCGGTCAGCAGCTCCTGATCGCAGCGGACACAGGGTGCCGCGCCCATCGAGTGCGGCACCCTGTGGTCTGCGGTGTTCCGCTTCGGGCAGGAACCGCCATGCGCGTCCGTGTGGGCGTCGACGGCGCGGCAGGTTCGGCCGGCAGCTGCTGCGCACGATCGTCGACCGGCGCGTCGCCGACCTGCTCGGGCTCGTGGCGCGCCTTCTCCCGGGCGCCGACACCGGGTCCGGCCACGGTCCCCACGCAGCCGCCGGAATGCTAGAGGGTCTTCGGATCGACGGTGCGCTCGTCCACGTCGTGCCCGAGACGGTCGACCACGTCGACCACGCCCTCGAGCCGGTGGGTCAGGGCGACGGCCACGACGGCGTCGGCGTGCGTCGGCACCCGCCCCTCGAGCGTCACCACGCCGCCGGAGACCGTCACGTCCACCCGGCCGGGGTCGATCAGCAGGATGCGGCCGAGGACCTCGTCGCGGACCTCGCGGGCCAGGTCGTCGTCCGGGCGTTCGAACACCCGCAGCAGGTCGGCGCGTCCCAGCACGCCGCAGAGCCGCACGGGCCGGCCCCCGAGGTCCCCCGGGGGTCCGTCGACCACGGGGAGCCAGCCCAACCGGTGCTCCGCCATGAGGCGCGCCGCCTCCCTCACACCGGTCTCCGGTGCGACGGTGACGACATCCGACGTCATCAGGTCGCGGGCGTGGGCGTGCGTCGCGATCTCCTCCCGGTGCCGCCACCGGCGCCGTCGATGGACCACGGGTCGCTCCACGTCGTCGTGCTCGGCCAGGCGGAGCACGTCCGCCTCGGAGACGACACCGAGCAGGTACTCCCCCTCGACCACGGGCAGGGCGCGGACTCCGCGGCGACGGAGCGCGGCGACGATCTCGGCGACCGGGGCGTCGGGGCCGACCGCCTCGACGTCTCTCGTCATGACCTCCGCGACCAAGGTCCTCCGCAGCACGGTCATCACCTCACCTCGGCAGGCTCCTCGTCGGACACGGGCACGGCGGTCCCGCCGGACCGGCCGGCTGACGGCACCACGGTGACGGTGCTGGGCGCGTGCAGCACGCAGTGCAGCCCCACCGACCCGAGCAACAGGCTCGCCCCGGCTCCGCGGCCGCGCGAGCCCACCACGAGCAGGTCCGCGCCCACCGACGCGGCGCTCAACACGTGCCCCGGTTCCCCCGGCACGGCCCGCACCACGATCCCGGGGACCCGGCCGTCCTGCTCGGCCCGCAGCTCGTCGGCGGCCGCAGCCGCCCTGATGCGCAACTCGCGTTCGATCTCCGTCGCCATCCCGCGGGGTGTGGGGACCTGCGGCACGCCGTACACGACCGGCCAGGGCGCCGGCACCGTGAAGGCGGACACCACCTCGACCCCTGCTCCCCGCCGGGCCGCCTCACGCAGTGCGAAGCGGAGTGCGGCAGCCGCACCGGGCGACCCGTCGTCACCCACGACGATCCGCCCGCGTGGTGACCCGACATGCCGGGCCGGACGCTCCGGCAGGTCACGCCGGCGGCGGACCTCCTCGGCGCTGTGCTCCTCACGTGCGATGACCCGCAGGGCGTCCCGGCGAGTGACGATGCCGACCAGATCACCGTCGTCGACAATGGGCACGGACCGCACGTGCGCGCTCAGCATGAGCGACACGACGTCGGCGAGGTCGTCCTCCGGGCGCATCATCGCCGGCGTCCCGGACATGACCTCGTCGACGACCTCAGGAGTGCGTCGCTCGGGCCATCCCTCCGGCCGGAACCGATCGCGGACCAGGTCGGCCTCGGTCACGATGCCGAGCAGCCGCCCGTTCTCGTCGACCACCGGCGCCGCGGTGAAACCGTGCGCGGCCAGCAACGCAGCCGCCGGAGCGACGGGGGTGCCCGTCCGCACGGTGATGACGGGACTGCTCATCACGTCGTCGGCCCGAAGCCCCGCGGCGCCCGTGCTCACCGGGTGCTCCGCCACCGCGGCTCGACCTCGGCCCACTCCCGCTCCCATTCGGCGGCATGCAACCGGCCGACCCCGAGGAACGCCAGGTGTCCGAGCGCGGCCACCACGAACTCGCCGACCAGCAGGACGGTGCCCGCCGTCGCGAACGTGACGAAGAAGGCCTCGGTGGTGGTCAGCGGGGCCCGCACGACACGGCCGTCGGTGGTGACCCAGGCGGCCACCGGGTCTCCGGCCTGCTTGGGTCCGTGCACTTCGACGCGGCCGACGCGCTCGACCCCGTCGGGGCCCGTCCAACGCACGTCGGCCGGGATGCGACCACCGCCCTCGGGCAGGACGGGGACGTCCTCGGCCAGGACCGCGGTGATGCGGGTGCGGTCACGGGCCTCCGCGGTCACCCGCTCGGACAGGCCGTCGTGCACCCGCAGCCCGATCACGACCGCAGCGCCCAGCACCACCAGGACCGCGACACACACAGTCCAGGCGGCCAGGTCGGCGACGCGGTCGGACCGGCGGCGGGGAAGCCGGCGAGCGCGGGGCTCCGGCCGGGACGGGCTGGTGTCTTCATCGGCGCGCATTCCGGGCCGTCCCTCCGCGCGCGACCGCCCGGCCGGCGATCTGCGACATGTCGTCCGTGTTCCGGCCGGTCGAGGTCACCCGAAGGTTCGGCCGCTCGAGCAGCGCCGCGTCGACGTCGGCGTCGAACTCGGCCTCGTCCCCGTACAGGGCCGCGAGGACGTGCTCCTCGTCCCCGGCGCCGGCGGTTCCGCCGATTCCGTCGTCGCCCGCCTCCGGCCCGGCCAGGTCGGCCCGGCCGTCCAGCACTGCGTTCATACCGAAAGGTTCCGGCGACGCCGACGCATCGGGCAGGGCACAAGGTCCGCCGGCCACGCGCCGGACGCCACCGATCGTTCGGGACGGCCGCACCGCCATCGCGCCGACGGTCCGGCCGAAGGTCCCGGTGCTCCGCCGGTCCGACATGGCGGGGTCCGCACGCCCAGCCTGCCGGCCCGCCGAAGGATGCGCCCGGTCCGGTTGCAGACCTGGACCGGCCCCCGCAGCCGCTCGACCCTCCCACCGGCGACGAGGGGCCCTGCCCGCTCAGGACCCGCGCACCTGCCCCCGCGCCAGTGCCGGGGCGATCCTCGGGTCATGAAGAACCTGACCGTCGGCGACGTCATGACGAGGGACGTGGTCCTCGCCCGGCCCGCGATGCCGCTCAAGGAGGCCGCGCGCGTCCTGCACGACCGGCGCGTCAGCGGGATGCCCGTGCTCGATGAGGACGACCGCCTCGTCGGAGTGGTCTCAGAGCGTGACCTGCTCCTGACACAGGTCGCGCAGCTCCCCCGGGACGCGCACTGGTGGGAGTTCCCGGCCCGCCGCGACGATCTCCGGCACCGCACCGGCGACACCGTCGGCCACGTGATGACCACCAAGGTGGTGACCACCGTCGCCGACGTCCCCCTCGCCCGTGCCGCGCGGCTGATGACCCGGCACGGCGTCAAGCGGCTGCCTGTGCTCGACACCGACGGCCGGCATCTGGTGGGCGTCGTCAGCCGCACCGACCTGCTGCGCGCGTTCCTGCGCTCGGACGACGACATCCGCGCCGACATCCTCGGCGAGGTCCTGGTCCACCTGCTCTGGCAGGACCCGACGGCGGTGGAGGTCGAGGTGGTCGACGGCGTGGTCACCCTGTCGGGCGAGCTCGGCGAGCGCAGCACCGCCGAGGCGGCCGAGCGCCTCGTCCGCCGTCTCGACGGCGTCGTGGACGTGGCATCCCACCTGACCTGGCGCATCGACGACGGCGGTCTCGCCCGGCGCCGCTGACGGCCGGTGCCGAAGATCACGGACTGCGACGCGGTCGTCCGATCGCCCCGTCCCGTCCGATCGGCTGAGGTCGACCGTCCTCGACGGGCGCGATCACAGGTTCGGGGATCGCCGGTCGGCCGGCCGCACCTGATGCAGCGACGAAGCGGAGCGCTTCGCCCGTGCGCAGGAGCCGGACGTCGTCCCCGCACCCCACACGAACGGGCGTGCCGGGTCCCGGCGCGGCGGCGACCCGGACCTCCCGGCCGCTGACCCGGACGTCGAGGGTGACTCCCCGGTACTCCACCGAGAACTCCAGGACCCCGAACCGCTCGGGCCAGTGGGGGTTGAACCAGAGCGCGCCCGCCCGGGTCTCCAGGCCCGCGAAGCATCGCTGCAGCAGGTCGACCGACCCGGCCATCGCACCCAGGTGCACGCCCTCGGCCGTGGTGCCGCCCTGGACATCGGCCAGGTCACTGCTGAGGGCCCGCTCGAAGTGGTCGAGCGCGTCCTCGCGGTGTGCACGGGCGAGCACCCAGGCGTGCACGAGGGCGCTCAGGGTGGAGCCGTGCACGGTGCGCGCGAGGTGGTGGTCGATGGTGCGTGGGATCGCCTCCGGCGGAAGTGCGTAGCCCATCCCGCCGAGCAGTTCACGCAGCTCGTCGGCCGACAGCAGGTAGAAGAGCATGAGGGCGTCGGCCTGCTTGGTGGCCTGGTAGTCGTCGACGGAGCGGCCCTCGGCCTCCAGGATCCGGTCGAGCCGCTGCAGGTCCCCGTAGCGCCGCCGGTAGTTCGCCCAGTCGAGCTCGGCGAGCCGGCTCGCCCCGTGGAACTGCTCGAGGACGCCGTCGTCCCGGAAGGGCACGTACATCCGCCGACACAGGTCCTCCCAGTGCAGCAGCTCCGCCGGGGTCAGCCCGAGGCGACCGATGAGCTCGGCGCGCCGGGTGCTGGGCAGCGCGGCGAGGGTGTCGCGGGCCCGGTGCCACAGCCAGACCGCCATGACGTTGGTGTAGGCGTTGTCGTCGATGCCGGGCTCAGCGGCACCGGGGTACCGGGTCGAGTACTCGTCCGGCCCCATCACCCCGCGGATCCGGTAACGATCCATCGCCGGGTCGTGCCGGGCGAGGTCGGCGAAGAAGCGGGCGACCTCCAGCACCACCTCGGCGCCGTGGCCGGTGAGGAAGTCCAGGTCGCCCGTGGCCTGGTAGTACTGCCACACGTCGTAGGCGACCGCGAGGCCGACGTGCCGCTGCAGGTGGCTGGTGTCGGGCAGCCACCGACCCGAGCGGGGGTTGAGGTGGACCCGCTGGCTCTCCTCGCGGCCGTCGCTCCCCGACTGCCAGGGGAACATCGCGCCCCGGTGCCCGACCAGCCGGGCGGCACGGCGGGCGGCGTCGAGACGGCGGACCCGGTAGTGCAGGAGCGCCCTCGCCAGCTGCGGCATCCGCAGGGTCAGCAGTGGCAGCACGAACAGCTCGTCCCAGAACACGTGCCCGCGGTAGGCCTCGCCGTGCAGGCCCCGCGCCGGGATCCCGGCGTCGAGATCGAGGTCGTGCGGCGACACGGTCTGGAGCACGTGGAACAGCCCGAGCCGGAGCGTGCGGAGGGTCTCGGTCGTCGCGGGACCGCGGCCGTCGGACAGGTCGACGCGGAACCGCCGCCAGAGCTGGTCCCAGGCCAGCTCGTGGCCGGTCAGGAGGGCCTGGAAGCACGGCGCCTCCCCGAGCTGCTCCACGGCGGTCAGCGCGGGGTGGGACACCGCGACGTCCCGGGAGGTGACGAGGGCGACGATCTTCTCCACGGTCACCGCGCGGCCCTCGGTGACCTCCAGCTCCAGATCGTGGGAGATCCGGCTGCGCTCGCGCACCGTGCGGCGGCCGGGCCTGACGCCCTCGCCGCCCTCGACCCGGGTCCGGGCCGCCTCGGCGACCAGCAGCTCGGACTGGGTGGTCCGGGCGACGAGCAGCAGGGTCTCCGGGTCGATCTCGTCCGTGGTCGTTGTCCGGAGGTGCCGCCCGGCCATGTCCCGGTACCGGGCCACGCCGGAGTTGGTGACCCTGCCGTCGAGGCCCGACCGCACGCGCAGGCGCCCCGACCAGTTCTCGGGCGTGACGACGGTCTGCAGCCCGGCGAGGTGCCGGCAGCCCATGTGGACGAACCGGCGCTGGCGCATCGCGGTGCGCCGGCCCGCGGCGTCGGCGAAGCGCAGGACCCGGCTGAGCAGCCCGCGCCGCATGTCGAGCGTGACCCGGTGTTCCAGCAGGTGTGTGGGGTCGAGCGGGTCGATCCACACTCCCTCGACCGCCACGCGCAGCATCAGCCAGTTGGGGAGGTTGACCATGCTCTCGGTCTCGACGACCGCGTTGCCGACCTCGTCGCGGAGCCGGTTGAAGAAGCCGGCGGCGTAGGTGCCCGGATAGTGCGCGCCGCCTGCCTCCCTCTCCGGCACAGCACCCCGCACCGCCTGGTAGCCGTTGCCGAGAGTGCACAGCGCCTCGCGCCGGCCCTCGTCGGCGGGGTCGAACCCGTCGAGGACCAGCGTCCAGTCGTCCTGGGCCCGCGCGGGGTCGGTCACGGCCGGCCCTGCCCGCCCAGCGCCTCCAGTGGCACCGGCCAGTGCACGCGCTCCCTGTCGGTCGAGGGCGTGCACGCGCGCATGGCTCCTCCTTCGCCGTCCTCCTGACGCTAGAAAGGCTGGAGGGCGGCGATCAGGGGCGAACGTCCCCGCTCACGAGGGAGAGCCGCACCGAAGGGCCGGGACCCCTGTGTCCGGGAGCGGCTCGGCCGGTCACGGCCGCAGCCGACGCACGGTTCGACTCGACCAGGCCCTCCGGCCCTGCCGCACGAGCCGGCGCACGGTGCACCGTGGCCGACCGCGCACCTGGCTGCCCGATCCAGGCGCCCGATCCGCCGAGACTGACATCGAGGTGCCGACATGACCGACCCGACCGCGCTCACCACCCTGACCGAGGACCGTGCGCGCGCGCTGGTCGTCGACGTCCTGCGCGGGATCGCGCCGGGCCCCGAGCTCGACGGACTCCGCCCCGAGGACGACCTGCGGGAGACCCTCGGGCTCGACTCCTTGGACTTCCGCAACCTGGTCGTCGGCGTCTCCGAGCGGGCCGGGCGGAGGATCGAGGAGGACGACTACGAAGGCCTGGCCGATCTGGCCGGCTGGATCCGGCTGCTCGCCGGCCCCTGAGCCGCCCTCCGGTCCGGCTACCTCTCCTCCGTCGTCAATCGACGGCGATCGCCAGGCTGTCGCGGAGCCGGATCAGGATCTCCCGCCGCTCACGGAGATGACTCCGGTACCGCGGGTTGTCCGTGTCCGCGATCTCCATCGACATCCGCCCGAGGTGAGCGGTGACGACCTCGTAGACCGTCTCCGCCTCCTCGGCCGTCAACCTGAGCTCCACCATCTTGCTGTGCTCCATGAGTCCTTGCTTCCTCGTGCCCCCGCCCCGCACTCATCCGGCGGTGCCGGCCGCGCCCGGAGCGGCGCCGGCGGGGTCGGCGGAACCCGCCCTGGCGCCCCCGCCCGGACCGCGCCAGCGCGGCCCGACCACTGCGACGGGGCAGTGCGCGAGCAGCACGACGCGGCGTGCGACCTCGCCGAGCGCCAACCCGACGTGCTCGTGCCGTCCACTGCCACCCACCACGAGCAGGTGGGCTCCCTGCGACGCCTCGGCGAGCATGGCCTCGGGCCGGTCCCGGGCGATGGCGTGCCGGACCTCCACCTCGGGGAACGCGCCGACCCACGGTGCCACCCGTTCGTCGAGCGCGGCCCGGACGTCCGGGGCGAAGGCGGCGAAGTCCACGCTCGGCGTCAGGCTCGGATCGAGCGGAGTGTCGCTCCAGGCGTGCACGATCTCCAGCGGGACCTCGCGTTCGCGGGCCTCGTGCAGCGCGACACGCAACGCGGCGTCGCCGCCCGGCGACCCGTCGACCCCGACGACGACGGGGCCGTCCGGCCGGGAGTGACCGATGTGCTCCACGAACACCAGCGGGCAGCTGCTGCGGGCGGCGAGCGCCAGGCCGAGCAACGTCCCGGACCACCCGCCGACCGGACCGCCGATGACCACCAGGTCCGCCTCGTCCGAGGCCCGGCCGAGTACATCCGCCGGGGCGCCCTCGATCACCTGCCGGATGATCCGGGCTTCGGGCACCAGGAACCCGGCGTGCTCGGCCGCTCGATCGACGTGCCGACGGGCTGCGTGACGGCGCAGCGACCGGCTGCGCTCGGCGGCATCGGCCGCCTCGGGATGGTCGGTGGCGTCGGCCTGCCACTCGACGACCTCGATCAGACGCAGCACGGCGCCCCGCCGGTCCGCCTCCCGGGCTGCCCAGGTGGCGGCGTCGATCGCCGACCGCGAGCCGTCGATGCCCACGACCACCGCCGGCGCCGGCGACAGTGCAGGCTCCCGAACCGCGCGCTCCACCACGAGTGGCTCCCTTCCTCGTCCTGAGCATCCAGCGCACGCGGTCGCGGCGCCGCTGCGCATCGACCCGCCGTCGTGGGACCTTGGACCTCGGCACGGCGCCCGTTCCCGATTCGGGGGGACAGGTCGACCGGCTGTCGCCATGCCGGGAGCGTGCTGATCTGGTAGTCTCCAGATATACCCCCCGGGGTACTCCGGACGGTGCTCGAGGAGACGTGCCATGGACGTGAACGCGGCGAAGCTGACCGACGTGGTGGCCCGGCTCAAGCGCGTGCAGGGGCAGCTGGGCGGGATCATCCGCATGATCGAGGAGGGCCGCGACTGCAAGGACGTGGTCACCCAGCTCGCCGCGGCGTCACGCGCGTTGGACAAGGCCGGCTTCAAGATCATCTCAACCGGCCTGCGCCAGTGCATCGCCGAGGACGCGGACGGCTCGCAGCGGGTGAACGAGGACGAGCTGGAGCGCCTCTTCCTCTCCCTGGCCTGACCCCGGCCCGCCGGAGACCGGCGCCGACCCATCGATCCTAGATACCCTACGGGGTAGGGAAGGAATGGCGAATATGACCGACGAGAACCGGACGACCGACCCGGCCGCGTTCCGGGTCGAGACGATCGAGACCACCAGCCTCGGCGACCGCAGCTACCTGATCCACGACGGCGAGACCGCGGTCGTGGTGGACCCGCAACGCGACATCGACCGGATCACCGGGCTGCTCGACGCGGGCGGGCTGCGGCTGACGCTCGCGGTGGAGACCCACGTGCACAACGACTACGTCTCCGGCGGCCTCGAGCTGGCCCGTACCACCGGGGCCACGTACGTGCTCGCGAGCGGGGACGAGCTGGAGTTCGAGTTCCGGCCCGTCGCCGACGGCGAGGTGCTGGAGGCGGGCCGGATGCGGCTGCGGGTGCTGCACACCCCCGGGCACACCCACCACCACGTCAGCTACGTCCTGCAGGACGCCGACCGACGGGTCCACGGCGTGTTCACCGGCGGCTCGATGCTCTACGGCGCCACCGGGCGCACCGACCTCGTGCGCCCGGAGGACACCGAGGCGCTCACCCACGCCCAGTACCACTCGGTACGCCGGCTGGCCGCCGAGCTACCCGCCGACACCCCGGTCTACCCGACCCACGGGTTCGGCAGCTTCTGCTCGGCCACCCCGACCAGCGGCGACGCCTCCACGGTCGGCGCGCAGGCCGAGGTCAACCCAGCGCTGACCCTGGCCGAGCGAGACTACGTCGACACCCTGATCGCCGGGCTCGCCGCGTACCCGGCCTACTACGCCCACATGAGCCCGCTCAACCGCGCGGGCGCCGCCCCGGTCGACCTGTCGCTGCCCGAGCCGGTCGACCCGGCCGAGCTGAGGCGGCGGATCGAGGCCGGGGAGTGGGTGGTCGACCTGCGCGAGCGCACCGCGTTCGCCGCCGGGCACCTGGCCGGCTCGCTCGGGTTCGAGCTGTCCACCAACTTCCTGACCTACCTGGGCTGGCTCTACCCGTGGGGTGCCCCGCTGACGCTGATCGGGGAGTCGGTCGAGCAGGTCACCCAGGCCCGCCGCGAGCTCGTCCGGATCGGCATCGACCGGCTCGCCGGCATGGCCTACGGCGAGATCGACGAGCTCGCCGACGGACAGCCGTTGCGTTCCTACCCGGTCAGCGACTTCGCCGGGCTCGCCGCCGCCCTGGCCGACCGGCCGGGAGCGTTCACCGTGCTCGACGCCCGCCGCGACGACGAGCGCGCCGGCGGCGGGGTCCGCGGCTCGCTCCACATCCCGATCCACGAGCTCACCGAACGCGTCGACGAGGTCCCCGACGGCGAGGTGTGGGTCTACTGCGGCTCCGGCTACCGCGCCTCGATCGCCGCGTCGATCCTCGACCGCCCCGGCCGCGACCTCGTCCTGGTCGACGACGACTACGCCCACGCCGCCGACGCCGGGCTGCACGCCGCGCAGCCCGAGCCCGCCCGGGCCCGGTAGATCCCGGCGCCCTTCCCGACCACACGACGACCGGAGGACCAGTGACCACCGACGCCCCCTCCGGCGGTACCGCCGGCCCCGCACCCGGCCACACCGTCGACCCCCGGACCCTGCAGACCTGGATGGAGGCCTCCGAGCGCCTCACGATCATCGACGTCCGCAGTCCGGCCGAGTTCGGAACCGTGCACGTCCACGGCTCCTACAACGTGCCGCTGCCCCTGCTCGGCGAGCACGCCGCCCAGGTCGCCGAACGTGTCGGCCACCGCACCGTGCTGGTCTGCCAGTCCGGGGTCCGGGCCACCGACGCCCAGCGCCGCCTGGCCGCGGTCGGGATGGGCGACCTGCACGTCCTCGACGGCGGCCTTCCGGCCTTCGAGCGGGCCGGCGGCGAGGTCGTGCGCGGCCGGGCCCGGTGGGCGCTCGAACGGCAGGTCCGCCTGGTCGCCGGGACCCTCGTCACCGCCGGGGTCCTGGGCAGCCTGTGGAAGCGCCCCGTGGTCGCGCTCGCCGGGGCGATCGGCGCGGGGCTGACCGTCTCGGCGCTCACCGACACCTGCGCCATGGCCCGGCTGCTGTCCGCGCTCCCCTACAACCGCAGCGGCGAGTCCGTCGACCCGGCCCGCGTCCTCGAGACGCTCGCCCGGGACGGCCGACGAGGTGAGCGGTAGCGGACCACAGCCGCGGTGCAGGGGCCCTTCTCCCCTGCTCCGAGGATCGGTCCCGCGGACACCGTGGCGAGTGGAGGGAGCACGAGCGTTGACGCGTATCAGCCGCCGCCGGGCACTCGCGCTCGGCGGCGCCGGGATCGCGGCCGTGATCGCAGGCGCCGCCGGCTGGGTGGCCACGGACGGACCGACCGCGCGGGCGGGCGGCCAGGTCCCGGGCGGCTCCACGGACGAGGAGCTCGCCCGGCCCGCCGAGCTGGTCGGCCGGGACGGCCGGTTGGACGTCGAGCTGGTCGCGGCCGCGGGAGTGCGGATCGCGGGCCGTGAGACCCGCGCCCTCGGGTTCAACGGCTCCTCGCCGGGGCCGACGCTGCGGGTACGGCCGGGCGACGAGCTGGCGGTGCGGATGACCAACCACCTGGACCAGCCCACCAACCTGCACACCCACGGCCTGCGGGTCTCCCCACAGGGCGACGGCGACAACCCCTTCGTGCGGATCGAACCGGGCGCGTCGTTCGACTACCGCTTCCGCGTTCCCGCCCACCACCCGCCCGGCACGCAGTGGTACCACCCGCACCACCACGGCATGGTCGCCGACCAGCTCTTCGGTGGCCTCGCCGGCGCCCTGCTCGTCGACGGCGGTCCGGCGCTCCCCGTGGCCGACGACCGGGTCCTGCTCGTCACCGACATCACGCTCGATCCGGACGGCTCGGTCGCCGCCGTAGGCGCCATGGACCGGATGCAGGGACGCGAGGGCGACCTGGTGCTGGTCAACGGGCAGCACCGGCCGGTGGTGCCGGCCACGGCCGGCCACGCCCAGCGCTGGCGGATCGTCAACGCCTGCACCTCGCGGGTGTTCATGCTGCGGGTGGAGGGCCACCCGCTCGCGCGGATCGCGCAGGACGGCACCTTCCTCCCGGCGCCGGTCACGGACGGGCAGGCGGTACTCGCGCCGGGCAACCGGATGGACGTCGTCGTCTCACCCGTGGTGGCCGGGCGCTTCCGCTTGATCCTCGACCCCGTCGACCGCGGGAACGGCATGATGGCCGGCTCGCGGTCCGGCGAGCCGGTCACCCTCGCCACCCTCGTCGTCGACGGGCCGGCGGCGTCCGCGCCCGCCTTGCCGGCGACACTGCCCGCCGAGCCCGCGGTCGCGCCCGCCACCGCGCGGCGGTCCACGACGTTCCAGATGGGCATGGGCGGCCCCATGGGGGGCGGCGGGCAGGCGCGCATGACGATCGACGGGCGCCCGTTCGACCCGGACCGCGACGACCAGGTCGTGGCGGCCGGCACCGTCGAGGAGTGGACGGTCCTCAACTCCGGTCCGCTCGCCCATCCGTTCCACCTGCACATCTGGCCGTTCACGGTGGTCGCCGCCAGCGACGGCAGGCCGACGACCGGCGTCCCCCAGGACGTGGTGCTCGTGCCGGCGGGCGGCTGGGTCAGGGTGCGGATCGCGTTCACCACCCACACCGGCCGCAGCGTGTACCACTGCCACATCCTCGATCACGAGGACGCCGGGATGATGGCCACGGTCGTGGTCCGGTGAGACCCCGATCGGGCGGGGCCGCGTCGGGCCGGGCGGTCAGAAGGGGACGGACGACGAGTGCGCCGCCCGGACCGCGGCGCCGATGCGCCACACCAGCGACACCCACCGGGCCGGCACGCCACGGGGCGGCTCCGGCTCGGCCGTGTACAGGTCGGGGGCCGGACGGCCTCGCTCAGTGCCCGGGACGGGCACGCGAGGGGTGGCGGCGGAGCGGGCGTCGGCAGGCACGGCGGGTCCTCGGGGTCTGGTCGGTACGGACGACGGGCGCCGGCCCGGCTCGACCGGCGGCGCTACGACTGCGGGCGACAGCGCCGGTCGTCGACCGAGAGCTGGTCCGCCGCCAGGAGGCACACGCAGAACGCGTGCGGCGTCGACCTGCCCCGAGAGCTCACCGGACCAGCTCACCATCCGCCCCGCCCCGACGACAAGGGGATGTGACGATCCTGCACTCCGGTCGGGGCCGTCCGGCGCCCGGATCGGGTCGAAGGACGCCCGGTCGCCGTTCCTCCGACCGGGGACGGGGACGGGGAAGCCCGCGAGACTCGACGGTCGGGAGCAGGTCCCGCCGAGGACGGGGAGGTCGGGGATGGGACACCACGAGCACGGCGCGGCGGTCCGGGACGACGTGCGCGAGCTGGGTCGGCAGCTGCGCCGGGCGATCCCCGCGGTCTACCGCGGCTACGCCGGGCTGCACGAGGCCGCGCTGGCCGAGGGCGCCCTGGACCGGCGCACGAAGGAGCTCGTCGCACTCGCGATCGCGGTGACCAGGGAGTGCGACGGCTGCATCGCGGCGCACGCCCAGGGCGCGGCAGCCCATGGCGCGAGCGAGGCCCAGGTGGCCGAGGCGCTCGGCGTCGCGATCCTGATGAACGGCGGGCCGGCCACGGTGTACGCCCCGCGCGCCTTCGACGCCTTCCGCGAGTTCGCCGCCGCGTCGACATCGACGGACCGGCAGGACGGTCCGGACTCCGGCCTCGCCGCGCGCGGCTCCACCCAGCCGTAGCCCCGTCCCGCCGCGCGTACGACGTCGCTTGCCGCACCCCGTCAAATGACCGTACATTACGGGCAGCTTCTCCCATTAAGTGAGAGCAGGACTGAGGACCGCATCATGAGCGCAGCAGACCCGGTCGGCGAGGTCGACCCCACCGAGGCGCAGGCACTCGCCGCGCAGGGGGCCCTCCTGCTCGACGTCCGCGAGCCCGCCGAGTGGGCGGCCGGCCACATCCCCGGCGCGGTCCACCTGCCGCTGCTCGCGGTCGACCCGTCGGCCGTCCCCGCGGACCGGATCGTCGTGGCGGTGTGCCGCTCCGGCCGCCGCTCCGGGGAGGCCGCGCGGCTGCTCGCCGCCGCGGGGCGGGACGTGCGCAACCTCGCCGGAGGCATGCAGGCGTGGGCGGCGCAGGGCGGGGTCGTCGTCCGGGACGACGGCACGCCGGGCGGCGTGGCCTGATGATCGTCCTGGCGGCGCTGCTCGGGCTCGTCATGGGCGCCGTCATCGGCGGCCTCGGCGGCGGCGGTGGGGTCCTCACGGTGCCCGCTCTGGTCTACCTGCTGGGGCAGCCTGCCCAGGCCGCGACCACGGCCAGCGTGGTCATCGTCGGCGTCACGGCCACCGTCGGCGTGATCGCGCGCGCCCGGTCCGGGGGTGTCGACTGGCGGACGGGCGTGATGTTCGGCGTCGTCGGGATCCCGGCGGCCTGGCTGGGCACCGCCCTCAACCGGCGCGTCGACCAACCCACCCTCATGCTCGCCTTCGCCGGCCTGACCCTGGTCGCCGCGATGGCGATGCTGCTCGACGCTCGCGGCAGGCGACGGGCCGCCGAGCACGCCGCGACGGACCCGACCGGCGACGAAGCGGACGGTCCCGGCGGCACCGCGACCGCACCCGCCTCCGATCCGGGGACGGCCGGGACGGCCCTGGCGACGGAGAGGCGGTCGCGGGCAGGTCCGCTCCTCGCCACCGCGGCCAAGGTCGCCGTGGGAGGCGCCTCGGTCGGCTTCCTCACCGGCTTCCTCGGCGTCGGCGGCGGGTTCCTCGTGGTGCCGGTGCTGGTGATCATGCTCCGGATGCCGATGACCCTCGCGATCGGCACGTCGCTGCTGATCATCGCGCTGAACTCGGTTTCGTCGATGGTCTCGCGCCTCGGCGCCCTGCACCTCGACTGGCGGGTCGTCGTGCCGTTCACCCTGGCCGCCGTGGTCGGCACCCTGCTCGGCAAGCGGATCTCCGACCGGCTCTCCGGGCGCACCCTCGGGATCGCGTTCGCGTGGCTGCTCGTCGCGGTCGGGTTGTTCGTCGGCGTCCGGAACCTGCTGGCCCTCTGATCACCCGCAACCCCCGGTGCAGGCGACGGTCGGCAACACCCCGGGCGCGGCGACGAGCGAAGAGGTCAACGGACTCGCCGGACGTCGGGCCCTTCGCCCACCGAGGACGGGCCGATCGCCGGGAAGAGGTGCCATACCCGCGGGGGTTCCCCTGGTGTCAGTACACCCACGAGCGAGGAGGGCGGCCATGATCTTCACCCAGTACTACCTGGACTGCCTGTCCCAGGCGTCGTACCTGGTCGGGGACGAGACGACGGGGCAGGCGGTCGTCGTCGACCCCCGCCGTGACGTGGGCGAGTACCTCGCCGACGCGCAGGCGCACGGGCTGCGGATCGTCGGGGTGATCGACACGCACTTCCACGCGGACTTCCTGGCCGGTCATCTCGAGCTGGCGCAGGCCACGGGGGCGTGGATCGGGTTCGGTTCCCGGGCTCAGGCCGAGTTCCCCGTGCGACACCTCGCCGACGGCGAACGCGTCGCGCTGGGCGACGTGGTCCTCGAGATCTGGGAGACACCCGGGCACACCCCCGAGTCGATCAGCGTTCTCGTGTACGAACACGCCGGCGACGAGGTGCCCTACGGCGTGCTCACCGGGGACGCGCTGTTCATCGGCGACGTCGGGCGGCCCGATCTGCTCGCCTCGATCGGACACACCGCCGACGACCTCGGCCGGATGCTGTACGCCTCGGTTCTCCGGCTGATGACCCTGCCCGACCGGGTCCGGGTCTTCCCGGCCCACGGCGCCGGCTCGGCCTGCGGGAAGAACCTCTCCACCGAGCGCTCGTCGACCATCGGCGAGCAGCGGACCGGGAACTACGCGTGCCGGCCGATGGACGAGGAGGACTTCGTCGCCCTGGTGACTGCCGGTCAGCCGGCGGCGCCGGACTACTTCGTCTACGACGCGGTGCTCAACCGCCGCGCCCACGAGGTGTTCGACCCCGCCCGGCACGCTCAGCCGCTCGACCTGGCCGAGGTGCTCCGGCTGCAGGAGGCCGGGGCGGTGGTGGTCGACGCCCGAGACCCGCAGGAGTTCGCCGCCGGGTACCTGGCCGGCTCACTGAACGTCCCGGCCGACGGTCGGTTCGCCGAGAGCGCGGGCACGGTCGTGCGCCCGGACGAGCAGGTCGTCGTGGTCGCCCCGCAGGACCGCGAGGAGGAGATCGTGGTGCGGCTCGCTCGCATAGGGTTCGACCGCGTCGCCGGCTACCTGCGCCAGCCCGAGGATGCGTTCGTCGACGCGCCGGGGCGCATCGCGCGCGCCAGCCGGGTGACCGCTCCACAGCTCACCGAGGCGCTGCACGGGCCGGTGCGTCCGGTCGTGGTCGACGTCCGCAACTCCGGTGAGCTCGCTCGGGGTGCGATCCCGGGCGCCTGGCACATCCCGCTCGCGCAGCTGCCGAAGCGCCTCGCCGAGATCCCGTCGGACCGGCCCGTGGTCGCCTACTGCGCCGGCGGCTACCGCTCCAGCGTGGCCGCCTCGCTGTTGCGCCGCGCCGGGTTCGCCGACGTGTCCGACCTGCTCGGCGGGTACGGAGCCTGGGCCGCCCTCGGGACGTCCTACCGCTCGGCCCGTAGTGCGGCGGCCACCGCGAGCGCCGACCGGTAGGGCTCCGCGGCGGCGTCGGTGCCCGGTCGCTCCGCCTGGTCCGCGAGGGCGGTGAGGAGGTCGGCCAACGCTTCGGCGATACGCGGATCCCTCACGTGGCCGACCCGCGTCGGCCCGGCCGCCGTGGGCCCCACGACGACGCGGGACGAGGGGGGCGCCAGGTCCTTCGCGCTCAGCGGATGCCCGTGCCCTTCCTCCCCGACGACCTCGGGGTCGGGGCCGGCCCATCGCCACGGGCCACGGGCCGCGGCCCTGCACGACGCCCGCAGCTCCGTCGCGGCCGCCCGGAGCACCGCTCCCGCTGCCGCTCCCCCGGCAGTGGGCTTCCGCTGTCGACCCTGCTCGCCAGCGGGTGTGCTGCGCGTCATGGCCGGGACGCTAGAGCGGTGGCGAGCCCGCGGACTCGGGTCGTAAGCCCTCGACCTCGTCACGTCCCGAAGGTCGGGGACGGAGGTCCCCCGGCGCGAGGCCCCGGGCCCCTGCCGTGTCGGCGCCGCCTCCGCCACCCTCGTGCCATGTCCTACGGCACGATCGGCAAGCCGGACCACGTCCGGCGCGCGGCGATCATGGGTGACTACGGACGCGCCCGGCGCGAGTTCAGCTGGACGCACGCCCGGCTGGAGCTGTCGGGGCTGCCGGGTGGGACCGGGCTCAACATCGCCCACGAGGCCGTCGATCGGCACGCCGCCCACCCCGCCCGCCGGGGCCGGACGGCCGTGCGGTTCCTGGACCGCGACGGCACGGTCCACGAGCTGACCTACGGTGAGCTCGCCCGGCGCAGCAACCGCTTCGCGAACGCCCTGGGCACCCTCGGGGTCCGGCCCGGCGAGCGGGTCTTCACCCTGCTGGGCGCCAGGCCCGAGCTCTACGTCGTGGCATTCGGGACGCTGAAGGCGCGGGCTGTGCTGGCCCCGCTGTTCTCCGCCTTCGGCCCGGAGCCGGTGCGCTGCCGGCTGGAGCTGGGCGAGGCCGCGGTCCTGGTCACCACACCCGCCCTGTACCGGCGGACCGTCGCCCCGATTCGGGACGCCCTGCCTCGACTGCGCCACGTGCTGGTCGTCGGGCCCCCGGGCGAGGACGGCTGCTCGCTCGACGCCCTGCTCGACGCAGCCGGCCCCGAGTACCGCATTGGTCCCACGGACCCGCAGGACCCGGCGTTGCTGCACTTCACCAGCGGTACGACCGGCACCCCCAAGGGCGCCGTGCACGTGCACGAGGCCGTGGTCGCCCACCACGCCACTGCCCGTGCGGCCCTGGACCTGCGGCCCGACGACGTCTACTGGTGCACCGCCGACCCCGGCTGGGTCACCGGCACCTCCTACGGGATCGTCGCCCCGCTGGTCGTGGGGGCGACTCTGGTTGCCGACGCCCGCGAGTTCGACGTGCGCCGCTGGTACCGCGTCCTCGACGAGCAGCGCGTGACGGTCTGGTACACCGCGCCGACCGCCTTGCGCATGTTCATGGCGGCCGGCCCGGAGGAGGCGCGGCGGCACGACCTGTCGGCGCTGCGGCTGATCGCCAGTGTCGGCGAGCCGCTCAACGGCGAGGTCGTGGTGTGGGCGGACGCGGTGCTCGGCCGACCGGTCCACGACACCTGGTGGCAGACCGAGACGGGCGCCATCATGATCGCGAACTTCGCGGGCTCGGACATCCGCCCCGGTTCCATGGGTCGGCCCGTGCCGGGGATCGGCGCCGGGCTGCTGGAACAGGGCCCGGACGGGCGGGCCGTGGTGGCCCCCGACGGCCGGGTCAAGGTGCTGCACGGCGAGGCGGAGGGCGAGCTCGCCTTGCGCGCCGGATGGCCGTCGATGTTCCGCGGCTACCTGGACGCCCCTGAGCGCTATGCCGAGTGTTTCGCCGACGGCTGGTACCTCACCGGCGACATCGCCCGCCGCGACCGCGACGGCTGGTACTGGTTCGTCGGCCGCGCCGACGACGTCATCAAGTCCGCCGGCCACCTGATCGGCCCCTTCGAGGTCGAGAGCACGCTCATGCGGCACCCGGCGGTCGCGGAGGCGGGCGTGATCGGCGTCCCGGACCCGGCTGCCGGAGAGATCGTCAAGGCGTTCGTGACGCTGCGGGCGGGCGCGGAGCCGAGCGTGGAGCTGCGCCGCGAGCTGCTGGCCTTCGTGCGCCGGGAGCTCGGCGCGGTGGCCCCGAAGTCGGTCGAGTTCGCCCCGGCACTGCCGCACACCCGCAGCGGCAAGGTGATGCGCCGGCTGCTCCGGGCCCGCGAGCTCGGGCTGCCCGAGGGCGATCTCTCCACACTGGAGAACGCCGCGGCCCTGACGGCGGGCTCACCATGAGCGGCACCGGCGCGCGCGATCTGTTCACGACGATGCTGCGGATCCGGCGCTTCGAGGAGCGGTGCGTCGAGCTCTACAGCGCGGGTGCGATCCGCGGCTTCCTGCATCTGTGCGTCGGCGAGGAAGCGGTCGCGGCCGGTGTGCTGGCGGCGTTGAGCGCCGAGGACGCCGTCGTCTCCACCTACCGCGAGCACGGGCATGCGCTGGCGCGAGGCGTGCCGATGGAGTCGCTGCTCGCCGAGATGTTCGGCCGGGTGACCGGCTGCAGCCGCGGACGGGGCGGCTCGATGCACCTGTTCGACGCGAGCCGGCGCTTCTACGGCGGCAACGCGATCGTCGCCGGTGGCATCCCCGTGGCCGTCGGTCTGGCCCTCGCGGACCGGCTGCGTGCGCGGCCCCGCGTCACCGCCTGCCTGTTCGGCGACGGCGCGGTGGCCGAGGGCGAGTTCCACGAGTCGCTCAACCTCGCCGCGCTGTGGCACCTGCCGGTGGTGTTCTGCTGTGAGAACAACCGGTACGCGATGGGCACCGCGCTCGCCCGCAGCCACGCCGAGACCGATCTCGCGCTGCGCGCGGGGTCCTACGGGGTCCGGTCGTGGGCGGTCGACGGGATGGACGCCGTCGCGGTGCGGGAGGCCACCGCGCTCGCGGTCGACACCGCCCGCGCGGGTGGCGGGCCCTGCTTCTTGGAGCTGCGCACCTACCGCTTCCGGGCGCACTCGATGTACGACGCGGACCGTTACCGCGACCGCGCCGAGGTCGAGGCCTGGCGCCTGCGAGACCCCGTCGAGCTGCTGGCCGCCGACCTCACCGCCGACGGACTGCTGGACGACGCGGGCCGCAAGGAGCTCGAGGAGGCCGTCGGACGCGAGATCGACGAGGCCGAGCGCGCGGCCGAGGCGGCCCCCGTCGAACCCGTCGAGGACCTCACCCGCTTCGTGACCACCACGATGGACCCGGAGGTCGCCCGGTGACCGTGACGGCCGAACCCCGCACCCTCACCTTCCGCGAGGCCTTCCGCGAGGGCCTGCGCGAGGCGCTGGCCGGCGACGACCGGGTCTTCCTCATGGGCGAGGACGTCGGCCGCTACGGCGGTTGCTTCGCCGTGAGCCAGGGCCTGCTCGAGGAGTTCGGCGAGGAGCGGGTGCGGGACACGCCGCTGTCCGAGTCGGCGTTCGTCGGTGCCGGCATCGGCGCCGCCCTCGGGGGCGCCCTGCCGATCGTCGAGATCATGACGGTCAACTTCGCCATGCTCGCGCTCGACCAGATCGTCAACAACGCCGCGACCTTGCGACACATGTCCGGCGGGCAGCTGAGCGTGCCGCTCGTCGTGCGCATCCCCACCGGCCCCGGACGGCAGCTCGCCGCCCAGCACTCGCACACCCTGGAGGGGTGGTTCGCGCACGTCCCCGGCCTGCGAGTGGTCGCTCCCGCGACCCTGGAGGACGCCCGCGGCATGCTCGCCACCGCGCTCGCCGACCCGGACCCGGTGCTCGTCTTCGAACAGATCGGTTCGTACGGCGTCCGCGGTGAGCTCGCCGCGGACCCCGGCCCGGTCGACCTCGACCGGGCGGCGGTCCGCCGGGCCGGCTCCGACGTCACGGTCGTGGCCTACGGCGGCACGCTCGCCCCGGCCCTCGACGCGGCCGCCGAGCTGGCGACCGGCGACCTTTCCGCCGAGGTCGTGGACCTGCGCACGCTCCGCCCGCTCGACACGGCGACGGTGCTCGAGTCGGTCGCCCGCACCCACCGGCTCCTGGTGGTGGACAACGCGTGGCGCACCGGCGGACCCGGGGCCGAGATCGTCGCGCGGGTGGCGGAGGAGGCGCTCGACGAGCTCGACGCCCCGGTCGAGCGGATCGGCGCAGTCGAGGTGCCGGTCCCCTACGCCCGTCAGCTGGAGGAGGCGGCGCTGCCCTCGGTGGGGCGCATCGTCGAGGCGGCCCGGCGGGCGGTCGCCTGACATGGCCGCGTTCACGATGCCGGCGCTCGGTGCCGACATGACCGAGGGCACCGTCCTGGAATGGCTCGTCTCACCTGGCGACGAGGTCCACCGCGGCGACGTGATCGCCGTGGTCGACACCGACAAGGCGGTCATCGACGTCGAGTGCTTCGACTCCGGGGTGGTGCAGCAGCTGCTCGTCGACGTGGGACGGAAGGTCCCGGTGGGCACCCCGCTGGCCGTGATCGGGTCCGTGGGGGTTGCGCGGGCGCCTCGTCCGGGCCCCCCGCCGCCGCCACAACCCCGACCGCCCGGGCCGCCCGGTCCCGAGCCGCCCCCGGTACCACCGATCCCACCACCCGAGCCCGGCCCGACACCGCCCGTGCCATCACCACCGACACCCCCACCCTCACCGCCGGGACCGCCGTCCCCACCGCCGGAACCGGTGCCCCCGCCCGAACCCGGGCCGCCACCCGAGCCCGGGCCACCCGTGCCGCCGCCCGAACCCGGGCCACCGCCGGAACCCGGGCCGACACCGGAACCCGGACCGGCGCCCGGGCCACGGGTCGGGTCACCCCTGGTCCGGCTCCACGCGGCCGAGGCGGGGATCGACCTGCGCGCCGTGCCCGGCACGGGGCCGGGAGGAAGGATCACACGAGCCGACCTGGAGCGCGCCCTGCACCCGGTCGAGCGGACACCGCACCGGCCGCGGGTGAGTCCGTACGCGCGCCGGCTGGCCGTCGAGCGCGGGCTGGACCTCGCGTCGGTCCGCGGCTCGGGCCCCCGTGGGCTCGTCCGGGCCCGAGACCTGCCGGAACCTGCCGGGAGCGCGCCGGCCCCGCGCCCCGTTGCGGACCCGCGTCGTGTGACGGCCGCGCTGATGGCTCGCTCGAAGCGAGAGATCCCGCACTACTACCTGAGCACCCAGGTGGACCTGGCAGCGGCGCTGGCGCGCCTACGTGCCCACAACCGGAGCATCCCCGTACAGGACCGCGTACTGCCGGCTGCGCTGCTCCTACGCGCGGTCGCCCTGGGTCTGCGCGCGATCCCGGAGCTCAACGGACAGTGGGTCGACGACGCCTTCCGCCCCTCCGACCGCGTCCACCTCGGCGTCGCCGTCTCACTGCGAGGTGGTGGATTGGCGGTGCCCGTGCTGCGCGACGCCGACACCCTCGGCCTCGACGCGCTCATGCACACCCTCGCCGGGGCGGGGACCCGTGCCCGCAGCGGGCACCTGCGCTCGTCGGAGGTCGGCGGCGCCACCGCGACCGTGACGAACCTCGGTGACCTCGGCGTCGACAGCGTCATCGGCGTCATCCACCCGCCCCAGGTCGCACTGATCGGCCTCGGCACCGTGCGGACCCGCCCCTGGGTCGTCGACGACGCCGTGGTCCCCCGCCCGGTCGTGGACCTCACGCTCGCCGCGGACCACCGGGCCAGCGACGGCGCCACCGGCGGACGGCTCCTGCGCGAGATCGCCCGGCTCCTGGGACGGCCCGAGAGCCTCGTTCCCGACGTCAGCGCCGATGTCGTGGACCCTCAGGGGGCCAACCGCCTCGGCACCCCGCCCGCGTGACAGTGTCAACCACCGGGCCGCACCGGCGCATTGGCCCGCTCCAGGTCGCCCGCGGCGATGTCGAGCAGCCGGTGGGTGAGTTCCGACAGTGCCCGGGCAGCCGCGAGCTCGTCACCGATCTCGGGCACGTCCCGGTCGGCCGGGTTCAACCGGGCCAGACCGACGCCCACCACGCGGTCGCTGTCGCGGGTGTGCAGGTGCGCCACCGCACGCGTTCTGCCCTCGTACTCGTCGATGTCGATCGACACGGTCCACCGTTTCGCCTCGTGCACGGTGTCCTCCTGGTTCGCTCGGATCCGTTGTGGATACTGCTCGGACGCGGCTGGGGTAGGAGTGCCGTCCTGCCCACGGGCCCGACCTGTCGGCCTCGTCGGCGGCCCTCAGATGCCGGCCCGGCCGACGGGGCCCGGCGCGGCGGTGGTGGGCGTCTCCGCCCGCCCGAGCTCCGCCCGCCCGAGCAAGGCGACGAGTGCGGCGGCGATGTCGTCGACGGGGAGGACCCGGTCGACGGCGTCGTCCCGCGCGATCGCCGCGGCGGGCATGGCGAAGTGGGCTGACGAGGCCTCGTCGGCCGCGAGGACGGTCCCGCCGAAATCGTGCACGGCCACCGCTCCCGTGGCGCCGTCCGACCCACCACCGGAGAGGATCACGGCGATGGTCCGCGGCCCGGCGGTGACGGCCAACGAGGACAGCAGCAGGTCCGCGGAGGGCCGGTAGGGCGGGGGCCCGTCGGTGGAGATGAGGGCGAGCGTCCCGGCGGTTGTCGCCAGCGCGTGCCGCCCGGGCGGGACCACGTACACACGGCCCTCGCGGAGCAGCTCGCCGTGCCGCACCTCGTGAACCGGCATGCAGCACCGTTTCGCGAGGATCGGAGCGAGCAGACCGCCCTGGCCCGGACGTTGGTGCTGCACCACCACGAAGGCGGCGGGCAGATCCGCGGGCAGCGGCCTCAGGACCCGGGCCAGGGCATCGAGCCCACCCGCCGAGCAGGCCAGCACGACGATCCGGGGCGGCCGCCCCGTCAGCGGGAAGGTTCCCGATCCGGCGGTCACGGTCAACGTCGGTCACCTCGCCTGGGACCCGCGCAGGTCGTCGGTCCCGGGTTCCTCATGACGCCCTCCGCTCGGAAGGCGTTCCGCCGGGAAGGGGCAGGCCCCCGTCGACGAACCGGCCGCGGTCCAGCCCCTCCACCACCACATGACTGATCGAGCCCCGCACGGACACGAGGGCCAGCACCCGCGTGAGCCGCGCCGCGTACCACTCGGCACGCTCGGCCCCGTCCCACTCGTAGACGCCGCGGTAGACCCCGGTCCACGGATCGGCGAGCCAGAGCTTGGTCACGAAGCCCGGGAAGCCTGCGAACAGTGGGGTGCTGAGCCCACAGGTCGCGCGGAACACGGCGTGCGCCCACCGCGACCGGCCGACCCACCGCAGCCGGAACCGGACCACGAGCACGACCGGGTCGGACGGCGGCCGGCCCCTGAGGGCCGTCTCCCGGAACACCGTCGACCGCGAACCGTCGTCGCTCCGCAGCCGGCGCCCGATCAGGCCCGCCGGTCGCGCGAAGGCACCGCTGACGAACAGCCGGGTGGTTCCCAGCGCCGACCGGACGACGGCCACGCAGATGTCCCCGGCAGCCGGCCGCGTCCCGGGTCGCGTGGTCACCGGTCGCTCCGCTCCAGGGGGGCGAGCGCGGCCCGCAGCCGCTCGTGCTCGTCGAGGTCGATCTCCCCCGCCGCCAGCCGTTCGTCGAGGATCCGACGCGCCCGGCCCGGGTCGCGGGCGTCGTCGCCGATTGCGGGCAACCCTCGCCGGGCCACGGCCACGGTGCCCGCGGCGGCACCCGCCGCTGCGGCCAGCAGCACGAGGAGCAGCCCGACCAACCAGACGGCTCCGGTCATCCCCCACGCTCCCCACATCATCGAACTGCCTCCTGTTCCCGGCGCGTCCGCGCGCCGGCGACGATGACGACGATCCCGATCACCAACAGCCCGAGGCCGGTCCAGAGGGCCACCGCAGAGGTGGCGCCGAGCACCGGCACCTGGGCACCGACCTGGACATCAGCCGCGACGGGGGCGGTGCCGTCGGCGTTCATCACCACTGCGGTCCAGCTGCCCGCCCCGGGCGTCCACAGGGCCGTCTGCGTGCCCGGGCCGGAGGCCGAGGCCGCCCAGAAGGTCTGGGCCGCCGGCGGGGTCGCGGGCGCGACTCCGACCAGCTCGTCGACCCGGGTGGCGATCCGCGGCGTCCCTGCCGTCAGCTCGCCACGCCACACGCCCTGCGCGACACCGTCGAGGTAGCGGGCGACGTCCGCGGTCGGGCCGATCCCGACGAACACGTCGCCGCCGCGGGAGGAGGTGGCCCGCAGGCTGACCTCCCCCACCACGCGCGCGACGGCGTCGGTGTCCGTGCCGGTGTCGATCAGCACGGGCTCGGTGCGCAGGGCTGCTCCGCCGGTGGAGGCGGTGCCGACACCGGAGGCGACGAAGCCGGCTGCGTCCCGACCGACCCGGTCGGTGACCAGGCCGGTGAACCCGGTGAAGGTCAGGCCGAGGGCGATCGCCGTCACGATGGCGCCCACGACGAGCAGCACGGACCGGCCGGCCGAGGGCGGCGGGACGGAGGTGCTTCGTGTCGGCGCCACCGGCGGGGACGGAGGTGCCTCGGCGCCGACGGGGCGGTCCAGGACCGCGGCACCGCCGGAGCGGAAGACGGTCGGCGAGGCGCCCGGCGTGACGGTGGGCGGTTCCGGCGCGGGCGGAACGGCGGCGGCCTCCCCGGGCCCGGCCGGCGGCACGGGCGGCGGGAGCGGCAGCGGTTCCGCGCCGCCCTGGTCGAGCCGGAACGGCGGGTACGCGTCGGTCATCAGCGCCGCGTAGGCGACCACGCGCAGCACCCACCGGTCGAACCCGAGCGCGAGGTCGAACAACCCGCGGGGGTAGCGGCCGGTGAACAGCAGCGCCACGACGGCGAACAGGACCAGCACGGTCACCAGGCCACCGTCGAAGCCGATGGCCCCGGTGGTGCCGATGCGCCACACGACGGTGCCGCCGGCCCCGATCAGGAAGACCAGCACGAGGTAGTGCGGGAGCGCCAGTAGCCACCATTTCACCAGCACGAGCCCGCGGGACAGCCGCTCCGGGTGGTCGATCTCGAGGCGGGCCGGGTAGTCCGGGCGGTCGGCGAGTGTGAACGGCGGGTAGCGGTCCGTGCCGTTCGCGGCGTAGCCGTAGTAGGCGACCCGCCACCCCCACCGCAGCACGCCGAGGTTGAACCCGAAGATGGCGCGGGGATAGCCGCCCGAGACGAGGATCGCGACGAACGCGACCACGGTCAGGACCCAGAACGCGAGTCCCAGGACGGCCAGCACGATCAGGTGCGGGACGAGCAGGAGCCACTTGACCAGCCAGAGCCAGCGCGACGGCTCGCCCTCGAGCTGCCCGGTGACCCGGACCGGGTACGCGGTGTTCGCCATGGTCGCCAGCCTCCGCCGCGTGCGGTCGTAGCGGCAGGGACGGCGGGCCCCGTCTCCGCCGCCGGAGGACCCGCTCCGCGCGGGCCCTCGGCCGGGGCGGAGCCCGCCCGTCCGGCAGGGTCCGCTCAGTACAGCGGGCCCGCGATCGGTTCGATCCACTCCTCGGAGACCAGCTGGTCGTGCACTGCGACGACCCCCTCCAGCCGCCCCACCAGCGCCCCGATCCGCGAGGCCTGCCCGCGGCGGGACACGGTGCCGCACAGCGTGACGACGCCGCGATCGACGTCGACGGACACCGCGTCGGCGGCATCACCGAGGATCGGTCGGACCACGCCCTCGATGACCTCCGCCCGCAGCTCCGCGTCGTCGCGCAGGAACACGCTCAGGATGTCGGTGCGGCCGAGCACACCGACGACGTGTTCGGCGGCCCCTCGGAACTCGGTCACCGCCAGCCAGCTCACTCCGCCCTGCCGCATCCGGCGTGCAGCCTCCGCGACGGACGCCTCCGGACGCACGGTCACCACCGCGGTACTCATGAGCGTCCGCGCCGTTGTCGGACGCCGTGGTTCCCGCCACCGACGGACGGGATCTCGTCCCGGCGGATCACCGAACTCCGCGATCCTGAGCAGGTCGGCCTCCGAGACCACCCCGAGCAGGCGGGTGCCCTCCACGACCGGCACGGCTCGGACGGCGTTCCGGGCCAGTACCCGGGCGACCTCGTCGAACTCGGTCTCCGGCGAGACGGACACCACCCGGGTGGACATGACGTCACGGGCCCGGGTCCGCCGCAACGGCGGGGCGGTCACCGCACCCTCCCCGCCGTCCGGGCCGGCTTCCCCGCCACCGGCGCTGTCCGGGGCGGCCGGACCACGGTGACCCGGCAGGGTGCGTGCAACACGCACTGCAGACCGACGGAGCCGAGCAGCGTGCTGGTGAGGCCGCCCCGGCCGCGGTGCCCCACGACGAGGTCGTCGGCGTCCTCCGCCTGGGCCACGAGCACCGCCGCCGGCGACCCCGCCAGCGCCAGGACGTCGACCGGGACGTCGGCCACCCGTGCGTCGGCCGGGACCAGGGCGGTTCGGACCTCGGCGACCGCCTCGCGGAGGCCGCTCTCGATCCTCTCCGCGATCTCGGCCGAGGTCGGGGGCGTGTTCAGCCGGTCGAACTCCGGCCAGTAGTCGGGCGCCTCGAAGGCCATCACGGCCCGCACCCGGGCTCCTCGTCGTGCGGCGTCGCCCACGGCGTACTCGAGGGCGGTGCGGGCACCGGCCGAGCCGTCCATCCCCACGACGATCGTCGGTGCTTCCATGCCTGCTCCCCTCGAGGGCCGGGCCGTCGCCGGCAGCCATGAGGGAGCATCCCGCGGAGGGCATCCCCCAAGTCACGGTCGCCGGTCCTCGGCGAGGGGGCCGGTGGACCTCCGCGATCACTGTCCGGGGGCCTCCTGGACGGGGTGCGTCGGGTGCCGCTCCAGGTGCGCGTCGGGTGGCGGGAAGACCAGGTTCTCGTGATCGTCCTCGAGCCAGCGCACCCGGTAGGGCGGCCCCCCGTCGGGATGCGCCAGCCCCACGATCTGACCGCGTCGGCCGTGCGACTCGTGCGGACCTGGCGGCACCACGAGCCAGTCTCCGATCCGTGCGTGCATCACGGCTCCTTCCCCGATGGTCACGATCCTGTCCGCGTCCGTCGGGCCGACTCGAGCAGCACGCGTCGCTCCGCCGCGGCGATCGCGGCGCGGGTGGTGTCGACAGCGTCCGGGTTGACCGAGATCGACGTGATCCCGGCGCGCACCAGGAACTCGGCGAAGGCGGGCCTCCGGCTCGGCGCCTGCCCGCACAACGATGTCGGCACGCCCAGCATCGTGGCCTGCTCGACGATCGACGAGATCGCCGCGAGCACCGCGGGGTCCGACTCGTCGAAGAGCTCGGCGAGCGCCTCGGAGTCGCGGTCCACCCCGAGCACGAGCTGGGTGAGGTCGTTGCTGCCGATGGAGACCCCGTCGATCCCCAGCCCGACGTACTCCGGCAGCCAGTGCACCACCGACGGCACCTCGGCGGTCAGCCACCGCTGCAGCCCGCGCCGGCGGCCCAGCGGACTGCCGTCGACGAGGTCGAGCACCGCCGCCAGCTCCCAGCGGGTCCGCACGAAGGGGATCATCAGGTGCACGTTCGGCCACCGCTCGCGGACCTCCGCGAGCATGCGCAGCTCCAAGGCGAACAGATCCGGCTCGCGCAGGTATCGGTAGGCGCCCCGGTAGCCGATCATCGGGTTCCGCTCGACCGGCTCGTACTCCTCACCACCCTGCAGCCCACGGAACTCGTTGCTGCGCAGATCGGTGGTGCGGTAGAGAACCGGGCGCGGCGCGAAGGCGGCGCCGATGCGGCCGACGGCGCCCACCATGGCGTCGACGAAGCCGGTCTCGTCGCCCGCGGCGAGCACCGCCCGCGGGTGCCGGCCGTTCAACGCGGAGGTGAGGGCGAGCTCGGCGCGCAGCAGCCCGACACCGTCGACGTCGAGTGCGGCGACGCGTTCCGCGGCCTCCGGCATCGCCAGATTGACGTGCAGCTGGGTGCCGGTCGTGATCCGCGCCGGAGCCCGGTCCGGCTCCACGACCCGGACGTCGGCGGCGGCTGCCGGCACGGCCCGTGCCTGGCCGCCCTGGGTCACCGTCCCGGAGTCGCCGTCGACGGTGACCAGCTCGCCGTCCGGCAGGTCCGCCGTGGCGGTGCGCGCACCCACGACGCACGGGATGCCCAGTTCCCGGGCCACGATCGACGCGTGGCACGTCACCCCACCCTGGTCGGTCACCACGGCGCCGGCGCGTCGTAGTGTCGGAAGCCAGTCCGGGTCGGTCCTCGGCGCGACCAGGACGTCCCCCTTGCGCAGGCGGTCCCCGTCGCGTGGCTCGTGCAGCACGCGGACGGGCCCGTCCCTGCGCCCCGGGGCGGCGCCGAGACCCGTGGCCAGCACGGTGCCGCGGGGCGGGCCCGCCGTCTCCGGTTCCTCGGCCGGCTCCTCGGGCCCCAGCTTGGTGGTGATCGGTCGGGTCTGCAGCAGCCAGAGCTGTTGCCCCGCCATCGCCCACTCCACGTCCTGCGGACGGCCGAAGTGCTCCTGCACCCGCACGGCGAGCCGCGCGACGGCCTGCGCCTGGGTGTCGGCGAGCACCCGGGCCCCGGCCCGTTCGTCGGTGAGCCGCACGCTCACGCCACGGCTGTCCGCCCCGCGCACGATCTCGTGGGTCTGGTGCCCGATCCGCACCGACTTCATGCCAAGGTCCGGGACGGCCAGGACGTAGGTGTCGGGTTCGACGGCTCCGCTCACCACGACCTCGCCCAGCCCGAGCGCGGCCTCGACCACGACCCGGTCACGGCGTCCGGTCGTCGGGTCGGCGGTGAAGGCGACGCCGGAGCGCTGCGCGTTCACCATCACCTGCACGACGACGGCGACCGCCGGCGGCGTGTTGTCGCCGAACTCGGCGCGGTAGGCCAGCGCTCTCGGGGACAACGCCGACGCCCAGCAGTCCGCGATCCGGTCGACGAGCTCGCTCGCGCCGCGGACGTCGGTGAACGTGGAGTGCACGCCGGCGAACGACATCGCCGAGCTGTCCTCGCCGAGTGCCGAGGACCGGACCGCGACGCTGACCGGCCCCAGGTCCTGGATCCCCAGGCCGGCGTACGCCGTGTGCACCTGCCGGACCAGGTCGGGCGGGAGGCCGGACTTGCGCACCAGGTCCTGCATCTGCTCGCAGAGCCCGGCGAGGGTCGCCTGGCGCTGCCGCTCGAAGGCCGCGCGGATCGCCCCGGTGTACAGCGTCCCCAGCTCCTCCTGGACGCCCGCGGCGGCCATCGAGTCGCGGTACGCGTCGGCGGTGAGGACGAAGCCCTTCGGCACGGGGAAGCCGGCCACGGTCAGCTCACCCAGGTTGGCGGCCTTGCCGCCGACCTCCCCGACATCGCCCGCGGTGACCTCGGACAGGAGCCGGACCCAGCGCGCTTCCAGCTGTGTCATCGCGCGACCTCCTCCGCGACGTCGGCGGGCGCCGACTCCGCGCTCGCAGCCGGTGCGTGAACCACCGCGTGAACCACTGCGACCGGGCACGGCGCGTGCTGCAGCAGGGCCTGCCCGACCGACCCGAGCACCCGGCCACGTAGGCCGCCGCGCCCCCGCGATCCGAGCACGACCAGGGAAGCGGTGCCGGCGTGCTCGATCAACGTCTTCGCGGCGTTCGCCCGCACCAGCACGCGGCGAACGTCGACCTCCGGGAATCTCTCCTCCCACGGCGCGAGGGCCCGGTCGAGCACGTCGCGCTCGTCCGCGGCGATCGCGTCCCAGTCCAGGAAGGGTTCCAGGAAGGGGTCGAGCGCGGCCTCCGCCCAGGCCCGGACAGCGACGAGCGGGCCACCGCCCCGCGCAGCCTCGACGAACGCGAACCCGAGCGCGGAGTCGCCGAGCGGGGTGCCGTCCACCCCCACCACGACGCCCCGGGCCCGATCGGTGGATCCTCGGACCACGACCACCGGGGAGGTGGCCTTCGCGGCGAGGGCGAGCCCGACGGAGCCGAGTAGCAGGCCCGTGAACCCACCGCGCCCTCGATGACCCACGACCACCAGCGCGGCGGTCGTCGACTCCTCGACGAGGACCTCGGCCGGCGCCCCTTCGATCACCTCGCGATCGATCTCGAGCTCGGGCGCCACGGCAGCGGCCGCGGCAGCCGCCGCGTCCAGCGGCCCACCGGCGGCCCGCATACGGGTCAGGTGCTGCTTGTCCGCCTCCCGGGGTGGAAGCACCAGATCGGCCCGCGGCGGCTGGACAGCGGCGACCAGGCGTAGCCGCACGCCGCGGCCCTCCGCCTCCGCCGCCGCCCATCGCACCGCCTCCAGGGCGTGGTCCGAACCGTCGATCCCGACGACGACCGCGCCGCCGACCATGCCCGCCATGCGTCCTCCCGGTGTGTGGGCGATCGCCCCACGGTCTGCCCGCGCGGCCCCGCCGCGCAGCGGCGCTCCGGCCCGTCCCGGCGAGGCCGAAGGGCCCGGCCCGGTCGGCGCGGGCACAAGGCCTGCGCGTGCGAGGTCCGTCGGCACCTGCTGCGGCGGCCCCGCCGCGTCACGCTCCGCTGCATGACCACTCTGACCTGGATCGTCGCAGCGGCGGTGCTCGTCCTGCTGCTCGCCGTCCTCAGCATTCGGCTCGTGCAGCAGTACGAGCGCGGTGTCGTCTTCCGCTTCGGCCGGGCCCTCGAGAGGGTCCGCCAACCCGGGCTGCGCTTCCTCGTCCCGATCGCCGACCGCATGGTGAAGGTGAGCACGCGGGTCGTGGTGCTGGCCGTCCCGGCCCAGGGCGCGATCACCCGGGACAACGTGACCGTCCAGGTCGACGCGGCGGTCTACTTCCGGGTCGTCGACCCGGTGAAGGCGATCGTCAACATCGAGGACTACCGCAACGCGGTCTCCCGGGTCGCCCAGACCTCGCTGCGGACCGTGATCGGGCGGGCCGACCTCGACACCCTGCTGTCGGACCGGCAACGCATCAGCGCCGAGCTCAAGACCCTCATCGACGCACCGACCGAGCAGCCGTGGGGCGTGCGGATCGAGCTGGTCGAGCTGCGCGACATCGCGTTGCCCGAGCAGATGACGCGGTCGATGTCCCGGCAGGCCGAGGCCGAACGCGAGCGGCGTGCTCGGGTGATCGCTGCGGACGGCGAACGTCAGGCGTCCGAACAGCTCAGCGTCGCGGCGGCCAGGATGTCGGGCACACCCGGTGCGCTCCAGCTACGCCTGCTGCAGACCGTGGCCGACGTCGCCGTCGAGAAGAACAGCACCCTCGTCATGCCCTTCCCCGTCGAGATCCTGCGCTTCTTCGACGAACGCACGCACGAGATGCGCGAGGCCGTCCGTGCCACGGCACCCCACGAGCAGGACCAGCCCCGTCCGGTCCCTCCGATGCCGCCCATCCCTCCGATGCGCGATCCCGCCGACCTGTGGCGGCGCTACCCGGACTACCCGGACGTCTCGTTCCCCGCCGACCGGCCGTCCCACGTACCGACCCCGGCAGAGCGCGACGCCGGACTCGTGACCACCGCCGAAAGGACCGACGACGCCGATACGCGCACGGAGACCCCTCGGTGGATCCGGTGAGCACCCCGCCGCCCGCCCGCCCCGTCGTCGTCGGGACGGACGGGTCGGGCGGGGCGACGCGAGCGGTGGCGTGGGCTGCCGACGAGGCGGGGCTGCGAGGGCTGCCCCTGCACGTCGTCTGCGTGGTTGCCCGCTCGTCATCCGGCCCGCTCCCGGAGACCGACGCCCTCCTCCGGCGGGCCGCCGCGATCGCGCGGATCAACGGGGGTGACCGGCCCGTCGAGACGCGGATCGCGGTCGGGACACCGGCGCATGTCCTCGCCCGGCTCGGCGCGGACGCCGACCTGCTCGTGGTGGGGAACCGCGGTGGCGGGCGGGCCCTGCCCACCATCGGGACCACGGCCGCCCGGCTGGCGCGCGCGGCCCCCTGTGCCCTCGCGGTGGTCCGGGCTGCACCGGGACGCCCGGTACCGGACCGCGCGCGGCCGATCCTGGTTGCGGTCGACGGGCGCCCCGGCAGCGCGGTTCTCGTCCGCCGCGCGGCCGAACTCGCGGCGGGACGCGACGCCGACCTGCACGTGGCACACGTCTGGGAAGAGAGCACCGGCGACATCCTCCGCAGGCTCGGACGCCGGGAACGGGTGCCCCATCGGGAGGAGGCCGAGCAGGCCCTGCAGGAAATCGCCTCGGCCGTCACGGCGGATCACCCCGAGCTGCGGGTTCGGTGGACCGTCGAGCGTGGCAGCCCGGCCTGGTCGGTGCTGCAGCTCTCGGAGCTGGCCCAGCTCGTGGTGGTGGGCCGGCATCGCGGGCGGGGCGTCGGGACCCTGGCCACCATGCTGCTCCACGCATCGAGCAGCCCGGTCCTGCTGGCCCCCCTTCCGCTCACCACGCCGTCCGCCGCCCGGACCACCGCCGACATCCCGGGCACGGTGACGTCCTGAGGGCCGGTCGATGCGGGCCCGGCACGGGCAGGAACCGGACCCGGCGACCGGTCCGGACCCGGTTCCCCCGGATCACGAGCCGGCGGCCCAGGCCTGCGCCGCCCGGAGGTCCGCGTACCCGAACGCGCGGATCTGCGGGTGCAGGACATGATCGGCGACCGACGCCACCGCGTCGGCGACCGGGACATCCGTGGCGAGTGCGAGGCGCCCGAGCTTGCCCTGGTGGCGCACCACGAACTGGATGTGCCGCACGAGGCTGCCCAGGCTCGTCCACCCCGGCACCCGGCGGACGTGCAGCACCAGACCGGGCAGCTCGCCGTGCTCGCGCATCCACGGGTCGATCGTGGCGGCGAGGCGCTCGAAGTCCTCGATCCGCAGCGCCTCGCTCACCTCGGCAGTGACGACTCCGGCCGTCTCGTCGAAAGTGACCTCGATCCTGGCCTCCGCCGGTAGCGCAGCCAGCCAGTCGGCCGCCGCGCGCCGTTCAGCCATGGGGAAGACCCGCATCGGGAACGGGACCACGAAGGCCGCCCACTGCGTCGGCGTCCTGATCCATCCGAGGTCGCTGACGACCGCGACCCCGTCGAAGGAGCCGACCGTCCGCAGCCCGAGGCGGACGTCGTCGACGACCGCAGGCGGCGTGAGCCCGCTGAAGTCGTCCTCGATCTCGATCAGGCACCGCATCCGGCCGCCCTCCCGCACCGCTTCGGCGACCATCGGGGTGATCACGTCCTCGTAGTCCTGCGGGGTGAGCCGGCCCCCGACCCTCAGGCCGAGGATGCCGTCGGGCAGGTCGGTCAGCTTCTCGATCATGTGGTCCTCCAGGCGTCCCGGCGCTCCCGTACGAGGGGAGCCGCACACCAGCGTGGGAGATCGACCGGCCTCCCGCGCGAGTCCGAAGACCTCCGTGGTGCCGCCGATGTCCTCCCGCCGGCGGTCCCTGCGACCCGGCAGGGGCGTACCGCACTGCCGACGGCCTTCGGTAACGGGCCGAAGGCCCCTGAGAGCAAGGGCTCCACACGGGGTTGCCTGGGAACGATCCCGTTGATCGCCCGCACAGGGAGCACGATGACCGCCAGCGCGCGTCAGGTCGCCGCGACCGGCACCACGACCGAGGACGCCGACCCCCGCGAGCCGGTCGAGGTGCTGCTGCGTGACCTGCACTCCTCCCGCTCGGGGCTGGGCTCGGCAGAGGCCGCCCGCCGGCTCGACCGCTACGGCCCGAACGTGCTCGAGCAACATGCGGGCCGGGAGTGGCCACGGGCGCTGCTGCGGCAGTTCACCCATCCCCTCGCCCTGCTGCTGATCGCCGCCGCGGTGCTCGCCTTCGTCTCCGGCACCCGCGAGCTCGGGTGGGCGATCCTGGCCGTGGTCGCACTGAACGCGGTGTTCGCGTTCGTCCAGGAGACCCAGGCGAGCAAGGCGGTCGAGGCGCTGGGGCGCTACCTGCCGCCGCGGTCGCGGGTGCGCCGTGATGGCGCCGTCGTCGAGATCCCCGCCGCCGAACTGGTGCCCGGCGACGTCGTGCTGATCGCCGAGGGCGACCGCGTGCCCGCCGACGCCCGCCTGCTGACCGGAGCGCTGGAGGTGGACGCGTCGGCGTTGACCGGGGAGTCGGTGCCGGTGGAGCGCGACGCGGCCGAGCCCGACGCCGCCGATCGCAAGCTCGACTCCCCGGTGCTCGTGTTCAGCGGCACGGCGTGCGTGGCCGGGGCCGCCGAGGCCGTCGTCCACGCCACGGGCCGGCACACGGAGATCGGCCGCATCGCCTCCCTCACCGGCCGACGGGGGCACGACGAGAGCCCGCTGGAGCGGCAGGTCCGCCGCGTGGCCTACCTGATCGCTGCGGTAGCCGTCGGCGTCGGGATCGCGTTCCTCCCCCTCGGCGTGCTCGCCGGGCTGTCGTGGACCGAGGCGGCGATCTTCGCCGTCGGCCTGCTCGTGGCCAACGTCCCCGAAGGGCTGCTGCCCACCATCACCCTGGCCCTCGCCGGCGGCGTCCGGGCCATGGCCCGTCGCGGCGCGCTGGTCAAGCGGCTGTCGGCGGTGGAGACACTCGGCTCCACCACGGTCGTCTGCACCGACAAGACCGGCACCCTGACCGTCGGACGGATGTCGGTGCAGGACGTGCGCGATCGCGGCGGACGGCCCCTCGCCGGCCCGGAACCCGAGCTGGCGGTCGCGGTGGCCCGCTGCGCCACTGCGGACGCCGCGGCCGGAACGGGGGACCCGACCGAGCTCGCACTGTTGGCGATGGCCGCCGAGGCCGGCGTCGACGTCCGTGTCGACACTCGCGACCGCGACCGGCGCGCCCTGTTCGCCTTCGACGCCCGCCGCCGCACCATGGCCACCCTCGACGACCTCCCGGACGGCCGGTGGGTCCACGTGAAGGGCGCACCGGAGGTGCTCGTCCCCCGCTGCAGGCTCGCCCCGGACCGAGCCACCGCGATCGAGGCCGCGGTCGACGAGATGGCCGGCCGCGGTCTGCGCGTCCTCGCCGTCGCCCGTCGCCCGTGGACCGGGGAGACCGCGCCGGCCCGCGACGTCGCCGAGGGGCCGGGACTCGACCTGCTCGGCCTGGTCGGGCTGCTCGACCCGCCCCGCCCCGAGGTGGCCGCCGCGGTGGCCGCATGCCACTCCGCCGGGATACGGGTGCACGTCGTGACCGGCGACAACGGCCGCACGGCCGCCGAGATCGCCCGTCGGGTCGGACTGCGAGCCGACCGGATCGTCGAGGGCGACGAGCTCGACGTCATGACCGACCCGGACCTGCACCGGCTGCTGGCCGGTCGCGGGGAGATCGTGTTCTCCCGCGCAGCGCCCGAGGCCAAGCTGCGCATCGCCGACGCGTTGCGCGCCGACGGCCAGACCGTGGCGATGACCGGAGACGGCGTCAACGACGCCCCCGCCCTCCACCACGCCGACATCGGCGTGGCGATGGGACGCGAGGGCACCGAGGTCGCCCGCGAGGCCGCCACCATGATCCTCACCGACGACAACTTCGCCACCGTGGTCGCCGGGGTCGAGGAGGGCCGGCGGGTCTTCGACAACGTGCGCAAGTTCGTGCTCTACATCTTCGCCCACGCCATCCCCGAGATCGTGCCGTTCCTGCTGTTCGCCCTGTCCGGCGGACTCGTCCCACTCCCGTTGACCGTGCTGCAGATCCTCGCCGTCGACCTCGGCACCGAGACGCTGCCCGCGCTCGCGCTGGGTCGGGAGAAGGCCGAGCCCGGGCTCATGGAACGTCCACCCCGGCCCCGCGGCCGAGGGGTGATCGACAGGCGAATGTTGCTGCGTGCGTGGGGGATCATGGGCGTGGTCTCGGCCGCCCTCGGCCTGGCCCTGTTCCTGCTTGTCCTCACCGGTGCCGGCTGGGCTCCCGGCGCCGACACCGGGCCCGGCTCAGCCCTGCACCATGCCTACCTACAGGCCACCACGGCCAGCTTCGCCGCGATCGTCGCCTGTCAGATCGGTACCGCGTTCGCCGCCCGGACCGATCACACCTCACTGTGGCGCATCGGCGTGAGCAGTAACCGCCTGCTGCTCGCCGGGATCGCGTTCGAGATCGCCTTCGCCGCTGCCGTGATCTACCTCCCCGCCCTGCAGACCGTCTTCGGCACCGCTGCCCTCCCGGGCTGGGCGTTGCTGCTCCTGCTGCCCATGCCCGTCATCGTGTGGGGTGTGGACGAGGCCTACCGCTGGACGGGCCGCCACCGGGTGGCACGCACGCGGGCTGACGACCCTCGACCAGTCGCCCATGGAGTTCTGCGGTGAGCGCCGGTGAGCGGCGACGGCAGGCCGACTCACCGGCTGTCGGCGCGGGCGGCAGCCAGCTCTCCCAGCGTCCGGCCCCAGGCGCGTGCACGGTCCTCCTCGCCGTCGATCAACGGCCCCTTGGTGTCGGCGACGAAGAAGTGCTGGGCAGGCGCGAGGATCACCGCTCCGAGCTTCCCGAGGAGCTTCTCCTCCGTCCGCGCGGCATGATCCATCTTCACCAGGATCCGGTGTCCGCTGGTGCGCGTATCGAACGCGGCGGCAGCGAGCCGGCCGGGAGGGACCCGGACCGCCTCCAGCCACTCGTGCAGGCCCGTGGCGAGGTCGGGGATGACGGCACCGTGCTGCGACACCGCGCCCTCCCGGGTGGAGGGCCGCGGCATACCGAAGGCGTGATTGGGGCCGCCGACGACGAGGAGCCGGACGTCGGGGCCGAGCTCGGGCGGGGCCTCGGCGGCGGCGACCGCGGTCGCTTCCAGGAACGCCGACAGCCCGTCGCCGACTGCGTGCGCGATCGCGCGGGCGTCGCCGAACACCGACTCGTAGACCACCAGGGCACGTTCCATGCTCATCACCTCGCTCACCGGCCTTGCTGACGCCTTCCACGCTAGGAACCGCCCGGGCCATCCCCAACAGGCGAATGACCTTCATCCCGGAGACGAAGGACGCGTCGGAGCCGATCGGTCCGAACGGCAGCTGCGTCCTGCCCGGGATCGCCAGGACCATAGCCACTGGCGATCGGTCGATCGCCGTCGTTCGCTGCCTCCAGCACCGTGCACTGCGCCGAGACCTTCTGCGGAGGTGCGGACCGTGAGCGAGTCGAGAACTTCCCGGTCTCCTGGCCACGACCGGCATCTGCTCGGACTGCGCCGGCAGCCCGGCCGCCTGGCGGTCGCGATCTTCCGGCTGCCGCTGAAGGCCTACCGGCACAACGCCGGGCCGGCACTGGGCCGCACCTTCTTGGCGTTCACCCATGTCGGGCGCCGGACGAGACTCCCGCACCAGGCGGTCGCGATGGTGTTGCGCTACGTCGAGGCCAGCGGCGAGGCGGTGATCTGTGCCGGCTGGGGTCCGCAGACGGAGTGGTACCGCAACCTGCGAGCGGAGCCCGCCACCCAGGTTCAGTTGGGCGGGCGCACGTTCACCCCGCAACAGCGGTTCCTCACCGAGGAGGAGGCGTTCGACGTCGCTATGCAGTTCCGCCGTGCGCACCCGCGCCGGATGCGCCTGATCAGCACCGTTCTCGGCTGGGGGAACCTGCGCGACGACGGCCCGTTGCGGGAGTTCGTCCGCACCCACCCGTTCGTCGCCTTCCGGCCGACCGAGCCACCCGCACCACAGGCTCCGCCTGGTCGAGAGCGGTCAGCGCACGTCCTCAGCGCGGGTTCGTCCGACCCGGCGGATCCTCGCTCGCGCCCGGCTCCTTCCCGCCTCCGCCGGCTGCGGTCCCGATGACCGCGGCATCGACGCCCATTGCTTCCATCAGCTGCTGAGTCCGGTGCCGGCACACTCGCCACCGACGCTCGTTGTCGTGCACCAGACCAGCCGATTCACAGCACAGGTCGGCCGCCCGCGAAATGATCTCGGCGATGGCGTACAGCCGGGCCGCCCCCGTCCGGGAACCGCCGAGGTCGGCACGCAGAGCGGCGGGGTCGAGGTCCACGCCCTCGAGCATGTCGGCGGCGCGGGCCAGCAAGATCCCGATCAACGACTGCATGTGCGCGGCCAGCCAGTCGTTGCTGATGATCCGGTGTCGCTCGCCCATCACCTCGGCCAGCCCGTCGAACGCCAGCATCGACGCAGCCGTCTCCCAGGAGGCCCGCATGGCATTCGCCAGCCACTCGCCGCCCTCGGTGAAGGCGTCGGCCTGCGAACGGAGTTCGCGGATCATCGCGGTGATCTCGGCCGGGCGCCCCTCGCCCTCCATGAACAGCACACCGTCGAGCGCAGTCGCCGCCTCGCTGTTGAGGTCGTTGGCGCCCGCGAACGGGTTCGGGCCCCGACGGACGGACGGCTCGGCGATGGCCCACCGGTCGGCCAGCGCCGACAGGGCGCGGGCGTGTCGGTGCAGCCGCAGCGCGGTCTCCAACGGAGATGTGCTGTAGAAGCGCTCGTGCTGTTGATGGAACCGGGCAAGATTCAGCGCCGCTTCCAGCAGCGTGCTCGGCCCCGCCGAGCGGCTCACCGGAGCGCCCCGGTCGACTGCCGGCGGACGGTCGGGGCGGTGATAGCGCCCGCGTCCGGGATCAGGAACGAGAGACCGTTCATGCTGCCCACCGTCGTCCGTGCCTCGGACGCCGAGCAGGGCCCAACGTCCCGAACCCGGGGCGGGCGTGAGTCGTACACGCCGATGTCCCGGACGCGGCTACCGGGGGCGGCCGCAGCACGGGCGAAGCGACCTGCGCATCCCTGCCATTCGTCCCTGCCGTCGTCCCGGTCCGGCCGGACAGGCTGCCCGGGTAGTGGCGACACCCGGCGGAAGGACGAGGAGACCGACATCGTGACGGCAAGCGAGCACGAGCCCCTCCCGGTGGCCTGCGCCGTTCGCGCACTGGCCCGGTGCGCCGCGATCACCGCGGTGTTGCTCGGCCGCCGCCGGGTCCACCTACCCCGGGGCCACGTGGGCATGCGCCTGCGGTTCGCCGACGGCACCTCGGCCCGCGTGTACCGCGAGACGGTGGTGGACCGCCCGGGACCGGAGGATCCGAGCGTGCTCGTGGTCGAGTTCCGGCTCCGGGCTGTGCGCGGCCGCCTCGCACACGCCGCCTTCCGGATCGAGAGCATCCTCAACACGCCGCTGTTCGTGGGGTTCCCCGGGTACGTGTCGAAGCTGTGGCTGGCCCACGACGAGCAGGGCGTCTACCGCGGTCTCTACGAATGGGACGACCCGGCGCTCGCCGAGGCCTACGCACGCGCCCTGTGGTGGGTGCTCGCGCTGGTGTGCGTGCGCGGCTCGATCCATTACCAGGTGCTGCCGGGGCTGCGGCGCGACGAGCTGCTGCAGGACCCTTCGGTGGCTGGCCGGGTGGCGACCGGCGACACAGAGGCGCAGTGGTGGCGCCCGGTCGCGGTCGCGTGACTCCACGACCGCACGTTCTCGTGGTCGGCGCCGGACCGACCGGCCTGGCGCTGGCTCTCCAGGCGCAGGCACACGGTGCCCATGTCCGGGTGGTGGAGCGCCGGCCGTCGGTCTTCCGGCCGTCCCGGGCACTCATCGTGCACCCGCGCACCCTGGAGGTGCTCCGACCGCTCGGGGTCGTGGACGATCTCCTTGCACGAGCGGACACCGCTCCCGCCGCGCAGCTACACCTGGGTCGGCGGGTCGTGCCCGTGCGGCTCGGCCGGATCGACCTGCCGGACACCGCCTATCCGCACCTGACGCTGCTACGGCAGGCCGACGTCGAGGCGGTGCTCGATCGGGCACTCGGCGAGCGCGGGGTGCAGGTGCAGCGCGGCACCGAACTCATCGGCATCTCCGACGGCGGCGGAGTCGGGGCGCACGTCATGCTGCACGGGCCCGACGGCTCCGAACGCGGGTGGTACCGGTGGGTCGCCGGCTGCGACGGCGCCGACAGCACGGTCCGCCGAGTCGCCGGCATCGGCTGGTACGGCGCCGGCTACCACCCGGAGATCGTGCTGGCCGACCTCGAACTCGACGGCGACCTCGCTCCGGGCGTCGCCCACGTGGTCGCCGGGCGCCGCGGGCTGCTGTTCGTGTTCGCCCTGGGCGAGTGCGCGACGTGGCGGCTGCTGGCCACCCGACCCTGTACCGACCCGGCACTCGCGTTCGGGCAGCCCGGACCACCGGTCGACCGGAGCGAGTTGCAGCACCTGCTCGACGAAGCCGGACTGCCGGCACGCATCCGTGGGGTCGGCTGGTCCAGCCGGGTGCGAGTTCAGCATCGGCTGGCCGCCACATACCGACGCGGCCCCCTGTTCCTCGCCGGCGACGCCGCGCACACCCACTCCCCCGCCGCCGCACAAGGCATGAACACCGGTATCCAGGACGCGGCCAACCTCGGGTGGAAGCTCGCCCTCGCCGCCGCGAGCACCACACCCGAGGAGCTGCTCGACTCCTACGACCGGGAGCGACGGCCGGTGGCCCGCCACGTGCTCGCCCTCACGCACCTGGTGTTCTGGGCCGAGGCCTCGGCGAACCCCCTGGCGTCGTTCGTCCGCGGCACGCTCGCCCCGCTCGCCGCGCCGGCCGTGCCGGTCGCCCTGCGCCGGCGATGGCCCCTCACCGAGATCGTCCGGCTGCTCGCACGTTTCGGCGAGAACTACCGTCGCAGCCCGATCTCCGTCGAGGCGGCGGCTGCTCACACCGGCGGACCGCGTTCCGGGGACCGGCTGCCCGACGCCACTGTCACGGCCGGCGGCCGCGACGTGCGGCTGCACGAGCTGATCGCCCGGCCCGGCTTGCACGTCCTGCTGTCCGGCGATCTGCCGGTCCCGGACGCGCCGGTGGCGGCCCCGCCCGTGCACGTGCACCGACTGACCCGCGCGCCGTGGACCGGCGCCCTCGTCGTCCGCCCCGACGGCCACATCGGATACCGCGGTGCGCCCGACATCGCTCTCCGCCGCTGGCTGGGTCGGGTCGGAGCACCCGTGGCCAGTACGAGCGAGGAATAGCGAGGAGCACCTGTGACGACCACCGACAGCGGGACGGGCGGATCGGTTCCCGCGCCGCCCCGAGAGCTCGCGATCGACCGGCTCGTTCCGGTCCACGACGTCCGCATGGTCCAGAACGTCGTGGTCGACGCGCCCACCGACGTGACCTTCCGCGCGATCGACCGACTCGATCTCGGCCGGGATCGGCTCGTCGCCGCCGTCAGTGCCGCCCGCCTACTGCCCGACCGTATCCGACGTCGTCGGCGGGGTGAGCAGCCGACGGCGTCCGGCGACTACGACCGATTCACCGCGATGTGGACACCCCTTGCCGAGGAGCAGGGCGTGGAGAAGGTGCTCGGCCTGGTCGGCGCGTTCTGGGAGCGGGACGCCGGTCTGATCCGGGTCACCGCCGAGGATTTCGCCTCCTTCGACCGGCCGGGGTTCGGCAAGGTCGTGATGAGCTACATCGTCCTTCCCTACGGGCACGGTTCGATCCTCGCGCTCGAGACGCGCGTCACGCTCACCGACGCCGCGGCCCGCCGCCGGTTCCGCCGCTACTGGACGCTGATCGGACCGGGTGCCCACCTCATCACAGCGCGGATGTTGCAGCTCATCAAGGCCGACGCCGAGGGGCGGTGACCCCACGAGCTCAGGTGGGCTCGTGCACCACGAGTACGGGGCAGCGGGCGTGCGTCGTCACGTGCTGGGCGGTCGAGCCCAGCAGCAGGCCGACGAAGCCCCCGTGCCCACGACTGCCGACGACCACCAGCTCGGCGTCCTTCGCCGCCTCGAGCAGCAGTGCGGAGGCGTTGCCCTCGGCGACCTCGGTGGTCACGGCCTGCACCTGCTCGGGCGGCAGCGCGGCCCGGACGGCGTCCTCCAGCGTCTGGCGGGCGCGCTCCGGCCAGTCGCTCCAGGCCTGGGACACGGCCATCGGCGCATAGTGCACCGGAATCGACCAGGTGATGACCGCGCGTACCGGCGCGCCGGTCAGTTCGGACTGCCGCACCGCCCAACGCAGGGCCTCGAGCGACGACGGCGATCCGTCGACGCCCACGACGATCTCACCACGCCCCCGTCCGGCTCCGCCCGCCTCGCGATCTGCCTCGGTCATGGCCGGCCGTCCCGACGCATCCCGCCCAGGGTCTGCTCGGACGACGGTCGGCGTTCGGTGACGAGGCGCAGGACGTCCTGCCTCGTCACCATCCCGACCACGTCCTCCCCGTCCACCACCGGCATCGCAGGCAACCCCTTCTTCAGCATCTCGTCGGCCACATCGGCAAGGTCGTCGCTCGGACGAGCGGACGCGGGTCGGTGCGTCATCACCGCGGCGACCACGCACTCCGGGTCGATCTCGATCGTCCAACTGCCGGGCGGGAGCCGCCCGCGCGTCAGGTCGGCCTCCCCCACGACGCCGACGAGGCGCCCCTCGTCGTCGACCACCGGCGCCGCACACTGACCGTGGGACGCAAGGATGGACGCCGCTGCCTGCAGGGGCGTGTCGGGCCGCAGCGTCGTGACCGACGCGTCTACGGCATCGCGAACCTTCATCACGTCCTCCTGGTTCCGAGGCGTCCACCGCGAACTACCACCGTCCACGGTGGCCTCCGGACGGGATCGGCGGCAGGTGCCTAAGGACCCGGGTCCCCGGACCACCGACCTGGCACGCCGGACGGTCGGGCCGGAGCACCGGGGGCCTACGGCACTGCTGAGCAGATCGCCCGGTGTTGCCCCGCTGCGCTCTCGCGACGTCCGCGTGATCGTCTCGAACCGCGCCCGCGGCGTGCACGCCGAGCCGGAACGCCATGACATCTCCCCCGACGCCTGGTACGACACCGCTGGCGAGGCACTTGCCGCCTACGAGTAGGAGACCAGCCGTGGCTGAACGCGCTGGATGCGGGTTGGTGCGTCGGGTGGGCGCCTGCGCCCGCGGGCACTTCCTGACCGCGCCCGGTGGGCCATCCCGCCTGTCGCATGGAGCCCGAAGGACGTCTTGTGCGCGAAGCAGAACCACGGCGACGGACGTGCAGCGCCTCCGGTCCGAGCGATGCGGTCACCTCGAGCGGTCGACGACCACCATGTGCGCCGTCGCCAGGATCTCGACGCAGGGCCGGTCGTGACATGGGCGCACACGCGGGCGCGCTCGCGCAGGCCGACGCTCCGTGCCGTCCCCCCGACCTCGACGCGTTCTGGGCCGCAACGCTTGCGCAGCTGCGCGAGGTGCCCGCCGACCTCCGCCGGAGTCCGCGGCCCGCGCCGAGCGCCGGCACGGTCGCCCACGACCTGCAATTCCGGTCCTGGGGCGGGCAGGCGATCTCCGGGTACGCGATCAGCTGGGAGGGCCCGGCACCCCGGCCCCTGGTCGTCCACGCCCATGGGTACCGGTCGCGGGCCGTCCCCCGGCTCGAGTGGGTCCGCGCGGGCTGCCACGTCGTGGGCTTCGACGTCCGTGGGTTCGGTCGATCCCGCGCGGCAGTCCCGACCCCGGCACCGGCGGGCTGGCTGCTGACGGGCGCGCGCCGGCCCGAGACGTCCGTGCTGCGTGGTGCGGTGTGCGACTACGTACGGGCGACCGAGATCGCCGCGGCCCTCGGGGTTCCGACGCTGCGCGCGGTCAGCCACGGGGTCAGCCTCGCGGGCGGGCTGGCGTTGCTGGCCGAGGCGGTGGCGCCGCGTGCCGACCTGCTCGTGCTGGGGGTGCCCACCTTCGGGTGGACGGAGGGCCGCCGGCTGCTCGTCGAGGCCGGGTCGGGCGCCGAGGTCGCCTCGTTCCTCGAGCAGCACCCGCAGTACCCCGAGGACGACCTGCAAGCAGTTCTGGCCTACTTCGACACCGCCCTGCTGGCACCCCGTGTCGGCTGCCCGACCCTGGTCGGCCTCGGCCTGGTCGACCGCGTGGTGCCGCGCGCCACCGTGGAGGCGGTCCTCGCACGGTTCCGGGCGCCGTGCGAGGTCATGACCTTCCCGGTGAGCCACGACGCCGGCCCCGCCATGCGCTCATGGGACCGGTTCGACGAGCGCTGGCTCGGGCTGGCTGTCGGCGGGGTGCCGAACGGGTTCGGACGGAACGGGGCCGGGCAGGACCGTTCCCGTCGTCAGCGCAGCGCCGCCGCCTCGCGCACCCAGCCCCGATAGCGCGGGGTCAGGTCGTCGTCGACGAACCGCGCGACCTGCTCGGGGTCGGTAGGGTCGGTGACGACGTCGGACATCCGGAACGGCTCGGCGACCACGGCGCCGAGCACGGCCCGGCTGAGCCGCTGGTCGAAGTTCGCGACCGCCACCGGGACGACCAAGGGTTCCGGGTCGAGCCGGCCGGCCAGCCGGAAGGCTCCGAGGCGCAGGCGGGCCGGTGACCCCGCGGTGGGGCCCGGGCGGCCCTCGGGGCAGACGACGAGGTCGTCGCCGGCCCGCAACGTCGCGGACGCCTCGGCCACGAAGCGCTCGTACCGCTCGGCCCGCTGCTCCGGAGTCGGCGGACCCACCTCCGAGGACGGGACCATGACGTAGCCCAGGCGAGCGTAGTAGCGCGCGTGCCCCGCCTCGTGCCAGTGCGAGTCCCGCACCACCCGGACCGGCGCCCGCCCATAGGTCCGGTAGAGGATCATCGACGACACGAAATGCGTGTCGAGGATCAGGCTGAACCCGTTCGGCAGGCGGTTGCCGGGGTGGCTGTCCAGGTGGTTGCACAGCACGACGTTGCCCGGACTCGGCGGCAGCCGGTCGAGGCCCGCGATGCGGTACTCCGTGTGGGCGAACAGGTCGACGAGCGCCCGGCAGGACCGGGCCCGGACCTCTTCGGGCCGGAGGTCCGCCGGCGCCGAAGCGACCGCCTCGTAGACCCGCTGCAAGCCCATGTACACCCGCAGCTCCCGGCGGACGCCCGCGAGCACGTCGAGCGCCTCACGCGCGATCTCGGCCTCGACCGCCTCGGGTCCGTCGCGGATCACCTCGAGCGCCCGGAAGGCGTCGACCACGGTCGGGCGGGAGCGCAGGTAGCCGGGGATGCGGTGCAGCGGCGACGTGACTCGCAACTCCTCGGCATGGTGCGCGACGAGCGCGGCGACCGCGTCCGTCTCCTCGTCGTAGCGGCCGGTCACCAGGCGGGTGTGCTGGCGCCGCAGCTGCCCGCCCGCCAGCCAGAGCAACAGCTCGTACAGCCGCGCCGCGAACGTCTCGTCGGAGCGGCAGGCTGCGTCGATCACCTCCCGGTCGACGCGCAGTAGCCGGGTCCGGGAGGCCGCGTGCGCGTCCCAACGGTGCCGGTCGGGCCGGACCATGCCGTCCCAGCCGACGGGGTAGCCGGGCGTCGTGACCGACCGCCGCACGATCCCGTCGACACCGCCGTCGACCAGGCCGTCCGTCTCCTTGTCGCCGGCGGGACCGGCGCCGGTACCGCCGCCGGACACCGGGCCGAGGACGATCTCGCCCTCGACGAGGAACCACAGGGCCGTCCCCCACTCGCCCTCGCCGTGTAGGCGTGCGCCGGGAGGCAGGGTCACCCACGTCGCGTGCTCGGCGAAGAGATCCCGGTCGCCGTCGTGCAGCTGCTCGAGCAGGGCGAGCCCGGCGAACCAGCGGCGCACCGCAACGAGGTCACGCATTCCTGGGGGCCTCCACAGGCTCCGACGCGGGCAGGGCCCACCGCGCCTGCAGGTCCCGCGTGCGGTCCGCCAGCGCGCCCGCGACCAGCCCGCACACGGCCGCCGTCCAGCGCGGCGGGCCGTCACGCACCACCGCGATCGGCAGCCTCAGGATCCGAGAGTCTGCGTCCGCGCGGAGCGTGGCCGTCGCCCGTCCCGGCGCGACCAGACCTGACCAGCCGAACGCTCGCCCGGACTCCTCGGTGGTCTCGACCACCAGGTCGCCGGTGCCCGCGAAGTCGATCAGGGTCGCGATCCGCCCCCGGACGAGCACGATCAGGTCGTCGACGGCGGACCGCTGCCGCAGCAGGACCGTGCCCCCTGGGACGTCCTGCACCGTGGAGCGCCGGTCGAGCTCGCGGGCCAACGCGGCGGGCAGCGCGGACCCGCCCGGAAGCAGGTCGCCGAGCGGCGGCGACGACGGCCCGGCACCCATGCCCCGATGCTGCTCTCCGCACTGCAGCGCGGGCAGGGACCTTCGGCCCTGCGCACATCGCCCGCTCGTCGGGAACCTTTCGCCGGGCGGGCGCTGCCCGCCGGCAGTCAGGCAATCCGGTGGGCCACGAGGCATTCGGAGGATGATGTCCGAGACCGAGATCGCGTTGGCGGCGCTCAGCCCGGACGAGTGTCGGGCCCTGCTCGTCACCCATCGTCCCCGGCTGGGGCGGCTGGCCTTCGTCGCCGGCGACTGGCCGCTCGTGCTGCCGGTGAACTTCGCCGTCGACGGCGATGTCGTGTACTTCCGGTCCGCCGCGGGGAGCAAGGTCGCGGCCGCGGCTCGCTGCGAGCGGGTCACCTTCCAGGTCGACCACGTCGACGAAGTGTGGGAGGAGGGGTGGAGCCTGCTGGCGTTCGGGCGACTGCGCGTGGTCGAGGACCCGGCCGAACTCGGCCGGGCCCGCCAGCTCCCGCTGCGCCCGTGGGCGAGCGGCGACCGGCCCTACTTCCTGCGGCTGGACGTCGTCTCGTTGACGGGCCGGCGCATCGCCTACCCCTGACCGCCATCGCCTCGCCGCCACTCGATCCCAGGATCGGCCCCGCCTTGATTCAGCTGTGTCGAGTTGCTCGCGGCCAGCCTCAGTGGCCCGAATGCGATTCGGAGGCCGAGCGGTCCGAGCCGTCATGGCCCGTGAATTGCCCGACCCTCAGCGCACGGTGGCTGCGCGACGGCGGACGACCGTGGCGCTGACAGCCGCTGCGCTGGCGGCGGTCGCTGCCAGCAGGAGGAACCCGATGAGGTAGCTGCCGGTGAGCCCGTAGACGAGTCCCATCACCAGCGGCGGAAAGAAGCCGCCGAGCCCGCCGGCAGCGCCGACCACGCCGGTGACGGCACCGACGCGCTCGGCGGGGACCATCCGAGCGACGAGAGCGAACACTGCACCGGTGCCGGCGCCCAGTGCCGCCGCCATGCCCAGGAAGGCCAGGGTGCCCACGGGCACGAGGGCGAGCTGGAAGGCCGCCAGGACGGCGAGCAGCGCGGTGGCGCCGAAGGCGGCGAGCAGTACCGAGATGGGATCGAACCGATCCGACAGCCAGCCGCCCACCGGGCGCATCGCGACAGCGAGGACGACGAAGCCGGCGGTGCGCATTGCTGCGTCGGCCTTGTCGAGGTGGTAGGCGCTGACGAGGTAGGTGGGCTCGTAGACGCTGAACGCGACGAACCCGCCGAAGGCGACGGCGTAGAGGAAGGACAGCTGCAGCGTCGCGGGCAGGCGCAGGGTGGCGCGCAGTCGGCTCCACATCGTGCCCGCGGCGACGGGCCGGTCCGGCCGGTCGCGCAGCAGCAGCCAGGCGGCGACGGCGTAGCCGGCGAGCACCACGGCCACCAGGTCGAACGGGAAGCTCGGGCCCACCGTCTTGGCGAGTTGCACCGTGGTGAACGACGAGATCGCCGTTCCGCCCATGCCGATGCCGAAGATCCCGAGGGCGAGGCCGCGACGGGCGGGCGGGTACCAGGAGTTCACGAAGGGGACACCGATGGCGAAGGTGGTGCCCCCGAGGCCGAGGAAGAACCCGCCGACGAGGTAGCCGGTGAGCGACGTGGCGAAGTGACCGAGGTACAGCACGGGCAGCACGGTCAGCAGCGCCATGACGGGGAACATCCGCCGGGCGCCGAGCCGGTCGGTCAGTGCCCCGACCGGGATGCGCCCGAGGGACCCGACGACGACGGGGACCGCGACCAGCAGCGACTGCTGGAACGAGCTGAGGTGCAGTTGTTCACGCAGGGTCGCGCCGAGCGGGGAGAGCAGGGCCCAGGCCCAGAACGTCACGGCGAAGCCGACGGTGGCGACGGCCAGCATCAGTGCGGGTCGTGACGAGGTCCGCGGCGCGGCGGCGCCGTGCTCGGCCTGCCCGCGCGCAGCCGATCTGCTCACTGTGCACTCCTCGTGTCTGCCCGGTTCGATCACCCCGGGCTCCCCCGACCGCCTGACCTTCGCCGGTCGAGGGTGCGCGTGCGCCGTCCGTCGCAAGCAGAGGCGATGGTCCCCGCAGGAGGGACCATCGACCGAAGTTCGCACGGGCCGGAAGCTGCGAAGGTCGCCGTCATGGGTTCGGCTGCACGGAGGTACCGGTGAGCCACGACGTCGGCGACGGGCCCCGGGCGGACGTCGGCACGGACGGTCCGGCGGCGGACGCGCTCCTGCGGACGGGGCGGTTCTTCACCCGCCGCACGACGTCGGACGACCTGCGTGCGGTGTTCAGGCAGGGCGGCCGCGAGGGCGACGTGTTCTATCGGGACCGGTGGAGCCACGACAAGGTCGTCCGGTCGACCCACGGGGTGAACTGCACCGGCTCGTGCTCGTGGAAGGTCTACGTCAAGGACGGGATCATCACGTGGGAGACCCAGCAGACCGACTACCCGTCGGTCGGGCCGGACTCGCCGGAGTACGAGCCGCGCGGCTGCCCCCGCGGCGCGGCGTTCTCCTGGTACACGTACTCCCCCACCCGGGTGCGCTACCCCTATGCCCGGGGTGTGCTCGTCGAGATGTACCGGGAGGCCAAGACCCGCCTCGGTGATCCCGTGCAGGCGTGGGCGGAGGTGACCGGGGATCCCGACAAGCGCCGCCGGTACCAGTCCGCGCGGGGCAAGGGCGGGCACGTGCGGATCTCCTGGGAGGAGGCGACGGAGATCGTCGCCGCCGCCCACGTTCACACGATCAAGACCCACGGCCCGGACCGGATCGCCGGGTTCTCCCCCATCCCGGCGATGTCCATGGTGTCCCACGCCGCGGGCTCGCGGTTCATCGAGCTCATCGGCGGCGCGATGACCTCGTTCTACGACTGGTACGCCGACCTGCCGGTCGCGTCCCCGCAGGTGTTCGGCGACCAGACCGACGTCCCGGAGTCCGGGGACTGGTGGAACGCCACCTACCTGCTGATGTGGGGCTCGAACGTGCCGGTCACGCGCACCCCGGACGCGCACTGGATGGCCGAGGCCCGCTACAAGGGCCAGAAGGTCGTGGTGATCTCCCCGGACTACGCCGACAACACCAAGTTCGCCGACACCTGGCTGCCCGCACAGCCCGGCACCGACGGCGCGCTCGCGATGGCCATGGGCCACGTCATGCTCAGGGAGTTCTTCGTCGACCGGCGGGTGCCGTTCTTCGTCGACTACGTCCGGCGCTACACCGACCTGCCGTTCCTGGTCACCCTCGAGGAGCGGGACGGAGCACATGTTCCGGGCAAGTTCCTCACCGCCGCCGACCTCGGCGACGCGGGCGAGGGCGCGGCGTGGAAGACCGTGCTGATCGACGGCCGGACCGGGGAACCGGTGGTGCCCAACGGGTCACTGGGCTTCCGCTACACCGAGTCCGGCGCCGGCCGCTGGAACCTCGACCTGAACGACGTCGCCCCGCAGCTCACGCTGCTCGACGGCGAGGCCGCCGAGGTCCTGCTGCCCCGCTTCGACAACCTCGACGGCACCGGCGGGATCCTGCGCCGCGGCGTACCCACCCGTCGCATCGCCGGGCGTCTCGTCACCACCGTCTTCGACCTGATGCTGGCCCAGTACGGGGTCCGCCGCGACGGGTTGCCCGGTGCCTGGCCGTCGGGCTACGACGACGCCGACGAGCCCTACACCCCGGCCTGGCAGGCGGCGATCACGTCCGTGCCGGCCGACCAGGTCGTCCGCATCGCCCGCGAGATGGCCGCCAACGCCGAGGAGTCCCACGGCCGCACCATGATCATCATGGGGGCGGGGATCTGCCAGTGGTTCCACGGCGACGCCACCTACCGCGCGGTGCTCGCGCTGCTGATGCTCACCGGGTCGATGGGCCGCAACGGCGGTGGCTGGGCGCACTACGTGGGCCAGGAGAAGTGCCGCCCCGTCACCGGCTGGGCCACGATGGCGATGGCCACCGACTGGCAGCGCCCACCACGGCAGATGATCGGCACCGCGTACTGGTACACCCACACCGACCAGTGGCGTTACGACGGCTACCGGGCGGACGCGCTGGCCTCCCCGCTGGCCGAGGGGAGGCTCGCCGGCCTGCACACGATGGACACCGTCGCCCTGTCCGCCCGGCTGGGTTGGATGCCGTCCTATCCCCAGTTCGACCGCAACCCGCTCGACGTCGCGGACGACGCCGGGGACGGGAACGTCGCCGACCACGTGGCGGCGCGGCTGCGGGACGGATCGCTCCGCTTCGCGATCGAGGACCCGGACGCTCCCGAGAACTGGCCGCGCTGCCTGACGTTGTGGCGGGCGAACCTGCTCGGGTCCTCGGCCAAGGGCGACGAGTACTTCCTCAAGCACCTGCTCGGCACGCACCACAACCTGAACGCCGAGCAGACGGGCCCGGACCGGCGCCCGCGCGACGTGGTCTGGCGCGACGAGGAGCCGCCGGAGGGCAAGCTCGACCTGCTGCTCTCCCTGGACTTCCGGATGACCAGCTCCACCCTGCTCTCCGACGTCGTGCTGCCGGCCGCCACCTGGTACGAGAAGCACGACCTGAACACCACGGACATGCACCCCTTCGTGCACGCGTTCACCCCCGCGATCGATCCGCCCTTCCAGTCCCGCACCGACTTCGACGCCTTCCACGCCATCGCCCGGCGCTTCTCCGAGCTCGCCCGCCACCACCTCGGCGTGCGCCGCGACGTCGTGGCGGTACCGCTGCAGCACGACACCCCCGGCGAGACGGCACAGCCGGGTGGGCGGGTCCTGGACTGGCGGGCCGGTGAGTGCGAGGCGGTCCCGGGACGCACGATGCCGAACTTCGTGGTCGTCGAGCGGGACTACCCCGCGGTCGCGGAGAAGATGGCCGCCCTCGGGCCCCTGGTCGACCGGCTCGGGGTGACGACGAAGGCCGTCACCTACCGACCGGACGAGGAGGTCGACCACCTCGCCGCGACGAACGGGGTGATGCTCGGCGGGATCGCCGACGGCCGCCCGGCGATCGACACCGACGCGAAGATGGCCGAGGCGATCCTCGCCCTGTCCGCCACCACGAACGGCCGGCTCGCCGTGCAGGGGTTCCGGGAGCTGGAGCGGCGCACCGGCACCAGGCTGGCGGACCTCGCCGAGGGCAGCGAGGAGAAGCGGATCACCTTCGCCGACACCCAGGCCCGTCCCGTCCCGGTCATCACGAGCCCGGAGTGGTCGGGCAGCGAGACCGGCGGGCGGCGGTACGCGCCGTTCACGGTCAACGTCGAGCGGTCCAAGCCCTGGCACACCCTGACCGGGCGGATGCACTTCCTGCTCGACCACGACTGGATGCACGAGATGGGCGAGACGCTGCCTGTCTACCGGGTGCCGCTGGACATGTCGCGGCTGTTCGGCGAGAACCGGCCCGGCGAGGTCGCCGCCGACGGGGCCTCGGTGACCGTCCGCTACCTCACCCCGCACTCCAAGTGGTCCATCCACTCGGAGTACCAGGACAACCTGTTCATGCTCTCGCTCTCCCGCGGCGGCCCCGTGGTCTGGATGAGCGAGCACGACGCCGCGGCGATCGGCGTGCGGGACAACGACTGGGTCGAGGCCGTGAACCGCAACGGTGTCATGGTGCTGCGCGCGGTCGTCAGCCACCGCATGCCCGCCGGCACCGTGTTCGTCTACCACGCCCAGGAACGTGTGGTGAACGTGCCGAGGACCGAGGCCACCGGCCGCCGCGGCGGCATCCACAACTCGCTGACCCGCATCCTGGTCAAGCCGACCCACCTGATCGGCGGCTACGCCCAGCTCTCGTTCGCCTTCAACTACCTCGGCCCGACCGGCAACCAGCGCGACGAGGTCACCGTGATCCGGCGCCGTGCCGGCCAGAAGGTGGAGTACTGACGATGCGTGTGATGGCCCAGATGGGCATGGTCATGAACCTCGACAAGTGCATCGGCTGCCACACCTGCTCGGTCACCTGCAAGCAGGCCTGGACCAACCGCAGCGGCGTCGAGTACGTGTGGTTCAACAACGTCGAGACCCGGCCCGGGCTGGGCTACCCCCGCCGCTACCAGGACCAGGAGCGGTGGCGCGGCGGCTGGGTCCGGAACCGCCGCGGGCGGCTGCAGCTCAAGGCCGGCGGCCGGTTCCGCAAGCTGCTCACCATCTTCGCCAACCCGGTGCTGCCCCACATCCGCGACTACTACGAGCCGTGGACCTACGACTACGAGACCCTCACCGACGCGCCGCTCGGGGACGACTTCCCGGTCGCGCAGCCGAAGTCGCTGCTGTCGGGCGAGCCCCTCGCGGTGGAGTGGAGCGCGAACTGGGACGACGACCTCGGCGGCGCGCCCGAGCACGGCCCGCACGACCCGGTCGTCGAGCGGATCCGCGCGGAGTCCGAGGAGAAGGTCAAGTTCGACTACGAGCGCGCCTTCATGTTCTACCTGCCGCGGATCTGCGAGCACTGCCTCAACCCGTCCTGTGTGGCCTCCTGCCCGTCCGGGGCGATGTACAAGCGCGCCGAGGACGGCATCGTGCTCGTCGACCAGGACCGGTGCCGCGGCTGGCGGATGTGCGTCACCGGCTGCCCGTACAAGAAGGTCTACTTCAACCACCGCACCGGCAAGGCCGAGAAGTGCACCTTCTGCTACCCCCGGGTCGAGGTCGGGCTGCCGACGGTGTGCTCGGAGACCTGCGTGGGCCGGCTGCGCTACCTCGGGCTGTTCCTCTACGACGCCGACCGGGTCACCGCCGCGGCCTCCGTCGCCGACGAGCGGAACCTCTACGCCGCCCAGCTCGACCTGCTGCTCGACCCGGACGACCCCGAGGTGATCGCCGCCGCCCGCCGCGACGGGATCGCCGAGGACTGGCTCGACCACGCCCGCCGCTCGCCGGTGTACCGGCTGGCCAAGGAGTACCGGGTGGCGCTGCCGCTGCACCCGGAATTCCGCACCATGCCCATGGTCTGGTACATCCCGCCGCTCTCCCCGGTCGTCGACCGGCTCGTCGAGACCGGGCACGACGGCGAGTCCGCCCCCAACCTGTTCGGCGCGATCGACGCCCTGCGCATCCCCGTCGAGTATCTCGCCGAGCTGTTCACCGCCGGCGACCCGGGCCCGGTCACCGACGTGCTCCGGAAGCTCGCCGCCATGCGCTCCTTCATGCGCGACGTCACCCTCGGCCGCGAGCTCGACGAGTCCGTCCCCGCCGCCGTCGGGATGGACGCCGAGCAGATCATGGAGATGTACCGGCTGCTCGCGCTGGCCAAGTACGACGAGCGCTATGTCATCCCGACCGCCTACGAGGGCGAGGCCCACCAGCTCGAGGAGATCGGCTGCAGTCTCGACGTCGAGGGCGGGCCGGGGATGGGCGGCGTCGGACCGTTCGGCGAGGCCTCGGGCCGTCCCGTCCCGGTGTCGGTCGAGACCTTCCACGCGCTGCGCGTGCGCCAGACCAGCGAGGGCGTCGCCGATCCCGGCGTGCCCGGCGCGCGCGTCAACCTGCTCAACTGGGACGGCAAGGGCCGCCCGCCGGGCCTGTTCCCTCCGCCGCGGGAGGCGCCCGCCGAGCCCGGGGACCTCACCGACCGGGGTTCGCCACCGGAACGCACCGCCGGGACTCCGACGCTGGAGGACCGCCGGTGAGCGCCGGGGCGCTCCGCGCGACGGAGTCCGCGGTCGTCCTGCAGGCGGCGTCGGTGTGCCTGCAGTACCCGGACGAGGCCGTGCTCGCGACGCTGCCGCTCGTGCGTCGGGCGGTCGAGGGGCTCCCGGCCGGAGTGCCGCGCGAGCGGCTGACCTCGTTCCTCGGCTCCGTCGACCGGACCTCGCCCATCGCGCTGGCCGAGCACTACGTGGCGACCTTCGACCGACGCCGTCGGTGCTGCCTGTATCTGACGTGGTGGAGCGACGGGGAGACCCGCCGCCGCGGCGGTGCACTCGCCGGGCTCAAGGCCCGGTACCGCGCGGCCGGACTGGACCTGCACGGCGACGAGCTGCCGGACTACCTGCCCCTCGTGCTCGAGTACGCGGCCATCGTCGACCCGGCCGACGGTCTCGCCCTGCTCCAGGACAACCGGGCCGGGCTCGAGCTGCTCCGGCTGGCCCTCCTCGACGCCGCGACCCCGTACGCGGCGCCCCTCCAGGCGGTGTGTGCGCTGCTTCCGGGTCCCTCGCCGGCCGACGTCGCGGCCGCCAAGGGACTCGCCCGCAGCGGACCTCCCCGCGAACAGGTCGGGCTCGAGCTCACGCCGTTCGCGCCGAACCCCACCGGAGGTGGCCGATGAGCACCTGGGACCTGCTGCTCTGGGGCGTGCTGCCCTACGTCATGGTCGCCGTCCTCGTCGGCGGCACGATCTGGCGCTACCGCTACGACAAGTTCGGCTGGACCACCCGGTCCTCGGAGCTCTACGAGTCGCGGCTGCTGCGCATCGGCAGCCCGCTGTTCCACTTCGGACTGCTCGTCGTGATCATCGGGCACGTCATCGGCCTGCTGATCCCGCAGAGCTGGACCGGCGCCGTCGGTCTCTCCCCCACCGCCTACCACGTCCAGGCCCTGGTCCTGGGCGGCATCGCGGGCTTCTGCACCCTGGTCGGCGTCGGGATCCTGGTCTACCGGCGGCGGACGACCGGCCCGGTCTTCTCGGCCACGACCCGCAACGACAAGCTGATGTACGTGGTGCTGGTCGCCGCCCTCGTCGCCGGCCTGGCCACCACCCTGCTCGGCGCCACGGGGGGCGAGCACAACTACCGCGAGACGGTCTCGCCGTGGTTCCGCTCGCTGTTCGTCCTCCAACCCGACATCGCGAGCATGGCGGGCGCCGGGCTGGCCTTCCACGTCCACACCCTGATCGGGATGGTGCTGTTCGCGATCTGGCCCTTCACCCGCCTGGTGCACGCCTTCACCGCGCCGCTCGGCTACCTCTTCCGGCCCTACATCGTCTACCGCTCCCGGGCCGCGGGCGGTGCTACCCGGGCGCCACGACGGGGCTGGGAGACAGCGGACAACCGCTGACGAAGTCCGGACCACCAGCGCCCTCCGTCGCGCAGGCGAACGAACGGAACCCCCTCGATTCTCGGCGGCCTGGGACGCTGCGATCTCCTCCCCTGAACCCGCGCCGCCCCCGAGCCGGAGCGATGCGCGTTCAGGTCGTACGCACCGGGTGGCGGGGCCCGGGCGGTCCTGATGATCGCCGGGTCCGGGCTCGCCGTGACCCTCCGCCGACATGCCTCCAGGTGGCGGCAAGGATCAGGGAACCAGGACGATCTTCACGGCCTCGCCCCGGTGCTGGGCGGCGACGGCCTCGTTGATCTCCGACAGCGGCATCGTGGTGACCAGCTTGTCGAAGGGGAAGCGGCCCGCGCGATAGAGCTCGATCAGCTCGGGCAGGAACACGTCCGGGTCGCTGTCGCCCTCGACGATGCCCTTCACCGTGATCCCGATGACCTGGGCGTGAATCAGGCCCACCGACAGCGCCGCCTCGGGGTCGGAGGGCACGCCGATGATGCCGAGGCTGCCGCGCTGCGCCAGCGCGGCCACCGCCTGCTGGACCACCGCCGCGACGCCGGTGGTGTCGATCGCGTAGTCCACGCCCTCGGCGAGAACCGCCCGGACCTGCTCGTCGACCGGACCGTCGGCCGGGTCCAGCGCGTGGGTCGCGCCGAGGGACAGGGCCAGGTCGCGGCGGGCCGGCAACGGCTCGACGACGATGATCGTGCTCAGCTCGCGGGCCGCGGCCGCGAGCACCGCGGAGAGGCCGACCGAGCCACCACCGAGCACCAGCAGCGAGGAGCCGGCCGGGCAGTCGAAGCTGCGCAGCACCGCGCCGGCGCCGGTCTGTACGCCGCACCCCAACGGGCCCATGATCTCCAGGGGCAGGTCGGCGTCGACCTTGACCACGTTGCGCTCGTGGGCCAGGGCGTGGGTTGCGAAGGAGGACTGGCCGAAGAAGTCCGAGCCCAGCGCCTCCGCGCCGCGGGTCAGCGCACTCGGGCCGTCCGGACGGGCGCCGCCGAAGTTGAGCGGCATGAAGTTCTGGCAGTACGACGGCTCGTCGCGCCGGCACTGGGTGCAGTCACCGCAGCTGGCGAAGCTCAGCAGCACCGGGTCGCCCTCGGCGACCTTGGTGACGCCGGCCCCGACGGCGCGGACGATCCCGCTGCCCTCGTGTCCGAACACGCCGGGGAGCGGGAAGGGCAGGTGGCCGTCCTTCGCGGCGAGATCGGTGTGGCACAGGCCCACGCCCTTGATCTCGACCAGCACCTCGCCCTCGGCGGGACCGTCGAGCGCAACCTGCTCGACGGAGAAGTCGCCGCCGACGGTGGTCGCGACAGCAGCAGTGATGTCCATGGGATTCCTCTGGGGGTGGAGGGGATCAGGCTTCCGGCGCGACGGTCACCCGGACGCCGTCGCAGGAGCCGGTCACGATGAGCTGGCAGGACAGCCGGGAGGTCGGCTGTGCGCCTTCGGCGTACTCGAGCAGCTCACGCTCCTCGTCAGTGGCCTCGTCGAAGAGGTCGGCGAACTCGCCCTCGAGATAGACGTGGCAGGTGGCGCACGAGCAGCTGCCGCCGCACTCGGCGACGATGCCGGGCAGGTTGTTGCGGACCGACCCGTCCATCACGCTCTGTCCGGCAGGGACGTCGACGACGTGGACCGAGCCGTCCGGGACGACGTAGGTGATCTCGGGCATGGCTGCCCCTTCCGTGATCAGGGGAGGACCCGCACGCCGGTGGGGGAAGACCGGCGGGCGGGTGAGGCGGAATCAGCCGAGCTCGAGCTCGACCGGCAGGTTCTTGAGGCCGCCGACGAAGTTGGTCTGCACGACCTTGCGCTCACCAGTGACCCGGACGCCCTTGATCCGCGGGAGGAGCTCCTCGAGCATGATCCGCAGCTCCATCTTGGCCAGGTGCTGGCCGATACACATGTGCGGTCCGTAGCCGAAGGCGATGTGCCGGTTATGCTTGCGGTCCAGCCGGAACTCCTCGGGCGCCTCGAACACGTCGGCGTCACGGTTCGCCGACTGGTACAGCAGCATGAACCGGTCGCCCTTGCGGATCCGCTGCCCGCGCAGCTCGTGGTCCTCCAGCGCCTGGCGGGTGAACTGCTTCACCGGGGACGCCCAGCGCAGGCCCTCGTTGACCAGGTCCGGGATCAGCGCCGGATCGGCCTGGACCCGGGCGAGCTGGTCCGGGAACAGCGCCAGCGCCTCGATCAGGCTCGCCATGGTGCTCGAGGTGGTGTCGTGCCCGGCCGTGGCGATCGCGATGAACCAGCCGTAGGCGAACTCCTTGGCGTGGAACTCGCCGGACTCGTCCTTGGCGTTGGCGATGATGGTCGCCAGGTCGTCCCGCGGATCCGCCCGCCGGTCCTCGACCAGCGCGTCGAAGTAGGCGTAGAAGTCCCGGATCGCGGCAGCCCACTGCTGCGCGGCGGCCTCCGGGGTGAGCGGCTCGACGTCCTCGCGCGCCGCGTCCGGGTCCGCGGTGCCGAAGAACTCCTGGGTCAGCCCCATCATCCGGGGCTCGTCCTCCTCGGGGACCCCGAACAGCGTCATGATCACGTGCAGCGGGTAGTAGAGCGCGAACTCCTGGACGAAGTCGATGGCGTTCACGCCGCTGTGCAGGTACTTGTCGATCGCCTCGCGGGCGAGGGTCCGGATCTGGTCCTCCCACTTCTTCAGGTTCGCGACGCGGAACCAGTCGTTGGCGATGTCCTTGATCGCCGTGTGCTCCGGCGGGTCCAGGTAGGTCAGCGTCTCCAGGATCCGGAGGCTGCCGCCGGTGAGGCTCTTGGTGAACGCATCGCCCGCCTGGTTCTGCAGGATGGGGTTGTGCGAGCCCTTGTCCTCACCGCCGCCGCTGGTGAAGATGTGCGGCTTCCGCTCGATCTCCATGATGTCGGCGTGCTTGCTGACCAGGTAGACCGGGTCGTAGCCCTCGACCTCGCCGATGGCCAGCGGGGCGTTCTCGCGGAGCCACTTGTAGGCCTCGAACAGGGCGACCTCGTCCCGGTGCCCCTCGGGGAGCACGATCCGGCGGGCGATGTGCTCCGGAACGACGGTCAGGGTGTCCTTCTCCGTGGTGGTCATCCACTACCTCCGTGAGGGGGCCTGCCGAACAGGCCGGCGCGTCATTGCTGCTGGGTGAATGATCGGACCGAAGCCTGTGACCCACCTCTCCCCACGGGGAGAGGTTTCTCCCCCTCCGGCTCAGCCGGCGTGGACGATGTCGCGCAGGGGGACGTCGGGGTCCGCGAGCCTCCGTGGCTCGACGACTGCGCCCGAGGTGATGAGCTTCTTCCCGGCCATGAAGTCGGCCGGGGAGTTGGACGTCTCGACCGCGCGGACCAGGCCGTGCTCGTGGTGGAACAGCGCGAACCGCCCGCTCGTCGGATCCCCGCGGAGCACGACCGCACGTCCCGAGCGCACCACCCCGACGATCTTCAGCTTGCGGTCCAGTTGGTCCGACCAGAACCACGGGATCTCGGCCTCGGGCGGCGCGGTGCCGAGGATCGCCGCGGCGGCCTGTTTCGCCTGCTCCGTCGCGCTCGGGATGCTCTCCAGCCGCATCCGTCCGACGCCGTCGACCGGGCGGACCGTGACGTCCCCGATCGCGAGCACCGCCGGATCGCTCGTCCGCGCGCCCTCGTCCACCACGACACCGCCCGCGCACTCCAGGCCGGCCGCCTCCGCGAGCTCGGTGCGCGGGACCGCCCCGATGCCGACCAACACCCCCTCGGCGGAGAGCGTCTCCCCCGACTCCAGCCGGACTCCGCGCACCGCACCACCGGATCCGACGAGCTCCGCGACCAGGGCCCCCACGCGGATGTCCACGCCATGAGCCCCGTGTGCCTCCGCCATGATCGCAGACAGCTCGGCGCTCGCAACACGGTTGAGGACCCGTTCCTCGCGCTCGAGGACCGTCACCGGGACGCCCGCCGCAGCCGCCACGGCGGCCACCTCCAGCCCGACGTACCCCGCGCCGATGATCACCAGCCGACGCCCCTCGGTCACCCAGCTCCGCAGCACCCGCGCGTCCGCCAGGTTTCGCAGACCCACCACCCCGGCCAGGCCGGCGCCGGGCACGGCGAGCGGCCGGGGTCGGGCGCCGGTGGCCAGCACCGCGACGTCGTACTCGAGGGAGTCGCCCCCGGCCGACGTCACCGTCCGGGCGGCCGGGTCCAGGCCGACGATCGGCGAACCGAGGCGCAGCGTGACGCCCTGCTCGGCGTAGAACTCGCGGGGGCGGATGACCTGCTCCAGCTCCGCGCAGGCGAACTTCTTCGACAGCGGCGGGCGGTGGTACGGGTGGTCGTGTTCCTCCCCGACCAGCACGATCTCCCCGCGATGACCGCCCTGCCGCAGCAGCCCGACGAGCGCCGCGCCCGCGTGGCCGCCACCCACCACGACCACCCGCGCGTCCGGACCGGCCACCGGCCGTGTCCTCACCGCGTGCGGGATCTCCGTCGTCATCGTCACCTCCGCGCGTCCCGGCCCCGATGGCGGAACGTGCGTCGATGGTGACCGCGGCGGCGACGGGCGACATCGCACCGGCGGGAGAGTTTTCTCCCCCTCGTCAGCCCGAGGAGTGGCGGGTGAGGGTGTGGAACCTCGCCGCGGCATCCGCGCGGTTCGCGGCACCGAGCTTGCGGAGCACGCTCTTCACGTGCGTCTTGACCGTCCCGGTCGACACCACGAGCCGGTCGGCGATGTCCTGGTTCGAGGCCCCGCCCGCGAGATGCCGCAGCACCTCCAGCTCACGCCGGGTGAGCTCGCCGAGCGGCCCGTCGGACAGGTAGGGATGCGGCATCTGCTCCGCCGGCTCCGACGGGGCGAGCTCCTGCGTGCCGCCCCACCCGGCGGTGCCGTAGAACAGCTCGTCGATGCCACTGATCTGCCGCTCGAACTGGCGCCTCAGGGCGCTGAAGCGGTCCTGGTAGCGGGCACGCTCGAAGGCCAGGCCCACACCGTCGGCGAACAGCCCGAGCAGATCCCGGTCAGCCGAGTCCACGACGTCGGCCTGGCCGTACCGGTCGACGTGCAACAGGCCGACCACCGTGCCGTGGGCGACCACCGGTGCCCCCGCGTAGTCCCGGGTGTCGGCCAGGCTGATGAGTTCGCGGTGGATGCGGGGATTGTTCTGCGCGTCCCGGACGAGCACGGGCCGCCGGCACCGGACCATCTCGGTCTCGGGCACCTCCCGGCCGATCCGACCGGGCATCGCCGAACCGACCTCGACCAACGCCGCGGCGAGCGACTCGTCGTGGTGCACGAACGCCGACCTCGGCGCCCAGCTCGTCCCGCGCAGGTCCGAGAGCAACGAGCGGCTGAAGCCGAGCTGCCCGAGCTCGAGCGGGACCTGCCGGAGCAGGTCCGGCACGCCGGCCACTGCACGCAGCCGGCCGAGGGAGCGGTGCAGTTCGACCGTGACCACCGCCCGCCGGTGCACCTGGGCCTCGCTGATCGACAGACGCAGGGACTGGACCCGGACGAGCAGCGTGAGGACCGCGGTGTCCGGTCCCCCTTCATCCGCCCGCTCGGCCTCGGCCAACCGACGCCGCAGGTAGCGCTCGCCCAGCCGCAGTTGGTCGACGGCCGCGTCGAGCGTGTCGACGTGATGCACCGGCACCGTGCTCTCCCGGTCCCGACGGGCGAGATCCGCGATCGCGGCCATCGTCTCGTCCGCGCACGTGAGGAGGGTGTCCGCGTCCTGGTCGCCAAACGGACGACCGCGGTCCTCGCCGACGTCGTCGCTCATACAGCCTCCTGACGGTCGCGTCCGCGCCAGTGCGTCCGCCGACCCGACGATCACTCGAGGATGGCCCGCCGGCACGAGGTTGGTCCGACCGGTGCAACGATCGTACCGTTGGAGGCTGCCGGGCGGAACGCCTCCGGCTGAGCCCACCGACGGGACTCGGCCGACGCTGCAGGTGAACTCGAACGCTACGGCCGGGAGTCGGAGACCACCGCGGAGTCCGACTCGTCGACCGCGCCCTCCTCCGCGCCGACCTCGCGATGGTCGAGCGTGAACCGGTAGGGCCCCATCAGCAGCAGGCCGACGATGGCGGCGGCCACGAGGACGACGATCGGGACCGCGCCCGCCCCGTACGAGCCGGTGGCCCCGTAGATCTGGCCCAGGAGGAAGATCCCGAAGGCGGATCCCATCGCGTACAGGAAGTAGACGGCGCCGAGGACACGCCCGTACGAGTGCCTGGGAAAGTAGCGACTGACCATGTACGCCGCGACGTCGCCCTCGGAACCGAGACCGAAGCCGATCAGGACCGCACCGATGAACAGCAGCGCGACCTGGGCGGAGAGGATCATCATGAGCACGCCGACGGCGCAGAGCGCGAAGATGACCGCCCCGATCGCCGGGGCGTAGAAGCGGTCCAGGAGGTATCCCACGAGCAGCCGGGCCGCGAGCGAGGACAGGCTGAGCACCGACAACACGGACACGGCGGTGCCCTGGCCGATCCCCTTGTCGGTGGTCATGGGCACGACCTGGGACATCAGCCCGAAGGTGGCCGAGGAGACCAGGAAGATCGCTCCGCACAGCAGCCAGAACTGCCGGTACCGCCGCGCCACCGTCCACAGCGACTCGCCGGCCACTGCACCCCGCTCACGGGCCGCGCGCCGCTCTTCCTCGTGCTCCGGGGGCATCCGCGTGACGAAGGCGTAGACCGCGGCCGGGATGATCGTGCACAGCGCGCCGACGACGAGGAACGTCATCCGCCACCCGGCGAGCCCGAGCACCCAGTTCGCCAGGTAGGGCATGAGCACCCCGCAGGCACCCAGGCCCGCCATGAGCGAGCCCAGCGCGAGCCCCCGACGGTCCCGGAACCAGGCACTCACGACGGTGGCGTGGGCGATCGGGTTGACGGCACCCGCGCCGGCCCCGATCAGGGCGCACAACAAGTAGAAGGTGACCTGGTCACCCGGGGCGACGGACATCAGCATGAGGCCGCCGCCGAACGCCAGCGCCATCGGCACGGACGGCAGTCGCGGACCGAAGCGGTCGACCAGGATCCCCAGGACGACGATGCTGACGCCCGTCAGCACCGTCTCGAGGGACAGGCCGTTGCTGATGACGCTGCGGTCCCAGCCGAGCTCCCGGGCCATCGGTCCACCCAGGACGTTGAACAGGACGTTCACGGCAGTGGTGCCGAACAGGAGGGTGAGGAACCCGGTGACGACGTACCACCAGCGGTTCGTTCCGGTCTGCGTCGGCCGTGAGGCGACGTTGCCTGTACTCATGACGTTGTCCTGTCTGCGAGCGCCACGCTCGGAGGCGGCGCGGGTGCCAGGGTGGTCCGAACCGGGACATCGCATCATATGGTCTGGCCAAATTCTATGGTCATGCCAAAGTCGGGTCGGTCGGCGAGCGCCGCCTCCAGGGCGTGAGCGTCCGTCTCATGCGTCGCGACCCTCGTCGTCACTTCGGCTCGATGGTATAAAGGTCGGGCCAAAACTTGAGCAGGCCTGGAACTGCCGTTCAGCTCCTTGCACAACCCTGACATGGCATCGTCGTGAGTGTTGATAACGATCGTTCACACGGGCTAGCGTCGGCCCAGGCCCGCTCTCATCGCCGAAGAAAGAGGCACGCATGAAGCCCGAGGAGTTCACCGACGTCGTCTACGAGGTCGACCACGGCCTGGCGTGGATCACCATCAACCGCCCCGACCGCTACAACGCGTTCCGCGCCCGCACGGTCGACGAGCTCGTCCTCGCCTTCAAGCTTGCGTGGGCTGACGACGAGGTGGGCGTCATCGCTCTGACCGGCGCGGGCGAGAAGGCGTTCTGCTCCGGCGGCGACCAGAAGCAGCGGATGGAGACCGGCGACTACGGCCCCTCCGAGTCCGGCCTGTTCGAGGTCGAGGCCCTGCACCGGGTGATGCGCGACGTGCCCAAGCCGGTCGTCGCCGCGGTGAACGGCATCGCCATCGGCGGTGGGCACGTGCTGCACGTGCTGGCCGACCTGACCATCGCCGCGGACACCGCGACGTTCGGGCAGAACGGGCCGCGTGTCGGCTCCTTCGACGCCGGTCTCGGGTCCGGCTACCTCGCCCGTGTGGTCGGCGAGAAGCGCGCCCGGGAGATCTGGTTCATGCTCCGCAGGCTCTCCGCCGAGGAGGCGCAGGACTGGGGCCTGGTCAACAAGGTCGTTCCGGCGGCGGAGCTGCGCAACGCCGTCCGCGAGTGGGCCGACACCATGCTCGCCTACTCCCCCACCGCCCTCAAGGTGCTCAAGCAGTCCTTCAACACCGACACGGAGCACCTGATCAGCATCGGCAACATGGCCTACACGACGTTGAAGCTCTTCGGCGAGACCGACGAGGCCCGCGAGGGCATCACCGCGTTCAACGAGAAGCGCCAGCCCGTCTTCGGCAAGTACCGCACGCACTGACATGCGGTTCACCCCGGAACAGCAGCGGTTCGCCCAGGCGGTCCGCGAGTTCTGTGCGCGCGAGTGCGGCACGCCGGCCCAGCGGGACGCCCTGACCGAGGGCGGTGCGGAGACCAACAGCCCCGACTTCCTCCGGAAGATCGCCGGCCTGGGCTGGCTGGGCATCTCGCTGCCGGAGGAGGACGGCGGGATCGGCGGCTCGTTCGTCGACGAGTGCCTGTTCCTCGAGGAGAGCACCCGCGGCCTCGCCCCCATCTCCGGCTACTCGACCGGCCTGACGGCGGCTCAGACGTACCTGAGGTACGGCACCGCGGAACAGCGCCGGGCGATCGTCGAGAACCTCTGTGCCGGCGGTGTCGAGGCCATCTCGCTGTCCGAGCCGGGGGCCGGGACGGACCTGGCCTCGGCCCGGCTGCAGGCCCGGGCCGACGGTGCGGACTACGTGCTGAACGGCCAGAAGACCTGGACCTCCGTGGCGCACCTGGCCGACCACCTGCTCGTCCTGGCGCGCACCGACGCGAGCGGCCCGAAGCACAAGGGCCTCACGCTGTTCATGGTGGAGGGAACAGCCCCGGGCCTGGAGATCCGCGGGATCGACACGATGGAGGGGCACGTCGTCAACGACGTCTTCTTCACCGACGTCCGGGTGCCGGCCTCCGCCGTCGTCGGCACCGAGGGCGCGGCCTGGGAGCACCTCAACCGCGGCCTCGGTGTCGAGCGGGTGATCATCGCCGCGATGTCGGTCGGGGCCGCTCAGCGCGCCCTCGACGACGTCGTGGCCTATACCGCGGAACGCGAGCAGTTCGGCCGGACCATCGGCTCGTTCCAGGCCGTCCGGCACCGGCTCGCGGACCTCGCCACGGAGATCGAGCACTGCCGGGCCTTCCTCTACGACCTCGCCGACCGGATCGACGCCGGCGAGGAGGCCGACCTCGGCACCCGCTCGTCCATGGCCAAGCTGAAGAGCACCGAGGTCGCCAAGCGGGCCACCCTGGAGGCCATGCAGCTCATGGGCGGGTACGGCTACGCCCGCGAGTACGGCATGGAGGGCCAGGTCCGTCGCGCCCTCGCCCCACCGATCTACGGCGGGACCAACGAGATCCAGCGCGAGATCATCAGCCGCGGTCTGCGGTCGCCGGCCGCGAAGGAGCGCTCATGACCAGCCCGAAGAAGAGCCCGTTCGCCCCGGACCTGCTGGTGGGCAAGCGGATCCTCATCACCGGCGGCGGCACCGGCCTCGGCCGTGGCGTCGCCCGGCACCTCGTCGACCACGGCGCGTCCGTCCACCTCTGGGGGCGCCGTCCGGCAGTGCTCGAGGAGGCCGCGGCCGAGGCCTCGCAGTCCCGACCCGGATCCGTCCACGTGCAGACCGTGGACGTCCGGGACGGTGACGGGGTGGACGCGGCGATGGAGGCGCTCTGGCAGGAGCACGGCCCGGTGACGAGCGTGGTCAACAACGCGGCCGCCAACTTCATCGCCCCTACCGAGTCGCTCAGCCCGCGGGCGTTCGACGCGGTCAGCTCCACGGTGATGAAGGGGTCGTTCCACACCACCCACGCCGCCGGCAGGCGCTGGATCGCGGCCGGGCTGCCGGGCAGCGTGCTGTCCACGCTCACCACCTGGGTGTGGACGGGGTCGGCGTTCGTCACGCCGTCCGCGATGGCGAAGGCCGCCGTGCACTCGATGACGATGTCGCTGGCCGTGGAGTGGGCGCGCTACGGGATCCGGCTCAACGCCGTGGCGCCCGGCCCGATCCCCACGGACTACGCCTGGGAGATGCTCAACCCCACGGACAGGAGCTCCGTCGGGGCGACCCAGGCGGACCAGATCCCCATGGGCCGCACCGGGACCGTGGAGGAGCTGGCGAACCTGACGATCTTCCTGCTGTCCGACGCCTGCGACTACCTGACCGGGCAGACCATCGCGATGGACGGCGGGCAGATGCTCGCCGGTCCGGGCACGTTCGCCGGCCTGACCTCGATGACCGCCGAGGACTGGGCGGCGGCGAAGGAGAAGAGCAAGGCCGCCAGCGCAGCCTCGAAGGCCCAGCGCGGCTGAGCCACCCCGCACGCGAAACGCCCGCCCCGATCCGATCGGGGCGGGCGTTCGCGTTGTGGCTCAGATCCCGGCGGTCCGGTGGGCCGCGGCGAGGAACGACTGCACCAGCCCGGGGTCGGCGTAGTAGGGGTCGCCGTGGCCTGCGGTCGCGCGGCGGTGGCTGTACTCGTACAGGACCGCCAGCTTCCACAGGGCCAGCGCCGTGTACCAGCGCAGCCCGCTCAGGTCCCGCCCGGTCGCCCCGGCGTACCGCTCGGCCAGCTCGTCCCTCGTCGCGTATCCGGGCTCCAGGACGGCCGCGCCCAGCTCGGCGGTCGGAGTGAGAGGTTTCCCCGCGACCGGCCAGGAGGCGAGGAAGTAGCCGACGTCGAACAGCGGGTCGCCGATCGTCGCCAGCTCCCAGTCCAGCACCGCCGCCACCGTGCCCGTCGGGCCGAGGATGACGTTGCCGAGCCGGTAGTCGTTGTGCACCAGGGTCGCGCCCGACTCGGCCGGGACGTGGGCCTCGAGCCAGGCGTCGATGTCGGCGAACGCCGCGGGTGGGTTCCCGTCGGCGTCCGCGACCAGCCGGCGCATGCGGCGCAGGTGCCGCCCGTTGAAGCCCTCCGGCCTGCCCATCTCGGCCAGTCCGGCGGCCTGCCAGTCGACGGCGTGCAGGCGGGCCAGGATGTCGACCATCGACTCGCCGATCGCCCGTCGGTGCTCGGCCAGCTCGGGCGGAGTGCGGGTGGTGACGACCGCGCCCGGGACGTGGCTCATCACATACAGCGGGCTGTCGATCACCTCGCCGGTCTCCGCGGTCGCCAGCACCTCCGGCACGGGAACGCCCGTCCCGGCGAGGCCCGCCAGCAGTCGGGCCTCCCGCAGGACGTCGTGCGCGCCCGGCGGCAGCGGCGGGGGCGGGGGCCGCCGGACGACGACGTCCCGGCTACCGCGGACCAGGTAGGTCAGGTTGGAGTGCCCGTCGCCGATGCGGCGGGTGGCGAGCGGCCCGTCCGCGACGCCGTGCTTGGCCAGGAACGCCTCCAGCGCGGCGAGGTCGGCCTCCGACCAGTCCCAGCCGGCCTCCGCGTCCGCAGAGCTCACCGGTTCCTGCTCGCGACGAGGTGGTTCAGGTACTCGCGGGGCCAGTGCGTCTCCCACTGCCCGGCGGCCGGCTCGCCGTCGATCGTGGCGTCGCAGGCCGACTCCCAGATCTCGGTGGCCATCTTGTCGTTCGTGGGCAGCTTGACCAGGCCGTAGCGGTCGAAGGTCACCTCGGTGCGGCCGCCCGCCGTGTCGACGAGTGTGGCCTCGAGGCGCTTCTGGGACATGTCGTCGTGGTAGGTGGCGTGGTGCTCGATGTGCGACACGGGGATCGTCACGCCGTTGCGCAGCACCGACCCCGCGAAGCCCCACTCGCCGCCGGCGATCCAGATCCAGCCGTTCACGGCCTGCCCGGAGTCGGTGTAGGCCACGAACCACTTCCAGTGGTGCGGCACGCCCCAGTCCCGGTTGCCCCAGGAGTGGTCGCGGTGCCCCATCCGCCGGTCCCACTCGATGCGGCGACCCGCGACCTCGAGGAACCCGGACACCCGGCCGGTCTGCTCGAGCCGGTTGGCGGCGAACCACTCCGGCAGGCCGTCCGGGTTGGACCGGTAGCTGAACGCGTCCTGGACGGCCTCGAAGCGGTACTCGAGGCGGACCTTCTCGCTCTCGTAGGTCACCTCGGCGGTGCGGCGCAGCTCCGGCTGGCGCACGTGCAGGCCGTCGATCCGGAAGTCGTCGAAGTCGACGTCGTCGGCGACCTCGCCGCCGCCGAGGTCCAGGGCGAGGGGCTGGGAGTCCGGGCCCCAGATCGAGACGTTGTAGCCGGTCTTCCCGTGCGCGGTCAGGTACAGGTAGACCTGCAGCCCGAGCCGCTCGTCGGGCATGATCATCTCCCAGAACAGGGAGTCCCGCATGCGGCCGCCGGGCTCGGCGGGCCAGTGCCGCAGGTCGTCGTTCGGGCCGAAGCCCGGGTCGGGGATGTGCACGTCGGCGGGGTCGGTCACGGTCATGGCTATCTCCCGGTGAAGGTCGCGGGCCTGCGCTCGAGGAAGGCGGACAGCGCCTCCGGCATGTCGTCGGCCCGGGTGAGCAGTGCCTGGCCGCGGTTCTCCAGCTCCAGCGCGGCGGCGTAGGAGGTGACCTCCTGGTTGCGCAGCAGCGCCCGTTTGGACAGCTTGACGCCCCCGGGCGAGTTGGCGGCGATCGCCCCGGCGAGGGCATCCGCCTCGGCGAACAGGTCCTCGCTCGGGACGACGCGGTTGACCAGCCCGATCCGCTCCGCCTCCGGTGCCTCCACGATGCGACCGGTGAAGCCGAGCTCGGCGGCCCGGCCGTACCCGAGCAGCCGAGTGAGCAGGTAGGAGGTGCCGAGCTCGCCGCAGGAGAGCCCGACCCGGACGAACGCGCAGGAGAGCTTGGCCGTCGGCGCCGCCAGCCGGATGTCGGCGGTGAGCGCCAGGGCCAGGCCGCCGCCCACCGCCGGGCCATGGATCGCGGCGATCACCGGGAACGGCAGGTCCCGGAGGGCTGCCAGCCCGCCGGCAGCCGCCTCCTGGAAGAACAGGAACTCCCGGACCCCCATCTCGCGGATGGCGCCGATCTCGGCGAGGTCGAAGCCCGAGCAGAAGGTCTTCTCCCCCGCCCCGCGCAGGATCAGGGCACGAGCGCCGCTGTCCCGCAGCGCGAGCGCCGCCTCGTGGTGCTCGTGGAACATCCGCGCCGTCTGGGAGTTGGCGCGTTCGGGCCGGTTCACGGTCAGCACGGCCACGCCGTCGCCGCGCAGCTCGACGAGCAGCGTCTCCAGCTCGATCAGTGTGGTCGGTCGGTTCTCGAGGGTCGTCATTGTCAGCGTCCCGTGAAGATCGGCGCGCGCTTCTCGCGGAAGGCGTCGAGGGCCTCGGTCATGTCGTCGCTGCGGGTGAGCAGCGCCTGGCCGCGGTTCTCCAGCTCCATCGCCGCCGCGTACGACGACGCCTCCATGTTGGCCTGCAGGGCCCGCTTCGACAGCTGGACCCCGCCCGGGGAGTTGCCGCAGATCTGCTCGGCCATCTCCAGGGCCGCGGGCAGGAGCTCCTCCTCGGGCACGACCCCATTGACCAGTCCGGTGTGCTCGGCCTTTGCGGCGTCCATCATGCCTGCGGTGTAGGCGAACTCGGCCGCCGCGGCCGGCCCGATCAGCCGCGGGAGCAGCCAGGACGTGCCGAGGTCGCCCGCCGAGAGCCCGATCTTCACGAACGCCGCGTTGAACTTGGCCCGGGGCGAGGCGAGCCGGATGTCCGCGGCGAGCGCCAGGGCCAGCCCACCGCCTGCGGCCGCGCCGTTGACCGCGGCGATCACCGGGACCCGGATGCCGCGGATCGCCGACAGCGCCCGCGCGGCGGACTCCTGCAGGTCCAGCATGCCCAGTGCGCCGAGCTCGGTGAGCTTCTCGGCGTCGGCGAGGTCGTAGCCCGAGCAGAACGCCTTGCCCGCGCCGGTGAGGATCAGGACCCGCAGACCCGGCTCGCGGTCCAGCGTCCGGGCCGTCGACTCCAGCTCGGCGAACATGGTGGCCGTCATGGCGTTGTACCGGTCCGGCCGGTCCAGGGTCAGCACGACCACGCCCTCGCGGGGGCGCTCCAGCCGGAGAGTGGTCGGGGTGTCGGGCATCGGGTCGTCCTCTCGGTCAGGCGTGGGCCGGCGTGGGGGTGAGCGCGACGAGGATCTCCTCGGTCGCCTCCTCGGCCTGCTCGGGCTCGAGGCCCCAGGGTGGGGCGACCAGGTTCAGGTGGTCGAAGGCCTCGGCGTGCGCCGCGACCCGGCCCGGCAGCTGGGCCGGGGTGCAGGCGATGCCGATGGCATCGATGGCGGCGTCCGGGACGGCGGCCGCAGCGCCGACGGGGTCGCCCGCCTTCGCCGCGCTGCGGATCCGCTGCTGTGCCGCCTCCCAGCCGTGCAGGGCGAAGAGCCGGTCGTACACCCGCGACGGGGCGTACTGGGCGATCGCGTAGGCGATCTTGCGTCGGGCGGCCTCCTCGTCCGCGTCCAGTGCGACCATGCGGATGCCCTTGACCACGAATCCGTCGAGCGCGCGCTCCACGTCCGCGGCACCGCGCTCCAGCTCCGGCCGCACGACCTGCGCGAGGTACTCCGCTGTGGTCATCGGGTGGCCGACGAGCCCGTCGGCGACCCGGCCCGCGGCCCGCACCATCCGCGGCCCGACGCCGGCGGTCCAGATGGGCAGGTGCGCGCGCAGCGGGGCGGGCGTGCCGCCGGTCGGAGCCAGGTGCACCCGGTAGAACCGGCCCTCGTGGTGCACCGGCCCCTCGTGCAGGCACCAGAGCTTGCGGAGGACGGTCACCAGCTCCTCCATGCGGGCCGCCGGGGCCTCGCCGCTGGTCGAGAGCCAGTTCTCCATCATCCCGGGCGTCCCGTTGCCGAGGCCGAGGATGATCCGGCCGCCGGACAGCTCGTCGAGGTCACGAGCCTCGGCGGCCCAGACCAGCGGCGAGCGCCCGACGCCGTAGGCGATGTTCGAGCCGATCGCGACCCGGTCCGTCGCGGCGGCCAGGGACGCCATCGGGATGGTCGCCGAGCGGCTGTAGAGCTCGCCCGTCCACACCGCACCGAACCCGGCCGCCTCCGCGCGGCGCGCGAGGTCCGCGGCCGCGCGGAAGCGCCGGGGGCCGCGGCCGCCGGTGAAGATCGTGAGCCCGTACTCCTCGCGCATCGTCGCGCTCCTCTGCCGTGAGTCCTAGCCGAACTTCGGGGCGCGCTTCTCCAGGAACGCCGCGATCCCCTCGCGGGCCTCGCCGTGCTCGAACAGCTCCTGGATCTGCGCCACCTCGTAGCGCTTCCCCTCCTCGAAGGAGAAGTCGAAGGCCGCGTCGACGGTCCGCAGGACCGCCGCGAGGGCCGGTCGGGACAGGCCGCTCAGCTGCCCCGCCAGCTCGAGCGCCGCATCCCGGGCCCCGCCCGCCTCGACGAGCCGGTCGACGAGCCCGATCGCCTTCGCCTCGTCCGCGGGGACCTGGCGGGCGGTGGCCATGATGTCGATGGCCCGGCCCCGCCCGACAAGCCGCGGCAGCCGCTGCGTGCCCGCAGCACCGGGGATCAGGCCGAGCTTGACCTCCGGCAGGCCGTACTTCGCGTCGGCGCCGGAGACCCGCATCGTGCACGCCATCGCGAGCTCGAGGCCACCGCCGAGCGCGACCCCTTCGACGGCGGCGATGCTGACGGCGTCCGCCGACGCCAGCCGCTCCACGGCGCCCCGCAGGAGGTCGCCGTACGCCGTGAACGACTGCGCGTCCACGGCGCCCATGTGCTTGATGTCCGCGCCCGCGGCGAAGAAGCCGGGGATCGCCGAGGTCAGCACGACCACCCGGGTGTCCCGGCGCTCGACCTCGTCGAGCAGGGCGTTGAGGCCGTCGATGATCGGCGGGCCGAGCGCGTTGGCCGGCCGCCGGTCGATCGTCGCGACGAGGACGCCAGCAGCGCCGCCCGCGCCGGCGTCCTCCCAGGTCACCACAGGACTCACAGGGTCATCCTCTCGCTCAGGCGCGGCGGGGGAACCGGTCGAAGTCCGGCACCCGCTTCGCCTTGTAGGCCTCGCGGCCCTCCTGCGCCTCCTCGGTGGCGTAGAAGAGCAGGTTGGTGTCGTGCGCCAGCTGCTGCAGGCCGGACAGCCCGTCCTCCGCGGCATGGAAGCTCGCCTTGCACAGCCGCAGCGCCATCGGCGAGAGCTTCAACATCCGGCGGCACCAGGCCACGGTCTCGGTCTCCAGCTCGGCGAGCGGCACGACGGTGTTGACCAGGCCCATCTCCTTGGCCTCGGCGGCGTCGTACTGCTCGCAGAGCAGCCAGAACTCCTTGGCCCGCTTCTGCCCGACCTGTTGCGCCAACAGGCCGGCGCCGAAGCCGCCGTCGAAGGAGCCGACCTTGGGCCCGACCTGGCCGAAGCGCGCGTTGTCCGCGGCGATCGTCAGGTCGCAGACCAGGTGCAGCACGTGGCCCCCGCCGATGGCGTAGCCGGCGACCATCGCGACGACCGGCTTGGGCAGCCGCCGGATCTGCACCTGCAGGTCCGTGACGTGGAAGCGGCCGACGGCATCCTCGCGGCCCGGCTCCGTCAGGTAGCCGGTGTCGCCACGGACGCGCTGGTCACCGCCGGAGCAGAACGCCTCGGGCCCGTCTCCCGTCAGCACGATCACGCCGATCGACGCATCCTCACGGGCGCGGGTCAACGCGTCGGAGATCTCGATGAGTGTCTGCGGGCGGAAGGCGTTGCGCACCTCCGGCCGGCAGAGAGTGATCTTGGCGATGCCGTCGCCGGAGTGGTCGAGTCGGATGTCGTCGTACTTGCCGACGCCCGTCCACTCGACCGGCTCCCGCGGCCCCGAGACCCTCATGATGGTCGACTCCGCAAGCTCCGTCTCGGCATCAGGCCATCGTCAGGCCGCCGCTGACCGACAGCGTCTGGCCCGTGATGTAGCCGGCGGCGTCGGAGGCGAAGAAGGCGACGGCGGCGGCCACGTCCTCGGGCTGCGCCAGTCGCTTCATCGGCACGGCCCTGGTCATGCCGCCCAGCACCTTGTCCGCATCCTGCCCTGAGCTGTCCGCGAACTTCCGCAGCGCCGGGGTGTCCGTCGGGCCGGGGCACACGGTGTTCGCCGTGACGCCCTTGGTGGCGACCTCGCGGGCCAGGGTCTTGGTGAAGGCGATGATTCCGCCCTTGGCGCCGGAGTAGACGGCCTCGAGCGAGGAGCCGACGCGGCCGGCGTCGGAGCCGATGTTGACGACGCGACCGAAGCCGCGCTCGATCATGCCCGGCACGACCGCCTGCACGACGCGCAGCTGACCCTTGAAGTTGATCTCCAGGACGCGGTCCCAGAAGTCCTCGCCGGTCTTCAGGAACGGCATGAAGTCGTCCCAGCCGGCGTTGTTCACGGCGACCTCGACCGGCCCGAGCTCCTCGGTCACGGTCTTGACCGCCGCCTGGACCGATGCGGTGTCCGTGACGTCGGCCTGCACGGCGACCGCGGTGCCGCCGGCGTCGGTGATGGACTTCGCGGTGGCCTGCGCGGCCTCGAGGTTCAGGTCGACCACGGCCACCTTGAAGCCGTGCCCACCCAGGGTGGTGGCGATGCCCTGGCCGATGCCCTGGGCGCCGCCGGTGACGAACGCGGTGCGGTTGCTCATCAGGAGTTCCTCTTCTCGGAAGTCAGGCGCTCTGCAGGTGCCAGTCGATGGGCCCGGCGACGAGCGAATGGCTGGTCAGGGTGCGGCCGAGCACGCGCTGGGCCTCGCGAGCGGCGTCGATGACGGCGGGCAGGTCCAGCCCCGTCTCCACGCCCATCTCGTGGAACATGCTCACCAGGTCCTCGGTGGCGATGTTGCCGGTCGAGCCCTTCGGCACCGGACACCCACCCAGTTCACCGAAGCTGGACTCGAAACTCGTACAGCCCGCCTCCAACGCCGCGTAGGCGTTGGCCAGACCCTGCCCACGGGTGTTGTGGAAGTGCGCGGTGATCTCCACGCCGGGGAGCCGCTCCAGGGCCGCGGCGAAGAAGTCCCTGGCGTACATCGGGTTGCACATTCCGGTGGTGTCGCCGAAGCCGATCTCGGTCGCGCCGGCCTCGGCGAACCGCTCGGCCAGGTCCAGCACGCGACCCAGCTCGACCTTGCCCTCGTAGGGGCACCCGAAGGACGTGGCAACGACTGCCGCGCATTTCAGGCCCTCGGCCCGGACGCGCTTCGCCATGACGGCGTTGTCCGCCATGGTCTCGGCGACGCTGCGGTTGACGTTCTTCTTGTTGTGCGTCTCCGAAGCGCTCACGAAGATCGCCGCCTCGTGGAAGCGGTCCCGCACCTTCAGGGCGTTGTCCAAACCCTTGCTGTTGGGGATCAGCACCATCAGCTGCACGTCGTCCGGTATGTCGATGCGGTTCAGCACCTCCACGCCGTCGGACAGCTGCGGGATCACGTCCGGTCGCACGAAGCTCGCGACCTCGATGCGCCGGAAGCCTGCCCGGGCCAGCGCCTCGATCAGCCGGATCTTGTCGTCCGTCGGGATGCGCTCAGGCTCGTTCTGGAACCCGTCGCGCGGCCCGACCTCCCGGATCTGCACGCTCCTGCTCATGTGCCCTCCCGCAGCGATCGCTCGAGGTCTTCTCGGTGTTCGGGGGCCGCGACAGCGACCAGACGCGCGCCACGGTCGGCGGGCGGGCAGCCCCGCAGCCACGCGGTGCCGTGCTCGGTGACCACGACGTCCACGTCCGCCCGCGCCGTACTCACCGGCCCGCTCAGCACGGGCACGACGGTGGAGGCGCCGCCCGCGGTGGAGCGCAGGGCGATGACCGACCGGGCGCCGGTGCGCACCGCCGCACCGGAGAAGTCCGCCTGGCCGCCGATCCCGCCCAGGTAGCGGCCGCCCGCGACCTCGCTGCCCACCTGCCCGCTCAGGTCCACCTCGATGGCGGAGTTGATCGCGACGAGCCGACGCAGCCGCGCCAGGACCCCGGGATCGTGGGTGTAGCTCGCGGGCCGGAAGACCACCGGCAGCTCGCCCAGCCGGGCGTAGAGCTCGGCGCTGCCGATGGCGGTACCGGTGACCAGCAGGCCCTCGTCGATCTCCTTCCGGCGGCCGGTCAGCACGCCCTTCTCCACCAGCCGCAGCACGCCGTCGGTCAACATCCCGGAGTGGAAGCCGAGGTCCCGATGCCCGGCGAGCCCGTCCATGATCGCCGTCGGCAGCGCGCCGACGCCCATCTGCACGGTGTCCCCGTCCTCGACGAGCTCGGCGACGCGGGCGGCGATCGCCCCGTCGACGGCGTCCGGCGCCCGGTCCGGGGCCTCCGGGACCGGCCGGTCGGTCTCGACGGTGGCGGCGAACCGCTCCAGCGGGATCCCGGGCGTGCCGACGGTGGCCGGCATCCGGTGGTTGATCTCGCCGATCAGCACCCTGCTGTGCCGCACGGCGTCGGCCGCGTAGTCGACACCGATCCCGAGCGAGCAGACGCCGTCCGGCCCGGGCGGGGCGACCTGCACCAGGCCGACGTCACCCGGGAGGATGCGCTCCGCGAACAGCCGGGGCAGCACCGAGTAGTGCGCGGGCACGACCTGCAGGCCGCGCGCCTTGCGCAGCTCCCCCATCGCCCCGTACGAGGTCAGGGTGAGCTCGGCGGGGACCTCGCGGAGCCGGCGGTTGAAGCTCAGCCCGCAGAAGGCCCGCACCGGCCCGATGTCGGCGACCTGGTCCAGCAGGGCGTCGACCAGCGGGGTGGCCTCGGCACCGGCCTGGCTCCACCAGACGCCGTCCCGCGGCCGGATGTGCGGCCTGAGATCGAGCATGCTCATACCCGCTGCACCAGGGTCCCGGTGCCGAGCCCGCCGCCGCAGCACATGGTGACGAGGCCGAGCTCGACGTCCCGGCGCTCCATCTCGGCGACGATCGTGGCCAGCAGTCGCCCGCCGGTCGCCCCGACGGGGTGGCCCAGGGCGATGGCTCCGCCGTTGACGTTGACCCGGTCCATGTCCGGCTTGAGCTCGCGCTGCCAGGCCAGGACGACGGAGGAGAACGCCTCGTTGACCTCGAACAGGTCGACGTCGGAGATGCTGAGCCCGTTGCGCTCCAGCAGCTTGTGGGTGGCCGGGATCGGACCGGTCAGCATGATCACCGGGTCGACGCCGACGGTCGTCTGGTCGAGGATCCTCGCCCGCGGGGTGAGGCCGTGCTCGTCGACGGCGCTCTGCGAGGCCAGCAGCACGCCGGCCGCGCCGTCGCAGATCGGCGACGACGTGCCCGCGGTGATGCGGCCGTTCTCCTTGCGGAAGACCGCCTTCAGCCCGGCCAGGGTCTCCGCGGTCGTGCCCGGGCGGACCGTCTGGTCGCCGCGGCGCACCTCGCCGTCGAGCTCCCAGTCGATCATCTCCGCGTCGAACCTGCCCGCCTCGATGGCGACGGCGGCGAGCGCGTGCGAGCGCGCGGCGAACTCGTCCATCTCCTCACGCGAGAGGTCCCAGCGCTCGGCGATCAGCTCGGCGCTCTCGCCCTGCGGCACGAAGTCGTACTGCTCCCACATCCGCGCGGTCCACGGCTCGCCGTACAGCTCGGAGATCTTCGCCGGCGAGTTCATCGGGACGTGCCCCATGTGCTCGACGCCCGCCGCGATCACGACGTCGTGCACGCCCGAGGCCACCAGGGAGGCCGCCATCTCGCTCGCGGTCTGCGCGGAGCCGCAGCGCCGGTCGAGGACGACGGCCGGGACCTCGGGCGGGTAGCCCTCCTGCAGCCACACGTTGCGCCCGATGTTGCGGGACTGCTCGCCGAACGGGGCGGTGCAGCCCACGACGAGGTCCTCGACGACGCCGGGGGCGATCCCGGCCCGGCCCAGCAGGTCGCGGTAGACCGCGCCGAGCAGGTCGTTGGGATGAGTGTCGCGGAACCAGCCCTTCTCCGGGTGCGACTTCCCGAAGGGCGTGCGCGCGCCCTCGACGAGGAAGACGTCCCGACCCTGCAGCGGCACGTCAGATCACCGTCCCGCCGTCGACCGGCAGCACCTGGCCGGTGATGTAGCCCGCCGCCGGCGAGGCCAGGAACACGAACGACGCCGCGATCTCGTCCGGGTAGGCCCAACGCTGCAGCGGGATCCGCTCCAGGGTCTTGGCGGCGAGCTTCTCGTTGCTGCGGATGTTCTCGGTCATCGCCGTGGCCGCCAGCGGCGCCAGCGCGTTGACCGTGACCTGCCGGCGCGCCAGCTCCTTGGCCAGCGACTTGGTCAGCCCGATGATCCCGGCCTTCGCGGCGCCGTAGTTCGCCTGGCCGATCGTGCCGACCAGCCCGGCCGCGGAGGTGACGTTGAGGATCCGGCCCGAGCCGTCGTCCGGCAGGAACGGCAGGGCGGCCTGCGAGCAGGTGAACGAGCCCATCAGGTGGATCTCGACGATCCGCCGGAACGCGTCCTCGCTCAGCTTGGGGAACATCGCCGGCGCGATGGCACCCGCGTTGTTGACCAGGATGTGCAGCGCCCCGCCCCCGAGGTCGGCGGCCTTGGCGGCGGCCGCATCCGCCGCGGCCCGGTCGCGGACGTCGAGCACCTGGCTGTCCGCCCGGCCCCCGGCCTCGACGATCTGCTTGGCCACGACGCGGGCGGCATCCTCGTCCACGTCCGTCACGAGAACCGCGGCGCCCGCACGGGCGAACGCGGTGGCGACGGCGGCGCCGATCCCTCCGCCGGCGCCTGTGACCAGGGCCGCGCGGCCGTCCAGGGAAAACGCCTCGAGCGCGGGCATCAGTAGCTCCTCGGCAGGCCCAGCACGTGCGAGCCCAGGTAGTTGAGCACCATCTCCTGGCTGAGCGGCGCGATCTTGAGCAGGCGGGCCTCGCGGAAGTACCGGGCAACGTTGTACTCCTCCGAGTAGCCCATCCCGCCGTGGGTCTGCAGCGCCCGGTCCGCGGCCTGGAAGCCGGCGTCGGCGCACAGGTACTTGGCGGTGTTGGCCTCCCGGCCGCACGGTTTGCCCTGGTCGTAGAGCCAGGTCGCCTTGCGCAGCACCAGCTCCGCGGCGTCGAGGCGGGCCAGCGAGTCCGCCAGCGGGAACTGCAGGCCCTGGTTCATGCCGATCGGCCGGCCGAACACCTCGCGCTGGTTGCCGTAGGTCACCGCGCGGTCCAGCGCGACCCGGCCCAGGCCGAGCGCCTCGGCCGCGACCAGCATCCGCTCGGGGTTGAGCCCGTCGAGGATGTAGGTGAAGCCCTTGCCCTCCTCGCCGACGCGGTCCTCGACGGGGATCATCAGGTCGTCGATGAACAGCTCGTTCGAGGTGACGGCGTTGCGGCCCATCTTCGGGATGGGCCGGATGTCGATCCTCGACCGGTCGAGGTCGGTGAGGAACAGCGTCATGCCGTCCGTCTTCTTCGCGACCTCGTCGACCTTCTGCGTGCGGGTCAGCAGCAGGACCTTCTCCGACTCGACGGCCTTCGAGATCCACACCTTGCGGCCGTTGACCCGGTAGTGGTCGCCCTCGCGCCTGGCGAAGGTCGTGATCCGCGTGGTGTCCAGGCCCGCGCCGGGCTCCGTCACCCCGAAGCACACGTGCAGCGAGCCGTCGACGATCCGCGGCAGGGTGCGCTTCTTCAGCTCGTCGGAGCCGTGCTTGATCACGGGGTGCATGCCGAAGATCGACAGGTGGATCGCCGAGGCGGCGTTCATGCCGCCGCCGGACTTGGCGACCTCCTCGATCAGGATCGACGCCTCGGTGATGCCGAACCCGTGGCCGCCGTACTCCTCCGGGGTGGTGATGCCGAGCCAGCCGCCCGTGGCCAGCGCGTCGTAGAACTCGGTCGGGAACTGCTTGTCCCGGTCGTGCTCCAACCAGTACTGGTCGTCGAACTTGCCGGCCAGGTCCCGGACCGCGTCCCGGATCGTCGACTGGTCATCGGTGAGCTCGAAGTCCACCACGCACCTCCTCCGACCACGTCGTCACTGCGCGGTCGATCGTAACAAAGGACTGACCAAAACTGGCGACACTCGTCGCCGTGGGAAAGGTCATACCGAACAGGGGTGGAGCTACGCCGGCGCGCCCGGGACCAGCGCCAGCCGGTCCGCCAGCCGGTCGTTCCATGCCGCGGGTGAACCGAACAGCTCGGCGTCGAGCTTGGCCCGCTTGTAGAAGATCTGCAGGTCGTGCTCCCAGGTGTAGCCGATCGCCCCGTGCAGCGTCAGGGCCGCGTCCGCAGCCGCGGACGCCGCACCGCACACCTGTGCCTTCGCGGCCGCGGCGTGGAGTGGCGCGTCGGGATGGCCGGCTTCGACGGAGGCGGCGGCGAGGTACACGATCGACCGGGCGGACTCGACCTTCACCAACATCTCCGCGGCCGCGTGCTTGACCGCCTGGAAAGAGCCGATCGGGACGGCGAACTGCTTGCGCTGCAGCGTGTACTCGACCGTCGAGTCGAGCATCTGCTCCATGACCCCGAGCGCGTCGGCCGCGACCAGCACCGCGGCCCGCAACGCCGCGGCCTCCAGGACCTCGGGCCCCTCGAGCGGGATCGCGGTGCCGTGGGCGCCGTCGAGCTCGACGTCGGCCACCGAGCGGCTGCGGTCGGTGAGAGCCCGCAGGCGGATCCGCACCCCCGGCTGGTCGACCTCCACGAGCTGCAGGGAGGGCCGCTCTCCGCCGACCGGGACGACCAGCCGGCGCGCGCGGTCCGCGGCGAGCACCGTGCCGACGGTTCCGCCGAGCCGCGATCCGTCACCGGTCACCCCGGTCTCCGCGGTCGGGACGACACCCGCCGACGAGGCCAGCACCGTGGTCACGCCGTCGGCCAGGAGCGCCTTGGCCGCCTCGGGCATCCCCGCCAGCGCGGGAAGCGCGAGCATCGAGCCGAGCCATGCGGCAGACGGCGCCGCTCGCCTGCCGAGCTCCTCCGCGGCCAGGGCGAGCTCGACCAGCCCACCACCCTCGCCGCCGAGGTCCTCGGGGGACCCGACCCCGAACCAGCCCTCGCACACGAAACGCTCCTCGAACGAGGCGTGGTCGCCGGCGTCGAGCCAGCCGCGCAGCGTCTCCGGCGGGCAGGTCCCACCCAGCCAGTCCGCGAGCACCGACCGGAAGTCGGCCTGCTCGGCAGAGAGTTCCCAACGCATGAGTTGCTCCTACTCGGCTCGCGGGCGGGTGACAACGACGTCATGGCCCGCGACGATGGTAAATTGGGTCAGACCTTTAGACCAGGAAAGGAGGCCCCCATGGCTGCAGGCGACGCCCGGTCGGCGATCCGGCTCTCCCCGATGGAGGTCCCCAAGGCCTCCGACGTCCTCGCCAACGAGCTGCGCGAACGCATCCTCTCGGGCGAGTACCCGGAGGGCACCCCGCTCCCCCCGGAGCGCGAGCTCGTCACCCAGACCCGGATGAGTCGCACCACGGTGCGCGAGGCGTTGCGCATCCTCGAGGTGCAGGGCCTCATCCGCATCAAGGCCGGCCGCGCCGGCGGAGCGTTCGTGCAGCGCCCGGGCGAGGAGTCCGTCGCCAGTTCGCTCGAGCTCCTGATCCGGGGCCGGCAGATCCGCCTCGCCTCGGTGCACGAGACCCGTGAGGCGATCGAGCCCTCGTGCGCCCGGCTCGCGGCGCAGCACCGGACCGCCGGGGACCTGCGGCGCCTCGAGGCCGTCAACGAGGAGATCGCGGCGAGCGCGGACCTCGAGGGGTTCCTGCGCGCCAACGTGGACTGGCACATCGCCGTGGCCACCGCCAGCCACAACGAGATCCTGACCGGCATCATGATGGCGCTGTCGCGGGCGATCTACACCACGACCCACAACGAGGGCTTCGTCAACGACGAGGTCCGCGACATCACGGTCCGCGCCCACCGGTCGGTCACCCGGGCGATCAAGGAGCGCGACGCCGACGCGGCGGTCCGCCGGATGACCCGGCACGTGCACTCCTACGCCGCCGCCGCGCTCGAGGTCGACGAGCGCACGACCGTCTCGGTGCCCGAGGAGGACTGACACCGGGGCGGACGGCGCCCGCCCGCGGAGCTCAGCCATCGCGGGCGCCCGCCTGCTCGGCCACCGCCGCCCGGACCACGTCCAGCGCCTCGGGGTTCTCCGCGCCGGACAGGTCACCGGGATCCTGCCCCAGCGCGGCGGCCCGCACGGCCCGGCGCATGATCTTCGCCGAGCGGGTCTTCGGCAGCTGGTCCACGCGGCGGATCAGGCTCGGCGCGAAGGGCTTGCCCAGCTCCTCCCCCACCCGGCGGCGCAACGTCTCGGCGAGCTCCTCCTCGCCCGAGGTCGCGCCGGCCCGCGGCACCCAGAAGGCCCAGACGGCCTCGCCCTTCTTCGCGTCGGGCACCCCGACCACCGCGGCCTCCGCGACGTCCGGGTGGGCGATCAGCACCGCCTCGACCTCGGCGGGCGCCAACCGCTTGCCGGCCACGTTCATCACGTCGTCGGATCGCCCGCGCAGGAACCACTGCCCGTCGGCGTCGACGACGGCGTGGTCGCCGTGCCGCCACAGCCCCGGGAAGGTGGACCAGTAGGCCTCGAGGTAGCGCTCGCGGTCCCGCCAGATCCCGCGGGTCATCGCCGGCCAGGGCTGGCGGCACACCAGCTCGCCCACCTCGCCGCGCACGGGCTCGCCCGCGGCGTCGACGACGTCGACGTCCATCCCGAGCGACGGCCCGCCCAGCGAGCAGCTGCGGATCGGCTCGACCGGGTAGGGGGCGAGGAACGACCCGCCCACCTCGGTGCCGCCGGAGAAGTTGATGATCGGTACACGACCGCCGAAGACAGTGCGCGCGAGCCACTCGTACGACTCGGCGTCCCACGGCTCGCCCGTGGAGCCGAGCGTGCGCACCGAGGACAGGTCGACCGCCGCGACCGAGTCGGTGTCGAGCGTGCGGACGGTCCGGATCAGGGTGGGTGACACCCCGAGCATCGTCACCCGGTGCCGCTCCGCGAGCCGCCACAACCGACCGAGGTCCGGCACGTCGGGCGAGCCCTCGTAGAGCACCAGGGTGCCGCCGTTGGCGTGCGTGCCGACGATCGACAGCGGGCCCATGATCCAGCCCATGTCGGTGATCCAGCAGAACACCCCGCCGGGTCCGAGATCGAACGAGTAGGCGACCTCGCTCGCCGTCTTCACCAGGAAGCCGGCGTGCGTGTGCACCGCGCCCTTCGGGCGGCCCGTCGTTCCTGAGGTGTAGGCGAGCAGCAGCGTGTCCGACGACGCCATCGGCTCGGCCGGGCCCGGGTCGGGATCGTGGGCGAGCAGGTCCGACCAGGCGGTCTCGCCCTCGCCGGGCGCGCCGACCACCACGATGTGCCGGACCGACGGGCTCTGCGCCACGGCCTCGCGGACCGGCGGCAGCATCGACACCGTCCGTCCCCGCCGAACGCTCGACTCCGCGACGACGACCGCCCGCACCTCCCCGTCCAGCAGGCGGGAGGCGATCGCGCCCGCGGCGAACCCGGAGAAGAGCGGAACCAGGACCGCGCCGAGCCGGGCCGCGGCGTAGAACGCGACGACCGCCTCGGCGACCATGGGGAGGTAGAGCGCCACCGCGTCGCCCCGACCGACACCGAGCCCCCGCAGGCCGGCCGCGACCCGCCGCGACCGCTCGTCGAGCTCGGCGAAGGTCAACCGGTCGACCGTGCCGTCCTCGGCCTCGTGCACCACCGCCGTGCGATCGCGGGCCGCCGGGTCCGCCGCCCAGCGCGCCAGGCCGGCGTCGGCCACGTTCAGCTCGCCGCCGACGAACCAGTCCGGGTCGGTCACGCCGCGGGAGAGGTCGAGGACCTGTGTGTACGGGCGCGAGAACGGCAGGCCCAGGTCGGCGACGACCGCGTCCCAGTACCAGCCGACGTCGGCGACCGAGCGAGCCCGCAACGCGTCGATGTCCTCGACGCCGTGCCGGCGCGCGAACCGGGCGACCCGGGTGTTCTCGAGGTACTCCGCGCCAGGGGTCCAGACGTAGGTGTCGGATGCGGCCAACGAGGCCGCAGGAGTGGTCATGCTCCGCTCCTCGGCATGCCGAGCATCCGCTCGGCCACGATGTTGCGCTGGATGAAGGTCGAGCCGCCGGCGATCGCGGTGCCCCGGGCCTGGTAGGCCAGCCGCTGCCACCTGCTCTCGGCCTCGGACTGCTCCTGCGGGGCCAGCTGCCCGCCGAGCGGGGAGAGCGACTGCCGGAAGTCGGCGAGGTCCTCCACCAGCGGGCAGAAGTAGAGCTTGCCGATCGAGGTCACCGGCCCCGGCGGGCCACCGTCCGCGGCGATGGTCAGCACGCGCTGGCCGATGGCGTGGTGGACGAGCGCGCGGCCGTAGAGATCGGCCACCTTCCGGCGCACCGTCGGGTCCGCTCCGAGGGGCGCGCCATCCGGTCCGGTCATCTCGCGGATCTGCGCGACGATGTCGTCGACGGCGCGCTTCGTGTTGACCCGGCCCGTCGCGATGCCGACCCGCTCGAAGCCGAGCGTGGCCATCGCGACCTTCCAGCCGCCGTTGACCTCGCCCAGCACGAGCTCGTCCGGCACGAAGACGTCGTCGAGGAAGACCTCGTTGAACTCCGCCTCGCCGAGCATGTGGGCGAGCGGGCGGATCGTCACGCCCTCGCTGGCAAGGGGCAGCAGGAAGTAGGTGATTCCCTTGTGCCGCGGCAGTTCCGTACCGCCGGTGCGGGCCAGCAGGATGGCGTTCGTGGCCAGGTGGGCGCGGCTGGTCCAGATCTTCTGCCCGGAGATCCGCCAGCCGCCGTCGACCTTGACGGCCTTCGTCCTCAACGACGCCAGGTCCGAGCCGGACTCCGGCTCCGAGAACAGCTGGCACCACAGCTCGTCGCCGGTGAGGATCGAGCGCAGGAACCGCTCCTTCTGCGTGTCCGTGCCGAAGGCGATGATCGTGGGGCCGGCGAAGTCCTCGCCCACCGTGTTGAGCCGCTCGGGCGCACCGGCCCGGTCCGCCTCGTCGGTGAAGACCGCGCGGATCTTGGCGTCGGCGCCCTGGCCCCCGTACTCCCGCGGCCAGGACATGCCCGCGTACCCGCCCTCGAACAGCAGGCGCTGCCACTGCCGCCAGAACGGCAGCTTGTCGGCCAGCTCGACCGGTTCGGGCCACGGCAGCGTCGGGAGAGTGTCGGCGAGCCAGGCCCGCACGCGCGCCCGGAACTCCGCCTCCGTGGGGGAGTCAGCGAGATCCATGGAAGCTCCTTCGTCGATCGCCGCCGATATTATGCTATCGGTCAGACCAAAGTCTAGCCTCAGGTCTCAGCCACGCACCGTTGCCGTTTCGGCCAGACCATTGTAACTTCCGACCGAAAGACGGGCCCAGGCCCGACCCTCATCCCAGGACGGAGATCGATGGAGATTCCCACCGTGAGCGACCGCTACCCGGCGGTCGAGGTGCAGGAGTACTACGACTCCGGCTGCTGGAGCACGGAGAACTTCGCCGAGGTGCTCACCCGGCAGGCGGACGTCATGCCCGACAAGACGTTCGTCACCGACGGCACGACCGGCTTCACCTATGCGGAGCTGCGCGACCTGTCGGCGCGCCTTGCCGTGGGCCTGCGCGACCGCGGGGTGCGCGCGGGCGACCGGGTCGCCGTGCAGCTGCCGAACTGGGCCGAGTTCGCCATGGTCACCGCCGCCGTCGCGCGGCTCGGCGCGATCACCGTCCCGATCATGCCGATCTACCGTCGCGACGAGGCCGGCCATGTGCTCGACGACGCCGAGGTCTCCACGGTGGTGACGGCGTCGACGTTCAAGGGCTTCGACTACCTCGGCATGTACCGCGACCTCGCCGCCTCCCGGCCCGGGGTGCATACGGTCGTCGTCGTGCGGGACGACGCCGCGGAAGGCGGCCCCGTCACGCCGCTCACTGCGCTGCTGCCCGATATCGACCCCGCCGAGGCCGCAGCGTCCCTGGGCAGGCCCGTCGGCCCGGACGATCCCTACGTCATCGTCTACACCTCGGGCACGACGGCGCGCCCGAAGGGCTGCGTGCACACGTTCAACACCTACGCCGGAGGCGCCCGCTGCCTGAACCAGGCGTTCGCGGTCACCTCGGCGGACGTGGGGTTCAGCCCCTCCCCCATCACCCACACCACCGGCCTGGTCACCGGGATCCTGATGCCACTGCTGGCCGGGGGCTCCACCCACGTGATGGCCGAGTGGGAGCCGCGCCGCGGCCTCGAGGAGATCGCGCGGTACCGCTGCTCGATCACCGTCACCGCCACGACGTTCCTGCAGATGGCGCTGGACGTCCTCGACCCCGCCGTGCACGACGCCTCGAGCCTGCGGGTCTGGGTCTCCGCCGGTGCACCCATCCCGCGCTCGGTGGTCGAGCGGGCCCGGACGCTGCTGCCGTCGACCAGGATCCTCAGCCTGTACGGGCGCAGCGAGAACCTCACGACGACGACCTGCACGGTCGCCGACGACCCGGAGAAGGCGTTGATCTCGGACGGCTCGGCGCTGCCGTACGCCGAGGTCCGGGTGGTCGACGAGGCCGGGGTACCCGTGCCCGCCGGGCAGGAGGGCGACATCGCCTACCGCGGACCCAGCCACATGCTGGGTTACCTCGGGCGACCCGACGAGACGGCCGAGCTCTACACCGCCGACGGCCTCTCGCGGTCCGGGGACCTCGGCCGGATGGACGCGGACGGCTACGTCCGGGTCACCGGCCGCACGAAGGACATCGTGATCCGCGGCGGCATGAACATCAGCGTCCGGGAGATCGAGGACCTGCTGGCCGAGCACCCCGGCATCCGCGCGTCCGCCGTGGTCGGGATGCCGGACGTGCGGCTCGGCGAGCGGGTCTGCTGCTACGCGGTCCCCGTCGATCCGGGCTCGCCGCCGACCCTGGACTCGCTCAAGGGCTACCTGCTGGAGCGCGGCGTCGCGATCCAGAAGACCCCGGAGCGACTGGAACTGGTCACCGAGTTGCCGACGACCGCCACCGGCAAGATCCAGAAGCACCTGCTCCGGCAGGACATCGCCCGCAAGCTCGAGCAGCCGGTCGAGAGGGTGGAGGCGAGTGCGGCGGGTCGGTGACCGACGCAGGACCCCGGGGGATCGGCGTCCGATGCCGGTGAGGAACGCTCGTTCCGTCTCGGGCGAGCCGCCGACCAGTGACTACGCGGCTCCTCGGAACTGCGGTTCATGACTTCTGCTAGCGTCGCCCGCGTGGACCGGGAGCGCCGCATCCTCGACGCCGCCGCCGAGCTCTTCCGGGAGCGGGGCTTCCACGGCGCCGGGATGGACGAGCTCGGCACGCGGGCCGGGCTCAGCGGTCCGGCTCTCTACCGGGTCTTCGGCGGGAAGAGCGAGATCCTCGCCGCGCTGTTCAACGAGGCGATGGACGAGCTCGTCGGCGCGACCGCCCCGCTGCTCGCCGATCCCGAGGCGGACCTCCGTCGGCTGGTGCACCACCACGTCCGGTTCACGATCGACCACCGCGCGCTCGTCAGCGTGTACCAGCGGGAGGACCGGTCCCTGGTCGACCCGTGGCGCAAGGAGTTCGACCGGCGTCGGCGGCGCTACGTCGAACGCTGGGAGCGGGCCGTCGCGCGCGCCGCGCCCGCCGCCGCCCCCACGGCGGTGGCTGCCGCCACCCAGGGCTGCCTCGGCGCCGTTTTCTCGCTGGCCTACTGGCCGGGCAGAACCCTGCGCGCACCGGGCTCGGACGAGCTGGCGGAGCGCTTCGTCCTCCTCGGGTTCGGGGCGCTCGGGATCGCGCTGATCGATCAGGGTCCGTAGGCCCGCCGCAGCTCGCCGACCAGGATCTTGCCGGCATCGCTTCGAGGGATGCGGTCCACGAGGTCGACGGCGCGGGGGCACGTGTAGTAGCGGGCAGGGCGCGGCACCGTGTGCCGCCCACGCGGTGGGTGCTCAGGTCGTACCGATCCCTGACCTGGGCGGGCAGCCGGAGCAGGCGCACGAACATCGTCGGCACCCAGGGGTTGTGCGTGACGCCGTGCCGCTCGGGCGCCAGTGCCCCCTCGGCGTCGAACCGCCGGGTCGTGACGACAGTGCCGCCCATCTGGTGCACCGCGTGGAGGAAGCCCATCGGCGCGGTGTGAGAGGCCGGGCCGGCACTGAACAGGACCGGTGGCGGCTCCCCGGGGCCCATGCCCAGGTCGCGCATCATCGCTGCCTACCGCAGCGGGACCTCGGTCGCCGGCACTCCCGGCGACTCCTCGCAGAAGGACTTCGGCCTGCCGGTGGTGCCGGAGCTGAACAGCGTCCAGCCGCCCATCGTGTCCGGCAGGTCGGTGTCCGCAGGGATCGCCGCCACCGCCTCGTCGTAACCGTCGCCCACGACGAGCCACGCAGCTCGTCCCCCGTACAACTTCGGTCTGACCATTGATAACCGCGACAGCTCCCGGCTACTCTCATGCCCCCGGTCACACGAGGACGTATCGCGACGAAGCGGAGATGCCGATGGCCAGCCCGGAGATCGCAGCCGAGAGCCTCACCCTGACCGTGCACGACCGGTACGACGGCAGGTCCATCAGCCTCTTCCGCGAGCGCGGGTGGTGGCAGGGCGGCTCGGCCGCGGCGTTGCTGGACCGGTGGGCCGAGGCCACGCCGACCCGCCGCTTCGTCTCCGACGGCACGACCGAGCTCGACTACGCGACCCTGCGCGAGCGCGCCCACGGGCTCGGCGCCTCCCTGCTACGCCGCGGCGTGCGCCCCGGCGACCGGGTGGCGATGCAGCTGCCGAACTGGGCCGAGTTCGTGATCGGGTACCTCGCGATCGCCCGGATCGGCGCGGTCCTGGTGCCGATCATGACGGTGTACCGCCAGGTTGAGGTGGCGCACGTGCTGCGCAACTCCGGCGCGGTCGCGGCGATCACCACCGGCGAGTTCCGCGGGTTCGATCACGCGGGGATGTTCCGCGCCCTGCAGAAGGAGATCCCGGCCCTCAGCACGCTCGTGATCGCCCGCGGCGCGACGCAGGAGGGCGAGTTGGCGTTCGACGAGGCCTGCGACACCACTACCGAGCAGGCCGAGCTCGGCCCTCACCCCGACCCCGACCTGCCCCACCTGATCGTCTACACCTCGGGGACCGAGTCCACCGCCAAGGGCTGCGTACACACCTGGAACACCGCGGACTTCTCCGCCCGCGGCCTCGCCCACGACGTCTTCCGGACCCGACCCGAGGACGTCGTCTTCATGCCGTCGCCCGTGGCCCACGCGACCGGGCTCGTGGTCGGGATCCTCGTGCCGCTGACCGTCGGCGCCGAGACGCACCTGCTCGACGTGTGGGAGCCGCACGAGGGGCTCCGCCGGATCGAGCGGTACCGGTGCACGGCCACCGCCACGGCGACCCCCTTCGTGCGGATGGCCCTCGACGCCGCCCGCACCGCCGAGCACGACCTCTCGTCCATGCGGTTCTGGCTCTGCGCGGGCGCGCCGATCCCGGAGGCGCTGGCGATCGAGTTCGACGAGGTGTTCACCGGCGGCGTCCTGATGCCCCTGTACGGCGCCACCGAGATCCTCGCCGCGACCTGCTGCCACGACGGGGACCCGCTCGACCGCCGGGCCGGGTCGGACGGCACGCCCGCTCTCGACGGCGTCCGGATCACCCTCGTCGGACCGGACGGCGATCCCGTGCCGACCGGCGAGGAGGGGGAGATCTGCTACTGGGGCCCGGGTGCCGTCCTCGGCTACTGGCGCGAACCCGAGCGCACCGCCGCCACCATCGACGCGCAGGGCAGGCATCACACGGGCGACCTCGGGCGGCTCGACGACCAGGGCTATCTGCGGGTGACCGGCCGGCTGAAGGACATCATCATCCGTGGCGGGACGAACATCAGTGTGGCCGAGGTCGAGGGCTACGTCTCCGCGCACCCGGCCGTGGCCCAGGTCGCCGTCGTGGCCTACCCGGACGAGCGGCTCGGCGAGAAGGCGTGCGCCGTCGTCGTTCCCCGGCCGGGTGAACGGCCGACGTTGGAGGACCTGACCTCGTTCCTGCGAGGGCGGGGCATTGCGACACAGAAGCTGCCCGAGAAGCTGCTGCTGGTCGACGAGCTCCCGATGACCGCCACGGGCAAGGTGCAGAAGTTCGTGCTCCGCGACCTGGCCCGCGGGGACTGATGCGATCGGCCGGTGCGGTGGTCGGATCAGCGCCACGCCGGGATGACGGTCCCCAGGTCGACCGTGCCGGGCCCGAGGGTCCCGTCGCACCCGGAGCAGTCGTGCCCGTCATGGGCGTGGCCCCGGGGCCGGGGGAACATCTCGTCCGCGCCGCGGACGTCCGTAGCCACCGGGCGCCCCCGGTCGCCGTCCCGGGCCAGTAATGCCGCTCCGAAGGCGCCGGTGATCTGCGGATGTGCGGGCACCGTCACCTCGGCGTCGAGAGCTCGGCTCAGGAAGTGCACGGCCGCAGGGTTCCGCGCCACGCCGCCGGTCAGGACGACCGGGGTGTACCTGCCGACCTGCGCCACCAGCGCGAGGGTTCGGGCCGCGATGGCCCGGTGGACCGAGGACGCGATGTCCGCGACGTCCTGGTCCTCGGCCAACATCGACACGATCTCGGTCTCGGCGAACGTGGCGCACATACTGCTGACCTCGAGCTCGTCCGAGCCGCGCAGGGCCAGGTCCCCGAGCCCCTCGATCGGCACGTCCACGGCGCGGGCGAGCACCTCGTAGAACCGGCCCGTGCCGCTGGCGCACCGGTCGTTCATGGCGAAGTCCCGCACCAGGCCGTCGTCCCCGACGGTGATCGCCTTCGAGTCCTGCCCGCCGACGTCGATCACCAGCCGCACGCCGGGGACCATCTCGGCGGTCCCCCGCGCATGGCAGGTGATCTCGGTGTACGTGCGGCCCGCGCCCGGCACCAGCCGGCGCCCGTAGCCCGTCGACACCGTGCCCTGAAGGTCGGACTCGGTGAGCCCTGCCTCCCCCAACGCCTGGTCGATCGCGCGCTGCATGCCCGCGCGCGAGACGGCCCCCATCGTGACGACGGAGGAGGACAGGATCTTCCCCGCGCCGTCCACGACGACGGCCTTCGCCGTCGTCGAACCCAGGTCGACGCCGAGATAGCGCCCGCCGGTCATGTCGGCCACGCCACCTCGGCACCGTGACCCGCCCGTCGGTGGTCGCCGCGCTCGCGCGCGACGTCGATCGCCTCGAGCATCGCGACCAGCCTGCTGTCCAGGATCTCCTCCTTGTAGAAGGAGGCGTCCGCGACGTCGCCCTCGAAGAAGATCGACGGGATGCCGAGATTGTCCCGCGCGGACTTCGCCAGCAGCCGCTGCGGCCCGGTGAACGCCCGGCAGGTGCGGGTGGAGTGGAAGACGATGCCGTCGATGCCGTAGGACTCGCAGTCCCGCAGGGTCAGGTGTTCCAGGGTCTTCGAACCGTGGTTGGTCGGGCAGAGCAGGTAGTGCTGGGCCATGCCGAGGAGCGGGTCGGAGGTGTCGATCAGGTGCGGCTCCTGCCAGAACGCGTTCTGGATGTAGCGCCCGGCCAGCACTGCGGCGCCGTGCTCGGCGAACTTGCGCGACAGGAACCCGAGCTTGTTCCAGTTCATGATCCCGTCGAAGTACAGCCGGTACTTCTCCCCGCGCACGCCGGAGACACCGGCATCGATGCGCTGCTGGATCTCGTCCTTCACGTTCTGGAAGTAGTCGACGAGCGCCTGGTTGCCGGGGAGGAAGTTGATCGGCGCGATACAGGAGATCCAGTCCCAGAACGTGGCCGGGGCCGGCGTCGCCTTGCAGAGGTCGAGACCCTCGCGGCGCAGCTCGCCCGCGCGCTTGATGTAGGTCATCGACTCGCTGAGCGCGTCGTAGTCGAACGGGCGCCCGGTCTGGACCTCGAGGAAGTCGATCAGCTCGACGAGCTGGTCGCGGACGTACCGCGACGCCTCGTCCCACTCCGAACCGACGAGGTAGCCGGCGTCGGGCCGGTTGCCCCAGAGGAAGGGGTGCGAGACGTTGAAGATCGGCACGTTCTTGCCGAACACGCGGTAGGAGACCTCGTCCCATTGCTGGCCGGTGCTGCAGCCCGCGTAGTTGTTGACGAAGAGGTCCGGCGCGGGCAGCTTCGACGCCAGGTCCGCGCGGTCGTGCAGGCCGACGACCCCGCTGTCCGGCTCCTCGCTGCCCTTCAGGGTCAGTACCGCGCAACCGAGGTGGGTGCGGGAGTAGGAGCAGAGCTCGGCGTTGTAGCCGTACTCCGCGCCCGCGAGCTGCGCGGGGCCCTCCAGGCGCTGCGCGGCCAACCGGGCCGCGAAGGCCTCGCCGTGACACCAGGCCAGGCCCGCGGCCTGGAACATCGGGTTGAGCGCGCCGCCGTTGTACCAGATGATCTTGCGGCCGGACTCCCGGGCGACGAAGAGGTCCTCCCAGTAGTCGGCGATCATGCGCCCGCCCTCGCGGGTGATCGCGAGCCGCTCGGTGCGGGGTTCTGTCGACGGAGCCGACAGGGCGGTCGGAGCGGTGGTCGTCATGTGGGTTCTCCGATCAGGCGTAGGCGGGCCGGTGCCGGAGGGCCCGCTCGACGAGGGCCTCCAACCGGGTGCGCAGCGCTTCCAGGGGGATGCCCTCGTGCTCGGTCTCGACCAGCAGCTGCGGGATGCCCGCGGCGTCGAGGGCCTTGCGGAGCTCGGGGTAGAAGAGCATGTGGGGCTCGCAGAACTTGGGCATGAGGTGCACGACGACCTCGGCGCCGCTGCGCCGCGTCGCGTCGATCAGCCACGCGTCCCAGTCCACGTCGTGCTGCACCCGGGTGGGGCACGGCAGGTCGACGTTGCGCTCGGCGTACCAGCGGCCGATTGCGCTCATCGGGTCCTCGCCCGGGGTGAACGGGACCAGGGACTGCACGTAGCGCCGCCCCGACCACAGGTCGTCGTCGACCACGACGGCGCCGGTCTCCTCGATCACCTCGAGCAGCTCGCGGCGCGGCGCATGGCAGAGATGCCCCGACAGGTGGACGCGGACGCGGTCGTCCCGTTCGCCACGCGGCGCGGCGGCCAGTGCCTCGACGAGCAGGTCGCGATGCTCGATGGGATCCATGACCTGGGCGGACACGACCATGTCCTGCAGCTCGACCGGCGACCACGTCGTGTCGCCCGCGGCGCGCTCGTCGAACACCCGGCGCAGCAACTCGCGGTCGGCGTTGTACGCCTCGATCGCTCGGGTCAGGGCCTCGTCCCCGATGGGTGCACCGGAGAGCTTCTCGAACTCGCCGCGGAACTGACCCATCATCTCGGCGATCTTCTTCTCGGCCCACGAGTCGCTCAGCGAGCTGATCAACATGCCGAAGAACACGGACCGGTCACCGACGGCGCGCGCGACGTCGGAGGCCCCGAGCAGCTGGATGCAGTGGTCCGCGAGCAGGAGAGCGTCGAAGTGGTCCAACCGGCCGGTCGCCGCCTGGTCGGCCAGGTTGCGCGTGTAGCCGCAGTAGAACTCCGGCAGGTAGGCCCGGCCCTCCGCGACGGGCCGCTGATCGTCCTGGATGTACACCGGGAGCACCCCGGCCGCCAGGGCGATCTCGCGCGGGAAGTTCATGGGCATGACGCCGACGACCCGGCGTCCGGGGTGGTGGGCCCGCCAGCCCGCGACGTAGGCCCGCGGATCGCGGGCCGCCTCGCGCAGGCGCTGCAGGGCAACCGATTCGGGCATCGGAGCTCCTTGAGCTTTGACGATTATCAACACTCAGTCCCCGATACTGTAAAACATCGTCCGGGGAAAGCGCGAGCACCCGAGGTCCCGCGGCGCACCACCCTCGGCCACGATGAGCCGGTGACGTCGCCACTCCCCGCGCCGAGCGCGCGGTCACTCCTGCTGACCGTGGCCGGCGAGATGCTCTACGACCAGCCGGAGGGAGCCTGGACGACGGCACTGCTCCGGGTGTTCGCGAGCCTCGGGGTCGAGGACCACGCCTGTCGGCAGCTGCTCGCCCGGTCGACGCACGCGGGATGGCTCACCAGGGTCAGGGACGGGCGCGCGGTCCGCTGGACACTCGATGTCCGCGGCCGAGAACTGGTCGAGGAGGGCATGCGGCGCTCCGACGCCTACCTCTCCGACGACCGCACCTGGGACCGGCACTGGCTGGTGCTCTACGTCAACGTCCCGCAGAACCGACGGACCACCCGCAAGCGGCTCTACGGGGGGCTCGACTGGCTCGGCTTCGGCAACCCGGTCCCGGGCATCTGGGTCACGCCGCACTCCGAACGAGCTCCCGCCCTGACCCGCCTGATCGAGAGCCTCGAACTGGAGGAGACGTCATTCGCGGTCTCGGGCAGGACGGTCGAGCTCGGCCTGACCGAGTCCGAGCTGGTGGCCCGGGCATGGGATTTCACCGAGCTCGAGGTGGCCTACCAGCGTTTCCTGCAGATGGACGACGAGAGGCCCGACCCGCGGTCGCCTGACGACGTGATGACGGCATATCTGGAGCTGCTCAACCTGCAGCAGCGCTTCATGCGCCGCGACCCACAACTTCCCGTGGCGCTGCAGCCCGCGTGGGTGGGTCGCGAGGCGGCGGCCCGGTTCCGCGCGCGACGCGGGCAGTGGGCGAGAGCGGCTCACCGCCGCTTCCGGGAGCTCGTCGCCGAGTCGGCGCCTCGGACACCCGACCGAGTTTAGACAGATCCTCACACTGAGGGTTGCGATCTGTACAAGCTCCCAGTTACGGTCAGACCAAAGTTCGCGGTGACCCACATCTCATCCCGGCTGACCTCTGGAGCCCTCCGTGACCACTGAAGACACCCCGGTCGTCGTCGCCCGGGGCGCCGGCCCCGCCACCCCACGGCGCGCAGCCGCTGCCGCCTTCCTCGGCTCCGTCGTCGAGTACTACGACCTCGTCGCCTACGGGACCGCCGCCGCACTGGTGTTCAACACGCTGTTCTTCCGCGACGTCTCGCCCTCGGTCGCCCTCGTCCTCTCGTTCGCCACCTTCGCCAGCGGCTACGTCGTCCGGCCTCTCGGCGGGCTGCTCTTCGGCTGGATCGGCGACCGACACGGCCGGCGCACCGCCGTCATGCTGACCATCGTGGTGATGGGCGCGGCCACCGTGCTGATCGGTCTGCTCCCGACGTACGCGGCGATCGGGTGGGTCGCACCGGTCCTGCTCGTCGTGCTGCGCGTGCTGCAGGGCCTGGCCGTCGGCGGCGAACTCGGCGGCGCGGTCCTGATCGCCGTCGAGCACGCCCCGGAGCGGCGACGCGGCTTCTACGGCAGCTTCTCCACCGCGGGCGCCCAGGCCGGGACAGTCCTGGCCACGGTCGTCTTCGCGATCCTGACCGCCACGCTGTCCGAGGAGGCGTTCGCCGCCTGGGGCTGGCGTGTCCCGTTCCTCGCGAGCGCCGTCATCGTCCTGGTCGGCGTACTGATCCGCTACGGCCTGGACGAGACCCCCGACTTCGAGCGCGCCCGCACTCAGGAGCGCACCCGCACACCCATCCGAACGGCGGTCACGGCCCACCCCGGCGCCATCCTCGGGATCGTCGCCGTGATGGCCGGGATGATGTCGATCTGGTACCTGCTGACCGTCTACAGCTTGAGCTACGCGACCACCGAGGTCGGGATCGCCAGGCCGACGATCCTGTGGGTCGTCACGGCGGCGACGTTCCTCGTCGTCGTGATGAACCCGGTGTGGGGCGCCCTCTCCGACCGGATCGGCCGGACCACCCTCCTGTCCGCCGGTCTGGTGGTCGAGGGCGTCCTGCTGGTCGTCTACTTCGTCGCTCTGCGCAGTGGCAGCGTCGCGTTCATCTTCGTGTCGCTGCTCGCCGTGGCCGGGATCGGCCACGCCTGCGTCAACGGCATCTTCCCCGCCTTCGTCGCCGAGGCCCTGCCGCCCGAGGTGCGCTACACCGCTGGCTCCCTCGGCATGCAGCTCGCCGCCCTGATCGCCGGGTTCGCGCCGCTGGTCGCTGTCGCGCTGGAGGGCTCGACCTTCGGCGTCTGGACCACCTGCGGCCTGGCCCTTCTGCTCTGCCTCGCCGGCGCCACGGCCGCGCACCTCCTCGTCCGGGCGCACACTCCCGAGACCGCGGTCGCGCCCGCCGCGGCCTGAGCGACTCCCCTCCCCACCACGTCGTCGGAAAGGACACCCATGACCCTGGACACCCGCCTCGACTTCACCGACCGGTCGGTCGTGATCGCCGGTGGCACCTCGGGGGTCGGCCTCGCCACCGCGGCGGCCTTCGTCGGAGCAGGCTGCAGGCGGCTGGTTCTCATCGGCCGCAACCAGGAGCGTGGCAAGGCCGCCGTCGACGCGGTCCGGACCCCGGACGCCCAGGTGGAGTTCCTCTCCGCGGACCTCAACGAGCCCGAGGCGGCCCAGGAGGCCGCCGACGAGGCAGCACGGCTGTTGGACGGCATCGACGTGCTGGTGAACTCGACCGTCGCGCCGTACCAGCCCACGCTGCTGCACGACATCCCGCTGGCCCAGCTGCGCGCGGTGCTGGTGGAGCAGGCCGTGGGCTCGCTCCTGATGACCCGCGCCGTGCTCCCGGTGATGCGAGCGGCGGGCCAGGGGTCGATCATCAGCATTGCCAGCGACGCCGCGAAGGTCCCGACCCCCGGCGAGACCGGTATCGGCGCAGCGATGGCCGCGATCGTGACGTTCTGCCGGACCCTGGCGCTCGAGGCCAAGAACGACGGGATCCGGGTCAACGTTCTCACCCCATCGTTGATCGCCGACACCGCCTCGTACGACCGGGCGATGAGCCAGGAGTTCAGCAAGAAGATCTTCGACCGGATCGTCAAGCGGGCAGGGCTCGGGCTCACCGAGCCGGACGACCTCGCCGGAACCATCCTGTTCCTCGCCTCGCCCCTCGCCCAGCGCATCACCGGGCAGGTCATCAGCGTCAACGGGGGGATCTCGGTTGCCTGAGCGCACGCTGGTCCGCCGCCGGGTGCGGGGGCCGGCGGACGTGGCCGACATCGAACGGCACGATCCTGCCGACCTCCGCCCCGCGGACACCGTCCTCGGCTGTCTGCGCGCGGTCGCGGCCGAGCAGCCCGGGAAGCAGGCCGTCGTCCTGGTCGAGCCGCCAGATCTGCTCACCCCGGCCCGCTCGCTCGACTACGCCGGGCTGGTCGCCGGGGTCGAGGGCACCGCGGACCTGTTCCGCGAGGTCGGAGGCGCGGACAGCGTCGTCGGGCTCCTGCTGCCGATGCTCCCCGAAGGCCTGGTCGCGCTCTGGGGCGCGCAGACTGCGGGTATCGCCGTGCCGATCAACCCTTTCCTCGAGCTCCCCGCGATCACCGGAATCCTCGACCGGACGCACGCGACCGCGGTGGTCACCACCCGGAAGGTGCTCGAGGAGAAGGGCGGGGCCCAGGCGCTGCACCAGGCCGTGCCGTCCCTGCGGCGCGTGTTCACCGTCGAGGACCTCATCGCCGCCCGGGACCGCAGCCTGACCTTCACGCCAGACCCCGACCCCGACCGCGACTCCCTGGTGATGCCCACGGGCGGCACCACGGGCACACCCAAGCTCGTGCGGATGTCCCAGGGCGGCCAGCTCACCGTCGCCTGGAACGTCGGCGCACTGATGGGCAACGAGCCGGACACGGTCACGCTCCACGGAATGCCCAACTTCCACTGTGGCGGCACGATCTCGCTCGGCCTGCGCACCCTGCTGTTCGGCGGCACCCTGCTCACCCTGACCAGCGAGGGCTTCCGGTCGCGACAGGCCGTTACGGCGTTCTGGGACGTCGCCCGCCGATACCGGGTGACGAGCCTCCTGGCGACCCCCACCACCGCCACCGCGCTGCTCCACGGTCAGGGCGACGCCGACGGGTGCTGCATCCGTGACTTCCACGTCGGCGGCGCGCCGCTGTCCACGGACGTGCTCGAGCGGTTCCACGCCCGCTTCGGGATCTGGTTGCGCGAGAACTGGGGCATGACCGAGCTCCACGGCACCACCACCGGGCATTTCGACGACGGCCGCCGGCCGCGGGTGGGCTCGGCCGGCCGGGCGCTGCCCTTCGTCCGGGTCAAGGCGGTCGAGCTCGACGCCGACGGCGGGTGGGTGCGCGACTGCGACCCGGGCGAGCGAGGGGTGCTGCTGACCGGCACCCCGACCACGATGGCCGGGTACCTCGATCCTTCGCTCGACGCCGACTACTTCCCCACCGGCCTGCCCGACGACCTGCCGGCGGGATGGCGCTGGGGCAACACGGGCGACCTCGGGACGGTCGACGGGGACGGCTTCGTGTGGATCTTCGGACGGGCGAAGGACCTCATCATCCGCGGCGGGCACAACATCGATCCCGGCGAGATCGAGGACGCCCTGGTCCGCCACCCGGCCGTGCACCTCGCGGCCGCGATCGGCAGGCCGGACCCGGTCAAGGGCGAGCTGCCGATGGCCTACGTGCAGCTCCGCGAGGACGAGGCGGCGGAGCCCGCCGACCTCCTCGGGCACTGCCGCACGCACATCGGGGAGCGCGCCGCCGTCCCGGTCGAGGTCGTCGTGCTGGAGAGAATGCCCACCACCCCGGTCGGCAAGATCTCCAAACCCGCTCTGCGGAGGGAAGCGCTGCTCCGCGAGGTGCGTCGCGTCGTGCGGAAGCACGTCCCGGACGGCACCGTCCTGCTCGACGAGACCGGCCCACGACAGCGGGTCGTGATCACCGTGGCCGACTCCGCCGCAGCCGAGGCGCTCCGCGTTCCCCTGTCCGGCTACCCGTTCGAGGTGTCGCTCGTCGTCGCACGGTCGGAACGACCCACCCGTCCGACACCGGTCGCTCACCGACCCGCCCCCCTGATCACTGGGAGCCCATGATGTCCCTGTTGACCGCTCGTTCCTCCTGGACCGCAACGGGAAGGCCCGAAGAGCTCTGGGAGATGTCCCTCGGCGACCTGCTCCGCAAGTGCGCGGCCGACCATCCCGACCGGTGCGCCCTCGTCGACGCCGTCCCCGACCCGGCGCACCGGCGGTCCTGGACCTACGCGGAGCTCCTCGCGACCGCCGAGCGCGTCGCGCAGGCCCTGCTCTCCCGGTTCCGCCCCGGCGAACGGCTCGCGGTGTGGGCCCCGAACTGCGCCGAATGGGTGCTGCTGCAACAGGGGGCGAGCCTGGCCGGACTGGTCCTCGTCACCGTCAACCCGGCCAACCGTCGGATGGAGCTGGAGTACGTCCTGCAGAAGTCCCGTGCCGCCGGCATCGTGCACGCTTCCGAGTACCGCGGGGTCGACATGGCGGCCACGGTGCGCGAGGCCCGCGCCGCGGCGCCCGACCTGCGCGAGGCGATCGACTTCGCGGACTGGGACGAGTTCCTGGCGTCCGCGACCGGATCGCACCAGCTCCCCGACGTCCTCCCGAGTGACCCCGCGCAGATCCAGTACACCTCGGGCACCACCGGGTTCCCCAAGGGCGCCCTGCTGCACCACCGCGGCGTTCTCAACGCCTCCCGTCTCGTCGCCCACGGCGCCGGGGCCACGGACGGTGCCGTGTGGGTGAACGCGATGCCGATGTTCCACATCGGCGGCGGCGCACTGACCGAGATCGGCACCTTCTCCTTCGGCGGAACCTACGTGCTGATGCCCGCGTTCGACGCCGGGCTGTTGCTCGAGCTGATCGAGGCCTACCGGGGCACGATCACCCTCCTCGTACCCACCATGCTCTCGGCCGTCCTCGCCCACCCGGAACTGCCGACGCGCGACGTCTCCAGCCTGCAGACGGTGATGTCCGGCGCGTCGTTCGTCCCGGCCGAACTCGTGGTCCGGACGAAGGAGACGCTGGGCTGCCGGTTCACCATCGTCTTCGGCCAGACCGAGCTCCACGGGGTGATCACCCAGACCGCCCTGGAGGACTCTCCCGAGGACCAGTCCCACACGATCGGCCGCCCGCTGCCGCTGGTGGACGTGCGGATCGTCGCCCCTGGGACGGACGAGGTCGTCCCGATCGGGACGCGTGGAGAGATCTGCGCCCGTGGCTACCAGACGATGCTGGGGTACTTCGAGCAGCCGGACGACACGGCGCTGGTGTTCTCCGAGGACGGCTGGCTGCACACCGGCGACCTCGGCACCATGGACGAGCGCGGATATCTGACGATCACCGGCCGCCTCAAGGACATGATCATCCGCGGTGGCGAGAACATCTACCCGCGCGAGGTCGAGGACGCGCTCGCCACGCATTCCGGCGTAGCCGAGGCGGCCGTGGTGGGGGTGCCCGACGCCGAGTGGGGCGAGCAGGTGGGCGCCGTCGTCGTCCCGACCGACCCGGCCGCTCCCCCGGACCCCGCCGAGCTGCGGGCGTACTGCCGGGAGCGGCTCGCCGGGTTCAAGGCGCCCAGCCGCTGGTTCTTCGTCGACGCCCTACCGACGACCCCGACCGGCAAGGTCCAGAAGTTCGTGCTGCGGGACCGCATCGACAGCGGCGACCTTGGGCCCGTCCTGTACGCCAAGGGTCGCCGCCGCAGCCCGTGAGCTACCTGGGCCGCGGCCACTCCAGCTGCGCCCAGAGCTCCGGACATGCCGAAGGCGTCCGGGTTTCGGGGCGTCCGGCAGGCTGAGCCGCTCGTCAGAGGTCGAGCACGAGTCGGGGCGAGCGCGAGCGGGAACAGCACGGCATGACCACCTCGCCCGACTCCTGCTCCTCGGCGCTGAGATAGGAGTCGCGGTGTTCCGGTTCACCCTCCAGGACGTAGGTCTCGCAGGTTCCACAGGTTCCCTCGCGGCAGGAGGTCGGGAGGTCCACGCCCGCGGCCTCGATGGCCTCCGCCATGGTCTGGTCGGCCCCGACGGTCAGGGTGATTCCCGACGCGTCGAGCTCGACCTCGAACGGGACGTTCGCCCCGTCGAGGGCCCCTTCCTTGGGCCGGAACCGCTCGAGGTGCAGCGAGCCTGCAGGCCATACCGCGCACTGCTGCTCAACAGCGTCGAGCAGGACACCGGGCCCGCAGCAGTAGACCGCGGTGCCCTCGGTGGGAGTGCCCAGGATGGCCGGCAGGTCGAGGAGGCCGTGGGTGTCCTGCGGCCAGAACACGACCCGGTCGCCGTAGGCCGCGAGCTCGGCCCGGAACGCCATGCTGGACTCCTGGCGACCGCCGTAGAACAGTCGCCATGGCTTCCCGGCGGCCTCGCAGGCCGCGATCATGGGCAGGATCGGAGTGATCCCGATACCGCCCGCGACGAACAGGTACTCGTCGGCCTCGACCAGGGCGAAGTTGTTCCGCGGGCCCCGGCACACCACCTGGTCGCCGACGGCGAGGGTGTCGTGCACGTACGCCGAGCCACCGCGGCTCTCGGGCTCGCGCAGGACGCCGAGCCGCCAACTGGACAGGTCGGTCGGGTCCCCGCACAGCGAGTACTGCCGCTCCAGGTCCGGGCCGAGGACGAGGTCGACGTGCGCGCCGGGCTCCCAGGCCGGCATCTTCTCCCCCACCGCGGGCTCCAGGCGCAGCGAGACGATCCCGTCCGCCTCGGCCTCGATCGCCGCGACGACCGCGGTCAGGTCCTCGGTCACGGCCCGAGCACCTTCGCGGCGACGGCCTTGGTCGCCTCGGCGTCACCGGTGAGCACCTGCACCGGGTTGACGACCATCATCTGGGTGATCTGGTCCTCGGTGACCCCGCGCTTGCGCAGCTCGGGCAGCACGTAGTCGGAGATGCGGTGGTGGTGCCAGTTCGGGGTGTGCTTCGCACGCCAGGACGGCGGGGTGTTGATGGAGAAGAACCCGGCGTCGTGGGAGATCGTGATCTTCTCCGCGTAGCCCTGCTCGAGGAGCTTCGCGAGCGTGTCGACGCGGGACTCGTCGTCGAGCACGAACTCCATGCCGAAGCGGTCCATGCCGATGAAGGAGCCGTTGTCCATCAGCTCCCGGAGGTAGTCCAGGTCCGTGGAGTCCCCGCTGTGCCCGATGACCGTGCGCTCGAGGTCGACGCCGTTGGCCTTGAACCACTTCTGCTGGTCGCGGCCGTTGGCGAAGTGGACGTTGGTGTGGGTGGAGATGGGCACGCCGGTCTCGGCCTGGGCGCGGGCGGCGGCGCGGTAGACCCGGTCGAGGTCCGGGGTGATGCCGTGCTCGTCGGTGACGATCTTGATGATCCCGGCCTTCACGCCGTCGGTGCGGGGGATGCCCTTGACGATGTCGTCGACGAACATCGTCTCCAGCACGTCGGGGCCGCCGAGGGTCTTGCCGACGAGCCCGTCCGGGCCGTGGGTGTGGAAGTAGGTCGGCAGGTCCTTGGCCGTGTAGTAGCCGGTGGCCACGACGATGTTGAGCGGCACGTCCTGGGCGAGCCGCTGCACGGTCGGGATGTCGCGGCCCAGGCCGAGCACGGTGAGGTCGACGAAGGTGTCGATGCCCTTGTCCTCGTGCAGCGAGGTCAGGCTCTTCCGGGCCCGCTCGAAGATCGCGGCTTCGTCGTACTCCGGGTGCACGATGTTCTGCTCGAGCTCGGGGTTGCGGGCCATGATGTGCTCGTGCATCAGCGTGGTGCCGATCTGCATGCTGTCGATCGGGCCGCGCAGGGTGTTGACGGTGCTCATGCGGTGGCATCTCCTTCGATGTCGCTGGTGGGGTGCGTCAGGGCGTCGCGGCGGGCACGGGCGGCGGCGAGGCCTGCCTTCAGGAAGCCGACGTCCGAGCCCGCGGTGACCATCCGGAAGCCGCGGTCGGCCTCGATGGTCGGGTCGCCGGTGATCCCGGCGGCGATGCCGGCCGTGGCGCAGGCGGCGACGATCTCGGCGACGGCGGCGCGGTGCGATTCGTCGCGGGGGCCGGTGACCGGGTCGAGGCCGAGGCTGACGGCGAGGTCGCCCGGTCCGACGTAGACGCCGTGCACGCCGGGCACCGCGGTGATCTCCTTCGCCCGGGCGACGCCCTCCGCGGTCTCGATCATGACCAGGCACAGCACCTGGCCGTTGACCGTTGTCGGGTCCGGGCCCAGCCCGTAGGCCGAGCGGGTCGGGCCCCAGCTGCGCACCCCCACCGGTGGGTAGTGCACGGCGGCCGCGGCCTGCCGGGCCGCCTCGGCCGACTCGACGTTCGGCACGATGACGCCCTCGGCGCCGGCGTCGAGGGCCCGGCCGATCAGGACGGGATCGTTCGCGGCGACCCGGACCAGTGCGGTCGTGCCGGTGCGAGCGGTCGCCCGCAGCATCTCCACGGGGCTGGCGAGCCCGCCCACGCTGTGCTGCTGGTCCAGGTAGAGGTAGTCGAACCCGGCCATCGCCAGGGTCTCCGCGACGTGCGGGTCCCCCGTGTGGCAGGCCAGCCCGACGGCCGTCCCGGCTGACTCGAGGATCCCCCGCAGCCGGTTGGGGTGGGCCTCGGTGGTGACGGCGTAGCTCATGCGCCGACCCTGTCCAGCCGGTACCAGTCGCGCGCGGACGCGTGCATCACCTTGTCCCGCATCGACTCCGGCATCAGGTTCAGGATGCGCCCGAGGTCGTCGGTGTGCAGGTGGGGGTAGTCCGTGGCGAACAGGAGCAGGTCCTCGGACCCGAGCCACTCCAGGATCCGCTTCGCGTGCGCGTCGGGGCCAAGGTCGGCGGGGGCGATGGAGAACCGGAAGTGGTCGCGGATGATCTCGGTGGGCAGCCGGTCGACCCACGGGATCTCCCGGTGCAGGCCCTTCCACTTCTTGTTGATGCTCCAGCTCCAGGTGGGCACCCAGGCGAAGCCGCTCTCCAGCATGGTGACCCGCATGCCGGGGAACTTCTGGAAGATCCCCTCGTAGATCATGCTGGTCATCTGCGCGCCGTAGACCTGGATCTCGGCCGCGTACTCCTCGGCGTACCAGGAGGCGTAGCCGGTCGGGCTCGGCGCGTCCTCGGAGGTGCCGCCCCAGGCCAGGCCCATGACCAGGTCGTGGCGGGTCATGGCCTCGTAGATCGGCCAGAACACACGCTGGCCGTAGAGCCGCTCCGAGCGCACCGGCATGGTGACCTGCACGATCCGCGGGTGCGAGCCGACGCGCTCGATCTCGGCGGCGGCCGCGGCGGGGTCGCGGGCGGGGACGACCATCGAGCCGACGAGTCGGGGGTCGCGGTCGAGCCACTCGGCGATCAGCCAGTCGTTGACCGCTCTGGCGAGGGCCGGGGCCCAGTCCGGATGGCGCAGCGAGTCGACGCCGTAGGCGGTGTTGACCAGGGCGAACTCGGTCCGCCACGGGTCGAGGACGTGCTGCTGCAGGTCCCCCAGCCTCGACGCGGGCGGACGCCCCTCGGGCCGCCACTCGTCCCGTGCCGTGGTCGGGGCGTTCGGCGGGTACGCCAGCGCCTGCCCGTTCGGGCCCTTCCAGCCGCGCTCCCGCGCGCCCTGCACCCACACCGGGTCGGTGTAGGGAAACAGGGCCTCGAGCGACGGCGGGGTGGCGTGCACGTCGACGTCGATCACGGGGCCGGTCCACAGCGTGTCCCGGTCGGTGTCCTGGAGCAGGGCCGTGGTCACTTCGCACCTCCTCGTGCGGGCCGCAGGGACAGCACGATGTAGTCGGACTCGACCGTCACGTCGACGGTCTCGGCGGTGTACGGGCCGGGGATGCGGCCCAGCTCGCCGCGGTCGAGCGCGGCCTTCACGTCGTCGGCGCCCTCGAGCGCGACGGCGAACGGGCGCGCCCGCAGCTTCGGGTTCCAGGAGGACCGGCCGTCCTCCACGTCGAACTCCCAGTTGTGGTACGGGCACGTGATGTACGTCCGACCCTCGTCGAGGCGGACCTCGCCGGGCACGGCGGACTCGATCTCGTTGACGACCCCGCCCTCGCAGAGCGGCGCGCCGAGGTGCGGGCAGCGGTTGGCCATGGCGTAGAACCGGCCGCCGATGTTGAACACGCCGATCTCGCGGCCGTTCGCCTCGACGATCCGGCGCTCCCCCGGCGGGATCTCGTCGACCCGGCCGACCACGAAGCGGGTCGTGCGCGAGCCCTTCTCTGTCGTCGTCACCGGGCCTCCAGCCAGGTCGGGTCCAGGTCGGCGACGCTGCGGCAGCCCATCAGCCGCATCGTGCGGACCATCTCGGTACGCAGGTTCTCCAGCACGCGCTCCACCCCGGCGGTGCCCGCCGCGGCCAGACCCCACGCCGGCAGCCTGCCGACGAGCACGGCGCGCGCCCCCAGCGAGAGCGCTTTGAGCACGTCGCTGCCGCGGCGGATCCCGCTGTCCATCAGCACCTCGGCCTGGTCGCCCACCGCGTCGACGACGCGCGGCAGGGCGGTCAGGGTCGCCGGGGAACCGTCGAGCTGGCGACCGCCGTGGTTGGACACGATGACCCCGTCGGCTCCCGCGGCCACGGCACGCTGGGCGTCCTCCGGGGTGATGATCCCCTTCACCACCAGCGGCCCGTGCCAGTTCGCACGCAGCCACTCGACGTCGGACCAGGTCGGCGAGTGCGAGCCCGCGCCGCCCTTCGTCATCTCGGTGAGCACCATCGGCTTGCCGTCGACGGTGACCTCGGCGGTGTTGGGGATCTCGAAGGGCAGCCCGTCGAGCAGGTACCGGGTCAGCCACGCCGGCTTCGGCAGCAGCTGCGGCGCCAGCTTCACCGCGTTGCGGGCGTTGACCCGCATCGAGTAGCTGAAGCCGTTCTTGTAGTCCCGCGAGCGGAAGCCCGCCACCGCCGTGTCCACGGTGGCCACCAGCGCCGAGTAGCCCGCGGCCTGGGCCCGGCCGACCAGGTTCTCCATGGTGGCCTGGCTGGAGAAGCGGTAGAGCTGGAACCACTGCGGCCCGTCGACCGCGGCGATGTCCTCCAGCGTGTAGCCGGCCGCGGAGCTGGCCACGTGGATCGTGCCCGCGCCCGCCGCACCTCGCGCCAGGCCGAGGTCGCCGTCCGGGTGCACCAGCCGCATGCCGCCGCAGGGTGCGGTGAGCACCGGCAGATCGACGGGGATGCCGAGCACCTTCGTCGACAGGTCCGGGTCGTCCACCCAGGTCGCCGTCCGCGGCGCGAACGCCGCCTCCTCGAAGGCGCGGGCGTTGCGCCGCAACGTCACCTCGCCCTCGGAGCCGCCGTCCACGTACTCCCGGATCCCCCGCGGCAGAGCCCGGGCCGCGGCGCGCTGGGCGTCCGCGGCGTCGAGCAGCCGGGCGGCCCGGCGGCGGCGGGCGGTCTCGACGACGCTCACGCCGGGATTCCGTGGCCGGGGCGCAGCGGGATGTTGTAGAGCGCGCTCGCGTTGGTCCCCAGGATCCGGCGGCGCCGGTCCGTCGGCATGGTCTTCGGCACCGACTCGTAGGGCGAGTCGAAGTCCCAGTGCGGGTAGTCCGAGGAGAACATGAGCCGGTCGGCGAACCCGGACTCCTCGAACATCGCGTAGACGTCCGGCGTCCAGGCCCGCTCCTCCGGCTCCTCGATCGGCTGGGTGGAGAACCAGAAGTGCTCCCGCAGGTACTCCGAGGGCTTCCGGGTCAGGTGCGGCAGCTCGTCGCGCAACTTGTCGAAGGTGGCGTCGAGCCGCCAGGAGAAGGGCGCGGCCCAGTCCCAGCCCAGCTCCAGCAGCGCGATCTTGAGCCGCGGGAACCGCTCGAAGACGCCCTCGAAGACCAAGCTGGACACCATCGAGATCGGCAGCACCGCGAAGGCCGCGTGCATCTCGGCGTAGAAGTTCTGTCGCCCCGCACCGGTGGGCTGCCGACCCATGCCCGGCACATGGAACCCCAGCGGGATGTCGTAGTGCTCGCAGGCCTCGAAGATCGGCCAGTAGCGCTGCTTGCCCAACGGGTCCTGACCGGCCGGGGACATCAGCACCTGCACGTAGGAGTCGCCGTTCGGCCCCTCCTTGCAGCGCGCGATCTCGTCCGCGGCACCAGCGAGGTCGCGGGGCAGCGTGATGCTGGCCTTGAACCGGTCGTCCACGCCGCACCAGGTGTGGGCCAGCGCGTCGTTGTAGGCGCGGTAGATCGCGTAGGCGCACTCGTAGGGCATGTTCGCCCCGCCGTTGGTGATGATGTAGGTCTGCGGGCAGGTCAGCACCACCGCGGACATGTCGTACTTGTCCACCACCTGCTCCACGGCCAGGTGCGGGTCCACCCCCACGCGCCCGTCGGCGTCGAGCGCGTCCAGGCGGTGGGTGAACTCGCGCTGCGAGGGCGCCACGCCGCCGCCGAAGCTGCCCAGGCCGTAGCGGGCGATGTAGTCGCGCCACCGCTGCGGCAGGTGCTCGGCGACCTGCGGGTCGGTCGGCAGCGGCATCGGGTGGAAGTCGGTGTCGATGATGCCGAGCTTCTCCTCGACCGGGGTCCCGGCCGGGCGGACGTCGGTGAGGGTCATGGGAGGTTCTCCTTACAGGGCGCTGCGGCTGGTCTCGGCGGCGAAGAACACCGCGACGACCGTGAGCAGGCAGGTCGCGCCGATGAACAGCGAGATCCCGGCCGTCCCGCCGGTCGCGGCCAGGATCGACGCGCAGATCAGCGGGGCGAAGCCGCCGCCGACGGTGCCGGCGATCTGGTAGCCGAGCGAGGCGCCGGTGTAGCGCTGGGTCGTGGGGAACAGCTCGCCGAGCCAGGCGCCGAGCGGGCTGTAGACGATCGCGTGGGTGAACGCCGCGAGCGAGATGCCCAGGTACATGGCCCCGACGCTGCCGGTGTCCATCAGCCAGAACATGATCGGGATGCTCAGCGCCTGCAGCACCGCACCGACCCCGACGACGACGCGCCGCCCCCACAGGTCGGACAGGTAGGCGAAGACCGGCTGGAACACCAGGCCGATGGCCGCGGAGACGAGCACCGCGTTGAGGATGTCCGCCCGCGGAAAGCCGTCCTGGATGCCGTAGCTGACGATCCAGGTGCCGTACACGGCGCTGGCCGCGAATGCACCGAGCACCAGCGCGATCGACAGCAGCAGGTTCTTCGGGTGGCGCAGCACCTCGACCAGAGGCACCTTCGGCGCCTCTGCCTGCTGCGCCTCCTCGCGGGCCTGCTTGAAGATCGGGCTCTCCTGGACGCCGAGCCGGATCCACAGGCCGATCACCACGAGCACGGCCGAGATCAGGAAGGGGATTCGCCAGCCCCAGTCGAGGAAGGCGTCACCCGTCAGCGCCGAGGCCAATGCGAACACACCGTTGGCCAGCAGGATGCCGCCGTAGAGACCCATCTGCGCGACAGAGCTGGACAGCCCTCGACGCCTGGGCGCGTGCTCCATGGTCATGAGCACGGCGCCGCCCCATTCGCCACCTGCGGAGACGCCCTGGATCAGGCGCATCAGCACGAGCAGTAGCGGCGCCGCGATGCCGATGGACGCGTACGTGGGCAGCAGACCCACGACCGTCGTCGAGACGCCCATCAGCACGATGGACAGCACGAGCATGCCCTTGCGGCCGACCCTGTCCCCGAAGTGGCCCCAGATGATGCCCCCGATGGGCCGGGCGAAGAAGCCCGCTGCGAGGGTGGCGAACGAGGCCAGGGTGCCCGCCGTGGAGCTGAACTCGGGGAAGAACAGCCGGTTGAACACCGCCGCGGACGCGATGCCGAAGAGATAGAAGTCGTACCACTCGATGACGGACCCGAAGAAGCTCGACACGAGCACCCGGTTCCGCATGCGGCGGCTGGATTGCTGGGCGGGATCGACTGCCGAAGTGCCGTCGGCACTGGGGGCAGCGATCTGCGAGTCGGTCACCGTCGACCTCCGTGGTGGGAGCACGACCAGGCGACTACCCGATCGTATATTCTCGTTCAGAAGAATATACGTTTCTGCGGCGCACTGTCCAGAGCCTGCGACCTGGGTGCCTGCGCGACGGAGGGTGTGGCGATCACACGTCCTGATGCGCGGCTGAGTCGACGAGCTCGAGGTGGCGAAGCTCGACGTCCGCCGACGCCCCTGGGCACGCGGCCCTCGCCGAGACGTGTGCTGACTGATGCAGGCGCGGCCTCGTGACGGGCGGCGGCGAGCGGCGCCCCGCCGACCCGAGGAGATGCACGCCCTCGGCACCAGATCAGACCCTCGGCGGGCGCTCGGGCGCTTGCTTCCGGTCGGCTCCCGGCGGGTCAGCCGGCGAGGCGGCCCGGACCCCGAGGGGTATGCGGCGCGTCCGGCTCGCCCCAGAAGTCCAGAGAGTCCAGCCACTGCATGAGCAGGTCGCCCGTGCCCATGAAGTGGTCCTTGGCCAGCACGCGTGCCTGGTCGACGTCCCCTGCGGCGATGGCGTCGATCAACGGGGTGTGCTGGGTGCGGTTCACGTCGGACCAACCCGGCACGACGTGGAAGTTCTCCGGGAACTGCAAGGGGACGAGCCTGCTCGCCGCCCCGGCGAACCACTCCAACTTGGGCGCGTCCGCGATCATCGACACGTAATGGTGCAGCGCCGAGTTCAGCGAGGTGGCCAGGTGTCCGTCGGACGGGTCTGCGTCGCGGATCTGGGCGTCCAGCTTCCGCAGCTCGTCCACGTCCCGAGCCGTGGCACGGGTGGCGGCACGTGCCGCGAGCTCGCCTTCGGCGGTGCCCCACATCAGGTAGGTGTCCTCGACGTCCTTACGGCGGACCGCCGACACCCGGAAGCCCCGGTTCGGCTCGTGGGTCACCCAGCCGTCCTGGGTCAGCAGCAGGAGTGCCTCTCGAACGGGCGTCACGCTCACCCCGAGCTGCTCCGCGAGCTGGCCCAGTCGCAGGGGCTCGCCCGGCTGCACGGTGCGGGCCATGATCTGGTCCCGGATCGCGCTCGCGACGTTGCCGCGCAGCTGCTCCTTCCCCGTCCGTCCCACGAGCCGATCCTACCGATCCCCTCGATCGCCGACAGTGATGATGTGATGACGCAAGGTCGACCCTTGTCGAGACCGTCGCCGCCAAGGTCTCGTACCAAGCTCGCCCATCAGCGAGGACCATGCCCAACCTCAGCAGGTCACGAACTCGGATCGAGGTGGACGTCTTCGACATTCTGGTAACTGTGCAGGCCCTCCGGCCCCAGCTCCCGGCCGATTCCGTTGACCCCGAGCTCGCCGAAGGGCGCGGTCGGGTCGTTGGCACAGGCGTTGATCCCGATCGTGCCGGTGGCGACGCGGCAGGCCACGGCCTCGCCCCGCTCCCCGTCCCGGGTCCACACCGAGCCGCCAAGCCCGTGGTCGCCGCCGTTCGCGGTCGCGACGGCCTGGTCCTCTTCGCTGTCGGGAATCACCGACAGCACCGGGCCGAAGGTTTTTTCCCGGTGATCGTGTACTTGTTGTCCACGTCGGCGGAGACGGTGGGTTCCACGAGCCAGCCGTGGTCCAGACCGCATCGTCGACCAGCTTGCCGGACGCCGAATCCCTGCCGCCTCGCTTGACGGCTTCGTGCAGCTGTACCCACCGAGCGTCCGCAGTCGGTCTTGGCTGCCGAGCCGGGCTGGTCGGTGGACTCGGCACCCACCACGAGCCGACCACCGTCCCAGTGGTCGCCTTATTTCGTATCTTCGCCGACGCTGCCGCGTTCGCCGCGCCACCCCGCCAGACCCCGCGATGCGCCCGGTCAACGGCGGGCTCTTGGCCGGTCCCCCGGTGGTCGCCTGGTGGCCGCCAACCAGCCGGCGGGCCAGAGGTCCGGTGCCCCAGTCAACGGAGCTCGAGTCCGTCGACCGGGAGCCGTTCCAGGCCGCGGACGACGTTGTTCAGGTGGCGCACGGGCTCGCCGACCCGGAACCGGCGGACCCGCGTGGCCAGTGCCGTGAGCACCGCGTGCGCCTCGAGGCGGGCGAGGGCTTGGCCGGCGCAGGCGTGGGTGCCGTAGCCGAAGGCGAGGTGGTCGACGGGGTTTCTGGTCACGTCGAACCGGTCCGGCTCGGGGTAGCGGCGCTCGTCGCGGTTGCCCGACCCGTAGAGCAACAGGACCTGGGAGCCGGAACGAACGGGGGCGCCGTCGATCTCGATGTCCCCGGTGACCGTGCGCCCGAAGCCCTGGACGGGGGCGTCGTAGCGGAGCACCTCGTTGAGTGCGCTCGGCACGAGGCCGGGGTCCGCGGTGACGAGGTCCCACTGGTCCGGGTGGGTGCCGAGCAGGTGGACCGCGTTCGCGATGGCGTTGATGGTGGTGTCGAGCCCGGCGGAGGTGTAGGCGGCCAGCAGCGGGATGCACGACTCGCGCCCGATGCGGCCCTCGTCGGCGGCACGGAAGATGTCCCGCCCCATGCTGCCCTCCTTCAGGTCCGTGGCTTGCAGCGTGCCCAGCCAGCCGAACATCTCCCCGATCGCGTCCAGCCCCCCGAGGGTGCGCTCGTTCAGCGGGCCGAAGACGGTGAAGGTCGCGTCAGCCCAGCCGAGCATCTTCGGACGCGCGTCGTCCGGGATGCCGATGAGGTCGAACACCACCGAGAAGGGGAAGGCCACAGCAAGGTCGGTGACTGCGTCGAACGAGCCCCTCTCGACCAGCTCGTCGACGAGCCGTTCGGCCCGGCCGGCGATCTCGGCCTGCAGCGGCCGAACGGCCCGCGGACCGAGCCGTGCAGAGAGCACCGCCCGCAGGGTGTCGTGAAACGGTGGATCGCTGGCCAGCACCGACCCGACGAGCATCCGGTTCACCGGCTCGTTGAGGGCGATCCCGCGGGAGGAGAAGCCCGCCCAGTCAGCGAGCGCCCGCCGGACGTCGGCGTAGCGCGGGATCGCCCAGACGTCGAGGGCGCTCAGACGGACGGCGCCGCCCCGGTCGCGCAGGTCGCGGTAGACGGGATAGGGGTCGACGAGGACCTCGTCGCTGAACAGGTCGACCTCCGAGTGGGAGGTGCGGGTGAGCGTCATCGCTGTGCCTCCGATCGAGGGATGGACGGCGGCTGTCAGTCCATCGTCAGAGCGGCGACCGGGCACACGCGGACCGCGGCCTCGGCGACACCGGACAACTCCGGTTCGACCTCCTCGGCGTCGAGGACGAGCTCCCCGTCGTCGTCGAGGTGCAGCAGCGACGACGCCTCGTCGACGCAAAGGCCGTAGCCCTCACAGCGGTCCCGGTGCACGGACAATCTCATGGCAGCTCCTTCAGCCACTCAAATAACACGAACCTTTCGGGTTGTATCACGGCATGGTGTCGAGGGCGGCAAGCGGTGTCAAGGAGGACTCGAGCCGCTTGACACCCCCGACGGGCGCCAGCAGAATCCACCGAAGTACGCAAAGTATTCGGGTATTTTAGGCACTGACTGTCGAGGAGGACGAGTGGCCGTCACGGCATCGGGGATCCGTTGGATCGACGACATCGACATCGCCGCGCTCGAAGCCGATCCGTATCCGCTCTACGCCCGGATGCGGGCCGAGGCGCCGTGCGTGTTCGTCCCGGCGTTGAACGCCTACCTGCTGACGACCTACGACGAGGTGCGCGCCTTCCTCGCCGACACCGATCTCGGCCGCGCACCGAGCGTCCAGCCGGTGCTCGAACGGACCTTCGGCCCGGAGAACATCCTCATCGCCGACGGCGAGGTCCACCGTGACCGCCGCGCGTCCGTCGATCCCCCGCTGCGGCGAGGCGCGGTGTCGGGCTACATCGAGGACCTGGTCCGTCCGATCGCCGCGCAGGAGGCGGCGCAGCTGCCCGTCGCGGGCACCTGCGACGTCGTCGCGGAGTACCTGGAGCCGGTCAGCACGAGGGGCCTCGCTGCCATGCTCGGCATCGGCGACGTGCCGTCGGAGACGCTGCGCCGCTGGTTCCACACCATCATCGGTGCAGCGGGCAACTACACCTTCCAGGAGGATCCCTTCCGTAAGAGCGACGAGGTCGTCGCGGAGATCAAGGACACCCTCGAGCCGATCCTCAGCCGGCTCGAGACCAATCCCGACGGCTCGGGCCTGTCGCACCTGCTGCACGCCGGCATGCCACCCGGCCGGACACGGTCGCGTGAGGACATCTACTCCGCGTTCCTGATCGAGCTCACCGGCGGGATGCAGGAACCGGGACATGCTGCGGCCACCACCCTGCTGGGCCTCCTCCAGGAAGGCACCTACGGCGAGATCGTCGCCGACCCCGATCTGATTCCCACGGCCCTCGCCGAGGGCCTCCGCTGGATCGCGCCGATCGGTGGCGTCTTCCGCGAGACGACCCGTGCGGTCACGATCCACGGCCAGGAGCTACCGCCGGGGTCCGTCGTGTGGTGCATGGTCGCCTCGGCGAACCACGATGAGCGCCGGTTCAGCGACGGGGGTCGCTACCAGCTCCGACGCTCCGGCCCCACCCATCTGTCCTTCGGCGGAGGCCGGCACTTCTGCGCCGGGAACGTGTTCGGCCGTGAGCTCGCCCGGATCGCGCTGGAAGAGCTCGTCGCGGCGGCGCCCGCCCTGCACCTGGCGGAGGCGGGCTGGGCGATGAAGGGGTGGCTCTTCCGCTCGCCCCAGCAGCTCCACGTGACCAGTGGGGAGGCCTGAGCGCGATGCCCACCCTGACCTTCGTGCTGCCCGACGGGACGCGTCGCACCCTCGAGGGGAAGGCCGGCCTCTCCGTCATGGAGGTGGCAATGGCCGAGGACCTGCCGGGCATCATCGCCGAGTGCGGCGGGAACGCCATGTGCGCAACCTGCCACGTATACGCCGGCGCGACCGACCGGCTACCGCCGGTGTCGGAAGTCGAGGACGAGATGCTCGATTCCACGGCCGCACCGCGGACACCGGCGAGCCGGCTGTCCTGCCAGGTGCAGATCGCCGACAACTGGGACGGGATGACCTTCGACGTCCCGGAGACGCAGCTGTGACCGTCGTCGTGATCGGCGCGGGGCACGGCGGCGTGCAGGTCGCCGCGTCGTTGCGGGCGGAGGGGCACCGCGGTCCCGTGGTCCTGCTGGACGGGCAGGACCACCTCCCCTACCACCGCCCGCAGCTGTCGAAGGAGTTCCTCGGACCCGGTGCCGGGGATCCGCAACTGCTGCGCAGCGCGTCGTTCTTCGCCGACCAGGACATCGACCTGCGCCTGGGCACCGCCGTTGCCGCGCTGCACCCGGCCCGACGCCGGGTCGAGCTGCGCGACGGCGGGGCGGTCGACTACACGCACCTCGTCCTGGCGCTCGGATCGTCGCTGCGGCGGCTGCAGGTGCCGGGCGTCGAGCTGGACGGGATCGCGCAGCTGGGGTCGCTCACCGACGCCGCCGCGTTGCGGGCGCGACTGGATGCGGCCCGGGACGTCGTCGTGGTCGGCGGCGGGTTCCTGGGCCTCGAGATCGCCGCGGCCTGCGCCGACGTCGGGCGCGCAGTCACCGTGGTCGAGCCGCAGGCCCGGCTCCTGGCCCGGGCCGTGGCGCCCCCGGTCTCCGACGCGGTCCGGCGGGCCCACGAGGCCGCGGGCACCGTCCTGCACGTGGGCACCGGCGTGCAGCGGTTCCTCGGACGCGCCGGACAGGTCAGACGCGTCGTGCTCTCGGACGGCTCGGAGTTCCCGGCGGACCTCGTGGTGATCGCGGTGGGGGTCGTGGCGAACAGCGGCATCGCCGAGGCCGCCGGTCTCGCCGTCGACGACGGCGTGCTGGTCGATCCGTGGCTGCGGACCTCCGTCCCCGACATCTTCGCTGTGGGGGACTGCGTGGCGCGCCCGGACCGCGAGCTCGGCGCCCCACGGCGCATCGAGTGCGTGCAGAACGCGATCGACCAGGCCCGCCACGTCGCGTCGTCGATCGCACACGGCCTCGGCGAGCCGTACGGCAAGGTTCCCTGGTTCTGGACCCACCAGTTCGCGCTGCGGGTGCAGACCGTCGGGCTCGGCTTCCCCGACGACGACTGCGTGCTCGTGGGCGATCCGGACGGCGACGGTTTCTCCGTCTGCCGCTTCCGCCGGGGACGGCTCGTCGCCGTCGAGTCGGTGAACCGCCCGCGCGACCACATGGCCGCGCGCCGGCTGCTGTCCGGCGGGGTGCTGCCCGTCCCGGCCGAGGTCGGGTCCGCCGGGTTCGACCTGAAGGACCACGAGCTCGCGACCCGCGGGACCGCCTGACCAGGCGCGCCGCGCTCCCTCAGTCCGGCGGTGCGACGGGCGCGGCGTTCGGCGAGGTCAACGCCCGGTGCGCGACGACGGCCCGCGAGGTGCGCGCCGGGTCGCCCGCGGCGATCGCCGCGACGAGCTCGGCGTGCACGTCCACCCGCCTGCCCAGGTAGGCCGCGTCCTCGTCGGCGGTGTCGGCGTCGGGCCTGCTGGGCAGGCCCTCGACCTGAGCCATGGTGCTCAGGTAGACGCTGCGGGCGATCTCGTTCGGGGTGATCTCGGCGATGCGCCGGTGGAGGGCCCAGTTGGCCTGCAGGAAGTCGGCCCGGCTGGCGGCATGGGTCCGCATCGTCGCCACGATCGCCTCGAGGTCGCGGACGTCCCGCCGAGTGCGGTGCAGAGCCGCGTCGACGTCGATCAGCTCCTCGAGGGCGTCCCGGACCGCGAGTGCGTCCGTGACCCGCGCGGGGTCCTGGGACACCGACAGCAGTGTGTGCCGCAGGCGGACCACCGCCGCAGGCTGCGCGACGAAGAGCCCACCGCTGCGGCCGAGCTTGACGTCGACGGCGCCGCGCTCGGCGAGCAGCCGGGCCGCCTCGCTGATGGTCGCGCGGCCGAGACCGGTCTGCTCGCGCAGCTCGTCCATCGTGGCGATACGGCTGCCCGGGGCCAGCTCACGCTCGACGATCCACCGCTCGATCTCGGTGGCCAGCGACTGGGCGCGCGTCTGCGGCACGGAAAACACCCGACCACTTTACGACGCGGACTTGACATCCGGCGCGAGGCGCCGAAGGATCCCTTAAACACCCGAAGGATTCGTGAGTTTCAGCGCGAGGGCGCGTGAAATGGAGCAACGAATGAGTGACACCGTCGACGTCGTCATCGTCGGGTTCGGCCCGGCCGGGGAGATGCTGGCCTCGCTACTGGGGCAGCGCGGGCATCGCATCGTCGTGTGCGAGAGGTTCCCGGAGCCCTACGGGCTCCCCCGGATGAGCACCCTCGACGGCGAGGTCGCGCGGCTGCTGCAGCACGCGGCGGACCCCGCGGAGGCGCTCGCCGAGTCGCTGCCGATGCGCACCGTCGAGATCTGGGGTTCCGACGGCGAGCAGAAGGGCCGGTTCGACTGGGACTACAAGCGGGGCGGTCACTGGTCGCACCTGACCCTGCACCAGCCGAACATCGAGGCGGCGATGGAGCGGCGCATCGCGACGCTGCCCAACGTCGAGGTCCGGTGGGGTATGAGCGTCGTGGGCCTGCGCGCCGAGGGCGAGGGGTACGCCGTCACCACGTCCACCGGCGACACGGTGACCGCCCGGTACGTGGTGGGCATGGACGGCGCCAGCGGCTTCGTGCGCGACGCCGTGGGGATCGACGTCGAGGTGATCCACCGCCATCATGACCGCTGGATCCTCACGGACTACGACGTGCTCCAGCCCCTGCCCCACGACCTGGAGAACAGGTGCTACTTCGATCTCGACTTCGACCAGCCGTACTTCTGGGGGCCCAACGGGGCCGGCCGGGTCCGGTCGGACGTGCGGATGCTCCCGGGTGAGGACGAGGAGGTCGAGGCCGCCGAGGAGCGCGGCCTGGAGTTTCTGGAGCGGCGAGTGGGCATCCCGCGCGAATGTGTCCGCCAGACCCGTCGAAAGCTCTACACCTTCCGCAGCCAGATCGTCGGCGCGATGCGGAAGGGCAACGTGTTCATCGGCGGCGACTCCGCCCACGCGATGACCCCCTATATGGCGCAGGGCGCCTGCACTGCGATGCGCGACGCAGCCAACCTGGCGTGGAAGCTGGATCTCGTGCTGCGCGGCCTCGCCCGGGACGCGCTGCTCGACACCTACGAGGCGGAGCGGCTCTCGCACGCCCGCTTCTTCGTGGAGGGGTCGCTGGCCGCCTACAAGATGGTCAATCCCGCCACCCCCGAGGAGGCCGCGGCTCGGGACGGCTACCTGGCCGCCACCGGCGGGGACGTCACGCCCCCGATCCCGCCGCTGCGCAACGGCGTCCAGCACCGCGCGGCGGACGGCGAGTACGGGGACCAGGCCGGCGAGGTCGCGATCCAGGGCGTGGTCCGCATCGGTGAGCGGGAGGGGCTGCTGGACGATCTCGTCGGCTACGGGTTCCAGCTGATCTCCACGCTGCCGCTCGAGGACGTCCTGGGTGCCGCGCGCCTGGCCCGCCTCGCCCAGCTCGGCGTGCAGGTGCTCCACCTCGGCGACGGCGGGGTCGTGGACGTCGAGGGCATTCTCCGGGACTACCTCGCCGAGCACGGCGCCACCACCCTGCTCTCCCGGCCCGACGTGTACCTGTTCGGCCTGGCCGCGGGCGCGGACGACTCGCTGGCCCTGGTCGACGATCTGCTCGCCCAGATCCCCGCCCCGGCCCCGGTGCCCGCGTGAGTGACCCCGTGGAAGCGGTGCGTACCCACGAGTTCGCGCCCGGTCTGCGGCTGGACGTGTACCCGGCACCGGCGCGCAGCTGCGGCACCGTCGTCCACCTGCACGGCGGCGGGTTCGTGGCGGGTGATCGCACGATGCACCGGGAACGGATGCGGGCACTGGCCGGGCACGGCATCACCGTCGTGGCGCCGGACTACCGGCTCGCCCCCGCGGCACGGTTCCCCGACCAGATCGACGACGTGCGCGCGGCGCTCGCGTGGGTTCGCGGGCATCTCGACGAGCTCGGGGCGGGCACCGACGCGGTGGGGCTCTGCGGCGCCTCGGCGGGCGCGGTGCTCGCCGCCCTTGTCGGCCTGTCCGGCCCGGCTGACGTGCAGGCCGTGGTGTCCTGGTTCGGGTTCAGCGACATCGCGGCCTGCTACTCCCGCAGCCCGCTGGAGCAGGCCCTGCTCCCGCCGACAAGCCCGGCGCACGCGCTGCTCGGCGTCGACGACCTGGCCGCCGTGCCGGACCTGGTCCGCGAGGCGAGCCCGGTCAGCCACGTGCACGCCGCGGCACCGCCGTTCCTCATCGCGCACGGGGACCGCGACCGGATCGTCGACATCGGCGAGAGCAGGCGGCTCCACGAGGAGCTGACGCGGGCAGGCGCCCGAAGCACCCTGATGGTCCTCGGCGGCGCGGGCCACGAGGACCCGGCCTTCGACGAGCTGTCGACGATCGCCATCACGGCGGCGTTCCTGCGCAGCCACCTTCAGACCGCGACGAAGCAAGGAGACGGGTCATGAACGACACCAGCCTGAGCGAGGCCCGCGTCGAGGACCGGGCGTTGATCGCCGCGGTGATGCACCGCTACTGCACCATGGCGAAGGAGCAGGCGGACTTCGCCGGGATGGCCGTGCTCTACACCGACGACGCCACGATCCGCTTCCCCGACGGCCTCGAGGTCGGCCCGCACGAGATGGCGAAGGTCGTCAAGGGCTCCGAACCGACCATGATCCAGCACCACGCCACCACGATGGACATCGAGTTCGTCGGCGCGGACGAGGCCGACGTCCGGACCATGTACATCGCGATCACCGACGAGGCCGCACCCGACCACTGGGGCCGCTGGGAGGACCACTTCGTGCGCCGACCCGACGGACGCTGGCTGATCAGCGACCGGTCGATCGTCGTCACCGGTGCGGCCCCCGGCGGCTGGCTCGCCCGCCAGTACGGGAGCTGAGCATGCGGATCATCGGATACGAGTGGGAGGGCGCGGTCCACGTGGCCGCGCGGGACGGCGAGGCGCTCATCCCGCTGGGCCCGGTCGCGGAGTTCTGGCAGGACCCCGACGCGGCGCTCGAGGCGGGTCTGCGGGCGGGCACCCGGATCCCCGGGGCGAGCGTGCGGCTCGCGCCCCCGGTCAAGCCGTCGGCCCGCATCCTCTGCGTCGGGCTGAACTACCGCGAGCACGCGGCGGAGGGGCCGTTCGACGTCCCCGAGCACCCGACGATCTTCGGGCGCTGGACGCCGTCGCTCGCCGTCGGCGACACCCCGGTCCGGGTCCCCGTCGACGAGGAGGGGCTGGACTGGGAGGCCGAGCTGCTGGTCGCGGTCGGGCGTCCGCTGAGCTGCGCCGAGCCGCACGAGGCCGAGACGGCCGTCTTCGGCTATGCCGCGTTCAACGACATCACCGCCCGACGCGCCCAGAAGCTCACCACCCAGTGGACACTCGGCAAGAACGCCGACCGCAGTGGCCCCATGTCCGAGCTCGTCACCCGGGACGAGGTCGGCGAGCTCGGCCGCCGCAAGGTGATCAGCCGGGTGAACGGCCAGGTCATGCAGGAGTCCACCACCGACCAGATGATCTTCGGAGTCCCGGACGTACTCGCCTTCATCAGCCGGACCTTCACCCTCACCCCGGGAGACCTGATCGCCACCGGCACCCCGGCAGGCGTCGGGTACGCCCGCAACCCCCCGCGGCTCCTGCAGCCCGGCGACGTCGTCGAGGTCGAGGTCGAGGGAATCGGCGCCGTGAGCACGCCGGTCGAGGATCACCGCGCCGGCGTTCACAGCGCCGGAATCCACGGCGCCACCGGAACGTGAGGGGCGAGGACATGCGAGTCGTCAACCTGTCCGCCGCCGAGGCGTTCGAGTCCCCGGGACACAGCGGGGTCGCACCGCGGTGGGTGCAGGGCGGTCCGAGGACGCCCGTCGACCGGTTCACGGTCGTCCTCTCCCACTACGAGCCCGGCGGCCAGGCCGAGCCGGCCGCCCAACCTGCGGAAACGGTCTACGTGATCCTCTCCGGCCGGCTGACCTTCGAAAGTGAGGGCGACCGCGTTCCGGCGGGGCCCCGCGACACCGTGCACTTCGCGAAAGGAGAGGTCCGCAGCGTGACGAACGAGGGCGACGGCCCGGCAGACATGCTCGTGATCAGGGCGACGTCATGACCGCAGACGACCAGCTGCACCACGCCCACCCCCCGCGCAACCGGCCGATCGACGGTGACTTCGACCCGACCGCGGTCACCTTCGCCGCAATGGCGCTCTTCGACCATCTCGACGCCGCCCAGCGCGCCCGGATCGTGGTGCCGTTGAGCGACGAGAACCGGTTGCACTGGAACTTCCTGCCCGAGTCCGGGCGCGCCGGGCTCCCGCTGCGCGACATGACCGACACCCAGCGCTACCTGACCCACCGGTTGGTCGCCCAGAGCACCTCGCTCACCGGTTACGCCAAGGCCATCCAGGTGATGAGCCTGGAGAACGTGCTGCGCGAGCTCAACGTCGGGGCCTTCGGCCACGTCGCGGCGCACTTCCGCGACCCGAACGGCTACTACCTCACGTTCTTCGACCAGCCCCAGCCGGACGCCAGCTGGGGGTGGCGGCTCGTCGGCCACCACCTCTCGCTGAACGTCACGGTCGTCGGCCAGGACCGGATGGCCGTGACACCGTTCCTGCTCGGGGCCGAGCCGGCCCGCATCGGCCCCTTCCGAATTCTCGGCGAGGAGGAGGACCGGGCGTTCGCGCTGCTCGACGCACTGGACCCGGCCCAGCGCGCGACCGCCACGATCCATCCGGTACCGCCGCCGGACTTCGCCACCCGCTGCGTCCCGGTCATCGGCGCCGAGGAATGGCCCGACGTCCACGGTGTCGGCCGCCGCGACGCGATGATCACCGACGCGGACCGCGCCGCCCTGCGGTACGTCCGCGGCGCCCCCCGAGGACTGCCCCGGGCGGGGATGTCCCCCGCCCAAGCCGCGGCGTTCGACGAGCTGCTCGGCTCCTTCCTGAGCAACGTGCGACCTGCGCAGCTGGGCCGCGAGATGGACCGGATCCGGTCGGCGGGGCTCGACGCGCTGCATTTCGTCTGGGCGGGCGGGCACACGATCGACACCCCGCACTACTTCCGCATCGAGGGCCCGGTCACCCTCGTCGAGTTCGACAACACCGAGGACGACGCCAACCACGTCCACACGGTGTGGCGGGACCCGACCAACGACTTCGGCATCGATGTCCTGGCCGAGCACCGGGCGGCCCAGCACCGCAGCCCCTCGGGATCCGAGGAATCCAAGCCTCACGAGGGCGGCCGCGATGGGTGAGCCGGGTCCCGGCCCTTTGGCCGGGATGCTCGTCCTCGACCTGTCCCGCGCGCTTGCCGGGCCGCACGCCGCTATGGTCATGGGCGATCTCGGCGCCCGCGTGATCAAGGTCGAGGTGCCCGGCCGTGGGGACGACAGCAGGGGGTGGGGTCCACCGTTCGTCGGGGGTGAGGACTCTGCGGAGCGGGTCGCCACCTACTTCCTCGCGGCGAACCGCAACAAGGAATCCATCGCGCTCGACCTCAAGGACGCCGGCGACCACGCGGTCCTCGAGGCGCTCGCGTCCGAGGCGGACGTCCTGGTGGAGAACTTCCGGCCCGGCGTCCTCGACCGGCTCGGCCTGGCACCGGAGACCCTGCTCGCGCGCAACCCCCGGCTGGTCGTGCTCTCCATCACCGGCTTCGGCCACGACGGACCAGACGCCCACCGGCCGGGCTACGACCAGATTGCCCAGGGCGAGACCGGGCTGATGTCACTGACGGGCTCCGGCCCGCACGATCCCCAACGGGTCGGGGTCCCACTCTGCGACCTCACCGCGGGCCTCAACGGGGCGACGGGTGTCCTGGCCGCCCTGCTCGAACGAACCCGGACCGGCCGCGGCCAGATCGTCCGGACCTCCCTGCTCGCCGCCGGCGTCGGGTTGCACGCCTTTCAGGGCACCCGCTGGACGGTGGGCGCCGAACTCGGTCGGGCGAGCGGCAACCACCACCCGACGATCGCGCCGTACGGACTGTTCGCCTGCAAGGACGGCGCCGTCCAGATCGCGGTGGGCAGCGAGGCACTCTGGCGACGGCTCTCGGACGGGTTCGGCTTCCCTGGCGACGACCCGCGCTTCGATCGCAACGCCAACCGGGTCGCCCACCGGGCCGAGCTCATCGACGTGATCGAGGCGGCGTTCGCCGACCGGACGAAGGCCGAGCTCCTCGACGAGCTCGACCGGCTCGGGGTCCCCGCGGGCGCCGTCCGCACCCTGGACGAGGTCTACGCGTGGGACCAGGTCGCCAGCCAACGTCTCGTGGTGACAACCGACCACCCCGTCGCCGGGCGGATTACGCTCCCGGGCCCGGCCGTGCGGTTCTTCGACGCCGACGGCCGCGAGCGCACCCGGATCCGACACACGCCGCCACCCGCGCTCGACCAGCATCGCCTGCTCGTCCTTGCCGAGAGCGGCGGCAGGGCGCAGGAGGACGATCCGACGGGCCAACCGCCCTGAACACGGCCTCACCGCGTCGCCCCGGTGCAGCTCCCTCCCTCTTTGTCAGCACGACAGCGTTGGCTTCTCGACCTGGAGATGTCCCGCCTACGGAGGTTGGTGACGCGGCGGCTGCGGACACGCCAGGACGGATGATCTGATGTAGGGAGGACCTCCAGGCGAGGTACGAGCTCTCGAGAAACCGCACCACTCCTCGCGCCCGCACCACTCGCCGCGGCGCACCCCACTGCAGCTGCAGGCCCGGATCGAGCGGCTGCGCCGCGGCAGCAAGCTCGACCCCGGACCGCATCGCCTACGAATTGCGCCGCGAGGACGGCACTCGCATCTCCGCGGCCAGGGTGCACAACGTGCTGGTCCGGCTTGGCGTCTCCCGGTTGCGCGACCCTCGACCCGCCGACCGGCGAGCAGCTGCGGACCTCCGATCCGGCGACCGATGTCCAGTCGCCCTGGGTCCCGTGGAGGCTCCTGGCTTCGGAAACAAGGATGGAGCCATGCCGAGAGAGCAGTCGCCGGGCAAGCCGAGCACGAGCCGGTACTCCGAGGAGGAGAAGGCTACTGCGGTGCAGATGGTCCGCTCCCTGCGCGCGGAGCTGGGCAGTGTCCTGATACATCCGCACCGCCCGGTCCATCGTCTCCGGGTCGTACTTCCTCGGAGCAGCCAGTTCGCCAGTTTCCTTGCCGGATCAGCGCCTCCGCCAGATGCAGGCCGGTTCACTGTGGTTGGCCTGGTCGGTCGATGCGGGGCACCAGAAGCCAAAAGGTTACCGACTTCGCTGCGGGATAAATCGCAGAATCCGGAGAATTCGTCAGTCGGGCTTGCTATGTCTCAGGACATAGGTGACGATTCCGTGTCAGGACATCGGTGACACTGGGGGCGCTCTTGGTGGTGACACTTCCGCCGCGAGGCTGCGGCGGTGGCCGCCCAGGAACCCATCGATCCCCGTGTCCGCCTCGCGATCTCGCAGTGGCCTGACGACGCACCGCGCGGAGCGGTCTCGACGTTCTGCACCGAGCACGGCATCTCACGCAAGTCGTTCTACGAGCTGCGCAAGCGCGCTCGCGCGGAAGGCCCCGCGGCGGTGCTCGAGCCCAAGTCCAGACGGCCGCGGTCGAGCCCGTCGAAGCTGACCGAGCAGGTCAAGGCCCAGGCCGTCGCGGTGCGAGCCGCACTCGAGGCGTCCGGGCTCGACCACGGCCCGATCAGCGTTCACGACAAGATGCGCGCGATGGGCCTGAGCCCAGTGCCCTCGACAGCATCGCTGGCACGGATCTTCCGCGAGACCGGTGTCGCCCGGCGCGAGCCGCGCAAGAAGCCCCGCTCGGCGTGGCGGCGGTTCGTCTACCCGGCACCGAACGCCTGCTGGCAACTCGACGCCACCGAGTACGTGCTCACCGGCGGCCGAAAATGCGTGATCTTCCAGCTCATCGACGACCACTCCCGCTACGCGGTCGCCTCCCACGCTGCGGCCGGCGAGACCGCCCGCGACGCGATCGCGGTCTTCGACAAGGCTGTGGCCGCCCACGGCGTCCCCCAACGGCTGCTGTCGGACAACGGGACCGCGCTCAACCCGTCGCGACGGGGCATGGTCGGGCGGCTCGTCGGGCATGTCGCCGCGTTGGGTGTCGAGGCGATCACCGGCAAGCCGAACAAGCCGACCACCCAGGGCAAGAACGAACGCTTCCATCAGACCCTGTTCCGCTACTTGGACAAGCAACCGCTCGTCGCGACACTCGCCGAGCTCCAGGCTCAGATCGACGCGTTCGACCACATCTACAACACCGAACGCCCTCACCAAGGGCTGCCCGGGCGGATCACGCCGCTGGCCGCGTGGGAGGCGACTCCGAAAGCCGACCCACCCCGCCCGAAACCCGACCGGCCCGTCTACCGGCCGCCGGTCCCAGTCCGGCGGCCCCGGCCGACCCCGCCCCCAGGCCTACCTCCTGGCACACGCCTGCGAACGGTGAGCGCCAGCGGCGACATCGGCGTCGACATGGTGATCTACAAGATCGGTGGCGCCCACGCGTTCACACAGGTCCTCGTCGTCAGCGACGGCGACCAGCCCGGCGCAAAGATCATCGTCACCGACCTCGAAGGCGAGATCCTCGCCGAGCACACCAGGCCCGAGCCCGGCGTCCGCTACGTCGGCAACGGCCGACCCCCAGGAAGACGACCGAAGAACCCGGGAACGTCACCGAAGTCCTGACACACCAACCGTCACCGATGTCCTGATGCAGAACTGTCACGCCGGTAGACGGGCCGGTCGCGGCCTGAGCCCCTACCCGACCCGGGTCAGCCAGAGTCTGGGCAGTCCCATCCCTCGCCAGCCCCTCCGGCAGCCCTCTTGAAACGTGGATTCGGGTCATGAGTGGTGTCACGGCTGATAGCCGTCTCCCCGCACCTGAGCGACTCGATGGAGGGGGCCGGCCGTCCGCGACACCTGTGTCCTGCGACCTGCGCCGGCCCTGACGGTTGGCTCCCGCTGAATCGGGAAGAGGACTGAGGACTGAGCGAGTACCTCACCCGTCCGACATGCATGGCCGCGTTGGACAAGCGGCCCCGGGATCCTCGACGCGGGCCTCCGGGGTAGGGGTTTCGGCGGCGAGGTGTCGGAGGTGAGGATGAGCCAGTTCTGGCCAGTGTTGATCACGCTCGGGGTGGCGCTCGTGCTCGTCGCCGCGCTCTATGTGCTCTCGGCGATCACCGCGACGGCCCGGACCTCATCGGAGCTCGTGCCGTTCGCGGGCGGTGTACCGCCGACCCACCACGCCTTCTCCCGGTTCCATGTGCGTTGGTACCCGGTGACCATGGTGTTCCTGGCCTTCGACATGGAGATGATCTTCATGTACCCCTGGACACTGGTCGTGTCCCGGGTCGGGCCCTCCGCGGTGATCGAGATGTTCCTCTTCCTCGGCATCCTGCTGGCCGGAGTCGTCTACGCGTGGCGCGAGGGTGCTCTGCGATGGACCTGAGGACACGGCTGCGGCGCTACGCCGCTCGACGACCGCACGTTCTGGTCGTCGCCACCCGCAACGGGGCGGCCGTCCGCCTGGCCGTCGAGGCAGAGCTCGCAACACGCGGCTGGCCGGCCGCGACCGCTCCGGCCGACGCGGACGTACTGCTCGTCGCCGGCACCGCGGGACCCGAACTCGCCACCACTGTCGAGGACCTCTGGGCGACCGTCCCCCTTCCTCGCGCCTACGTCACCGTCGATGCGCCCGACGCCGTCGAGAGGGAGCTGAGCCGAGTCCCGGCCGACCTTGCCCGTGGCCGGTCGGCCGCCGGCCCGGTCCCGAACGCGGCCACCGCGCCGCCGGAACAGATCGAGGACGGGCAAGGCGACGAGCCTCAGGACCCCGGAGAGGATCCCGACGACGACAAGCAGGGCGAGCACGGCGGACACGACGAGATGGACATGCCCGGGGGCCTGCCGATGGCCGATCTCGGCGACGATCGGGACGGCTTGACGCTCGATCAACTCCACGTGGCGTTGGGGCCGGTCCTGCCGGATTGGCCGGCCGGGCTAGTGCTCGAGGTGGTCCTGCAGGGCGACGTCGTGCAGCAGGCCCACGCCAGGCTCGTCGACGATCCGCTCAGCAAGCCCTTCTGGACGCCACGCGAGCCGGGCGCCACGGACGGCGCCCCTGTGGACCCGAGGCGCCTAGCCGCGGCGCGGGAGCTCGACGCCCTGGCTCGCTTCCTGGCTGTGGCGGGCTGGCCCGCGCCCGCGGCACGGGCCCGCGGGCTGCGCGACGGGCTGCTCGCCGGGGATCCGCTCATACCGATTTGCGGCGCGGTCGAGGCGCTGCTGCGGCAGGTCCGCCGGTCGCGGACCCTGCGCCGGCTGCTGCGCGGCCTACCGCACGTGCCGGCCTTGTTCGCCCGGCGCCTCGACGCTCTCGAGCACGCCTCCGCAGCACTGAACGAGCCCACCGCGGGCGCCATCCGCTCTTCACTGACCGCATCGGCTGGGCGGCCGAGTCGCTCACCGCAGCGCACGCAGCCCAGAGCGGGCCTCCACGAGGTGGAACGCCTGTTGGCCGGCAGCGATCTCGCCGCCGCACGCCTGCTCGTCGCGGCAGCCGACCCCGTCACCGACGGCGGCACCTCCAGCACTGCCGGCGGCACCTCCGGCCTCGCCGCCGACACGCACGCCGTGAGCACTGGCCGAGACGTGGCGCTCCGCGCGGGACACAGCACAACGGGCTCGGACGGCGCGCGGGAAGGCGAGCGGCACGGAACGACCCTCGGCAAGCAGGTCGGCCCGATTGGACGCGGGGGGCATGATCATGGATGAGCCGGTTCCGGTGCCGGCCCCGACTGTGGCGCTGGCCTGGTGGTGGGCGCTGCTGCTGCCGCTGGTGTTGATCCTGGTGGCGTGTTCGGCGGTGGTCGTCGACGCGGCAGTGGGCGCGCGGGCGGCCGGCCGGCCCGGTGGGTTCACCGCGCCGGCGCGGGAGGTGGCGCGGCTGCTGGTCGGGCAGCGCCGCCGGACGTTGGCAGCGGACCGGCTGCTGTGGCGCGCCGGGCCAGTGGTGTTGCCGGTGGCGGCGGTGCTGGCCGCGGTGGTGATCCCGCTGGGCTCCCTGCCCGTGGCCGATCTCGGGATCGGGATCGTGTGGTTCAACGCCATGGAGGTCCTGGCGTGGGCCGCGGTGTGGCTGGCCGGGTGGGGACCGAACAGCGTGTTGTCGCTGGCCGGCGGGTACCGCTTCGTCGCGCAGGGGCTGGCCTCCGAGCTGCCCCACATGTTCGCCCTCACCACTGCCGCCCTGGGCGCGCAGAGCCTGCGGGTCACCGAGGTCGTGGCCGCGCAGCAGGACCTGTGGTTCGTGGTGATCATGCCGGTGGCGTTCGTGGTCTTCCTGATCTCGGCGGCCGCGATGGCGTTCTGGGGCCCGTTCGACGCCCCGATCGCCGGTGACCTCGCCGGCGGGGCGGCCGCGGAGCTGTCCGGGGTGGATCGGCTGCTCTTCCTCGGGGGCCGCTGGCTGCTGCTGACCGCAGCGGCGGCGATGTCGGTCCCGCTGTTCCTCGGCGGCGGCGCCGGCCCGCTGCTGCCCGCGTGGGCGTGGGTGGTGCTCAAGACCGGCGGGGTGCTGGCCGTCCTGGTGTGGGCGCGGCGGCGGTTCCCGACGATCCGGATGGACCGCTGGACCGAGATCTCATGGCTGGTGCTCGTGCCCCTCACGTTGGCCCAGGCGTTGGTGGTGGCCGTCGTCGTACTCGCGCAGGGAGGCCTCTAGATGGTCGTGGTGTCCTGGGTGCTCGCCCTCGCCGCGGTGGTGTCCGGGTTCGGCGTGTTCCGGCTGAACTCCATGGCACGGGTGACCTTCTCCCTGCTGGTCTCCTTCCTGGCCGTGGCCGGGCTGGTGCTGCTGCTCGGGCTGGACTACCTCAGCGCGGTGATCGTGCTGATGATGGTGATCGAGATGGTCGTGATGGCCGTCTTCATGATCATGTACATGATGAACCCGGCCGGTCTGATGCCCATGGCGATGTACCACAACAAGGCCGGGGCGATGACGATCTCCGTGGGCACGTTCGTGCTCCTCGCCGCCGGGATCCTGCTCGTCGACTGGCCAGAGCGCCGGGGCGCGCCGGCGCCCGATCCCACCTTCGCCCTCGGCCGTTCCCTGATGGGCGAGCAGATGCTGACCATGATGACGCTGGGGATCACGTTGTTCGCCACCATTGTGGCCACGGTCGTGCTCTCGACCGGGCGGGGCCGCTACGACCGCCTCGGCGACGACCTCGACTCGGCCACCGCCGACGATCCGCTCGGAGGAGGTGTCGGCCGGTGACGCTCGAGCTGTTCCTGCTGTCCGCGGCCGGCCTGTTCGCCATCGGGCTGTACGGGGCGCTGTCCCAGCAGTCGATCGTCATGCTGATGATGGGGCTGGAGCTGATGCTCAACGGCGTCATCCTGGCCGCCGCCGCGTTCTGGTACTTCCTCGCTCCGGCCGGCACGGAGGGCCAGGTCCTGATCGTCGTCGTGGTCACCGCGATGGCGATCGAGATGGCCGCCGGCTTCGCCGTGGCCACCGCGATCTACCGGGCCCGCCAGGTCGACATGACCGACGGCGCCGCGGACCTGAAGGGCTGAGCCGCTCGTGCTGCTGTGGTGGCTGATCGCCGTCCCGCTGCTGGCCGGGGCGCTGCTCGCGCTGGGCGGGCACCGCGCCGATCGGCCGGCCCCCATCCTCGGCACCGGTGTCTCCGTGGCCGTGCTGGCGCTCGCCGTGGCCGCCGCGGTGACCCGTCCGAGCACCGGGGCGCCGCTGTTCACCGGGATCCCGGCCGGGTTCGCCGTCGACGGGCTCTCCGCGGTGCTGGTCGTGACGGTGGCCGCGGTGCTGGTCGCGGTGCTCCTGGTCGCCGCGGGCGAGACGGACCTGCGGACCGCCCGGTTCACCGGCCTGATGCTCGTCTTCGCCGCGGCGATGCTCGCGACGGTGACCGCCACGGACCTCGCGCCGCTGCTGATGGCGTGGGAGGTCATGGGCGCGGCGAGCTGGGCGCTGATCGGCTACCACCACCGCGACCCGGCCGCGGTGCGCGGCGCGCACACCGCGTTCCTCACCACCCGCACCGCCGACCTCGGGCTCTACCTCGCCGCCGGTGCGGCGCTGGCCGGCGGCGTCGGGTCGCTGGCGTTCGACGCGCTACCGACGGCGTCCGGCGGCTGGCGGGATCTCCTGGTTGCCGGCGTGGTGGTTGCGGCGCTGGGCAAGTCCGCGCAGCTGCCGTTCAGCTTCTGGCTGTCCGGGGCGATGCGCGGCCCGAGCCCGGTGTCGGCGCTGCTGCACTCGGCGACCATGGTCGCCGCGGGCGCCTACCTGCTGGTGCGGCTGCACCCGCTGCTCGGCTCGGTCGGCTGGGCCGGTCCGCTGGTGGCGTGGACCGGGGCGGCGACGGCGCTCGGGCTGGGTCTGGCCGCGGTCGTCCAGCGCGACCTCAAGCAGCTGCTGGCCGCCTCCACCTGCGCTCAGATCGGCTACATGGTCCTCGGTGCCGGCGTCGGCGGCGGACCGGCCGCCGTGCTGCAGCTGGTCGCGCACGCGGCCACGAAGAGCCTGCTGTTCCTGGCCGCCGGGGCGTGGCTGACCGCGCTGGGCACCAAGCAGCTGGGCGGGCTCGCCGGCGCGGCCCGCCGGTTCCCGCTCGTGGGCGGGGTGTTCACGGTCGGGGCCCTGTCGCTGGCCGGGCTCCCACCGCTGTCGCTGTGGGTCGCCAAGGACGCCGTCCTGGCGGCGACGCTCGCCGCCCCGGTCCCGGGGGGCATCGCCCTGTACGTGGTCGGGCTGGCCGGTGCCGCCGTGGCCGCGGTCTACAGCGCGAAGGCGCTGTGGTTCGTCTGGCGGCCCGCCTCCCGGGCTGTCGAGCCGGGCGCCGAGCCGGAGCAGGATCCGACCGGGCGCGTGCCGGCCGTCGCCGGGCCACCCCTGGTGGTGCTCGCGGTCGGGGCCGCCACGCTCGGCGTCCTCCCGCTCCTCGGTCACGGCGTCCTCGCCCCCGAGCCCGCGCCGCACTGGTGGGAGCTGGTCGTCTCCGCGGTCGTCGCGGTGGCCGCGACCGGGTGGGGCTGGCGCAGCGCCGCCCGGCTGCCCGAGCCGGGGCCGGCAGCCCGCTGGTGGGACCTGGAACGGGCCGCCCGGCTACTGCTGGTCCGCCCCGTGCGTGGGCTGGCCGAGCGGCTGGCGGCGTTCGACGACCGCGTCCTCGACCGCGGCGTCGACTCCACCGCTCGCGGGACCCTCGCGCTGGCGCGGCTGCTCGACCGGCGCGCCGAGCCCGCGGTCGACGGCGCCGTGCGGGGTGTGGCCGACGGCGCGCGGGCGCTGGGCCGCTGGGCCCGGCGCCCGCAGACCGGGCAGCTGCACCACTACTACGCGCAGGCCTCGGTCGGCTTTGCGGTGCTCGCCGTGCTGGCCGTCGTCGTCGTTGTCGTGTCCTGAGTGGGTCGTGTCCTGAGAGGAGGGACCAGCGGTGCTGTCGCTGATCGTGTTCCTGCCCGCCGCCGCGGCGGTGGTGCTGGCGGCGCTGCCCGCCCGACTGCCGGCCCGGGTGTTCGTCGGGACATGGATCGCCGCCGCGCTGGCCGACCTCGCCCTGATCGTTGCCGCCTGGCTGCGATTCCCCGGTGCGGCGGCGCGTGGCGGGTACGCCTTCGAGGAGCGCCTGCCGTGGATCCCGAGCGTCGGGATCTCCTACCACCTCGGGGTGGACGGGCTGTCGCTGCCGCTGCTGGCCATGACCGCCGTGCTGTTCCTCGCCTGCGCAGTGTTCGCGCTGCGCGAGACCCGACGGGTCAAGCTGTACGTCCTGCTGTTCCTGGCCCTGCAGACGGTGTGCCTCGGGCTCTTCGCCGCGCTGGACCTGATCCTGTTCTTCCTGTTCTTCGACCTGTCGATCGTGTTCATGTACTTCGTGATCGCCGGGTGGGGGCACGCCGAGCGGGCCCGGGCCGTCGCGCTGAAGTTCTTCCTCTACACCTTCCTCGGTTCCCTGGCCCTGCTGCTCGGATTCATCCTGCTGTTCCTCGCCGCGCAGCCGCACACCTTCGACATCGTCGAGCTCGCCGCGGCGAACCCGCTAGCCGCCGGCGGCCCGTACGCCGGGCTCACCCTGCTCGCGATCGGGATCGGGCTGGCCGTGAAGACCCCGACCGTGCCGTTCCACACCTGGCTGCCACCCGCACACACCGAAGCCCCCGCCACCGGGTCGGCGATCCTGGCCGGGGTGCTGCTGAAGATGGGCACCTACGGCTTCGTCCGCATCGCGATGCCGCTGCTGCCCGCCAGTTGGCGGCAGTACGCCCTGGTCGCGCTGCTGGTCGGGGTCGTGTCGGTGGTCTACGGGGCGCTCGTCGCGCTCGCCCAGAACAACCTCAAGCGCATGGTCGCCTACACCTCGGTCAATCACATGGGCTACATACTGGTGGCGATCGGGGCGGCCGGGCTCGTCGTCGCGGGCGACGCCCAGGCCCGGTCCCTGGCCACCACGGGTGCCGTGGTGCAGATGGTGTCCCACGGGCTGATCACCGGCGCGTTGTTCCTGCTCGCCGGCGTCCTTTACGACCGGGGCCACACGTACGACTTCGGCGCCTGGTCCGGGCTGGCCGCCCGCACGCCGCGGTTCGCCGCGCTGTTCGCCGTGGCCGCGTTCGCCTCGCTGGGGCTGCCCGGCTTCTCGGGGTTCATTGCGGAGTTCCAGATCTTCACTGGCTCCCTTCCCGCGGCGCCGGTCCCGGTCGCGATCGCGGTGACCGGGATCCTGGTCACCGCCGCGTTGTTCCTGCTGGCGCTGCAGCGGCTGTTCCTCGGGCCGCTGCGCACGCCGGACGCTCCCGGCACCCCCCGGGCCGTGGTCGACCTGCGGGCGAGCGAGCTCGTCGCGATCGCGCCTCTGCTCGCGCTGGCCACCCTGATCGGGCTCGCCCCCCGGTTCCTGCTCGACCTCGTCGAGCCCGCCGCGACCACCGTGAACACCCTGGTCGCGCGGTGATGAACGAGAACCCCGCCGCGCTGGTCCCGGAGCTCGCGCTGCTCGGTGCCGCGGTGCTCGGGCTGCTCGCCGGTGCGTGGCTCCCGCGGCGGCGCCAGTGGCCGGTCGCGGTCCTCGCGGCGGCCGCCTGCGCGATTGGCCTCGTCGCCACCGGCCTGGCGTTCCCGCGGCCCCCGGAGACGGTGTTCGGCTCCTACGCCGTCGACACCACCACCAACGTGACCCGGCTGATCGTCCTGGTGGCGGTGCTCCTCGCCGTTGGCGCCTCGGTCGACACCGCCCGCGCCCGGCCCCGGGAGACCGAGTACTGGGTCCTGCTGCTGCTCGGCGCGCTCGGCGCCGTCCTACTCTCCGGCGCCACCGACCTGCTCCTGCTGTTCGCGGCCTTCCTGCTCGCCAGCATCCCGCTCTACGCCCTGGTCGGTTGGACCGCGACCGCGCCCGGGACCGAGGCGTCGATGAAGTACTACCTCTCGGGCGCCTTCGCCGGCGTCACCATGATCACCGGGGTGGCGCTGCTGTACGCCGCCGGCGGCGGCACCGCCTACGGCACCCTGCGCGACGGGCTCGCGGCCGCGGGCGGGCGGTCGGTGCCCGCCCTGGCCGCCGTCGGGCTGATCGCCGTGCTGGCCGGGCTGGCGTTCAAGGCCGGGGCGGTGCCCGCGCACTTCTGGGTGCCGGACGTCAGCGACGGCACCCCCGGCCCGGTCGCCGGGATCGTCACCACCATCCCCAAGATCGGTGCGCTGGTCGCCGCGGACCGGCTGCTCTCGGCCGCGATCCCCGACGCGGTCGTGGACTGGCCGCTGATCGTGGCGATCCTCGCCGCGTTGTCGATGACGCTCGGGAACCTCGCCGCCTTCTTCCAGAACTCCGTCCAGCGCCTGCTCGGCTACTCGGCGGTATCCCAGGTCGGCTACGTGCTGATGGCCGTCGCCGTCGGCGCCCGCACCGGTCAGGCGGCCCCGGCCCTGCTGCTCTACCTCGCCGCCTACGCGGTCACCAACCTCGGCGCCTTCGCCGTCGCCGCCGCGATCGTCGCGCCCGGCGGCGGCCCGGCCCGCGCGATCGACGACCATCGCGGGCTGGCCGGCCGCCGCCCCGTGCTCGCCACCGCACTCGTCGTCTGCCTGCTCGGGTTGGTCGGCACGCCGCCGACCGGGGTGTTCCTCGGCAAGCTCGCCGTGTTCACCGCGGCCGTCGACGGTGGGATGGCGTGGCTGACCGTCCTGGCGGTGGTCAACACCGTCGCCAGCCTCTTCTACTACCTGCGCTGGATCGCCCCGGTGTTCGCCGACGTTCGCGATCAGCAGACCACCGAGCAGCCCCGCCGGGCACGACCCTGGGCGAACGCGACCGCGCTCGCGGCTGCCGCCGGTTCCCTGGTGATCGGCGTGGGTGGCGGCCTCCTGGCCGGACTGTTCAGCGGCGCGCCCTGACCACCGGCAGCGCCAGTTCCGGCCGGGGCCAGTGCGGGCAGTACAAGCCGTATCGGTCGCCTGCCCACCGCCCCGACGGCGAGCTTCGGACTCCTCGCAGTGGTCATGCAGAAGGTCGTGAGTCCTGGTACGCGAGCGGCGCCAGGGAGAAGGTCATGGACATGATCGTCCGAAACTTGTGCGCGGGGCGGTCAGGCCGCTCCGGGGTGACGGCCAGGGGGAGATACCCCGGAGCGGCCGCGCGGCCCCGACCATGGGCCGCCGAGCGGGACCGGCCAGGCTACGGGCGTCCCTGCTCGCGTCCCATCGTGCCGGAGACATCGGGCGGGTCACCTTACGTTCCCCTTGCGACGTCGGTCCGGTTCTGCCGGTGCGCGCCAGTCCCGGGCTACCGTCCTGGGCGAGGCGGGGCGCGGCCGGTAGGTGCGTGGCCTGCGAGACGTGTCCGCTCGAGGCCGTCCACCGCCGCCGGGGGGCGTCCCGGCCACGCACCGCCTCACCAGCGGAGCCGACCTGGTCGTCGTGCGACCCCTCGAACCGTCGGGCGGGCCGGCCGACGCACCCAGAGATCCGGGTGCGCCAGGTCGCGGGACGGCGACTGGAAGCGGTCAGGCTCTCCCCTGGCCACGCTCGGCGCGGGTGACGGCATCACGTTTTCCACGGGCCTGTCCTCGCGGCCCGCTTCGTCAGGAGAACGTCAGGACGCAGCTGCCGTGGCCGGCCTTGGCCGGGTGTGCGGGTGCCGTCCCCGGGTTTGCGGGTGTCGTTCCCGTCCTCGTCGCTCGTCAGTCCGAGCATGGCCGCCCACGCCTCGGCCTCCGTCGACGCCCACCCGCCCAGCCGCGGTTCGTCCGCGGAGAGACGGAGCACCCACCGCCATCTCCGAGAGCGGCTGCTGAAGCCGACCCGCATCTCCATCGGCCATCGTCCTCACTGATTCCGGGCGACAACGTGACGGGGCAGGGCCACTTTGCGGTCGACTTACGGCAGGTTCAGCGGGCCCTCCCCTGCGCCGAGCAGCACGGCTGGGAGAGGAAGGAACCGGTCGTCTCTGGGTTTAGCTCCGCTCGGCGCAGCGCGGGCGGCTCTCATTGGCCTCCTGATCTCGTGGCGGATCAGCTGGACGTTGGCGGCCATGCCGTACGAAGCCGACGATCATGCCGATCTGTATCCCGACCAGCAGGTCGAGCTGTCGGAGTGCAGGGCTCGCGGGCCTACGGCGACATCCTGAAGACCTGGACGTGCCGGGCGGGCGTCAGCACCGCAAGTACTCGCGGAGCGCGGCGTACGACGGGTCAGAGTCGACCTTCGTCGCGGTCGCCGGGCGCTACTCACCGGTGCAGGAGGCGGGTGCGGTGGACCCGCAACGGCGCCGGTGCAGCGAAGGAGCAGGCGACCGCGCCGCTGACGGCCAGCAGCACGACGAGGAGGCCGAGGAAGAAGTTGTTCGTCCAGGCCACGGCGGACACCGTCTGCAGGTGCAGCACGAACGCCGAAACGATCACCCATACGCCGAGGGCACCGTTGAGCAGTCCGAGCGGCGCGGTGCGGACGGGTCGGGCGACCCGGACCGCGCCGAGGACGACGAGGGCCAGGCCCACTCCGACTTGGCTCCACACCCTCACCGGCCCGCCGAAGGTGATCAGTAGCGGGCTCAATGCCAGCCACGCGCCGACGACCAGCACCAGCGCGCTGCGCAGGCGGATGTCGTGCCTCAGTTCGCTCCTGACGGACCGCCCGGCCCGACCGCCCGCACCCGTCGACGCGGCCATGGTCTCCTCCTGTCCTCGCGTTCGTATCCTCCGAGGCTCCCCCTCCCGCGAGCCCACGTACACGCGAGGAACCTGACGTTCAGCTGACGATCGGCTCACGATCTTCCCGCCGCAGTCCGCCCTGTCCGCGTGGTGCCACAGACCTGACCAGGTACGCAGCACGGCGGGAGCTCGGCCCGCTCACACACCCCTGCGAAGCTTGCGATCACCTTGCGGTGGGACTGCACGCTGCGGACTCCCACCCCAGAAATATTGCTCCGTGCAATCATGTCTCAATGCAACGGTTCTGTAGGGCTGTCGGGGCCACGGCGGCCGAGGACCTGGTGGACGCGGTGATGACGGCGAGCCGGGCCCTCCTGGCCGTCGTCGCCCGCTCGCTGGCATCGGTGGACGAGGACGTGACGCTGCCCCAGTACCGGGCGCTCATCGTCCTGGGCCAGCGCGGGGCGCAGCGCCCCGCGGACCTGGCGAGCACCCTGGCGGTCACCCCGTCCACGGCCACCCGCATGTGCGACCGCCTGGTCACCAAGGAACTGGTCGACCGCGACCGCGTCGCCGAGGACCGGCGGGAGGTCCGGGTGACCCTCAGCGACCGCGGCCGGACGCTGGTGGACGAGGTGACGCGACGGCGTCGCGCCGAGATCGCCGGCCTGCTCGGGACCCTGCCGCAAGCCGACCGGGACGCCGTGGTCGACGCGTTGCACACCTTCGCCCGCGCGGCCGGCGAGGTGCCCGAGCCGGAGTGGGCGGTGCTCCCGTGACCGCCCTACTGAGCGCCGTCCTCGCCGCACCCGCCGCCGGGGCCCGCCGGCTGCACTCCTGGCTCGTGGGCAGCCAGTCCGGCCTGGTCGGGCTCGCGCTGATCATCGGGGGCGGCGCCGGGCTGGGCGCGGTCGTGTTCCGCTTCCTCATCATCGGCATCACGGACCTCGTGACCGGGCGGGACGACTTCAGCACCGCGGGCCGCGTCGCGAGCCTGCACCTGCCCGCCCTCGGCCCCTGGTTCCTGCTCCTCGCCCCGGTCGCCGGCGGCCTGGTCTACGGCCCCCTGGTCCACCGCTTCGCCCCCGAGGCCCGGGGGCACGGCGTCCCCGAGGTGATGGTCGCGGTGGCCCGCAACGGCGGGCGCATCCCGGCCCGGGTCGCCGCCGTGAAGTCGCTGGCCTCCGCGCTGTGCATCGGCACGGGCGGATCCGTCGGGCGCGAGGGCCCGATCGTGCAGATCGGCTCCGCGCTCGGCTCCTCCATCGGCCAGTGGCTCCGGGTGCCCGACCACCGCCTGCGCCTCATGGTCGCCTGCGGTGCCGCGGGCGGGATCTCCGCGACCTTCAACGCCCCGATCGCCGGGGTGTTCTTCGCCCTCGAGATCATCCTGCGCGCGTTCACCGCCGAGGCCTTCGGCATCGTGGTGATCTCCTCGGTCACCGCGAACGCCGTCTCCCGCGCGATCGTCGGCAACGACCACATCCTGACGTTGCCCGCCTACTCCCTCGGCTCGACCGCGGAGTTCCCCTTCTACGCCGTGCTCGGCCTGGCCGCCGGGGTCGTCGGCTGGGGCTTCGCCCGCGTGCTCTACCTGGTCGAGGACGCCTGCGACCACGTTTGGCGAGGACCCGAATGGCTTCGTCCGGCCGTCGGCGGGCTGCTCCTGGGTGGGGTCCTGTTGGCCCTCCCGCAGATGTACGGCGTGGGTTACCCGGTGCTCGAGGCCGGCATCTCCGGGCACTACGCCCTCGGTCTCCTGCTGCTCCTGCTGGTCGGCAAGATGGTCGCGACCAGCCTGACGATCGGCATCGGCGGTTCCGGCGGGGTGTTCGCGCCCTCGCTGTTCGTCGGCGGCATGCTCGGCACCGCCTTCGGCATCGCCGCCCAGGCCGTCTTCCCGGGCCTGGACCTCTCCCCCGGCGCGTTCGGCCTCGTCGGCATGGCCGCCGTGTTCGCCGCCGCCAGCCACGCCCCGATCGCCGCGGCACTGATCGTCTTCGAGCTCACCGGCCAGTACGCGATCATCCTGCCGCTGCTGGCCGCCGTCGCTCTCGCCACGGGGCTGAGCCACCTGATCTCCCGCGACACCATCTACACCCTCAAGCTGCTGCGCCGGGGTGTCGACATCGACGCCGACAGCCGGGCCGACGGCGCACTACGCACCCTCACCGTGGGCCAGGCCATGCAACCACCACCCGACGACGTGCCGGCCGACACCGCCGTCGACGACCTGATGCCCCTGCTCGGCGGCGCCCGCTACGGCGCCCTCCCGGTGACCGCGCCCGACGGCCGCTTCCGCGGCGCCGTCGTCACCGCCGACCTCGACCCCGGCGACCGGGACGGGACCACTGCCGGTCACCGCGCCACCCTGCTGCCCGCCCTCCACTCCGGCGACTCGCTGCACCACGCCCTGCGCGCCCTGAGCCACCACGAGACCACCGGCCTGCCCGTGCTCGCCGACGACCGCCTGGTCGGCTGGCTCGACCACCGCGACGTCCTCACCGCCTACGGCCGCGGGAGCACCGAGGACCGAGCGGATCAGCGCGTCCGGTGAGCCGGCCTGCGGGCCGGGGAAGGCGTCGTTCCGGTGCCGGCGTCGTCGCACGACGGGTGGGCGTCCCGGTAGGGCTCACGCCGGTTCACCGTGCACCTTCGTGTCGTCGGGGAACGTCAGCCCGATCATCGCCGACCACGCCGCCGCCTCGGAGGTGGCCCATCCGCTCAGCGGCGGATCGTCCTCCGACAGCCTGAACACCCACCACCACCGTCGGTGGCGCCTGCTGAAGCCGACCCGCATCTCCATCGGCCCTCGTCCTCATCCGGATCCAATCGCTCCAGGCAACACGGCGACCACGGTCGGCTTCCTTGCGGTCGTCTTACGCCGGGTCCAGCGGACCATCGGCTGCGCCGAGCTGCACGGCGTTCCCGAAGTCCGCTCCCGGCCGCGCGGTCGCTCCGCTCGGCGCCGCGACAGGGCGGGCCGCCGAGGACGAATGTTCCCTCGACGTTGCCCCGGCTCGGACCGGCGTCGACGCGCCCCTCGCTGCGGACCGGACCGGGGCCGGCCGGATCCGGGCTGTGCCTCGCCCGTCAGCTCTGTCACGACCTTGTCGCCTCCGCCCGGCCGGGCGGAGGCGCGCGGGTCGGTGTGTTCCTCGGCTCGGTCTGCGTCGGCTACGCGCGCCTCCGCGAGGTCGAGGCGCGATCGCAAGTCAACCGTCAGGTCGGGTGGGCGGCCGCGCTCGTACGGTGCGGTCGTCCTGCACCGCTGACCGAAGGTGGCCCGCCCTGAACGCCCGTCCCTCCCGCGTCCCCGGCTGGGTCCGCCTGCTCCTGGGGTTGCCGCGGCATCTCTACGCGCACGGGCTCGGGAGCATGCTCGGGGCGCGGTTCCTGCAGCTGACGCACACCGGGCGCCGCAGCGGCCGCCACTACGACACCGTCCTGGAGGTCGTCCACCGGGACCCGGAGGCCGGCGAGTACGTGGTGGTGTCCGGCTTCGGACGCGAGGCGGACTGGTACCGCAACGTGCACGCGGCGGGCCCCGTGGCCGTGACCGTCGGGCGCAGGTGCTTCCCCGCTCAGGCGCGTGACCTCGAGCTCGACGAGGCGGTCATGGTGATCGGCGCCTACGAACGCCGCAACCGGCTCCTCGCGCCGGTGGTCCACCGCGTGCTGTCCGCACTTGTCGGATGGACCTACCGCGGGACCCCGGCCCAGCGGTGGCGGCTCGCACGGGAGCTGCCGCTCGTCGGTCTGCGGCCCCGGTGACGGCCTGAGCCGGCCGTCCCGCCCGGTGCCGCGTCGCCCTCGTCGCTCGTGCGAGGTCAGTGCGAGCCACGCCCGATCTCCCAGAAGCTCGGCCCGACGGGGTCGGGGAAGTCGCCGCGGGCGACGAGGAACCCGTCGGCGTCGACGGTGATCGGCAGCTGCGGGAGCGGCCTGGCCGCGGGGCCGAAGATCGGCCGGGCTCCCTCGGTGATCTTGAACTGGGACTGGTGGCAGGGGCAGAGGAACACCTGGAGCCGGGTGTCGTAGAGGGAGGCCGGGCAGCCGAGGTGGGTGCAGACCTTGGAGAACGCGTAGTAGTCGCCGTAGTGCAGGTCCTCCCGGCGCGGCAGGTGGTCGACCCGGGTGCCGGGGGGAAGCCGGATGAGCATGACCGGGTTGTCGGGCGCCATCTCGGCGGCGTGCAGCGCCTCGACGTCCCCCCGCTCGCTCTCCCGGAACGGCACGACCGTGACCATCCCGTCGGGGTCGACGTCCTCGGGCCGGATCTTGACGATCTCGGTCGGGTCACCAGTGGTCTCCCGGAGGAACACCGTCTCGCCGCCGACCGGCTTCCAGCCGGTCGTCCACAACGGGGCGTCGCCGCCCTCCTTCCAGGGGTTGCGCACCAACCCGCCGATCGCGACCAGCCCGCCCAGGATCCCGACGACGCCGAGCCCGGTCAGCCCGAGCCGCCGGATCAGCGCGCGCCGGCCGAACCCGGTGTGCGCGCCGGCCTCGGCGAAGGTGGCCGCCGCGGTGAACCGGTCGCGCTCGGCCGAGGGCCCCTTCTCGAGGTGCTGCACCGCGACCTCGTCCGGGTAGAAGCTCCTGACGTACACGATCATCGCCGCGCCCAGCGCGCCGACCGCGCCGAAGAAGGTGATCCCGAGCAGCGGGGTGTAGAGCAGGTGGGCGGTGTGTCCCGGCGCCCCCGGCGGCACGTAGCCGGTGGGCCAGAACAGGTAGGCCCCGACGAAGGCCCCTGCGGCCAGCAGGGACAGCACCAGCAGCAGGGTGACGCGGCGGCGGTTGCGTCGTTCCCTGCGCGGGTCCGACGAGCCGGGGGGCGGCTCGTCGGTGACGATCCGGATCCCGTCGAGGGTGTGGCCGAGGTCGACCAGCTCGCTGCGGCTCAACCGTTCCAGCTCGGGTCCGGTGGGCTCCCGCGGCGTGCTCACGACCGGGCCCCGATCCAGGCCGCGACCCCGACCAGCGCGACGAGCCCGACCACGAAGGCGACCAGGCCCTCGGCGGCGGGGCCGAGCTCGCCGAGGGTGAACCCGCCGGGCGCGTTGTTCTGTCCGCGCACGGCGAGGACGTAGGCGATGATGTCCTTCTTCTCCTCGGGAGTGAGCTGCCGGTCGCTGAACACGGGCATGGCCATAGGGCCGCTGAGCATCGCGGTGTACATCTGTTCGGGGGTCGCGGCCTCGAGCCGGGGCGGGTAGCGGCCGTCGGCCAGGATGCCGCCGCGGCCGGTGAAGTGGTGGCACGAGGCGCAGTTGAGCCGGTAGAGCTCGCCGCCGTGGGCCACGTCGGAGCCGATCAGCTCCGGCCCGGTCTCGGCCGGCGTCGTCGGCCCCCCGCCGTTGGCCTGGATGTAGGCGCCGAGCGCCGCGAGGTTGGCCCGCCCCTGCTCGGTGTCGGGGTCGAACTGGGGCTGGGGGTCCTTGCGGTAGCCGCGGTCCTCGGAGCGGGCCAGCGGCATCCGCCCGGTGGACACCTGGAAGTAGACGGCGGCGTCGCCGACGCCGACCAGGCCCGGGCCGCGCCCGGGGGCGCCCTGCAGGTTCGCGCCGTGACAGCTGATGCAGGCCCGCTCGTACAGCGCCCGGCCCTGGTCGATCTGCGTCTGGCCGGTCTGCGCGGTCGCCTGCTGCGGGGCGGGCACGAGCAGGGCGTACCCGCCGCCGACGGCGACCAGGGCGGCCAACACGAGCAGGGCGTGCCGGAGCCGGCGGGTCATCGCTGCTCTTCCGTGACCGACCCGGCGACCGGCTCGGGCGAGGCGGCGGGCCGGTGGTCGACCCTCGCGCCGCCGTAGTCGAGCGGGATGGGCCGCCCGGCGTGGTCCGCCCCGCCGGGCGGGCGGCGGACCTCGAGGTACACGCCGTCGGGCCGCTCCTGCAGCACCCCGGTCCGGACCCCGCGCTCCAGGACGTCCCGGTCGGCGCGCTGCAGGCCCAGGCAGATCCGCCGGACCACCACGTAGGCGAGCGGCGGCAGCACCAGCAGCCCGATCCGGCCCGCCCACACGAGCAGCTCGAAGGGGATGTCGAAGGTCGCCGCGATCACGTCGGTGGCGCCGGAGGCGAAGAGGATGCCCCAGAAGGTGAGGCCCATCGCGCCGATCCCGGTGCGCGTGGGGTTGTCCCGCGGGCGCTGCAGGACCTGGTGCGCGCCCCGGTCACCGGTGCCGAGGCGCTCCAGCAGGGGGTACGCGGCGAGCAGGGCGAACATCAGCAGCGGCAGCACCAGGCCGACCCAGAACGGCGCGGGCACGGTGTAGGCGCCCAGGTGGATCTCCCACCGCGGCCACAGCCGCAGCCCGCCGATGAGGAAGCCGGCGTAGAAGTCGGGCTGGATGTAGGTCGAGACCTGGGAGGGCACGTACGGGCCCCACAGGAAGACGGGATTGATCTGGAAGATGCCGGCCATCAGGCCCAGCACCGCCAGCAGGCACACGCCATTTGCCACGGTCCTGCTGACGAAGCCGGGCACCGCACGCTCCCCCACCACCGTGTCCTCGCGGGCACCGGGACCCGGGAACTGGGTGTGCTTCTGGTACCAGACGAGCCCGATGTGCATCCCGATCAGCGCCACGAGCAGGGCCGGGACCAGAAAGACGTGGGCGATGAAGAAGCGGGAGATCCAGATGTCGCCGAAGAACTCGCCGCCGAACACCGCCCAGTGCAGCCAGGTGCCCACCAGTGGTACGGAGAGCAGTATTCCGGAGAAGATCCGCACACCCAGCCCGGACAGCAGGTCGTCGAGCATCGAGTAGCCGAGGTACCCCTCGAAGATCCCGAGCGCGAGCAGCGCGACCCCGCCCAGCCACGTCAGCTCCCGGGGCCGCCGGAACGCCCCGGTGAAGAAGTTCCGGGACATGTGCAGGATCATCCCGGCGACGAACAGCAGCGCGGCCCAGTGGTGTAGCTGCCGGAGGAACAGCCCGGCGCGGACCTCGAACGACAGCGTCAGCACCGAGTGGTAGGCCCGGGACATGGAGAGTCCCTGCATCGGCTCGTACGGTCCTCTGTAGACCACCTCGGTGGTGTCCGGCACGAAGAACAGCGCCAGGTACACACCGGACACGACCAGCACCGCGAACGAGTAGAGGGCGAACTCGCCCCAGAAGAACGAGTGGTGCTTCGGGAACACGTGGGACGCCTGCCGCCGGGCGCCCCCGGCTGCCTTGAAGCGGCGGTCCAGGGCGTTCGCGGTCGCCCGCGTCACGGTGCGCGCCACCAGCCCCACCCGTCACCCCCTCCCTCACGGTCCGGACCCGCCGGCAGCCCGTTCCCGCCGTACTCGTATCGAAACCCACGGCCCGGCGGAGGAAGCGTGGGACGGCGTCGGAGGAGTGCGCGACCGGGAGCACCGATCGCAAGGTGCCCGCAAGGTCTTCGGTCACCGACACCGGACCGAGAGGTCATCGCGGTCAAATCCGGCACGTCTCCTTGCGGAGACCTTGCGATGGCCGCACCGGCCCGGCGACCGCCGCCCGGTCGCGGTAGACCTTCCTCCGTCGCGGGCGGGACCGCGCTCCAGCCGCGAGCACCAGGTTTCGAACCGTCCGGTGTGGGCACAACGACGGCGGTTCGTGGGTGCGGGGCCGACGGACAGGACGACGGGAGAAGCGCTCGGTGGACTACCGCAGGGTGTTCGACCACGTCTTCGGCCTGCAGCTGTGGATCGCGGGCGGGGTGTTCGTGGTGGTCGCCGGCCTGCTGCTCGGCGCGCTGGTGTTCAACCGGGCCCGTAGGCGCGACAAGCTGCCGTTCGCCGCCGCCGAGCACAACGCCATCGAAATCGCCTTCGCCGTGTTCCTGGGCGGGGCGGCCGCGTTCCTGGTGTGGCTGAGCCTGTCGAACAACCACCGCCTCGACTACGGCGACACCCTCGCGGTGGCCCAGCAGAGCGGGCTGCCCGCCGGACAGCAGCCCGTCCGGGTCGACGTGACCGCCTTCCAGTGGTGCTGGAGCGCGGCCTACCCGGGCTCCACCACGACCGTCAGCGGCTCCTGCGCCACACCGGCCGACCGCCCGGTGATCGTCGTGCCGCAGGGTCGGCCGGTCGAGTTCGCGATCACCTCGCGCGACGTGGCGCACGCCTTCTGGATCCCGGACCTGGCGTTGAAGCGCGACGCCTACCCCGACCACGTCAACACCGTGCTGATGACCTTCCCGGAGACCGGTCAGTGGCTGGGCCGGTGCTCGGAGTACTGCGGCACCTACCACAAGGACATGGACTTCTTCGTCCGCGCGGTGCCGCCGGAGCAGTACCAGGCCTTCCTGCAGACCGGGTCGCTGCCCGCCCGAGCGGCCGCGTGACCGCCACCGAGCCCCGGGCCGCGGTCGAGGAGCCGCAGCCGACGCCGCGCCGGGTCCGCACGACCGTCCTGGCCTGGGTCACGAGCACCGACCACAAGCGGATCGGGCTGCTGACCCTGGGCACCGCGGTGGTGCTGATGATCGCCATCGGCGCGCTCGCGCTGACCATGCGCGCCCAGCTCGCCCAGCCGCAGCTGGACGTGCTGTCGCCGGACCGCTACAACCAGTTCTTCACCATCCACGGCTCGGGAATGATCTACCTGGTCATGACCCCGTTCGCCATCGGGCTGGGGCTCTACCTGGTGCCCCTGCAGATCGGCGCACCCAACGTCGCCGCTCCCCGGACCACGATGCTGGGCTACTGGCTCTACCTCGGCGGCGCGGTCACGATGCTCTCCGGGTTCGCCACGTCCAGCGGCGCGGCCGACCACGGCTGGTACGCCTACCCGCCCCTGGCCGGGACCCGGTTCACCCCCGGGCCCGGCGTGGACCTGTGGATCGCCGGCGTCGCGCTCGCCGGTCTGGGCATGCTGCTGATGGCGGCGACCGTGCTGTGGACCGCCCTGGTGAAGCGCACCCGCGGGATGACGCTGCTGCGCATGCCGGTCTTCAGCTGGTCGGTGGTCGCGACCAACCTGATGTGCATCGGGGCGTTCCCCTCGCTGCTGGTCGCCATGGGGATCCTCGCCGCGGGCCGGATCGAGCCGGACCTGTTCACGCAGAACGCCTGGAACATCGGGTACCAGCACGTCTTCTGGTTCTTCGGACACCCCGTCGTGTACGTGATGTTCTTCCCGTTCGTCGGGGCCGTGGCCGAGGTGCTCGCGGTGTTCGGGGCCCGTCGCTACTTCGGCTACCGGATCACCGTGGTGTCGCTGCTGGCCTTCGCGGCGCTCTCGATGAGCGTGTGGGGCCACCACATGTTCAGCACGGGGCAGGCCGAGAACGACTACTACTCGCTGACCTCCATCCTGCTGCTGGTCCCCGCGGGACTGGAGTACTTCGGCTTCCTCGCCACCCTGCTCGGCGGGCGGCTGAGCTTCCCCACCCCGATGCTGTTCGCGGTGGCCTTCGTACCCCAGTTCCTGATCGGCGGCCTCACCGGGATCATGATCGCCACGCCGGCGGTGGACTACCAGGTCACGGACTCCTACTTCATCGTCGGGCACTGGCACTACACGCTCGCCGCCGGCAGCCTGTTCGGCTTCTTCGCCGGCTTCTACTACTGGTTCCCCAAGGCCACCGGGCTGCAGCTGCGGGAGCGGATGGGCAAGGCGCACTTCTGGTTCTGGCTGGTCGGTACGAACGCCACCTTCCTGCCGATGTTCTGGCTGGGGCTGCACGGCATGCCCCGCCGCATGGCGAGCTACCTGCCGCAGGACGGCTTCGGCACCGCCAACCTGATCGCCACCCTCGGCTCCGGGTTCCTCGCCGTCGGCACCGTGATCTTCCTCGTGGACCTCGTCGTCTCCGTGCGCCGGCCCCGCCGGGCGCCCGACGACCCGTGGGGCGGCTTCACGCTGGAATGGGCCACCTCCTCCCCGCCGCCCCCGCAGAACTTCGATCCGGCCCATCCGGTCCCGCCGATCCGCAGCTACGCGCCCCTGCTGGACCTGCGACCGGACCTCGGCGGCGGGCGGGGACGACGGTGACCCCGCCCGTGACCCCGCCCTCGACACCGGGCGCGACCTCCGCACCGGCACCGCCGGACCCGCTGCGGCGGGCGGCGCTGCCGCCCTCGCGGATCGGCGAGCTGCGGACCGGCCATCTCCTCGTGGGCGCCTGGACCGCGGGCAACGGCGTCCTCGCCGGGATCATGCTCGGGTTCCGGCCCCAGACGATCTCCCTGCTGCTCTGGCTGTTCGACCTGCTCCTGGTCTCCGGATTCGGGCTCGCGGTGCTGCTCGCCCTGCGCGCCCGACGCGGGGTCGGGACCACCGTCCGGATGCCCGTGCGCAGCACCGCCGCAGTCCTGACCGCGGCCGGACTCACCCTCGCCGGCCTCGCGCTGGCCTACGGCTGGCTCTGGCTGCTCGTCGCCCTGTACCCGCTGGCCGCCGCGGCGGTCCTCATGCGCGGCGAGCGCGTCCCTGCCGGGACCCGACCCGAGCCCGCCGTGCTCGACGGCATGCCGCCCGCCCCGAACCCGCGCCCGCAGGAGTACGACGGCACCACCACCGGAGAGGCGGTGCCGGTGCCCGCCGGCCACCCCGCCCGCGATCCCGAGCCGGCCCCGCCTTCGGACCCGCCGCGCCGGCGCGGCCGCCTGCTCGTGCTCGCGGCCACCGTGCCCGCGGCCGTGCGGGCCGCCGCCCACGCCGTCCGCCGGAGGCCGCGATGAGCCACGTCGCCCACATGGCCGCCGCGGGTCTTCTGGTCTCCGTGCTCGCCCCGCTGTTGCTCCTGTTGCTGCGGGCGCTGCGCGTGGAGCCGCCGGCGCTTCCGGCACCCGTCGTGGCGCCCGCGTTCGTGCTGCTCCACGCCGCCGCGAGCCTGGTCCCCGCGCTCGCCGGGATCGCCCCGGTGCTGCTGCTGGCCGGCGGCGTGCTGTTCTGGACCCCCGTCCTCGGCCGCCCCCGCCTCTCCCCGGCCGGCCGCATCGTCTACCTCTTCGCGACGATGCCCGCCCTCGACCTCCCCGGCGTCTGGTTGGTCGCGCGCGGCGACGGTCCCGGAGGCATCGCGATGGTGCTGGGCATGCTGCCGATCGGGCTGGCCGCGCTGGGCCTGGCCTGGCGCTGGATGACCGACGAGGAGCGCCGGGCCTCGACGGACGAGAGCGCGGACGGGACCACCCACGAGACGGCGAGGAGCTGACCATGCCGACCCGCGACCAGGTCGCCGCCCTCCTGGCCCAGGGACTGGCCCCGGAGGAGATCGGCCGCAGGCTCGGCATTCCCGCCGGCCAGGTGCACCTGATCGGCACCGGGGTACCGGCCGACGGGAGTGACGCCTTCACGAGCCGGGAGCGCGACGAGCGCGGGGTCCTCGGGGCCGTGCAGCACCTGCTCGGTGTCCCCGTGCGCAACCCCACCAGCCGGGAGGCGGTCCACGACTGGATCCGGCGGCGTGTGGCGCAGGACCCCGCGATGCGGGCGGCCCAGCACCGCAACGACGAGCAGCAGGAGGGCGAGTAGCCGATGGGCGTCAAGAGCTGGATGGAGTCCTGGCCCGTCTACCGGCAGTGGGCCGACGGCGACCCGCTCGGCCGCGGGTCGGCCGCGAAGAGCAGGACGAGCGGCACGCTGCAGCCCCGGATCGCCGACGCCGACCACGTCACCAAGTCGGTCTGCCCGTTCTGCGCCGTCGGCTGCGGACAGAACGTGTACGTCAAGGACGAGCGGGTCGTCCAGATCGAGGGCGACCCCGACTCCCCCATCAGCCGCGGCCGGCTCTGCCCGCGGGGCTCGTCGAGCCTGCAGCTGACCACGGGGGACGCCCGCGAGTACGCCGTCCGCTACCGGCGCCCAGGCGGCACCGAGTGGGAGGACCTCGACCTGGACACGGCGATGGACATGATCGCCGGCCGGGTCGTCGCCAGCCGTCGCGAGGGCTGGCAGTGGGAGCACGAGGGCATGCGGGTCCGGCGCACCATGGGCTTCGCCAGCCTCGGCGGCGCGACGCTGGACAACGAGGAGAACTACCTCATCAAGAAGCTGTTCACGGCGTTGGGCGCGATCCAGATCGAGAACCAGGCCCGTATTTGACACTCCTCCACGGTTCCCGGTCTGGGGACCTCGTTCGGTCGTGGCGGCGCCACCACCTTCCAGCAGGACCTGCAGAACTCCGACTGCATCGTCATCGAGGGCTCGAACATGGCCGAGTGCCATCCGGTCGGGTTCCAGTGGGTGATGGAGGCGAAGGCGCGCGGGGCCACGGTGATCCACGTCGACCCGCGGTTCACACGGACCAGTGCGCTCGCGGACCTGCACGTCCCGCTGCGCGCCGGCACGGACATCGCGTTCCTCGGCGGGATCATCAACCACGTCCTGGAGAACGAGAGGTACTTCCACGACTACGTCGTGGCCTACACCAACGCCTCGACGCTCGTCGGGGAGGACTTCGTCGACACCGAGGACCTCGACGGCGTCTTCTCCGGGCTCGACCCGGAGGAGCGGCACTACGACTTCTCGACCTGGCAGTACGAGGGCGGGGAGGTCCAGGCCGCCTCCGGCGCCCGATACCAGGTCGCGGGCGAGCGGGTCGAGGGGAAGGACGGGTCCGACGGGCCCCGGTCCGGCGTGCGGGAGGCCGCCCGCGGCGAGGCCCACGGCTCGGGCGGCGCGGGGATCACCGGCGACTTCGAGACCGACGAGACCCTGCAGCACCCGCGCACCGTGTTCCAGATCCTCAAGCGGCACTTCTCGCGATACACCCCGGAGATGGTCGCCGAGACCTGCGGCGTGCCGATGGAGACGTTCCTGCGGGTGTGCGAGCTGCTCGAGGAGAACTCCACCCCGGAGCGCACGAGCGCCTTCGTGTACTCGGTGGGCTGGACGCACCACACCGTCGGCGTGCAGTACGTGCGCACGGCGTCGATCCTGCAGGCGCTGCTGGGCAACATCGGCCGGCCGGGCGGCGGGATCCTCGCGCTGCGCGGCCACGCCAGCATCCAGGGCAGCACGGACATCCCGACGCTGTTCAACATCCTGCCCGGCTACATCCCGATGCTGCACGCGGAGTCGTCCACGGATCTGCAGACCTACGTCGCCGCGGAGAAGGCGGAGAAGGGCTACTGGGCCGAGCTGGGCTCGTACCTGGTCAGCCTGCTCAAGGCATGGTGGGGACCGGCGGCCACGGCGGAGAACGAGTACTGCTTCGACTACCTGCCGCGGCTGACCGGCAGCCACAGCTCCTTCGAGACCGTCATGGCCCAGCTCGAGGGCGAGTGCAAGGGCTACTTCCTGCTCGGCGAGAACCCCGCCGTGGGCTCGGCGAACGCGAAGATGCAGCGGCTGGGCATGGCCAACCTCGACTGGCTCGTCGTCCGCGACTTCTCCCTGATCGAGTCCGCCACCTGGTGGAAGGACGGCCCGGAGATCGAGACCGGGGAGATGCGCACCGAGGACATCGGCACGGAGGTGTTCTTCCTGCCCGCCGCCGCCCACACCGAGAAGGACGGCAGCTTCACCAACACCCAGCGTCTCCTGCAGTGGCACCACCAGGCCGTCGAACCTGCCGGCGACGCCCGCAGCGACCTGTGGTTCCTGTTCCACCTGGGCCGGAAGATCAGGGAGAGGCTCGCCGGCAGCACGGACGAGCGGGACCGCCCGATTCTCGACCTGACCTGGGACTACCCCACCAAGCCGATGCCCTCCCACCCCGGCGACGACGAGCCGGAGGCCGAGGCCGTGCTCGCCGAGATCAACGGCTGGGACGGGCACGGCACCCCGCTGTCCTCCTACCAGCAACTGCGGGCGGACGGGTCGACCGCGTGCGGGTGCTGGATCTACTGCGGCACCTACGCCGACGGCGTCAACCAGGCCGCCCGGCGCAAGCCCGGCACCGAGCAGGACTGGGTCGCGAAGGAGTGGGGCTGGGCCTGGCCCGCCAACCGGCGGATCCTCTACAACCGCGCCTCCGCCGCGCCCGACGGCACGCCCTGGAGCGAGCGGAAGGCCTACCTGTGGTGGGACGCCGACGAGAAGAAGTGGGTCGGGCACGACGTCCCGGACTTCTCGCCGACCAAGGCGCCCGACCACGTCCCACCCGAGGACGCCACGGGCGTCGCGGCCCTGTCCGGGACCGACGCGTTCATCATGCAGGCCGACGGGAAGGCCTGGCTGTACGTCCCCGCAGGGCTGACCGACGGCCCCCTGCCGGCGCACTACGAGTCGCAGGAGTCGCCGGTCGACAACCCGCTGTACCGCCAGCAGCGCAACCCGGTCCGGCAGATCGAGCCCGTGGTGCACCCCGCGGACAGGTTCCAGCCCAGCGGGGACGAACCGGGCGCGCAGGTCTTCCCGTACGCCCTCACGACCTACCGCATCGCCGAGCACCACACGGCGGGCGGGATGAGCCGCTGGTCGCCCTACCTGTCCGAGCTCGCCCCGACCATGTTCTGCGAGGTCGCGCCCGAGCTGGCCCGCGAGCGCGGGCTCGAGCACGGCGGCTGGGCCCACGTCGTGACGGCCCGGAACGTGATCGAGGCCCGGGTCATGGTCACCGACCGGATGCCGTCGCTGCGGGTGGCCGGCCGGGTGCTGCACCAGGTCGGGCTGCCCTACCACTGGGGGCCCAACGGGCTGGTCACCGGCGACGCGGCGAACGAGCTGACCAGCCTGGTGATGGACCCGAACGTGCACATCATGGAGACCAAGGCCCTGGCCTGCGACATCCGGCCGGGCCGGCGGCCGCGGGGACCGGACCGGCTCGCCCTGGTCGCCGACTACCACCGGCGGGCCGGCATCACCGAGCGGACCGGACTCGACCCCGCGGTCGGCGGGGCGGCCGGGAAGGACGGGAAGGACGGGACATGACCGCCGAGCCGCAGCTGCGCCACGCCCTGTCCGGGGACGCCGACCCGGCCGCCCTCGGCGGCCACGGCGACGGCACGGGCGGGCACCCGCCCCGGATGGGCTTCTTCACCGACACCTCGGTGTGCATCGGGTGCAAGGCCTGCGAGGTGGCGTGCAAGGAGTGGAACGCCATCCCCGCCGACTTCCCGGACGGCGGGTTCCCCGGCACCTCGATGGACAACAGCCAGGGCCTGGGGGCCGACACCTGGCGGCACGTCGCCTTCGTCGAGCAGCGCCGCCCGCTCGGCGGGCAGGATCCCGGCCTCCCGCGCGCGGACCCGACCCAGCACGACCTCGGGCACCTGGACGTCCTGTCCCTCGCGGGGCAGGGCAGCTCCAGCGCTCCCGCGCACATACCCGCCTCGCCCGCCGAACCGGGCGCGGCGGGGGACTTCCGGTGGCTGATGTCGTCGGACGTGTGCAAGCACTGCACCCACGCCGCCTGCCTGGACGTCTGCCCCACCGGGTCGCTGTTCCGCACCGAGTTCGGCACGGTGGTGGTGCAGGAGGACATCTGCAACGGCTGCGGCTACTGCATCCCGGCGTGCCCCTACGGCGTCATCGACCAGCGCAAGGACGACGGGCGGGCCTGGAAGTGCACGCTCTGCTACGACCGGCTCGGGGTGGGGGCCGAACCCGCCTGCGCGAAGGCCTGCCCCACCGACTCCATCCAGTTCGGCCCGCTCGAGGAGCTGCGCGAGCGGGCCGACGCCCGGCTCGCCCGGCTGCACGACACCGGGATCACCGAGGCCCGGCTCTACGGGCGGGATCCGGACGACGGCGTGGGTGGCGACGGGGCGTTCTTCCTGCTCCTCGACGAGCCGGAGGTGTACGGCCTGCCGCCGGACCCCGTGGTCACGACCCGTGACCTGCCCCGGATGTGGAAGCACGTGGGGATGGCCGCGCTGTCCCTGGTGGGCGGCGTGGCGGCGGCATTCGCCTCGACGATCGTGACCGGTGGGAGGCGGCGATGAGCGAGTCCGAGGTCACTCGGGACGGCGTGCGGGGCGGTCGGCCGGACCGCGAGGCGACGACCGGCGCGGTCCGCGCCGACGGCCGGCAGGGCGGCCGCCGCCGACGCGGCCGGGCGCGGGCGGAGCGCGCGATGGTGCCCGACGCCGACTTCCGCTCCTACTACGGGATGCCGATCCTCAACCCGCCGGTCTGGACGGCACCCGACATCCCCGGCTACCTGTTCCTCGGCGGGCTCGCCGGGGCGTCGTCGGTGCTCGGGGCCGGCGCCCGGGCCTCCGGACGGCCCGGCCTGGCCCGCTCGAGCACGGTCGCGGCCCTGGGTGGCGGGCTGCTGTCGCTCGTGGCGCTGGTCCACGACCTCGGCAAGCCCGCGCGCTTCCTGAACATGCTGCGCGTGGTCAAGGTGACCTCCCCGATGAGCGTCGGCTCGTGGCTGCTCGCCGGCTACGTCCCGTTGGCGGGTGTCGCGGCCGCCTCGGCCGTGACCGGCCGGCTGCCGCGCGTGGGTGCCGCCGCCACGACCGGTGCCGCCGCCCTCGGCCCCGCGGTGGCCTCCTACACCGCCGCCCTGATCAGTGACACCGCCGTCCCGGCCTGGCACGACGGGCACCGGGAGATGCCCTACGTCTTCGTCGGCTCCGGCGCGACCGCCGCGGGCGGGCTGGGTCTGGTCGCCGCACCGCTGCGCGAGCAGGCTCCCGCCCGGGCCCTCGCCGTCCTCGGGGTGGGCGCGGAGCTGGCCTCGGTGGAGCTGATGGAGCGCCGGATGGGCATGACGGCCGAGCCGTACTCGTCGGGCACCGGCGGCAGGTACCTCCGGGCGTCGAAGGTCCTCGCGCTGGCCGGGGCGGCCGGGGCGGTCCTCGGCCGGCGCAACCGGATCGCCTCAGCGCTCTCCGGAGCGGCGCTGGTGGCCGCGTCGGCGGCCACCCGGTGGGGGATCTTCCACGCCGGGCTGCAGTCCGCCGAGGACCCGAAGTACACCGTCGTGCCCCAGCGGCAGCGCCTGGAGGAGGGCCGCCCGGCCACGGGGACCCCGACGACGACCCCGACGACGACGCGGACCCCGGCCGCACCCGCCGGCGAGCACTGACCCCGTGGCGTCCGACGACCGACGAGCCCCGGACGGTTCCGGCCCGCCGGTCCGGGTCCTCCTGCGCCCGCTGGGCAACCCGCTCCCGCTGGGGATGGCCGGGCTCGCCGCCGCGACCGTCGTCCTGTCCGGCCGGCAGCTGCACTGGCTGCCCACCGCCCTGTCCGCGCAGGTCGGGCCCACCTCCGTCCGCTACGCCGTCACGGGGGGGTGTACGAGTACGCCGGGGGCGCCGGCTGGGAGACCGTCGCCGGCTGGATCGGGATCGTCCTCGACGCCCTGGCCCTGTACACGGGGCTCGCCTCCGACCTCGAGGACGCTCGGCGCTGCTCTGTGCTGCCGCTGCTGCGGAGGGGCCGTGCGCGACTCGCCGCCGAGCGCGGGGGCCCGGGCGAGGTCGCCATCGAGCCGGGCGTGCGGGAACAGCTCTGAGACAGCCTTCCCGGAACGGCTCCGGTGGCGCTCCCGCCGGGCCGCGGTCAGCCCTGCGCGGTGGCGACCTCGCTTCGCACCCGGTCGACGGTCTCGCCGAGCTGCTCCCGGACACGACGCAGCTCGCCCAGACCCGCCACAGCGAGGGCCCCGGCCGCCCCGCCGTACACCCCGGTCACCACGGCGGCCGACGCGGCGCGCGGCAGGACGGTGTCGAGCAGGCGCATCAGCAGGGCGGCCGAGGAGCCGGTGGCCAGGAGGCCGAGGGCCCCCGCCCCACCCAGCAGCAGGCTCGCGGTGCGTGCCCGGCCGAGCTCCCCGAGCAGGTCCTCGCGCATGGCCCGCACCTCGCTGCGGACGAGGGCCCGCACGTCCTCGGTCAAGGCGCGCACCGGTTCCTCGGACCGCGTCCGGCCCGTCGCTCCTGCGTCCGTCATCTCGACTCCTCTCCGCTCGCCTGCTCGCCCTCGACGGCCGACCTACCCGCTCCGCCGCTCCTCATTCCCTGCCCGAGCGCTGCAGCAGCTCGAGCACCGCCGACGTCGCCGCCCGGTGCAGGAGGCCCGCGCGCCCGTGGGCGCGCAGGGCCGCGCGCGCGGCGAACCAGCCGCAGGCGCCGTGCACGCCACCCCCCGGGTGCGCCGACGAGCTGCCCAGATAGAGACCCCCGACGGGCGTCTCCGGTCGGCCGAGCCCGGGCACCGGCCGGAAGACCAGCTGCTGGAAGAGCTGTGCGGTGCCCCGGTTGATCGTCCCGTGGACCAGGTTCGGGTCGGCGTCCTGCAGGTCCGACGGTCGCTGCACCGTCCGGTGCCGCACGCGCGCGCCGAACCCGGGCGCGAACCGCTCCAGCACGCCCTCGGCCCGGCGGGCCAGCTCGTCGGCCGACGGCGGGTCGTCGACACCCCGGGGCAGGTGCGTGTACGCCCAGGCGCTCTCGGTGCCGGCGGGCGAGCGGCTCGGGTCCGCCGTGGTCATCTGCCCGACGAGCAGGAAGGGCGACTCCGGCAGCCGCCGCGACTCGATGACGGCGCTCCACCGAACCAGGCCGTCCTCTCCCCGACCGACGTGGACGGTCCCGGCCCCGCCGACCTCGGGCGTCCGCCACGGGATCGGCCCGTCCAGCGCCCAGTCGAGCTTCACCACCGGGGTGTCCCAGGCGAACCGGTCGAGGTCGCGGTGCACCCAGGAGGGCACGGCGTCCGGCGGCAGGAGGTCCCGGTACAGGGTGGGTGCCGAGACGTCGGCGATCACGGCACGCCGGACGCGGACGGTGGTGCCGGCCGCGGTGTGGACGGACCGGACCCGTCCGCCGGACACCGCCACGTGCTCCACCCGCTCCCCGGTGTGCAGCCGGGCACCCGCCGCCTCCGCCCGCCGGGCGAGCGCGTCCGCGAGACCGCCGGACCCGTCGACGGGTACCGGGAAGCCGAAGTGCTGGCCGAGCATCGCCAGCAGCCAGCCGTAGGCCCCGCTGACCGGGGAGGTCACGGGGATGTCGGCGTGCACCGCGTTGCCGGCGAGCAGCAGCCGCACGCCTTCCCCGCCGAAGAGCTCCTCCCCCATGCGCTTGGCCGGCAGCAGCAGGAACCGCGCCAGGCGCAGCGCCTCGGCCGTGCCGATGCGGCGCAACAGCTGCAGCGGACCGCGCACCGGCGGGAAGGTCGTGAACAGCGTCCCGGGTGAGCACAACGGCACCTTCCGCGGGCACAACCCCGCGTTCGTCACCGGGACCGAGGCCATCCACCAGTTCTGGAGCGACGACACGCTCGAGCGTGACGTGGTCCGCAAGGGCGGGAAGGTCCGCGAGGCGCTGCTGCGCATCGCCCTGCCCGTCGGGCCGGGCGAGATCGTGGTCCGCGGGCGCGGACTCGCCTGCGGGCTGAGCTTCCGGGTGCCGGAGACGGCGGCGAAGGTCGCCCGGGCGGCGTTCGACCGGGGGTTGATCGTGGAGACGGCCGGCCCGGAGGGCGAGGTGGTCAAGGTGATACCCCCGCTCACCGTCACCGACGACGAGCTCGACCACGGGGTGGCCGTGCTCGCCGAGGCGATCGACGCCGTGCGGACCTGACGATCGCCTGACGATTCCCCTGTACACGGCGGACGCGATGGCGCCCGGTCGCCGGATCGCGTCTGATCGGAGCACCATGTCCTCGATGACGTCGACACCACACCCCGGACCCGCCGCCTCCCCGGCGCGGGCGGATCGTCCTGCGCGCGTCGACGTGCGCGAGCGCGTCCTGCTCGTGGACGACGACGGCCGCATCCGGCAGGCCCTCTCGCTCGCCCTCGACGACGAGGGCTTCACCGTCGCGACGGCACCGTCGGGCGAGGAGGCCCTGGCGACCCTGGGCCGGGACACCGTCGACCTCGTCCTGCTCGACCTCATGCTGCCGGGAACGGACGGCCTCACCGTGTGCCGGCGGCTCCGGGCCCAGGGCGACCTGCCGATCATCATCATCACGGCCCGGTCGGATTCCGCGGACGTGATCGCGGGCCTCGAGGCCGGCGCCGACGACTACGTCACCAAACCGATCGTGGCCGGTGAGCTCGCCGCACGGATCAGGGCGCTGCTGCGACGACGGCGCCCCGGAGCGCAGGCGGCCCGCCTGCAGGTCGGCGACATCGAGGTCCGCCCGGACGAGGGGGTGGTGCGCAGCAACCGCGGGCCCGAGCCCGCCGAGGTCCACCTGACCCGCACCGAGTTCCGCCTGCTCGTGGAGCTGGCCGCGGCCGAGGGCAGGGTCGTGACGCGCGAGGACCTGCTCCGCCGGGTGTGGGGGTACGACTATCTCGGCGACACCCGACTCCTCGACGTCCACGTCCGCCGGCTGCGCTGCAAGATCGAACGCGACCCGGACCACCCCACGCTCGTCCTGACGGTGCGCGGCGCCGGGTACCGGGCCGCCGGCCGGTCCGATGCCGGCGACTAGACCGCGCACGCGCGGGATCCTGCGGCCGCGGCTGCCCCTGCGGTGGCGCGTCGCCATCGCCTTCGCCGCGGTCTCGCTCGCGATCACCGGCCTGCTCGCCGCGGCGACCTGGCACCTGGCGTCGAGCTATCTGCTGGCCAAGCGGGAACAGGGGGCGACCAGCCAGGCCGCCGTCGACGCCCGCCTCGTGCAGGACGCGTTGCGCGACCCCGCCCGAGACGGATCCGACGACCTTCTCCAGGGACTCGCCGGCGGCGGCGAGATCACGGTGGCCGTGCGCCGGAACGACACCTGGACCACCAGCGGCCGGCAGCTCGACGTCGACGCCCTCCCCCCGGACCTCCTCGCCCTCGCCGGTTCCGGGACTGCGGCGCGGCAGCGCATCGTGGCCGGCGGGATACCCGTGCTCGCCGTGGCGGTGCCCCTGCAGGGTGCGGTCTACGTGGAGCTCGTCCCGCTCAGCGAGCTGGACGCGACCCTCCGCTTCCTCAGCGGGGTGCTCGTGGCCGGCGTGGGTGTCAGCGGCCTGCTCGGCCTGGCCCTGGGCGGGTGGGCAGGAAAACGCGCGCTGCGCCCGTTGACGGACCTGCGCGACGCCGCCGCGCGGGTGGCGGCCGGCGACCTCGACGCCCGCCTCCCGGAACAGGACGACGCCGACCTCGCACCGCTGGCCGCCACCTTCAACCGGACGGCGGAGGACCTTCGGCGCCGCGTTCGCCGGGACGCGCGCTTCGCGAGCGACGTGAGCCACGAGCTGCGCTCCCCGCTGACCACCCTGGTCAACGCCGTCGCCGTCCTGCGCCGCCGGCGCGACGAACTGCCGCCGACCGCGCGGCAGGCCGTCGACCTGCTCGACGCGGACGTGCACCGCTTCGGGAAGATGGTGACCGACCTCCTGGAGATCTCCCGCGAGGAGCAGATCGACGAGCGCGATCTGGAGGTGTGCGACGTGGTCGACATCGTCACTCACGCGGTCGGGGCACGCCGCGGGATCGCGGTGGAGGTCGAGGGGACGCCCCCGAAGGTCCTGGTCGACCGTCGCCGCCTCGACAGGGTCGTCGGCAACCTGCTGGACAACGCGGACCACCACGCCGGCGGCGCCGTCCGGATCGGGGTGTCGACCTGCGCCGACGGAGTCCGGATCGAGGTCGACGACGCCGGGCCCGGCATCCCGCCGGAGCTGCGGGAGGAGGTGTTCGAGCGGTTCTCCCGGGGCGCGAACGCCGGACGCCGGGACGGTGGCGGGGGCGCCGGCCTCGGGCTCGCCCTGGTCGCCCGGCATGTCCGGGCCCACCAGGGCCGGATCCGCATCGAGGACAGCCCGGCGGGGGGCGCCCGTGTCGTCGTCGTCATCCCGGGAGGCTCCGGATGAGCGGGAGGGTCCGGACGAGCCGGCGGAACCACCGACGGCCCGGCCGCCCCCTCGCCGGGCAGGCGGCGGCCGGCGTGCTGCTGGCCGTGCTGCTCGCCGGGTGCGGCGTCACCACCGAGGACCGTCCGGAGCCGATCGACCCGTCGATGGTGCCGCCGATGGCCACCCCGACCGTGACCGTCGTGCCGGACCTCGGGGCACCCCGCCCGGCCGTCACCGAACCGGGCCCGTCGACCGCGGCACCGGGCGAACGGCCGGCGCCGCGCTGACCCGCACCTGCAAGCCGACCGCAAGGTCAGCAGGCGGTGTGCCCTCCCCGGGATCGGGTACGCGCGGCGCAGCACAAGTTCACCAGGAAGGACGCACGTGTGACCGCCGGGGCGCCGACACCTCCTCCGCAGCCCCTCGTGTCCGAGATCGTCATCCGCCTGCCGAGTGTGCTCACGGAGGTCGCGGAGCAGCTCGCCGCGGACCATCCGGGCTACGCGAGGTTCGTCGACTCCGAGTTCGCCAACGTGCTCGCGGGAGCCTTCCTCGAGCGGCTCTTCTGCGTGGCGGCGCAGGGTCATCACGCCCGACCCGGCTTCGTCACCGAGGCCGAACGTGCCCTCTTCGTCACCATCGGGCGGGCCCACCACCAGCAGCACCAGGACGTCGACGCCCTCCTCGCGGCCTATCGGATCGGAGCGAGCGTCGTGTGGCGTCACGTCGCCGACGTCGCCCTCCTGCACCGGTTGCCCTCGGCGCAGTTCGCCGGTCTGGCCTCCGCGGTGTTCGCCGCCGTGGAGGAGCTGTCCGCGGCCGGCCGGGAAGGCTATCTCGACGCCCGGAGCGAACAGCAGCCCAGCATCCGCCGCCACCGCCATGAGCTTCTCGGCCTGCTCCTGGCCGAGGCGCCCGGCGCGTGGGCGTTGCGGGCGGTCGCCGCGCGTGCCGACTGGCCCGTGCCCGAGCGGGACGAGCAGCTGCTGGACGCGCTGCGCGCCCGGCTGCTGGGCCCGGTACTGGATCTCCCGGACCCGAGTGCCGGCCGGTTGCTCGAGACCCTGGGCAGCTGGCTCCTGCACATGGGCAACGGCCGGGCCGTCGCCGACGACCTCCACGTCCATCCGCAGACGGTGCGGTACCGGCTGGGACGCCTGCGGGAGCTGCTGGACCTGGACATCCCGAGCCGACGGGCCGCGATGCTGCTCGCGCTCGGATGGCCCGCCACCGAGGAGCCCGCCGCCCCTGGAGACGGTGGGGACCGTTCCTGAGCCGATACGGCCGGGGACGGCGAAGGCTCCGCCCGTCTCAGGGCGGGAACGTGAGAGGACCCGGCCGGCGCGGCAGACCGCCCCCTCCGCCACCGCCGCCACCTCCGCCGTCACCACGGCCCCGGCCGTCCCCGGTCCCCTCGCCCGGCGACCGTCGCTCGGTCCACCACTGCTTCAGACCGACGCCCAGGGCCAGCAGGCCGACGACGACGGCCGCCGCGGTGCCGAGTACGGTCTCGGCGGCCAGGAGGACGATCGCCGCCGCGGTCCACCACGGCACGATCCCGAACTCCGTCGTCCCCCGGCGCCCCGGCGCCGTTCGGTCGGGATCGACGTCGAACCGGGGGTCACGCGGTGCGGGCCGGTGCGGCTCACGTGCAGTCATGACTCACCTCGCCTTCGCTGCGGACGGCCTTACCCGGCCCGGTCCGGAGGGAAGCCGCCATGCCCGGGGATCGGGGACATCGTCAGCAGGTCGTCAGGTCGGCCGCCGGGGCCAGGTCGGCTGGCCCTCGCGGGCGCCGCCGGGGCCCCGGCTCGCGCCGTCCTCGTCTCCTGCCGCGCCGCCGGCGTGCGGGACGTCGCCGGACGTGTCGTCGCCGGCCTCGTCGTCATCCTCCGCGCCCCGCTCGTCGCTCAGCAGCGGGGAGTGGGCGAGCAGGAGGGTGCCGCCGACGAGCAGGACGCCTCCCGTCCCGGCCACCACAGGCCAGAGGCCACCGCGCACCTGTTCCTTGAACACGACGACCCCCCACGCCGTCGCCACCAGCGGGTTCGCCAACGTCATGCCCGGCTGGGAGGCGACGAGGTTGCCCGCCCGCAAGGTGTTCTGCAGCAGGAAGAACCCTGTCGGGCCGACGACCACGACCGCCCAGGTCTGCCAGGCGGTCAGCACGCCGTGCAGCCCGAAGCGAGACTGCGCACCGACCGCGGCGACCAGAACCGCGACGTACCCGAACACGATGCCGGTGGTGATGCCGAACGCTGCCGCCCGTCGAGGCCCCTGCGCCCGCAGGCCGAGCAGGAGCGCGGTGGTGGCGGCGCCCGCGGTCACGCCGGAGCCGAGCACCCACTCCCATCCCGACACCGCCACCGGGTCGCCGCCCTTCGGGGCCAGGGCGAAGACGACCGCAGCGAGACCGACCGCAAGCGCGATGATCGACCACCACTCCCGCCCTCCCGGACGCAGGTGGAACACCAGGGCGGCCAGCAGGATGGTGAACGGCAGCTCGGCGATGAGCAGCGGCTGGACGACTGCGACCCGACCCAGTGTCAGGGCCACGGCCTGGGCCGCGAAGCCGATCACGACCGCGGTGATCCCACCGATCCACGCCGGCCGCCGCGCCAGGTCCAGCAGCATGCGGAAGGAGAACTCCTGCTCGTCGGGCTGGTCGCGGGCCGCCCGCCGTTGCAGGACGGACGCCGTGGCGTTGAGCGCGGCGGCGACGAGGGCAAGACCGACGGCGATCACGAACGTCCTCCTGTCCGAATGGTGCGCTGGCCGTCCGGCGGCCCGACGGGGTCGGCGGCGTCGTCCGCACCGGTCCCCCCGGTCGGATCCCCGTCCGCGGGTCCGTCGCTCAGGGCCGGACGCCCCAGCAGGACGGGCACGGTGTGCCGCAGGACCGCGGCGAGCGGGACCGCCACCACCGCCCCCACGATCCCGCCGAGGATCGACCCCACGGCCAGGGCCAGGCCGATGAGCAGCGGGTGCAGCCGCACGTAGCGGCCCACGATGAGCGGCTGGAGCACGTGGCCCTCGAGCTGGTCCTCCGCGATCAGGACCACGAGCAGGATCAGACCCGCCACCCAGCCCTTCGTGGCCAGCGTGACGAGCACGGCGACCCCACCCGCGACCAGCGCGCCGGCGATCGGGACGAAGCTGCCGAGGAACACCAGCACGGCCAGCGGCAACGCCAGGGGCACGCCGAGCAGGAACAGCACCAGGCCGATCACGATCCCGTGGATCGTGGCGATGACCGCGGTGCCGTGCATATAGGCGGTGACCACTCCCCACGCGGCCCGGCCGGCGCGGTCCATCCGCTGCCGCGCCACCCCCCGGAAGGGCACCAGCACGCCGCGCCACACGCGCTCGCCGTCGTAGAGGAGGAAGAAGGTGACGAACAGTGTCAGGAGCATCATCGTGCCCGTGTCGACCAGCACGCCGGCGCCGGTCTGCGCCAGGCTGAGCGCTTGGTCGCGGTGGGCCTGCAGCCAGTCGACGACCCCGGTCTCCAGCCGGTCGAGCCGCAGGTCGCCCACGCCGAGCCGGGCCAGCAGCGGGCGCATCCGCTGCACCGTGTCGACGAGGTCGTCGACCAACGCCGACAGCTGAGCCGTCACCTGTAGTTGCACGAGGAACCCGACGCCCGCGAGCACCGCGACCGTGAGGAGCAGCGAGACGAGGGCCGCCAATGGCCCGGGGACGTGCCACCGCACCAGGCGGCGGGCAAGTGGTCGCAGCAGCGATGCCAGCAGCACCGCGGCGACGACCGGTACCACGACCAGCCAGATCAACGCGAGGATCCGCACGAGTGCGTAGACCGCGACCCCGACGGCGAGCAGCCGCCACGCCCACCCGCGAGCACCAGCAGCCGCGGGATCTCGGCCTGCGGCCGCACCGCCCGGCGGTTGCGTGTCTCGACGGTCATGTCCTCACGCAACGCGGTACGGCTCGAGGTCCCCGTCCCGCACGGTGAGCCCGAGCCCGGGGCGGGAGCGGTCGGGGCGCAGCGCCCCGCCGGCCTCGGGTTCGAGCACGCCGTCGAAGGCGATCCGCTCGATCCGTGCGTGGTCGTGGAAGTACTCCAGGTGCCGCAGGTGCCACACGGCGGTGCCGGCATGCGCCGAGACCTGGGGCGCGCAGTGCAGCGAGAGGTCGATGCTGCGGGCGTCGCAGAGGGCGGCGACCCGCACCAGGGCGCTCAGCCCGCCGCAGCGGGTGACGTCGGCCTGCAGGCAGTCGACGGCCCCCGCCTCGAGCATGTGGTGGAAGTACGGCAGGTCGTAGCCGTACTCCCCCGCCGCGACGTCCATGCCTCCGGGGCCGCGGTCGCGCAGCAGGTGCAGCCCTTCGAGGTCGTCGGAACTGACCGGCTCCTCGAGCCAGCGCACGTCGTGCTCGGCGAGCCGGTACGCCCACCCGAGGGCCTGCTTGCGGGTCCAGGCCCCGTTGGCGTCGACGAACAGCTCGACGTCGTCGCCGATCGCCCGGCGGGCGGCCCGCACCCGGTCAAGGTCCCCCGGCGGGTGGCGGCCGACCTTCATCTTCACCCGCGGGATCCCCGCCTCGACCCACCCGCACAGCTGCTCGGCGAGACGACGGTCGTCGTAGGAGGTGAACCCTCCACTGCCGTAGATCGGGGTGGCGTCGTGGACCGCCCCGAGCACCGTGGTGAGCGGGAGGTCCAGGAGCCGGGCGTGCAGGTCCCACAGAGCGACGTCGACCGCGGAGATCGCCTCGGCGACCAGGCCGGGCCGGCCGAGGTTGCGCACCTCGGGGAGCATCGCCGCCCACGAGGCGGCGGGAGCGGTGGCGTCCCGCCCGCAGACCACACCGGCGAGCTTCCCGGCGACCACCTGGACGACCGAGGGGCCGGCGTAGGTGTAGCCGATCCCGGTCCGGCCGGCCGCGTGCACCCGCACGACCACGAGCGTGGTCGAGTCCCACGCGAGGGTCCCGTCGGACTCGGGTGCGTCGGTGGGGATGGTGTAGGCGGCGGCATCGATCGCCTCCACGGCGACGCCCGCCTGCTCGTCGACGCTCTCCATGGGCCGCGACTACCACCGGCTCCCGGCTTTCCCCCGGTTTCGGATGCTCCCGAGCGCTTCGTCAGGCAATCGTATGGTGGGCTCTGCGAATCGGGCTTGGCGCACGGGTAGGCGGGGGTGTCAGCACATACCGTCGAGGTGAAGGACCGACATGCCGAAGACCGCCGACTTCGTCCTGGAACGGCTCACCGAATGGGGCATCCACCGCATCTACGGCTATCCGGGCGACGGGATCAACGGGTTCCTGGGCGCCCTGGACCGCGCGAACGGGGACCCTGAGCTGATCCAGCCCCGGCACGAGGAGATGGGCGCCTTCATGGCGGGCGGGCACGCCAAGTTCACCGGCGAGCTCGGCTGCTGCCTGGCCACCTCGGGCGGCGGCGCGATCCACCTGCTCAACGGCCTGTACGACGCGAAGCTCGACCACCAGCCGGTGGTGGCGATCGTGGGGCAGCAGAAGCGCTTCTCGCTCGGTGCCGCCTACCAGCAGGAGATCGACCCGACGCTGCTGTTCAGTGACGTCTCCGAGTTCGTGCAGACCTGCATGCACCCCGCCCAGGCCCGGCACCTCGTCGACCGCGCCTGCAAGGTCGCGCTGTCCAACCGCACCGTCGCCACCATCATCTTCCCGGTCGACGTCCAGGAGGAGGAGGCGCAGCCGTCGCCGCCGCGGGTCCACGGCGCCGTCTACAGCAGCGTCGGCTGGACCAAGCCGCGGGTGACACCGCCGCAGGCCGAGCTGGCGAGGGCCGCGGAGATCCTCAACGAGGGCTCCAAGGTGGCCATGCTGGTCGGGCAGGGCGCGGCGGAGGCCCAGGACGAGGTCGTGGCCGCCGCCGAACTGCTCGGGGCGGGCGTGGCCAAGACCCTGCTCGGCCGGGAGGTGCTGCCCGACGACCTGCCCTACGTCACGGGCCCGATCGGGCTGCTCGGCTCGACCGCCAGCTACGAGCTGATGATGAACGCCGACACGCTGTTCATGGTCGGCACCAGCTTCCCCTACGCCGAGTGGCTACCGGAGGAGGGCCAGTGCCGGTGCGTCGAGATCGACATCGACGGCCGGATGATCGGGGTCCGCTACCCCACCCAGGCCAACCTGATCGGTGACTCCAAGGACACGCTGCAGGCCCTGCTCCCGATGCTGCAGCGCAAGGAGGACCGGTCCTGGCGGGAGAAGATCGAGCACGAGGTCGACCGGTGGTGGCGGGTGCTCGACGACCGGGCCCACGAGTCCGCGGACCCGGTGAACCCGCAGCTGGTGGCCTACGAGCTCTCCCCGCGACTGCCGGAGAACGCGATCCTCACCACCGACTCCGGGTCGGCCACCAACTGGTGGGCCCAGTACCTACGCCTCGGGAAGGGGATGAAGGCGTCGCTGGCCGGCACCCTGGCCACGATGGGTGCGGGTACGCCGTACGCCATCGCGGCGAAGTTCGCCTACCCGGACCGGCCTGTGATCGCCCTGGTCGGCGACGGGGCGTTCCAGATGAACGGGATGAACGAGCTCATCACGGTCAAGCGGTACCTGGAGAAGCTGACGGCGCAGAATCCGACGTTGATCTTCTGCGTGTTCAACAACCAGGACCTCAACCAGGTGACCTGGGAACAGCGGGCCGAGTCCGCCGACCCCAAGTTCATGGGCTCGCAGTGGATCCCGGACGTCCCCTACGCCGAGTTCGCGAAGCTCCTCGGGTTCGAGGGCATCAAGGTCGACGACCCGGTCGCGATGGGCCCCGCCTGGGACCGGGCGCTGGCCGCCGACCGGCCGGTCGTGCTGGAGGTCGTCGTCGATCCCGAGATCCCGCCGGTACCGCCGCACATCAAGTCCGAGCTCGGCAAGAAGTCGGCGAAGGCCATGCTCAAGGGCGACCCCGAGGAGGCCGGCGTCATGACTAAGGGCGCCAAGCAGAAGATGCACGAGTTCACCGAATCGGTGCGGGACGCCCTGCCGGGGAAGCACGAATGACCGTCACCATCCCCGCCCGCCCCGACGCCCGCTTCGCGGCCGGCATGGTCGGAACGGCGACGATCAACGCGAAGGGGCTCGAGAAGCACCTGCGGCGGCACGTCAGCGGCGAGGTGCGCTTCGACCATGGCTCGCTGGCCCTGTACGCCAACGACTCGTCGAACTTCCGGCAGGTTCCGATCGGGGTGGTCGTGCCGAGGACCCTCGACGACGTCGTGGAGACGGTGAGGGCCTGCCACCGCTACCGGGCCCCGGTGGTCTGCCGCGGCGGCGGCACCAGCCTGTCCGGCGAGACGGTGAACACCGCCGTCGTGATCGACTTCTCGAAGTACCTCACCCGGGTCGAGGAGGTCGACGCCGGGCGTCGCCTCGTCACGGCACAGACCGGGGTGATCAACGAGCAGCTCAACAAGGTCACCGGCGAGCACGGGCTGGTGTTCGGGCCCGACCCGTCCTCGCACTCCCGGTGCACCATCGGCGGCAACATCGGCAACAACTCCTGCGGTATCCACTCGGTCCAGGCCCGGCACTACGGGCCCGGACCGCGGACGTCGGACAACACCCATGCTCTCGAGGTCGTCACCTACGGCGGCGAGCGCTTCTGGGTCGGCGTGGACGAGGAGGACCGGCTCGACGAGATCATCGCCGCGGGCGGCCGCAAGGGCGAGATCTACGCGAAGCTGCGCGATCTGCGGGACCGCTACGCCGAGGACATCCGCGCCGGGTACCAGCCCGTGGACGTGCTGCCCCGCCGGGTGTCGGGCTACAACCTCGACGAGCTGTTGCCCGAGCGGGGATTCAACGTCGCCCGTGCGCTGGTGGGCACCGAGAGCACCTGCGCCATCGCCTTGCGGGCGGTCCTGATGCTCACGCCGGCGCTGTTCCAGCGCACCACGGTGCTGATCCAGTACCCCGAACTGGTCGAGGCCGCGAGCCACGTCCCCGAGATCATGGCGTGGAAGCCGATCGGGCTCGAGGCGATCGACGAGCGGCTGATCGAGGACCAGCAGCTCAAGCACATCAACGTCGCCGGCCTGCACGAGCTGCCCCGCCGCGAGGAGGGCGGCGCCTGGCTGATGGTCCAGTTCGGCGCCGACACCACGGAGGAGTCGGTGGGCCGGTGCCGGGAGTTCGTGGGGTGGCTGCGTGACGACAAGGGCTACGCCGAGGACCGCATCCGGGTCGCGAAGAGCACGCAGGAGGGCGGGAACAGCGAGGACCTGTGGGCCATCCGGGAGAGCGGACTCGGCTCCACGGCGTTCCCGGCCGACGGGGACCACTGGCCCGGCTGGGAGGACTCCGCCGTGCCCCCGGACCGGGTGGCCGACTACGTCCGGGACCTGAAGGACCTGTACGCGGAGCACGGCCTCGTCGGGGCCATGTACGGCCACCTCGGCGAGGGCTGCATCCACTCCCGGATCAGCTTCGACCTGCGCACCGCGGAGGGGATTCGCCACTACCGCGCCTTCATGGAGGCGGCCGGCGATCTCGTCGCCCGCTACGGCGGCACGCTGTCCGGGGAGCACGGCGACGGGCAGCAGCGCGCCGAGCTGCTGGAGAAGCAGTACGGGCCGCGGCTGATGACGGCGATGCGGGAGTTCAAGGCGATCTGGGACCCGGACGCGAAGATGAACCCGGGCAAGGTCGTCGACGCGTACCGGTTGGACGAGAACCTCAAGCTCGGGACCGACTACAACCCCTGGCGGCCCGACGTGCGGTTCGCCTACGCCCAGGACGGCGGCGACTTCGCCCACGCGGCGCTGCGCTGCGTCGGTGTCGGCAAGTGCCGAGATCCGGAGCCGACCCAGACGATGTGCCCCAGCTATCAGGTGACCCGCGAGGAGGAGCACACCACCCGCGGGCGGTCCCGGTTGCTCTTCGAGATGCTGCGCGGCGAGGTGATCACCGACGGGTGGCAGTCGAAGGAGGTCGCCGAGGGCCTGGAGCTGTGCCTGGCGTGCAAGGGCTGCACGAGCGACTGCCCGGTCGACGTCGACATGCCCACCTACAAGGCGGAGTTCCGGTACCACCACTACAAGTCGTGGCGGCGGTGGCGCTCGCGCCACGCCTACGCCTTCGGGTTCATCGACCAGGCCGCCCGGCTCGCGTGCCGGATGCCCGAGCTGGTCAACGCGGTCACGCAGACCCCCGGGCTCGCCCGGCTGGCGAAGCTCGCGGCCGGGATCGACCCGCGCCGCCCGTTGCCCACCTTCGCACCGCAGACCCTGCAGCAGTGGTTCGCCGCCCGCGGCGGCACCCGCAACCCGAACGGGCCTCGGGTGGTGCTGTTCCCGGACACCTTCACCAACCACCTGCACACCGACGTCGGGGTGGCCTGCGTCGAGGCCGTCGAGGCCGCGGGCTGGCGCGTCGTCATGCCGGAGGTGCACGTCTGCTGCGGACGCCCGCTCTACGACTACGGATTCCTCGACGCGGCGGACCGGTACCTGCGGCGCGTGCTCGACGTGCTCCGCGACGACATCCGGGCCGGCACGCCCGTCGTCGGGATGGAGCCCAGCTGCCTTGCGGTGTTCAAGGACGAGCTGGTGAAGATGCTGCCGCACGACGACGACGCACGGCGGCTGGCCGGCAACGCGTTCCACTTCGGCGAGTTCTTCGACCGCCACGACATCGACCCTCCCCGGCTGCCCGGAAGGGCGCTGCTCTGGGTGCACTGCCACCACCGGGCCACCGGGGGGATCGACCCGGAGCAACGCGTCCTGGGGCGCATGGGCCTGGAGGTCGAGCCGCTGACCGGCGGCTGCTGCGGCCTGGCCGGGTCGTGGGGGTTCGAGAAGGGCAAGTACGACATCTCGATGGCCTGCGGCGAGCAGGCCCTCCTGCCCGCCGTCCGGGCCGCCGACCCGGACACGGTGGTGGTCGCGAACGGGTTCTCCTGCACGACTCAGATCGCCGACGCCGGCGCCGGGCGTCGGGCCCTGCACCTCGGCGAGGTCATGGCCCTGGCCCTGCGGAACGGGTCCTCCGGTCCCCGGCCCCCCGGGCAGGCGGCCATCGGTCGACCGGCACCACCTGCCGTGCGGAGGGCCGTCCGGGTCGGCGTACCCGTGGCACTGGCGGGCGCCACGCTCGGCGGGCTGGCGGGCGCCGCACGACTGATCTGGAAGGGAGCGACATGAGCAGCGGAGTCGTCGTCATCACCGGCGGGACCGCCGGGGTCGGGCGGGCCGCGGTCCGCGAGTTCGCCGAGAACGGCTACGACGTCGCGGTCCTCGCGCGCGGCGCCGCCGGCCTCAAGGGCGCCGCGGAGGAGATCCTCGGCGCGGGCCGCAGCACGGCGTTGACCATTCCCACGGACGTCGCGGACGCCGTCGCCGTTGACCGGGCCGCCCAGCAGGTCGAGGACGAGCTCGGCCCGATCGACGTGTGGGTCAACGTCGCGTTCGCCGGGTCCCTCGCCTACTTCTGGGACACCACTGACGAGGAATACCGGCGGATGACCGAGGTGACCTACCTCGGCCAGGTCAACGGCACCCGCGCCGCGCTGGCCCGGATGCGTCCGCGCGACCACGGGGTGGTGGTCAACGTCGGCTCGGCCATGGCCTACCGCTCCATCCCGCTGCAGTCCGCCTACTGCGGGGCCAAACACGCCGTGAAGGGCTTCACCGAGGCCGTCGCCACCGAGCTCGCCCACGAGCGGAGCGGCGTCAAGATCTGCATGGTGCAGCTGCCCGGGCTCAACACGCCCCAGTTCAACTGGAACCTCACCAAGGTGCCCGGCCATCCCCGCCCGGTGGCGCCGGTCTTCCAACCCGAGCTCGCCGCGCGCGCCGTCCGGTTCGTCGCCGAGCACCCCCGCCGCAGCATCTGGGTCGGGATCTCCACCGCCTACACCATCCTCGGCGAGCGCGTGGCGCCCACGCTCGTGCGCTCCTACCTGGCCCGCACCGGGGTCACGGGCCAGCAGACGGGGGCGGACCTGCCCCGGTACGGCCCGAACCTCTTCGCCCCCGGCGACGAGGACGACGACCGCGGGGCCCACGGCTCCTTCGACGACCAGGCCCACTTCCGTGACCCGGTGCTGTGGGCCTCGATGCACCGCGGTGCCCTGCTCGCCGGGGCGCTGTCCGGGCTCGCCGGATTCGTCGGCGTCGGCGCGTGGCGGCGCCGCGGTCGGTGAGGCACGAGAACGAGACACAGTCGAAGGAGGACGACCAGTGAGTACACAGACGAACAGCACCACCACCGGTGGCCACACGACCACCAGCAGCTCCACCACCGCCGTCGTCGTGTCCGGTGTCCTGGGCCTCGTCGCGTTCCTGCTCGGCGGGGCCGCGGCCGGGCCTCGGCGTTGTGGCCGCGGGTCAACGACGGAATGGTCAACGGCGTCGTCAGCTGGGCGCTGACGACCGCCCTGCTCCTGGGCATCGCCCTCGCCGGCGGCGGGGCACTCGTCGGCTACTTCGGCAACGTCTTCGGCGGCTTCGGCACGATCGGCGGGCCCGCGGCCGTGAGCCTGGCCCGGCAGACCGCCGGATGGGCCGTCCTCGGACTCGGCCTGTCGATGGTCGCCAGCGCGCTCGGCGGCACCCTCGGTGCCAGCTCTGGCCCGGCCGGGGCGAGCATGCCGCCGACCACCGGTGAGCCGCAGCGTCGGGTGCGCTCGACGCACGGGTCGCGTCGCGGCCGTCCCCATGGTCGGGGACGGCCGCCGCGCGCGTGGTCGGCCCTGGTCAGCCGGGGACGAGGACGATCGGCCCGACCGCGTGACGCAGGCAGGAGGCCGCGACGGAGCCGAGCAGCGCGTCGGCCACGGCCGGGCGCTGCGCGTCACCCAGCACGAGCGTCCGGCGGCCGACCGAGCGCGCCAGCAGGACGTCCGACGGTGTGCCACGCAGGGTCACCACGTCGACGGTCACCGGCACCTCGTCGAGCGGGTTGCCGAGCACGTCGTCGAGCTCGGTGGCGACCAGCCGGCGGGTCGCGTCGACGACACCCGGGTCGGCCCGCCCGCCGTCGGGATGCATCGGCCGGTACTGCACGGCCACCACCTCCACCCGGTCACCGGTCGCCACGGCTTCGTCGACGGCCCAGCGCAGCGCGGCGCGACACGTGACCGACACCCACCACGAGGACCTGCTCGTCAGGGGCCGATGCGTCCGGCGGGACCCAGACCGTCGGGCAGTCGACCCGCCTCGCGCACCGGCGACCCACCGATCCCACTCCCCACGGTCTCTCCTCGCCGGAGTTGCCCAGCACGAGCAGCGCGGCATCGCGGGCCTGACGCGTCAGCGCGGACACGATGCCTCCCGCGAGCACCTGGCTACTGACCTGGACCGAGCGGCCTGCAGTCTCCTCGGAGACCATGCCCTGCAACTCGGACGCGGCGAGCGCGGCCACGTCCTGAGGCGGGAGCACGACAGCGCCTGCGTCCCCGACCGTCGGGGGTGAAGACTCGGCGACGGTGACCGCGAGGACCCCGCCCTCGTCGTGCGGTCCTGCGCCCATCGGTCCTCCCCGCGCTCGTCGACCGTGCCCTTCCAGCGGTACCACCGGGCCTGCGGCGTCCACGGCGGTCGTGCCTGACGAGTTCCTGACGAAGCGGACGGAACCGACCGCTGTCGCCGGACGAGGAGATAGAACTGATGTCGGGTGGCCGACGGGACGACGCACCGCGAAGGGCGGCGGTTCCACCGGTCCCCGGTCCCGATCCGGGTGGCCGCCTGGGGAGCACGGCCCGGCCCGGACGCACGTCGATGTGCGAGATCTCTCCCGGGACCGGGGCACGGCTGTGTTCCGTCGGCCACCCATGCGGCAGCGGAGGCAGGTGAGATGCGGGATGGCCGAGGAGAGCCGGCTGCTCGACGACGACAGGTGGAACCGCGCGGCGCGCGGCGAGACCCCGGCCGAGCGGCTCGACCGCAACTGGCGTGACCTGCTCCAGGAGCTGCGCGTGGTGCAGCTCGGTGTACAGCTGCTCACCGCACTGCTTCTCACCGTGCCCTTCAAGCGTGCCTTCCTCGACCTCGCACCCCGGCAGGTGCTCGTGTACGCCGTGACGGCAGCCCTGGCCGCCGGGCTGCTGATCGCCCCGGTGGTCGTCCACCGCTCCGTCTTCCGCCACGGCGGGCGCCAGCAGATGGTCGCGGCGGGCCAGTGGTTGGTCGTCGCCGGGCTCACCACCTTCGGGCTCGCGATCGTCGGAGTCGTGGCACTGATCGCCGACGTGGTCCTCGGTCCGGTGGTCGCGGTCCTCGCGGCCGGGCTCGCCCTCGTTCTCTTCGGGTCCCTCTGGGGTGTCGTTCCCGCTGTCGTACGGCGGAGCGTGCGCAACTGACGCCCCTACGGCGCCCGCGGCGGGAGCGCGTCCGGGTTCTCGACCGGCAGCTGCAGCTCGACCGAGCCGGCGCGTTCGAAGGTGAGGGTGACGGGATAGGTCAGTCCGGCGCGCAGGGGTTCCTGCAGGCCGGTGAGCGCGAGATCGGCGCTGGTGGTCTGCGGCAGCACGGTCGCGGGTGCGACGTCCCGGTAGCCGGACACGAGCGCGGCCCCACCCTCGATCGTCCCGGCTCCCGCGGTGCGGGCGACCGCGAGCACGGTCAACGCCACCAGAGCTGTCATCACTGTCCCGAGTCGACCGAGATACCAACGCATGGTCGACGAATTCCCGGCACCGGCCGGTGCCCGACACGGGGCGCGCCATCCTCAGGGAACCGACAGACGGGACGTCACACGGCGAGACGGACGGACGCCTCCAGCATCGCCGCGTGCACGAACGCCTGCGGGAGATTCCCGCGCAGCTGGCGCTGCACCACGTCGTACTCCTCCGAGAACAGCCCCGGCGGCCCGCACGCGGCACGGTTGCGCTCGAACCAGCGGGCGGCGCCGACCCGGTCGCCCTGCTGGTGGGCCGCCATGGCCATGAGGAACCCGCAGAGCAGGAAGGCGCCCTCGGCCTGGTCCAGCGGGCGCCGGTCGTGACGGAACCGGTAGACGTACCCGTCGCGGCCCAACTCGGTCCGCACCGCCTCGGCCGTGGCGACCGACCGTGGGTCGTCCGCGGGCACGGCACCCCGGAGTGCCGGGAGCAGGAGCGCCGCGTCCACCCGCGGGTCAGTGGGCGTGCGCTGCCAGCGTCCCGACGGGTGCAGGGAGTCCTGCGCCGTCTCCGCCACGATCCGGTCGGCCAGGGCGTTCCACGCGGCCGCGTCGGAGGCGGGCGCGGCGGCCGACGCCGCCTGCCGCAGGCCGGCCGCGCACACCAGCCGCGAGTGCGTCCAGTGTTGGGGGTCGATCTCCCACAGGCCGGCGCCCGGGTCCCGCCAGCGCTTCTCGATCGCCGCGAAGGCCACGGTCACGGCCCGGAACCGTTCGGTGTCGAGCCGGTCGTGCCGCGCAGCCGCGGCGAACAACAGCAGTGCCTCACCGAAGGCATCGAGCTGGAACTGGCTCCGCACGTGGTTACCGATGACGTCCGAACCGCCCGGATAGCCGGGCAGGTCCAGCGTGCGCTGCGCCGGCACCGGTGCACCGGCCGCCGTGTAGGCGGGCATCAGGTCCGGTCCGTCGGCCAGGACCCGGCCCGCGACGAACGCGACCGCGTCGTCGAGCAACGGATGCGGCCCCGCGGCGGCCACGGCCTGCCCGGCGAAGCACTGGTCCCGGATCCAGACGTAGCGGTAGTCGTAGTCGCGGCCCCGGTCCGCTCGCTCCGGCAAGCTCGTGGTGCCGGCGGCGACCATCCCGCCGCCGGCGGTGGTGAGGCCCCGCATCACCGCGTAGGCGTGCCGGGCGTCGCGCTCGGCGATGGTCGGCCCCAGGTCGGGGAGCGCCTCCCTCCAGGCGGTCTCGGTGGCGGCCCAGGTGCGGTCGGGGTCCGGTGGCGGGCCCTCGAGCTCGGTGTCGGTGACCTCCAGGACCAGGTCGTGGTGCTCACCCGGAGCCAGCCGCAGCGCGGTGCGCAATCCGCCCGGGTCCTCGCCGGGCGAGGCGTCCGGAGCCCCGCTCCAGCGGATGCGCAGCGGACCGGTCCGCCCGGTCCACACCCCGTCCTCGGAACGCCGGACCCGGGAGAAGGAGGCCCGGCCGAAGTCGGCGGCGGGCCGGAGCAGCACCTCGACGCCCGCCTCGCCGCGCACCGCGACCACCCGCCGCAGGATCACGGCGGTGTGCGAGTCGCCGGGAAAGGCGAGCGCCTCCCGGCACTCCACGATGCTGTCGTCGTCCGCGATCCAGCGGGATCGCCAGATCAGCGAGCCGTTCTCGTAGTAGCCACCCCACACGCACCGCTGCCGCGGGGTCACCGCGTAGCAGCCGCGTCCCCCGAGCAGCGAGGACAGCACGGCGGGCGAGTCCCATCGCGGTGCGCAGAGCCACGCGATGTCCCCGCGTGGCCCGATCAGCGCGCCCCGCTCGCCGTCGGCGATCAGGGCGTACTCGCGCAGCACATGTGGTCCGACGGTCGCGGTTCCTTCCACCTCTCCCCTCCCTGGTGCCGATCAGTCCGGCCCGGACGCAGCGGGCACCAGCACCACCGGACAGTCGGCACGATGGAGGCAGTGCAGGACCCCCAAGCCGCGCAGGGCCCCGGCCAGGGCGCCGTGATGCCCGTTGCCGAGCACCAGGACCGCCGCACCATCGGACCGGTCGAGCAGCACCTCCGCCGGGTCACCAGGCATGACGTGTTTCTCCAGCCGGTGCGAATGGTCCGGGCCGAGCGTGTCGTTCACCGTCTCGTCGAGCAGACGGGCGGCCACCTCGTGGAGGTCCTGGGGCGGTACGAGGTCCGTCGCCGGCGACATGATCCGCCCCGGGCCGACGGGCTGCACCGCCGGTTCCCACGCGGTCACCGCCCGCAGGGTCCCGCCGGTCAGCTCCGCGTAGCAGGCTGCCCACCTCAGCGCCGATTGCGACTCGGCCGAGCTGTCGACCCCCACGACCACTGTCGTCGTCATCTCCACGTCCTCCTCCCTCGCCCGGGCGGTACCGGCATTCCAGCTACCCCAAGGGTGTAGCCGGCTCGCCCGGAGACCATCGGTGGACGGGCGAACCGTAAGGAGACCGGCAGCCAACCTTGCGAGCACCTTCCGCGAGCCCGGGATGACGTTCGCGATCGGCCTCGACGGGTACCACGCCCGGGCACGTGCCCTTCAACCCCGGGGGACGGTGGTCGACCGGCCACGAACGAGCAGCGACGAGGAGGACGGCCGCCCGTGATCCCCGTACTCGCCTTCGGCGTGGTGCTCCTGATCAGCGTCCTGTTGTCGGGTCTCGCGGCCCGGACCGTGCTGTCCACCGCGCTGCTGTTCCTCGTCGGCGGGGTCCTCATCGGACCGGCGGCCCTCGGCCTGATCGACCTCGATCCGCAGGGCGGCGCCATCCGCACGCTCGCCGACCTGGCCCTGTTCACCGTGCTGCTCACCGACGGCCAGCGCGCCAACCTGCCGGCCCTCCGAGAAGGCTGGCGCCTGTCGGGACGGGCGCTCGGTGTGGGCATGCCGCTCACCATGGTGCTGGTCGCGGTCCCGGCCCACTATCTCGCCGGTCTCGACTGGATCACCGCGCTGCTCGTGGGGGCGATCCTCTCCCCCACCGACCCCGTCTTCGCGTCCGCGTTGGTGGGCAAGGAGGCGGTGCCGCTCCGGCTGCGCCGGCTGCTGAACATCGAGTCCGGCGTCAACGACGGTCTCGCGCTCCCCTTCGTGCTGATCTTCCTGGCACTCGCCGAGCACGAGCAGGCCCACTTCGGCCTGATCCTCGCCGAGCTCGCCGGCGGTCTCGCGCTCGGTGTCCTCCTCCCCGTCGTGGTGTCGCTGGTCCTTCGCCTTCCCTTCCTCGGCGCGGAGGCGCGGCTGCAGCCGCTCGGCCCACTGGCCGTCGCCGTGATCCTCTACGCGCTCTGCGACCTGACGCACGCCAACAGCTACCTCGCGGCGTTCGCGGCGGGCTCCACCCTCGCCACCCTCTCCCCGCAGGCGGCGGAGCGCTACGAGCGCTTCGGCGACCTGCTGTCCGAGATCGCCAAGTTCGCGGCGCTGCTCGTCTTCGGCACCCTGATCACGACCGACCGCCTGGCGGCCCCCGGCCTCGGCGGCTGGGTCACGGCCGTGCTCGCGATCGTGCTCATCCGGCCCGCGACCGTCCTGCTCTCGCTGCTGCGCAGCGAGATGCCGTTGCGGGAACGGGCCACCGCCGCCTGGTTCGGGCCGAAGGGCTTCGCCTCGGTCGTGTACGGGCTGATCGTCCTGCAATCCGGCATCCCCGGGGGCGAAACCGTCTTCGCGTTGGTCGTCGTCACCATCGCGCTCTCGATCGTCCTGCACTCCTCGACCGACGTCCCCGTCGCCCGGGCGTTCGACATGGAGGACGTCGCCCCGACGTTCAACCTCCCCGACCCGGGGCCGGACCGGCAGTCCCCCGCGCGCTCCCGGGACGACCCGGACTGACCTGTTCGGGAATCGCACCCGCCGGGGCGGGGCCCGCCTGCCATCGGAAGGCGATCGTCAGTCGCGGCCGAGCCGGGTACGGGCCGACAGGGGTAGACGGCAGCGTGTCCGCACAGCACATCCGTCACGAATCCGACCGGTCCGGCGACGACAGCGGCGCCACGACGCGCGTCTCGGACCAGCCCGACCGGACACGCGGCGAGCGCCGACGGGGCGCCGTCGGGTGGGTCCTCTGGGGCCTCCTGTCCGGCTTCCTGGCCGGCGTCGCCTTCATCGCCCTGCAGGCCTGGTACGTGATGGTCGGCGGAGGGGGCGTCCTCACTTCCTTCCGCACCGTCGCCACCCTCGTGGAGGGGCCCCCTCCGGGTTCGGCCACCGTCTGGGTCGGGATGCTCGTCCACTTGGTGGTCGCCGCGGGGCTGGGGCTCGTGTTCGCAGCCCTGCTGGCTCCGCTGCGTCGTCGCTCGGCCGGTTGGCTGGCCTGGGCCGGACTCCTCTACGGAGCCGCGGTGTACGTCGTCGACCTCCAGATCCTCAGGGTGGTCCCGTGGTTCTCGGCGTTCCTCGGGACCAACCAGGCCTTCGAGGCAGCCGCGCACCTCGTCTTCGGAGCGGTGCTCGGCGCGCTGACGCTGCTGGCGAAGCCGCGGTCAGGCCGACCGCGCCTTCCCGACTCGCCTTCCGCCCCGATGTCCTGACCGGACCCGAGCCCGGCGCGACTCCGTCGCGGACCGCAAGACGACCGACAGCTTCCGTTGCGGCACAACGCCCGTCGGAGTCGATAGCGTCGAGGGTGACGTCGGTGCCGTGTCCGCGCGGGTGCACCGATGGTCGGTCCGGACGGAGGAAGAGGTGCGATGACCACCGAGAACCGAGGCTCGACCGCCCTGCGTGAGCAGATCCGCGGCCCGCTGGCCGAGGAGTTCGCCGACCTCGTGCCGGCCGGCCTCGTCCAGGCGGAGGTACGGCGGGCCGAGGGCGACCTCCGCGGCGAGGTTCCGGGAGGCGCCCTGCCCGAACTCGTGCACCGCCTCGCCCGGGAACGGCTCCGGCAGCGCGTTCGGGCGGGGGCGCGCCTCGCCCGATCCTGACGGCCGGTCGGAGCCGGGCGGATGTCGCAAGGGGACCGCAAGGTGCGATTCGTCCGGACTCGGGCACGCTCTGCGGTGGGTGGAGCCGAACAGCAGCGTTGCCGTTCCCTCCCCCAGCGGCCGCCGTCGCCGCGCATGGTGCCCCCGGGACCCGTCGCCCAGGTGAACGCCGGGGTCCCGGGGTCGCCCCACACGGAGCCGGCGATCCCGACCCGAGTCCCGAGTGCCCGGAGGCCACGATGCCGAGCGCCTTCCCGCCCCCACCGTCACCGCCGCCGGGGCGCGACCCGGGGCCGCCCCTGACCGACCACGAGAAGCACCTCCTCGCAGACCTGGGCTGTGATCTGCAGGCCAATGACCCCGGCCTGGCCGACGAGCTGTCCGGCGGTCCCCGCGAGTGGCCCGCCTGGCTGACCTTCGACCGCGTCGTCCAGGTCCTGGCGGTCCTCGCGGTGATCGTCGTGCTGCTGCCCGCCGACTGGGCCGCGCTTCTGCTGATCCTCGCCCTCATGATCGGCCTCCCGCTGATCCTGCTGCTGGTGGCCGAACGGCGCGCACGAGGCCCGGACGGGTAGCCCTCCCGGCAGGGTGTCCCGGTCAGCCGTCCTGCTGGTGTCCTCGGCCTCCGGGTCGCCGCGGCGCCGCTGCAGCAGTTCGGCGAGCACCATCTCCGCGGTCTCGGCCAGCAGGTAGACGAGCCCGGCGCGGCCCCGCCCACCGGCCACGCCGCCCAGCCTCGCAGCACGACGGCGGCCCCGGCCGCAGCGAGGATCGACAATGCGACCGACACGAGGTTCTGCGCCGTGCCGAGCATGGCCACCTCGGACAGCACCGCGCCCACCCGGATCCGGAAGCCTGCGGTCACCAGCGCCTGCACCCACCCGAGCGCGGTCGCCGCCGACCCGGCGAAGGACAGCACCACGAGCACGCCCAGGACAGCACGACGAGCACGCCCGGTGACCCGACGAGCGTCTGGACGACGCCGAAGGACCCGGTGATCGCGATGGAGATGCCGAACGCCGACGACTTGTGCGCGGGCGAAAGCCTGGCCCGCGGGTGGCTGAGCGCGGAGTGGGCCGAAGCCGGCCGGCCCGCGGAGCGTCGCGAGCGCCTCTGTCGACCGGCGAGCCGGACAGGCCTGCCTCGGGCATCGAGGTGGACCGCGCAGTGGACGACGCGGACAGCACCGGCTCCTGACGCCCCCCGAGGGCCGCAGCCGGCAAATGAGGATCTGCGGTGGTGAGCACGCTCGTTCCGAAACTCCTCTGGCAGTCCGCTACGAGTCGACTGGCAGTCGAACCGGCGGTCCAGGAGGCGATGGGAGGTCGGACATGCGGGTGTTGATCAGTGGTGCCGGGATCGCCGGGCCCACGCTGGCCTACTGGCTGCGACACCTGGGGCACGAGCCCACGCTCGTCGAGCGGGCACCGGAGCCACGTCGCGGCGGCTACCTCGTCGACTTCTGGGGTACCGGCTTCGACGTCGCCGAGCGGATGGGCATCGTCCCGGAGCTCCACCGCCTGGGCTACCGTCTGACCGAGGTCCGCTCCGTCGACCGGCACGGTCGACGGGTCGCCTCGTTCGCGGCCGAGGCGGTCGTGGGCCTCGGCGACCGCTACGTCACCATCGCCCGCTCCGACCTGGCGTCGGCCACCTTCTCTGCATTGGACGGATGCGTCGAGACGATGTTCGGCGACACGGTCGCCGCGATCGATGACGATGGCGGAGCCGTGCACGTGAGGTTCGAGAGCGGGACGCGACGAGACTTCGACCTGGTGGTGGGCGCGGACGGCCTGCACTCCCGAGTGCGCGAGCTGGCGTTCGGCGCGCAGGAGCGGTTCGAGCGCTACCTCGGCATCGTCGTCGCCGTGTTCGACGTCGCCGGATACCGCCCTCGCGACGAGCTCACCGCTGTCATGCACGCCGACGTCGGGTTCCAGCTGCTACGGGTGTCGCTGCGCGACGACATCACGATGTTCTGCATCTCCCTGCGCGAGGAGGGCGGCGCATCGCTGGACTCCCCGCGCGAGCAGCAGGCGCTGCTGCACCGCCGGCTCGCCGGCGCGGGGTGGGAGACACCTGCGGTCCTCGATGCGATGAGGTCCGCACGCACGTTCTACTTCGACCGGGTGAGCCAGATCCGCATGCCGTCCTGGACGCGGGGCCGGGTCGCCCTGGTGGGCGACGCGGCGGCATGCCCGTCGTTCCTGGCCGGCCAGGGCTCCGCGCTGGCAATGATCGAGGCCTACGTCCTGGCCGCCGAACTGGCCCAGGCGGACGGCGACCACATCCGGGCCTTCGCCCGCTACCACGAGCGCCTCGGCCCGATGCTGCGATCCAAGCAGGACGCAGCGAGGGGCCTCTGCTCGGCATTCGCGCCGCGGACGCGGGCGGCGTTGGTGGTGCGCAACACTGCGATGAGGCTGATGGGGCTCCCGTACGTGCCGAACCTCGTCATGGGCCGCAGCCTGCGCGACGGCGTCGAGCTGCCCGCCCTGCCGGCTGCCTGAGGCGCCCGTGGTCCGCCCCCGCTTCGCCAGGCTTCCTCCGGCGCAACAGCAGGCGATCCTGGGCGCCGCGCTCGACGAGTTCGCCGCCCACGGCTTCCACGACGCCTCGCTCAACCGCATCATCTCCGCCGCCGGCATCTCCAAGGGCTCGATGTACTACTACTTCGACGGAAAGGAGGACCTGTTCGCACACGTCGCGCACGTCGAGTTCGAGCGTCTGCTCGCCGACATCGGGCCCCTTCGCCTGGCGGGCGAGCTCGGGCCGGACGCCTTCTGGTCAGCCGTGGAGCGCTACTACCGGGACTCCGTCGCGCAGCTGACAGCCTGCCCGCGGCTGGCGTCGCTGGTACGGGCCTGGCTGAGGGCATCGGACCAGCCCGCCCTGCAGCGGGCGCAGCAGGAGCTGGAGGGGGAGGTCATGCCCTGGATCGAACGCGTCCTCGTCGCCGGCCAGTCCTCCGGCGCTGTACGCACCGACCTCCCGACCAGCCTGCTGATCGCTGTCGCACTCGGTATGGGCAGGGCAATGGACATGTGGCTGATGGCGCAGCCGCCCGCAGACGCCGCGGCACCGCCGATCGGCGCCCTGGTCGGGATGCTCCGCCGCGCCCTGGAGCCGCAGGCGTGAGGCCGTCCGCGGGTGGTTCCGACGCCCGCCGAGCCGGCACCAGGGCGGGAGCCGGCGCCTCACGAGGGCCCAGAGCTGCGCTTCTTACGGAGCGATGACGAGACGCACCCGCGGCGCGGGCGGCACTCTACGGTCGGAGATCGTGCGCGTTCTCGTCACCGGCGGTGCCGGGTTCATCGGGTCGCACGTCGCCGATCTGCTGGCCGCGGAGGGACATCAGGTCGTCGTGGTCGACGCCCTGCTGCCTCAGGCGCACGCCGCGCAGGCGCCGCCGTGGATCCGGGCGCACCGGTTCGTCCACGGGGACGTCCGGGACGCGGCGGTGCTGCGCCCCCTGCTGTCCGGGATGGACGCTGTGTGCCACCAGTCTGCGATGGTGGGGCACGGTGTCGACCCGTCCGACGCGCCGGACTACGCCGCGCACAACGACCTCGGTACAGCCGTGCTGCTGGCCGAGATGCATCGCGCCGGGATCGGCCGGCTGGTGCTGGCGGGGTCGATGGTGGTCTATGGCGAGGGGCGCTATGACTGCGCCGTGCACGGCACCGTCCGGCCCGGTCCGCGCGCCGTCGCCGATCTCGACGCGGGTCGTTTCGAGCCGCGGTGCCCGGCCTGCGGACGCGAGCTCGTGCCGGGCCTGGTATCGGAGAGCGCCCCGCCGGACCCGCGCAGCACGTACGCCGCGACGAAGCTGGCGCAGGAGCACCTGGCGGCGGCGTGGGCACGGCAGACCGGTGGTGCGGTCTGGTCGCTCCGGTACCACAACGTCTACGGGCCGCGGATGCCGTTCGGCACCCCGTACGCGGGCGTGGCGTCCCTGTTCCGCTCCGCACTGGAGCGCGGGGAGGCACCGCGGGTGCTCGAGGACGGGCGGCAGCGACGCGACTTCGTGCACGTCGCCGACGTCGCGGCGGCGAACCTGGCCGCGCTGACCGCGCCGGTCGACGGGTTCGCCGCCGCCAATGTCTGTTCCGGTGAGCCGCGCACGGTCGGGGAGCTCGCCATGGCGCTGGCGATGGCAATGGGCGGCCCGGAGCCGCAGGTCGTCGGGGGCGGGCGGCCGGGGGACGTACGACACGTCGTCGCTGATCCGGCATTCGCCCACGACCGGCTCGGCTTCCGGGCCCGGGTCGCGTTCACCGACGGGGTGACAGCCTTCGCGACGGACCCGCTGCGCGCGCCGGCGTCTCTCTCACGCCCGGCCGTCATCGATCGGTAAGCACCGGAACCCGGTCCGATACACGCTGCAGGACCGAAGATCAGAACGTGCACCGAGTCGAGATCGTCCTGCCCTGCCTCGACGAGGCCGAGGCGCTGCCCGGGGTCCTGACCGCACTGCCTTCGGAGTGGCCCGTCCTCGTCGTCGACAACGGCTCCTCCGACGGCACCGCGCAGGTGGCGCGGGCGCACGGCGCCCGCGTCGTCGTGGAGGATCGCCGCGGCTACGGCGCCGCCGTCCACACCGGGCTGGAGCACGCCGGCGCCGAGCTCGTCGCGGTCCTCGACGGCGACGGGTCGCTCGATGCCGACGTCCTGCCCCCGATGGCTGCGGTCGTCGCCGCGGGCCGGGTGGACCTCGCCGTCGGCCGCCGGATACCGGAGCCGGGCAGCTGGCCCTGGCACGCCCGCGTGGGCAACGCGCTGATCGCGGCCGAGCTGCGCCGGCGCGGGGTGCCGGTGCACGACGTCGCGCCGATCCGGGTGGCCCGGCGCGCGGCGCTGCTCGGGCTCGGGATCGTCGACCGGGCGTTCGGGTACCCGCTCGAGCTCCTGCTGCGTGCGGGCGCGGCCGGCTGGCGGATCGAGGAGGTACCGGTGCGGTACGCCCGCCGCGCGGGCGGACGTTCGAAGGTCTCCGGCTCGGTCGCCGGCACGGCGCGGGCGGTGCGGGACATGGCAGGGCTGCTCCGATGAGGGCGACCACGGCGGCGGGGGCGGCAGCGGCCGCGACGACAGCGGGGACGGCGGCGACCCTGCTCGTGCTGGCCAAGGCGCCGGAGCCCGGTCGCGTGAAGACGCGCCTGTGCCCGCCCGCCTCGGCCGAGGAGGCGGCCGATGTCGCCGCGGCCGCGCTGCTCGACACGCTCGACGCGACCGCGGCCGTGCCCGGCGGACGCACCCTCGTCGCCCTCACGGGCCGGCTGGCCGGCGCGGCCCGGCGGGTCGAGCTCCGCCGGGCGCTCGCCCGAGCCGGCCGGATTCGGCAGCGCGGTGACGGTCTGGGCGAACGTATCGTGGCCGCGCACGCCGACGCCGCCGCACGGCGTCCTGGGGTCCCGACCCTGCAGGTCGGAATGGACACACCCCAGCTCGACGTCCTGCTGCTGGTGGAATGCGTGGATCGGCTGCGGGGTGCCGACGCCGTTCTCGGTCCAGCGCGCGACGGCGGCTGGTGGGCGCTCGGGCTGCGCGACCCCCGCGCGGCCGGACCGGTCGCCGACGTCCCGATGTCCCGCGCCGACACGGGCGAACGCACGCTGCATGCCCTCCGCGCCGCGGGCCTGCGGGTGGCCCTGCTGCCCGAGCTGACCGACGTCGACACCGCGGAGGACGCCCGCTCCGTTGCCGCCGACGTTCCCGGCTCACGCTTCGCCCGGGCCGTCGAGCGCGTGGAGGCTCTCCACGCGGCGTCGTTCGGCGACGCCCGGTGACGTACGCGCTCCGCCCCGCCGCGTTCGACGCCCTGCTCACGGGCCGCACGCGCAGCTTCGTCCGGGACGACGGCCGGCCGCTGCTCCTGGACGCTGCCCGCTGGCGGGCTGTCGCCGACGCCGACGACGCCTGGCTCCTCGACCGGTGCACCGGACCGACCCTCGACCTGGGCTGCGGGCCTGGCCGGCTGGTCGCGGCGCTCGCCGCTCGCGGCGTCCCCGCGCTCGGCGTGGACAGCTCGTTCGTCGCCCGGGCACTGTGCCGCCGCCGGGGCGCGGCGATGGTGTGCCGGGACGTCTTCGGGCCCCTGCCCGACGAGGGGTCCTGGGCGCACGTGCTCCTCGCCGACGGCAACATCGGCATCGGTGGCGACCCCGTCCGGCTGCTCGCCCGCGTCGCAGCCCTGCTCGTGCCGGGCGGGACCGCGCTGGTCGAGGCCGGTCCCGAGCCGCGCGAGTTCTGGTCCGGCACGGCTCAGGTATCCGGTTCCGCGCGACGCCGTGTGGGTGCCGCCGTGCCGTGGGCGTGCGTCGGCGCCGAGGCGTTGTGCGCCCTGGCCGGGACCGCCGGCCTCATCCCGACCGCCTGCTCGGCAACGGCGGGTGGTCGGACGTTCGTGGAGCTCAGCCCGGTCGTCGGTTGAGGGCCCGGTCAGGCCTGGGCTACCGCGTGCGGCGGGACCGGCTCGAGTCGCAGCCCCGGCAGTGACAGCTCGAACAGGCAGCCGGGACCGTGGTTGCGCACCTCGAGGCTTCCGCCGTGCGCCTCGGCGAAGGCCCGCGCGATCGCCAGCCCCAGACCGGCTCCCGGCCCCTCCCGAGGGGTCCGGGCGGCGCTGCCGCGGAACCCGACGTCGAACACCCGGTCCAGGTCCTCCGCGGGAATGCCGCCGCAGCCGTCCAGGACTCCCAGCCGGACGCGGCCCTCGCGCATCCCGCCGGAGAGCACGACCCGGCCGCCCGCGGGAGTGTGCCGGATGGCGTTGGTCAACAGGTTCCGGATGGCGCGGGTCAGCTCGGCGTCGCTGCCGTGCACCACCGGCCAGCCCTCCGGGTCCTCCGCGACGATCCGCACCCCGGCCGCCTCGGCCGCGGGCGCCTCGGCGGCGACGGCGTCGGAGACCAGCTCTCCGAGCGCCACCGGGACGAGCCGTAGTGTCAGGCCCGCCGAGGTGGCGCGGGACAGCTGGAAGAGGTCCTCGACCATGCCGGCCATCCGGTTCGACTCGCGGCGGATCCGTCCGAGGTAGTCCTCGACCTCGGCCGGCTCGCGCACCACCCCGTCGGCCAGGGCATCGGTCATGGCACGGATCCCGGCGAGCGGCGAGCGCAGGTCGTGGCTCATCCACGCGACCAGCTCGCGGCGCGCCCGCTCGCCCCGTCGCACCGTCTCCAGCTCCGCGGCGCTCGCCTCCCGCTGCCAGAGCGCCTCCCGCGCGAAGCGGCTGCCGAGCCACCACGCCACGGGCACCGTGACCAGCCCGACCACCACGCACACCGCGATCGTCCCGACCAGCTGCGGGGTGTACATCAGCCCGCTCACCCCGACCACACCGCCGAGCGCCGCCGCCAGCGGGACCAGCGCCAGCGTCGTCATCGCCGCCGTGATCGACCGCCGCCGCATCCGATGCAGCAGCAACCCGCCGACGACCGTGACGGGCAAGGCGAACAGCAGCGCCAGCGGTACCGCCCGGGCGAGCTCGGTGAGCACGGTCAGCTCTCGCGGTCGTAGCGGTAGCCGGTGCCCCAGATCGTCGCGATCCGCCGGGGCGCCGTCGGATCGGTCTCCACCTTCTCCCGCAGCCGGCGTACGTGGACGGTGACGGTGGAGCGGTCGCCGAACTCCCACCCCCACACCCGGGCGAGCAGCTCCTCGCGGGTGAAGGCCTGCCCGGGGTGGGCCAGCAGGAATGCCAGCAGGTCGAACTCCCGGGCCGTGAGGGCCAGCTGGTGACCGTCGAGCACTGCGCTGCGGGCCGCCGGATCCACCCGGAGTCCCCCGTCGACCAGCACGGGGCCGGCCCCGGCAGAGGCCGTGCCGGTCCGACGCAGGATGGAGCCCACCCGCAGCACCAGCTCCCGCGGGCTGAAGGGCTTGGTGACGTAGTCGTCGGCGCCCAGCTCCAGACCGAGCAGTCGGTCGTCCTCCTCGCCGAGCGCGGTGAGCATGACGATCGGCGGGAGGTCGCCGTCGGCGCGCAGGGCCCGGCAGACCTCCAGACCCCCGAGCCCGGGCAGCATCAGATCCAGCACCACGACATCGGGCGGTGTGGTCCGGGCCGCCCGCAGCGCGCCCGGGCCGTCCGCCGCGAGTGCCACGCGATGCCCCGCGGCGCCGAGGTAACGGCCGACGACGTCACGGACGGTCTCGTCGTCGTCCACCACGAGGACACGGGCGCACACACGGCTCACGGTAGTCCCCGAACGCGCTCTCCCGGACCGGTTCGTCACCGGTCGGTAAGGGTCTGACGAGCTGCTTACCGATTCCCCGCAGCACCCGCGCGGCGGGCCTACCCGGCCTAGCGTCGCCGGCCATGCGGATCCGTTGGCGGAGCCCGATCCGGGGCCCGTGGCTGACGTCGGTGCTGGGGCTCGTGCTGCTGTGCGCACTCCCTCTGGTGATCGTGACCGGGCTGCTCGACTGGGTCGCCTACGGTCCCGGACAGACGATCCCGGCCGACGTCGGGGCCCTGCACCTCCCGCTCCTCGGCTGGCCGACGCGGCCGTCCTGGCTCTTCCGGCTCACCCAGGGACTGCACGTCGGCCTGGGAATCGTGCTGGTCCCGGTGGTACTGGCGAAGCTGTGGTCGGTGATCCCGAAGCTGTTCACCGCCCTCCCCCGCAACCCGCTCAGGGCCGCCGAGCGCGCCACGCTGGTGCTCCTGGTCGGCGGGATCCTGTTCGAGATCGTCACCGGGCTGCTGAACATCCAGTACGACTACGTGTTCGGGTTCAGCTTCTACGCCGCCCACTACACCGGGGCCTGGGTGTTCGTCGCCGGCTTCGTCCTGCACGTCGCCCTCAAGCTCCCGGCCATGACGCGCGGGCTCCGCTCCCGCTCCTTCCGGACCGAGCTGCGTACTCCGCTCGCGCAGACCCGGTCCGAGCCACCCGGTGACCTCGTCGCCCCCGAACCGGAGCCGCCGACGCTCAGCCGACGCGGCGCTCTCGCCCTCGTCGCCGGCGGATCGCTGCTGCTCGCCGGCATGACCATCGGCCAGACCGTCGACGGGCCGCTCCGCGCCACCGCCCTGCTCCTGCCCCGCGGGCGGACCCTGCCGGGGGACTTCCCCGTGAACCGCACCTTCGCCGCGTCCGGCATCGCCCCGGCCGCCGTGAGCGCGGGCTGGCGGCTCGAGCTCGGCTCGCTGCGGCTCACCCGGGCGCAGCTCATCGCGCTGCCGCAGCACACCGCTGCCCTGCCGATCGCCTGCGTCGAGGGCTGGTCGACCCAGCAGACCTGGAGCGGCGTGCGGCTGCGCGACCTCGCCGCGCTGGCCGGGGTGCCCGCACCGACGAGCGCGCTCGTGTCGTCCGTGGAGGTAGGCCCGTTCGCCCGGGCGACCCTGACCGGGGCGCAGGTGCGCGACCCCGACGCCCTCCTCGCGTTGCGCGTGAACGGCGCCGACCTCAGCCCGGACCACGGCTTCCCGGCCCGGGTGATCGTTCCGGCGCTGCCGGGCGTGCACTGCACGAAGTGGGTCCGCTCGATCGACTTCACCACGAGCGGGCCGCGGCCATGACCGGGCTGCGCGCCGCGGGAGTGCTGGCCTGCCTGGCGCTGGGTGCGTACGCGGCGACGATCGTGGTGCGGGACCCGTCGCTGCACCCGTCGATCCCCTGGATGCTCGCCTGGTTCGCCGGGGCGCTGCTTCTCCACGATCTCGTCCTGTTCCCCCTGTACGCCGCGGTCGACCGGATGCTCGTGCACCTGCCGGCGGCCCCGGTGCCGCTGGTGAACCACGTCCGGGTCCCGCTGCTCGGCGCCGGGCTCACGCTGCTCGTCTTCCTGCCCGGGATTATCCGGCAGGGCGGGCCCGTCCACCTCGGCGCGACCGGCCTCGACCAGGCCCCCTACCTGATCCGCTGGCTGTGGCTCGTGCTCGCGATGGCCGGAGCGTCCGCCCTGGTCTGGGTCGTGCGGGTCACCAGACGGTCAGCAGCAGGTGGTTGACGGCCAACGCCAGGACAGCCTGGGCCACCAGCCACCGCCGAGGATGCGAAAGCGCCCCGCATCCCACCACCGCCCAGACTGCGAAGGGCAGCCAGATCCGCTCCACCTCGGCCTTCGACATGCCCGAAAGGTCGGCCAGCACGATCGCCCCGAGCGCCGCGAGGACGAGGAACGCCGCCGGCCGCGGCAGCGCGGAGATCCGGTGCAGCGCCGCCACCACGGCCGGGCCGAGCGCGAACGCGACCGCCGCGAGGTCCGCCCACACGAAGTAGGAGTAGGGACGGCTCGCAGCGATGCTCGCCGCGTAGATCACTCGCACGTGCTCATAGCCCTTGACCCACCAGAACCCGGCAGCGGTGAAGGCTGCGACCACGACCACCACGCCTGCGAGTGCGCCGGCGAGCACACGCCACCGGCGCGTCGCCGCGAGGACCGCGACGGGGAACAGGCCCCCCAGCACCAGCCCGTAGGACAGGTACAGCGCGTACCCGAGCAGGAGCCCCGCCGCCAGCGCGAGGAGATCGCCCCGGACACCGCGCAGCGAGGCCGCCACCGCGACCAGCGCAACCCCCCAGGTGAGCCAGGCCGCGAACAGGCCGTCGGCCGAGACCCCCACCCACACTGCGCCCGGGAACAGCACCGAGAAGGGCAGTACGCGCCGTGCCAGGTCCTCCTGCCCCACGCCGCGCAGCGTGACCGCGACCGCGGCGCAGGCGGACGAGCCGGCCAGGATCACCACGATCCCGGCCGGTCCGCCGCCGTCGAGGCCGAGCCGGTCCAGCCACACGAACAGCAGGAACGCCCCGGGCGGGTGCCCGCCGACGTGCGTCGTCCAGAACCAGGTCTGCGCCGGGTCGACCTGTGTCGTGAGGATGTGGTCGGCGAACTCCCGCAGCATCGCCCCTACCGACGTCACTCGCGGCACGTCGTGCAGGTACTCCTGACTGCTCGAGAGCCGCGCGACCACGCCCCGCTGCCAGCCGTCGACCAACGCGAGGCTCAGGGTCCACGCCGACGCGGCCGCCCACGCGGTCCACAGCAGCGGACGCCACACCGCTCGGCCGGCGAGGCCCGGACCCCAGGCTGCCACGGCGACGGCCACGACCACAGCGGCCGGGGTCCCGGGTCCGACGTGCGGGAGCCACTCCGCCAACAGCGGCGGCCAGCCCAGGAAGATGTCGACCCCCGCCGCGAGCAGCCACCGCCCGACCACGGCTGCGACCAGCACCAACACCACCGCCGCGGACACCGCGACGACATCGCCGCGGCGCGCCTCGGTCCTGGTCACAGGGCCCACGCTAGGGATCAGCCCGTGCATGTGCCGTCGATGTCCCCAGTACGTAATCCGCCGCGTCCTTCGGCACGAGGTGGAGCCGCACGGTGGTCGGCAATGTGCGGACGAACGAGTCGTCACCTCCCCGCTTCACCCGGGTGAGAGCGTCGCCCGACGCTGACTCCGATCGCCTCGGCCTGCAGGCTCGGTGGCCAGGAGCTGCGCCGGAGGTCATCGATGTCGGTCACCGTCTCGCTGGATTTCCCGCTCACCGCTGAGGTGCCGGATGCGTGCCTCGTCGAGGGGCTGGCTGCCCGCGACGAGGACGCCTACCTCGTCCTCGTCCGCCGCTACACGCCGCTCATGCTGCGAGTGGCTGCCGCGTACGTGCGAGACCGCGCGGCTGCCGAGGACGTGGTCCAGGACACCTGGATCGCCGTGCTGCGCCATGTCGGCCGGTTCGAGGGCCGCTCCAGTTTCAAGACGTGGCTGATGCGGATCCTGGTCAACATCGCCCGTACGAGAGGGGGGCGGGAACGCCGGACCGTGCCGTGGTCGAGCGTGGCTGCGGACGCCGAGTGGTGGGACGAGTTCGTCACCGACGGCGCCGACGGCGAGCCGGAGTGCCGCCTACTCGCGGCGGAGGTGGCGGGGGCGATCGGACGCGCGCTGCGGTCGCTCCCCGAGCGCCAGCAGATCGTCGTGACCCTGCGAGACGTCGAAGGGTGGGAGGCCGGTGAGGTGTGCGAGGCGCTCGGCATCTCGCCGGGGAACCAGCGGGTTCTGCTGCACCGCGGGCGCGTCCGGTTGCGAGGTCTGTTGGCCGGACGCCTCAGTTAGAGCAGCCCGATTTCGCGCGCTCGGGCGACGGCATCGCCGCGGGACGACACTCCGAGCTTGCGGAAGAGCAGGCGGGTGTGGGTCTTCACGGTGTTGAGCGACAAGTGCAGCACGGCGCCGATTTCTCGCTGGGAGAGCGTGCCGGCCAGGAGGGGGAGAAGTTGACGCTCGCGCTCGGACAGACCTGACTCCTCGTCCTCGACGCGGCCGGCGTTCCGGCCGGGCCGGGCGCGTCGCGCCTGGGCGAGCGTGCTCGGGAGCCGGGCGGGATCAGGGCAGCCCCGTAGCAGCGCGGCGGCGTCGTCAAGCAGCGCCGTCGCTTCGCTGTCCGGACCGGCCAGCCTGGCCTGCACGGCGAGGGCGAGCGCGATCTCCAGCCGTCCGGCTCCGCGGCGGGCCAGTTGGACGGCACGAGCCGCCGACGTGGCAGCGGCCTGGGGCTGACCCGTGGCTCCGAGGAGCGTCGCGCGCGCGAGATGCGGAAGGCAGGCGACGAAGTGCTCGCCGACGGCCGGGTCGACGACCCGTGCCTCACCGACCGGCAGGATCCGTGCGGCCTCCGCCAGCTGACCGGCCTCGACGGCGGCCAGCGCGAGGTAGCCGAGCGCATACGTCTCGGCGAGCGGGTTCGTGGTGTGCCGGGCGAGGCGCACCGCCTCGCCGAGCGGCCGTCGCGCCGCCGTGAAGCGCCCCTGCCAATAGGCCGTCAACCCGAGCAGCAGGTGGGCAACGGTGCTGGCGAAGCTCGGTCCGCCGGAGTCCAGTTCCTGCACACGGCGGGCCGTGCTCGCCGCTGCACCCACGTCACCGATCTTGAAACGGTGGACGGCACGAAGGACGGCCAGGTCACGTCGGGTGTCCAGCCGAGGCGCTCCGTCCTCGGCGATCGCAGCGGCCGCCTCCCCGGCCGCCAGCCAGGGATCGACCTCGTCGAGTTGGCCTCGGTCGAGGAGGAGCCAGGCACGAGCTGCGCACAGCCGCGGGTCGAGGCGGACCGCGGCTGGGGGAAGGACGTCGAGCCAGGCCTCGACCGTGGCGAGCCGGCCGGCGTTGAACTCGACGTTCCAGTTCTCCGCGACCAGATCGGCTGCCCGGCCCGGTTCTTGGGCGAACGCGAGGTGCTCGATCGCCTCGCTGACCGAGCCGGCTCCGGCGAACCAGACAGCCGCCTTGCGGTGCAGCTCGGGGAGCGCGGCCGGTTCGACCAGGCTGAGCTCGTGCTCGAGCAGTTCACGGAACAGGCGGTGATAGCGGTACCACGGACCGGTTCCGCCGAGCCGGGCGACGAAGATGCCGGCGCGCTCGGCCTGGTCGAGCATCGCGGCTGCATCGGCCCGGCCCGTGAGCTCCTCGCACAGCGGTGGGCACAGGCGACGCAGGACGGAGGTGCGGAGCACGAAGTCGCGGAGCGCGTCCGGTAGCCGGGTCAGCACTTCGCTGCACAGGTAGTCCAGGATGTAGCGATCCGACCCGATGAGCTCGTCGATGAACGCTCCGGCAGCGTCTCGGGGCAGGCTGGCCAAGGAGATCGCAGCCAGCGAGAGGCCGGCCGGCCAGCCTTCGGTCCGTCGGGCCAGCCGGTGCACGTCCGACGAGCCGAGCGTCAGGCCGTGGACGTCCTTCAGCAGCGTGGCGACCTCCGCGTCGGTGAACGCCAGATCGTCGGCCCGCAGCTCGGAGAGGTCTCCGGCGGCTCGGAGGCGGGCCAGGGGCAGTGGCGGGTCGCCGCGGGTGGATACGAGTACGTGTGCAGTCCGCGGCAGGCGCTCGATCAGCAGGGCCACGGTCTCGTGGACCATGCGATCGGTGATCGTGTGGTAGTCGTCGAGGACGAGCACGACCGCGGTGTCCGCCCCCAGAAGTTCGTTGAGCAGCGACGGGAGCGCCGCGTCCCGCAGGGCGCGGGGGCCGGCGCGCAGCGCAGCCATGGCCTGCTCGCTCACCTCGGGGACACGGTCCCGGAGCGCGGTGATCACGTAACTCCAGAACAGGACCGGGTCGTTGTCCCCTGGGTCCAGTGCGAGCCAGGCCACCCGGACGCTCTCGGCGCAGGTGTCCATCCAGTCGACGAGCAGCGAGGTCTTGCCCCAGCCCGCTGGAGCGTCGACCACGGTCAGGCGGTGCTCGGTCGGCCGCAGCCGCGACACCAGGCGGGGGCGGCGGACGAGGCCGCGCCCCGCCGGGGGGTGCAGCTTGGTGGCCAGCAGGACCGGCCCCTCGGTGAGCACCGTCACCGGGCCAGCCTGCCGTAGGTCGGTGCACGCGGCCAGGATGCGGTTGGCCCCCCTCAGCCGGTCTGTTCGGCCCGGGCGATGGCCCAGGCGGCATTGATCAGCCCGATGTGGCTGAAGGCCTGGGGGAAGTTGCCGAGCAGATCCCCGGACTCGGGGTCGACCTCCTCGGCGAGCAGCCCGACGTCGTTGACGTAGCGGCCGGCCCGGTCGAACACCTGCCGGGCCCGCTCGTTCTGGCCGGACGCGGCGAGGGCCTGGGCGAGCCAGAAGGTGCACAGGAGGAAGGTGCCCTCCTCGCCCGCCAACCCGTCCGAGTTCGCGCCGGCTTCCGTTCGGTACCGGTAGACCAGCCCGCGGGCGTCGGTGAGCCGCTCGGCGACCGCGTCGATCGTGGCCAGCACCCGCGGGTCGTCCGCCGGGAGGAAACCGACCAGCCCGATCATCAGGTTCGACGCGTCGAGGTCGGGCGAGCCGAACGACTGGGTGAACGACTTGGCGGTGTCGCTCCAGCCCTGCGTGAGGATCGCCTCGCGGATCTCCTCGGCGGCCGCGCGCCAGCCGTCGACCCGGTCCTCGGCGCGCAGCGTGGCGGCCATCGCGATCGCGCGGTCCAGCGCGACCCAGCACATGAGCTTGGAGTAGAGGAAGTGCCGTGGTTGCCCGCGCACCTCCCAGATCCCCTGGTCGGTCTCCTGCCAGCGCCGGGCCGCGGCGTCGGCGCAGCCGATGAGGAACTCCCGCCACGCCGTCGCGCCCGGGTGCTCGGGATTGAGCTGGGCGACCAGCCGGTGCGCGGCGCCGAGCAGCTCCCCGTAGACGTCGATCTGGCGCTGGCTCCACGCGCCGTTGCCCACGCGGACCGGCCGGCTCTCCCCCCAGCCCGCCAGATGGCCGAGCTCCCGCTCGGTCAGGTCGTGTTCGCCGCCGATGCCGAACATGATCTGGAGGTCGTCACCGCCGAGGACCTGTGCCGCCGAGCTGGCGGCGAGGTAGTCGAAGAACTGGTGGGCCTCGTCCGGGCACGCAGCGACCCAGAGGGCTTCGAGCGTGAGGCTGGCGTCGCGTACCCAGGCGTACCGGTAGTCCCAGTTGCGCTCGCCGCCGGCCTGCTCGGGCAGAGAGGTGGTCGGCGCTGCGACCACCGCACCTGTCGGATGGTAGGACAAGGCCTGCAGGACCCGGCCGCTGTGGTGCACGAGATCGCGCCAAGGCCCCTGATACCCCTGGTGGACGCGGGACCAGGTGCGCCAGGCCTCGATCGTGGTCCGGAGCGCCTCGTCCAGTTCGGCCTCGGGCACAGGCGCCGGGAAGGGCTCGGACGTCGTGCGGTGCTGGAGCCCCAGCGTCACCCGCTCCCCTGCCCGCAACACCACTGTGCCGGTTGCGCCCGCGCCGGCGACCTGCAGGGGCACCGGGGCGGAGAGCACCAGCACGTCCGCGCCCCCGCGAACCTGCACGCCCCCCTCGACCAGCGAGACCAGCGGCGTCACCAGGCCGTACTCGGGGCGGGGCACGAGTTCGATCCGGACCTCGACGGTGCCGGCGGTGCACTCCACCGAGCGGACCAGCAGTCGCGGCGCGGCCGCGCAGAGGGCGTGGGGATCGTCGGCGGCACCGGTGGCGAGCGCGTCGAGCACGACGACGGTGCCGGCCGCGCCGCTCCAGGTCGTCTCCACCACCATCGTGTCGTCCAGGTAGCGGCGGCTGACCTCGGCGTCCGGATCGCCGGCGCAGACGACGAAGTGCCCGGCCCGTGGGTCCAGCATCCGCCCGAGCACCGACGGTGAGTCGAACCGGGGGGCACAGAGCCAGTCGACCGAGCCGGTCCGGCTGACCAGCGCAGCGGTGTGCCGGTCGGACAACAGTGCGTAGTCCGCGATCGGGGTGGTCATCGGTGTCCTCCTCGGGTCCGGTTTCACCCCTCAGACACCGCCGACCGCCCGAGCGTTACTCGGGTCGGTCCTGGAACACCCGCAGCAGCCGCAGCTCCAGATCAGGGTCGACACCGGGCTCGGCCCGCAGAAGTTCGACGGTACGGCGGCAGGTCGGGCAGCACCGCAGATGGTCGACGACCTCGGGCTCTGAAGCGCGGCCGAGCAGCGCCGCGACCTGCTCGGCCGTTCGCGGGCACTCACCACCGTTGAAGGTTGTCATCGCGACGCTACAGACTCCCGCACGACTTCAGACGTAACAGTCGCCGGAAGCATGCGCTCTGCACCGCCATGACGCACAGCGACACGGACGTGATCGTGATCGGGCTCGGCCCTGGCGGCGGTGAGGTTGCTTCCGGCCTGCTCGCCGGCGGACTTGACGTCGTCGGGGTGGAGCGCGAGCTGGTGGGTGGGGAGTGCCCGTACTGGGGCTGCATCCCGAGCAAGATGCTGGTCCGCGCAGCCGACGCGCTGGCCGAGGCCCGGCGGGTCCCGATGCTCGCGGGAGCCGCGCACGTGCGGGCCGACCTCGCGCCGGTCGCCTGCCGGATCCGTGAGCAGGCCACGGACGACTGGGACGATGCCGTCGCGGTGGCCCGGTTCGAGAAGGCCGGCGGGATATTCCTGCGCGGCTCGGCGAGGGTCGAGGGCCGGGCGCGCGTGCGGGTCGACGACGAGATCGTGCAGGCGCGGGTCGGTGTGGTCGTGGCGACCGGAGCCCGCCCGGTCCGCCCGCCGATCCCTGGCCTGGACACAGCCGGCTACTGGACCAACCGGGAGGCAGTCGCGGCCCGGGGCGCTCCGAGCTCCCTGCTGGTACTCGGGGGTGGAGCGATCGGGCTGGAGCTCGCCCAGGCGTTCGCACGGTTCGGCACCTCCGTCACCGTCGTCGAGGGTGCCGATCGGGTGCTTCCCGCGGAGGAGCCGGACGCTTCGGCGGTCGTGGCCGAAGCCCTGGGAGCCGACGGAGTGCAGGTGTGCACCGGCCGGCGCGCGGTGTCGGTCGCCACCACCGACGGACAGACCGAGACGACGCTGGACGACGGGACGGTCCTCAGAACCGAGAAGCTGCTCGTCGCCGTCGGCCGCCGACCGGACGCGCGCGGGCTCGGGCTGGAGCACTACGGACTCCAAGGCCCGGCGGTGCCCGTCGACTCGCGCATGCGCGCTGCACCGGGGCTGTGGGCGGTGGGTGATGTCACCGGCGGCGGCGCCTTCACCCATCTCGCCGTGCACCAGGCGCGCATCGCCGTCGGGGACATTCTCGGGCGTGAACCCGTCGAGGCAGCAGACGCGCCCCTGCCCCGGGTGACCTTCGTCGACCCGGAAGTCGGGTCCGTGGGGCTCACCGAGGCCACCGCGCGCGCGGCGGGTCTGCGGGTGCTCGTGGGCTGTGCACCCGTCGCCGCGTCGGCCCGCGGCTTCGTCCACGGACCGGGCAATGCCGGGCTGGTCAAACTCGTGGTGGACGCCGGACGCGGCCTGCTGGTCGGCGCGACCGCAGTCGGCCCGGCAGGAGGCGAGGTGATCGGCATGCTCGCACTGGCCGTGCACGCCCGGATCCCGATCCGCACGCTCCGCTCGATGATCCTCGCGTACCCCACCTTCCACCGCGGCGTGCTCGACGCGTTCGCCGCCCTCGAGCAGGAGTGAGGTCATGCAGTTCGTCAACCTCCTGATCGTCGTCACGGTCGCCTTCGCCGCGCCGCTGGTCGTGCGGCTGTTCCCGGCGCTGCGGCTCCCCTCCCCGGTACTGGAGATCCTGATCGGTGTCGTGCTCGGCCCCTCGGTGCTGGGCTGGGTGCAGATCGACCAGCCGGTCGAGGTCCTGGCCCTGATCGGCCTGGCGTTCCTGCTGTTCCTCGCCGGACTGGAGATCGACGTCCACCGCCTGCGGGGCCGGTCGCTGCGGCTGGCTCTGATCGGATTCGCAGTCTCGTTCGTGCTCGCCGCCGGTGTGGGCTTCGCCCTGGCGGGCTCCGGACTCACCCGAGCCCCGCTGCTCGTGGCCATCGTGCTCTGCGCAACGTCCCTCGGGCTGGTCGTCCCGGTGCTCAAGGACGCCGGCCAGATCATGAACCAGGCCGGTCAGCTGGTCATCGCGGCGGCGTCGATCGCCGACTTCGGCGCGGTGATCCTCCTGTCGCTGTTCTTCTCCGGCTCATCCACGCCGGCAGGGCTCAAAGTGCTGCTGCTCGGCGGCCTGGCGGTGGTGGCAGCGGTAGCGGTGCTCGCTCTGATGCGGGTCGAACGATCCACCCGGCGTCTGGTCGCCATGCTGGCCGACACCACCGCGCAGATCCGTGTCCGGTTCGCCGTGCTGATGCTCGTCGCGTTCGTGGCCCTGGCCGCCGGGCTGGGCTTCGAAGCGATCCTCGGGGCCTTCCTCGCCGGCGCGGTGCTGCGGCTCGTCGACCCCGCGGCAGCGGTCACACACCCCCAGACGGCGGTGAAGCTCGACGCGATCGGTTACGGGTTCCTGGTACCGGTGTTCTTCGTCGCCAGCGGCATCCAGTTCGACGCAGCTGCGCTCTTCGGGTCCACGGCGGCTGTTGTCCAGGTACCTCTGTTCGTGGTGGCGCTGCTCCTCGTCCGCGGGCTACCGGCCCTGCTCTACCGGCGCAGCATGGGCACGCGACAGACACTGGCGGCTGCGTTCCTGCAGGCCACCTCCCTGCCGTTCATCGTCGCCGCGGTGGCGATCGGGCAGCGGCTCGGGGTGCTCTCTCCGGCGACCGGCGCCGCCCTGGTCGCCGCCGGGCTCGTGTCGGTGCTCGTCTTCCCCGCCGCCGCCCTGGCGGTACTACGCGGCGCACGAACGACCACCACCTCGACGAAGGAGCCGGACCCCTCGGAGGCGGGGCGGGCGTAACGGTCGGGGCCACCGCAGAGTCGGTTCGGTGAGTCCCACACACGGAGGAGGACACGATGAAGGGCTTGACGGGCAAGAGGGCGCTGGTCACGGGTGGCAGCTCGGGAATCGGTCAGGCGATCGCCGTGCGACTCGGTGAGGAAGGTGTCGACGTCGCCATCAACTACGTCGGGCCGCCGGAGGGCGCCGAGGCGACCAAGGAGACCATCGGGCACGGCGTGCAGCAGTGCATGAAGCAGCTCTCGGCGAGCGGGACGCACCCGATCCTGGTCGCGGCGGACGTCTCCGACGCCTCCCAGGTGGAGCAGATGTTCACCCAGGTCCGCGACAACTACGGCGGGATCGACATCCTGGTCAACAACGCCGGAATCCAGATCGCCGCCGACACGGACGTGCTCGACGTCGCCGACTTCGACCGGGTCCTCGCGGTGAACCTGCGTGGGGCGTTCCTGTGCGCGCAGCAGGCCGTCCGCGGCTGGTTGGCCGCCTCCGCGCCCGGCTGTGTCGTCAACGTCTCCAGCGTGCACCAGGTGATCCCGAAGCCACGGTTCGTGGGCTACTCGGTGTCGAAGGGCGGGATGCAGAACCTCACCCACACCCTCGCTCTCGAGTACGCCGCGCGCGGGATCCGGGTCAACGGGATCGGGCCCGGGGCGACGGTCACACCCATCAACCAGTCGTGGATCGACGACCCGGTCCGGCGGGCGGCCGTCGAAGCGCACATCCCGATGCGTCGGGCCGGCACCGCGGACGAGATGGCGGCGGCCACCGCGTTCCTCTGCTCGTCGGAGGCCGGCTACATCACCGGCCAGACCCTCTTCGTCGACGGCGGCCTGACCCTGTACCCGTCGTTCGAGACCACCTGGTCCTCGGAATGAGCGCCGCCGACACCCGCCCCCGGACGAGCGTCGCCTCGTCGGCCGACCAGTGGTGGCCGTCGCGCTACGGCGCCGGAGACCAGGCCGGAGCCCTGAACGAGATCGGCCCCCGCGCGGTGGTCGAGGCGGCGCGGCTGGTGAGGACGGGCCGCGTCTACGACCTCGCGCACGTCCTCCACGCCGACATGCCCGCGTTCACCGGACGCGCCTTCACCCAGGTGCTCCAGCCCGATCAACCGCCCGTGGGCCGCAACCAGGTGCACTGGGTGATCGAGGAGATCACGGCGACCCAACAGATGGGGACCCACCTCGACGGGCTGAACCACCTGCACGACGGCGACCGCACCTACAACGGGCACCGGCTGGCCGACATCCGCACCCCGTACGGCACCGACAAACTCGGCATCGACACTCTCCCGCAGATCGTCACCCGGGGTTTGTGCCTCGACGTCGCAGCGATCCGTGGGGTCTCCCGGCTCGCGCCCGGCCAGGTGGTCACCGTTGCCGACGCCGAAGCCGCTCTCGCCGCAGCCCACCTGGCAGTCCGTGCCGGCGATGCGGTGCTGTTCCACACCGGGCACGGCGTCCTGTGGGACGCCGACCCGGACGCCTACGCGCACGGCGAACCCGGGCCGGGACACGCGCTCGCGAAGTGGATCTCCGGCCACCGCATCGCGCTCACCGGATGCGACACCTGGAGCTTCGGCCCGTATCCCCCCGAAGACCCCGACGAACCTTTCAAGGTGCCGCAGATCCTCAACACCCGCCACGGCGTGGTCGTCGCCGAGAACCTGCGGCTCGACGAGCTGGCCCGCGACCGGGTGCACGAGTTCCTGCTCGTCGTCGCGCACGCGAAGCCGCGCGGTGCCACCGGCGCGTGGGTCGCCCCACTCGCCATCACCTAGGAGTAGCAATGGAGCACTACGACGTCATCGTGATCGGCTCCGGGGCCGGAGGCGGCACCGTCACCCACGCCCTCGCCCCCACCGGCCTGCGGATCCTGCTCGTCGAACGCGGCGACTACCTGCCTCGTGAGATCGAGAACTGGGACCCGCGCGCGATCTGGCTCGACGGGCGGTACAACAACGCCGGCCAGTGGACCGATTCCGACACCGGCAGACGCTTCACGCCGAAACAGCACTACTACGTCGGCGGGAACACGAAGTTCTACGGCGCCATCCTCTTCCGCATGCGCGAGCGCGACTTCGGTGCCGTCGCGCACGTCGACGGCGTCAGCCCGGCCTGGCCGCTCGACTACCGGGACTTCGAGCCCTTCTACACCCGCGCCGAGCACCTCTACCAGGTGCACGGCGCCCGCGGGGTGGATCCGGACGACCCGCCCTCCGCCGCGCCCTACCCGCACCCGCCCATCAGCGACGAGCCGAGGATCGCCCAACTGCACGCGGATCTGCACCGGGCGGGATTGCACCCGTTCCCCCTGCCCAACGGGATCCTGATCGACGAGACCCGCCCCCAGACGTCGGCCTGTGTGCGCTGCACGACCTGCGACGGCTACCCCTGCCTGACCAACGGCAAGGCCGACGCCCAGGTCGTCTGCGTGGACCCGGCACTGGCCTTCGGCAACGTCACCCTGCTGACCGGCGCCCGCGTCGACCGCCTGGAAACCAGTCCGTCCGGTCGGAGCGTCGAACGCGTGATCCTCACCCGCGGCGGGCGGCGTGAGGAGTACTCCGCCGACGTCGTGGTCCTCGCCGCAGGCGCCATCAACTCCGCCGCGCTGCTCCTGCGATCCGCCTCGCCCCGACACCCGCAGGGGCTGGGCAACTCCAGCGGTGTCGTCGGGCGCAACCTGATGATGCACAACAACTCGTCGCTCATCGCCTTCTCCAAGATCCCCAATCCCACGCGGTTCCAGAAGACGATCGGGGTGAACGACTTCTACTTCGGCGACCCTCTCGCCGACGACGACTGGCCCTATCCGCTCGGGGCCATGCAGATGCTGGGCAAGTCCGACGCGGTCCTGATCGGCTTCGACGCCCCGGAAGCCGACGATCCCGCCGAGCTCGCCCGCCACGCGCTCGACTTCTGGCTCACCACCGAGGACCTGCCTCGCGCCGAGAACCAGGTCAGCATCGATCACGACGGGGGCATCTCACTGCGCTACCGCCCTACGAACCTCGCCGCTCACACTCGGCTGCGCCGACGCTTCGTGGAACTGCTCGACGCCATGCAGTGCCGCGATCAGGTGCTGGAGAACTACAGCTATCGCGGCGGGCGCCTCGGAATCTCCGGCGTGGCACACCAGAACGGCACCGCCCGCTTCGGCACCGACCCGCGCACCTCCGCGCTCGACGTGGACTGCCGGATGCACGACCTGGACAACCTGTACCTGGCCGACTCCAGCTTCTTCGTCTCCAGTTCGGCGGTGAACCCGACCCTGACGATCATCGCGAACGCACTGCGGGTCGCCGATCACCTCGCCGAGAGGCTCGGCGCTCCGGCCCGGGCCGCGGTGGCGCCGGTGTAACACCGCGCCGCTGCCACCGAACGTTGCCGGCATGAACGAACTGTTCGACACCGGGGTCCTCGTCACCGGCGCAGCGTCCGGCATCGGCCGCGCCAGCGCGCTCACGTTCGCCGCGGGCGGTGCCCGGGTCGCGGCCTGCGACATCGACGCGACCGGGCTGGCCGCCCTCGTCGACGACGACGAGCGGATCGTCACGATCGTCGCCGACGTCCGCGACCCGCTGCAGGTCGAGGCGATGGTGGCGAGAGCGGTCGACGAGCTGGGCCGGCTCGACGTCGCACACAACAACGCCGGCATAGCCGGGCCGGTCCGCCCGCTCTGGGAGTACACCGAGGAGGACATGGCCGCGGTGCTCGCCGTGGACCTGCTCGGTGTCTGGCGGTGTCTGAAGTTCGAGGCCCGACAGATGATCGCCCAGGGCCGCGGCGGGGCCGTGGTCAACACCTCCTCGGTGCTCGCCGAGGTGGGAATGGCCCGGAACAGCGCCTACACCGCGGCGAAGCACGGCGTGCACGGGCTCACCCGCTGCGCCGCGCTCGAGCTGGCCCCTCACCAGATCCGCGTCAACGCCGTCGCGCCCGGGGTGACCCGGACCGCCATGATCGGACTGGCCGGACCGGACGCCACTCCGGTCAGTGACCGTCTGCTCGCAGACGTTCCCCTGGGCCGGCTCGCCGAGCCGGAGGAGATCGCCGATGCCGTGCTCTGGCTCGCCCGAGCGCGTTACCCGACAGGCGCCGTGCTCACCCTCGACGGGGGCTACACGGCGCGGTGAGACGGAACCATCATGGCGCTCCGGGTCGGGACTGCACCCTGCACGACGAGACGACCCGCACGAGCCGGTCCTCCCGGAGGCCGGCCGGCGGGACCGGGAGGACCGACGATGGCCGCATCGTCCACCGCCGATCAAGGCTCCCTACGGCGCGTGCTCGGGTTCTGGGGTACCGCGGCGGTGTCGGTCGGGGTCATGGCGCCGACCTTGGCGATGTCGGTCGTCGGCCCGGAACCGACCCGGCTCGTCGGCCGTGCGGCCCCGCTCGCCTTCGTCGCCGCCGCGGCTCTCGTCCTCGCGGTGAGTGCGGGGTTCCTCAACCTGTCCGGGGAGTTCGCCCACGCGGGGTCCGTGTACGCCTTCGTGGGGCACAGCGTCGGCCCCCGGTCCGGTGCCTTCACCGGCTGGGTCCTGCTGGGCACCTACCTGGTGTTCCCCTGGGTCTCCGTCGCGGGGATCACCACCTTCGCCCAAGGGCTGCTGCGTACCCTCGGCGTCGACCCACCCGACTGGTACCTCCTCGCGCTCGCCGGCTGGCTCGTCGTCGGCCTGCTCGCCGCCGGCGGTATCCGACCGACCAGCCGGGCGCTCCTCGCCTTCGAGGCCGCCGCGATCCTGCTGATCCTCGCGCTGATGGCGGTGATCGTGCACGCGATCACCACCGGCTCGGCTCCGGCCGCCCAGCGCGTCGACATCGCCGTGTTCACTCTTCCCGACGGTGTGCCGGTCTCCGCCCTCGTCCTGGCAGCAACCGCCGCGTTCCTTGCCTTCGCCGGTTTCGAGTCGGCCGGCTCGCTCGGTGAGGAGGCCCGCGCCCCACGTCGGGTTGTCCCCCGGGCGATGCTGGCCACCATCACCGCGGGCGCGATCTTCTATGTCGCCTGCGTCGCCGTGCAGAGCTGGGGTTTCGGTACCGACCCGGCCGGGGTCGCCCGGTTCGCGAGTTCGTCGGCGCCACTCGGCGAGCTCGCCGCCACGTACGCAGGCCCAGGGCTTGCCGCAGGGCTCTATGCCGTCGCGGTGGTCAGCGCCGTCGGAGCCGGGCTCGGCTGTGTGCTCGTCGCCGTGCGCACTCTGTTCGCCTTCGGCCGCGACGGGCTGCTCCCCCACATCCTTGCCCGGGTGTCACCACGCTCTGGGGCACCCAGCGCTGCGCTCGGCCTGGAGATGGGTGTCGGCCTGATCCTCATCTCCGGGTTCCGACTGGCCGGTACGACACCGATCGGGATGTTCTTCGCCCTCGCCACGATCGGCGTGCTCAACCTGCTCGTCATGTACACGATCACCAACCTGGCGGCGGCGGGGCACCACTGGCGCAATCACGGTCCGGTCCGTCGGATGCTGCTGCCGCTCGTCGGCGCACTGATCGCCGTCGCCGTGCTCGTCCAGACCATCTGGCCGCCGGTGACTGCGCTTCCCGTCGTGGTGGTCGGTTGGCTCGTGCTCGGGGGGCTCTTCGTCTTCATCGACCGCGTCCGGCTTCGGGATGCGTTACCCGAACCGGAGGGGTGAGCCTCCTGCACACGTGTACGGGAGCGGGAGGGCCCGCGGCCGAGATGGCCTGCCCGGCCATCAGGTCACGTACTCCCTGCTGCTCGGGCTCGCAGGTTCTTGACCAGGATCGCACGGGTGTACAGCAGGTCGAAACCGCGTCGCTGGGCGTTCTGCTGAGACTTCGATCCGGGCTGCGTGACGATGACGGCGAGGTCGCATCCCGCGGCGGCTGCGTCGGCAAGGCGGGCTGTGAGCAGTGCCGTCTGGACGCCGTGCCGGCGGTGTGCGGGCGTCGTCGCGGCGCCGGCGAACTGCGCGATGCCGTCGGTGAGGCGAAGGCTCGCTCCGCCCGCGAGCAGGCCGCCACGGAAGGCGGCGTAGCGCAGCACGCCGGCGCCGAGGGCGTCACGTTCTGCCAGCTCGTACGTCTCACGCGGGAACTCCTCGTGCCAAGGCAGGCCCTGGACGTCGGGCCGGGCCACGCTGTCGGCGACCACGCTCAACCACGCCTCGAACTCGTCGTCGCCGCTGCGGCGAACCTCGATGCCAGGCGGTGCCGGCAGTCCAGGCCGTCCGTCGAGAGCTCGGCCGAGGACGTTCTCGAAGGACTCGAGGCGGTAGCCACGGGTGGTCAGCACCGCAGCGATGTCGGGGTCGGCCAGGTGGGCGAGCTCGACCTGGGTGGGCTCGCCACGGTCGGTGAACGCCCGCTCGATCTCGTCGAGCTCGTCGGCGCGCGGTACACCGGCGAAGCCCAGACCGGTGACCTTGTTGTAGGGCGAGCCGTCGTCGGCGAAGCTCGCGACGCCCCCGGCGATCGGCAACAGGAATCCCCGCTCGTCGTCTCGCCGTTCATGGGCGGCCTCGGCCGCCGCGGAGATCAGGTCGACTTCGGCCCGCTCGACCCGCGCAGCGAGCGCAGTGTCGCAGAAGAGTGGTGCGCGGTCGGGGTGCATAGCCTCGGTCCTTCCTCAGGCGGCCTGGTCGTCGCAGCCGCAGGACTCGGTGGTCGACGGTGGGGTCGCGGAGCCGGTGGGCCGGGTCTGCGCTTCGTCGGCGGTGGTTGGCGGGAGCGTGCGGCGCTGGAGCAGCAAGGTCAGCCCGGCGACGACGAGGCCGCCGCCGAGTGCCTGGCCGGCTCCGAGCGACTCGCCGAGAAGGGCAACGGCCGTCACCGTTCCGGCGACCGGCTGCAGGTTCTCCAGCAGCGCGGCACGGGTGGCGGTGACGGTGCGGATTCCGGTGTTGAAGGCCAGGAGCGCGCCCACACCGCAGCACAGGACCACGACGGCGGCCCCGATGATGCGTGGGTCGGCGGTGGCGAGCCGGGTTCCGCCGGTGGCCCACGTTCCGAGGACGAGCGGGCTCACCGCGAGGGCGGCGCCGAGGAACTGCCAGGTGGTGAGCGAGAGGCCCTCACCCTTCTCGTCCTTGGCGCGCCGGGACCACACGGTGAACGTCGCACCGCAGGCCACCGAGGCGAGGACCAGAAGATTTCCGACGACGGAGCCACCCATGAGGTCGCTCGGCGCGGTACCGAACGAGACCACGGCGGTGCCGGCGAGCCCGAGGACCAGCGCACCGGCGGACCTGGGGTCCACCCGCTCGCGCAGGACGACCGCAGCCAGCAGCACGGTCAGCAGCATCTCGGTCCCCAGCAGCAGCGACCCGCTCGTGGCGCTCGTCCGGGCCAGGCCGAGGTCGCCGAGCAGGAAACTCAGACCCGGGGTGAGGGCTCCCTGCACCAGGCCGCGGCCTGCCCCGGCCCGCCGAAGCCGACCGGTGGTGGCCGCGACGGTGAGCAGGACGATCGCGGAGCCGCCCAACTCCACGGCCAACAGATCGGCCGGGCGCAGGCCGCGCAGAGCCAACACGGACACCGATGTGCCGACCCCGAACCCGATCGCGGAGGCGAGGACGGCGACCTCGCCACCGAGCGGTATCGGCGACCGCGCGAGCGCCCCGGGGTTCATGGCGGCTCTCCCGGGTGCGACGGCGACGGCAGCGGGTGGGACGGCCAGTTGATCTCTTTCCGCGGCGCGGCGCTGACGCTGCGGAACTGACGCGGAGGCGCCGCTGCCGGATGCGGCGCCGACAGGAGACACGCCGAACGCCGCCATCGTCGTGACCTGCCAGTGCGCCGGCACCGCGAACTCGGCCTCGACGCCGACCCGGTCGAAGGCTCGGAACTGGCGCACGGACAGCCCGAGCGCGTGGGCCTGGAACGTCATGTGGGCGACGGCCTGGCTCGGCGGTGGCCACGTGAGACGGGTCGAACACCGCCGGGCTCCAGCGCGCGGCCAACAGGGGATGCAGCGGCAGTTTCATCGCGGTGATGTCCAGCTGTCCGCGACCAGCACGACCCGGAACCCGTCCGGGTCGGCGACGGTCACCCCGACCTCGTCCCAGTACGGATTGGCGCTGCGCACCGGGTCGGCCGCGAGACGAGCGAGCACGCGGTGGACGGCCGCGCGCTCACCCAGATACAGCACCAGCAGGCCCTCCGGGTGCGCGGTCGGCGGCCGCAGGTGCTCGGTGGCCGTGAACTCCAGATGCGCGCCGGTGCCGGGCAGCTCGAGCATGACGCCGTCATAGCCGGCGTGGCCGCAGAACCGGTCGATCTCGGGCAGCCCGAGACCGTCGCGGTAGAACGCCAGCACCTCGGCCAGCCGGCCGGTCTGGCGGGCCACCCGGACCTGCACGCCGCACCGGTCGGCCCGGGGCAGGTCGCAGCGCATGAACACCCGGGCGTCGACCCGCAGCCCGTGGCGCGCCTCGGCGTCCCGGATGGCGGCCATCCCCGGGGTCCACTCGTCCGGGCGCAGGTCACGGAACCCGTGGCGGCGGTAGAACGGCCCGTTCCACGGCACGTCACGGAACGTCGACAGGGTGACCGCGACGTATCCGCGCTCCTGCGCCCACTCGGCGACCCGAGCGAGCAGCCGGGACCCCAGGCCACGCCGCCCGTGCTCGGGCAGCACGTCCATCTCCTCGACGTAGGCGACATGGTCGCGCACCGACACGATCACCATGCCCACCGGGCGGTCCACGACGTCGGCGGCTACCCACACCTGTCCGGCGTCGACGAGCCGCCTCAGTTCGACAAGCGGGAACGAGACGTCGAGTACGTCGTCGATCAGACCGAGACCGTCGAACATGGTGCCCGCCCCGTCCTCGATCTCACGCAGCCGACCGAGCTCCGCCGGTCGGGCCGGCCGGAGCCGGTACTGGGCGTCGGGTTCGGCCATGGCGGTCCTCCTCGTCCAGCAGCCGGTTCCTCTGTACCGGCTGGAGGGTTAGTCCTACAGACCTGTCTGTATTACACTCGAATTCGTGCGAACCCCGCGCCCGTCGCCTGCCCGCGAGCGGTTGCTCGCCGTCGCCGACCAGCTCTTCTACGAGCGCGGGATCCACGCCGTCGGGGTCGACACGATCGTCGCGCGGGCCGACACCGCGAAGACCACGCTGTACGGCCACTTCGGGTCCAAGGACGCCCTCGTTGACGCTTACCTGCAGCGGCGATCCCAGCTCTGGCAGGAGCACGTCGAGGCCGAGATCGCGGCGAGCGACAGCGGGCCGGCCGCCCGCATCCTGCGGGTGTTCGAGGTGCTGGGACGCTCGCTCGCCGAACCCGGCTTCCGCGGATGCCCGTTCATCAACGCCTGCGCCGAATTCGCCGACGATCACGCAGCCGCCGCCACCGCACGCGCGCACCGTCGCTGGCTGCACGGTGTGTTCGCCCGTCTCGCCGACCAAGCCGGGGCAGCCGACCCGGAGCTCCTCGCCACCCAGCTCGGCATGCTCTACGACGGATCCATGGTCGCCGCGCACGTCGACAGCGACCGCGCCGCCGCAACCACCGCCAGGGCAGCAGCCGCAGCACTGTTGATCGCGTCCGGCATCGAGGTCGACACCACCGCCGCGGTGGGGCTCCGAAGCGGTTCACCTCGGTGTTCACCGCTGGTAGCCCCCTGGGAGCGACCGGGCGGATGAACGCGGTCCCGCCGGAGCGGGAGGTCATCACCCGTGCGGCGTCAACGAGGAGGAGTCGGATCCCGGCCTGCTCGTCGGGGCTCAGGTAGCCGGTCGATCCCTGAAGACCGCGAGCAGAGCCAAGTCGCCTCCGGCGAGCGCGTCTCGACCGGGCATGTGGCCCGGGACACGCACCGTGGCGCGCGTCTGAGCCCTGTAGGCGCCACAGCCGGGGCACGCGAGGTGCGCCTCGATCACTGCGGCGTCCGTCACCGCCGGGGTCGAGCGTGGCTCACCGCTCGGATGTTGTTCCTGGCCACCTACTTCACCGCCTGACTGGTCTTCGCGTGGCTGCCTCGATACCTCGCACGCGATAGCCCGCTGGGAAGCCTGTCAACACTGCCGCGTGTCCCTTGAGGCTTGCCTCAGCAGTCCCCTGCATTCGTGAATTCCTGGTCACGGCAGGTACAGGTGGTCGACGCGCACTACTCCCCTCGGTCGCGTCCGGGGACGTGGTGTACGGCGTCGTTGCTGGTGTGCGGCGTGGCGTCGGGATGTGAGACGGCCATCGCGTGATCCTTCGAGTGCTCTGGTTCTCGAGGGAGGAGACGCGATGGCCGCGTCAGACAGTGTGACGGATGCAGTGAACGATGTGGCGGGCTGGCTCGATGAGCGGCTCGCCGAAGCCAGCCCGGATCTGCTCCGGTCGATGATCAAGCAGTTCGCCGAGGCGTTGATGGCCGCCGAGGCCGACGCCGCCTGCGGGGCCGGCTACCGCCAGCGCAGCGAGGGGCGGGTGAACTCGCGCAACGGTTACCGGATGCGGGACTGGGACACCCGCGCGGGCACGGTCGAGCTGGCCATCCCCAAGCTGCGGGCGGGCTCGTATTTCCCGGAGTGGCTGCTCGAACGCCGCCGGCGGGCGGAGAATGAACCGCCCCGGGTCTGGTGGAGGCTCTGAACCCACGGAAGGGTCGGAGCTATGGCAGCGCCGAGGAAGTACCCGGACCAGATGCGGGAGCAGTCGGT
>NZ_JNYD01000001.1 GCF_000717175.1 Pseudonocardia autotrophica | reverse complement strand
CCCCCATGACCGAGGGGCCAGTCAGACGGAGAGCCACACCCGCCGCTGTCGACCACCAACCCACCATCACCGGGCCGGTAGCGCCACCTTCACAGTCAGGGGCCGGAGGCAGCGCCGGTCCCGGTCGCGGCGACCGCCACGTCGGCGTTAGCGACGACCCCGAGTGAGTGGGGCCTGGCGGCGTCGTCGGCTGCCCGTGTCAGGGCAGGCGGTACCGGTCATGACGGGACCGACCGGTTGGGGCGGCGCTCGGCCACCAACGCCTCATCAACTGGCCCACGCCCTGAGGCACTCGGCCCATACCGTGCCGATCGCCGGGCAGGCACCGGAAGGACTCGGAGGGACGTATATCGAACTTTGAGACCAGGTCTTAGCCGACAGCTGCACGAGGCGTTACGGGAACGCCCTCAGCGTGTCTTCAACTCGCCCGTTTAGGCTTCCCGCTCGTGACCGGAGCGCTGACGCGTAGGACGGCCGGGACGCTCTTCAGAGCGTCGCTCGGCCGGCTCCGGCGTCGGGGCAGCTTCGGTGTGCGGCAGCTCGCGGTGGCCGCGGTGCTGGTGCTGGTCGGCGGCGCGCTCGCCCTCTGCTGCTGCACCGACAGCCCGGGCCGGGCGGAAGCCGGGAGCGCTGCGAACGCACCGGCCGCCGTCGGGCTCGTCGCTCATCGCGCCGATCCGGACCAGCACGACTCCGGCGCGGACACCGGCGACGGGCGGGTGCTCAGCGCTACCGAGAACCCGGACGCGGGGACCGCGCGGCTCAGTGCGTCCACCGCCGTCCACCGCGCTACGCCTGGCCGTGCTGCTGAGCGAGCCGGCCAGGGCGTCCGGGTGGCCGAGACGTGCGGGGCAGGGGCGACGTCGGATGCCGCCGCGACAGCGCCCCCCGGGCGCGCGATGCTGACCGCGCCCACCGCGACCGCCGTCGTCTCGACGGCACCCCTTGCCCCACCAGCAGTGATCAGGGCCGTGGATGCGCAGCTCCTCGATCACCTCGTAGCTCAGGCGTCGCCTTACCGGCTGTGCGTGATGCGGACGTAGATCGACCGTCGCCGGTCGTTCTGCAACTCCTGCACACGCCGCCCTCGGTGCCCGGTACGCCGGGCTGGGTCCTCACCGTGACCGGGCGGTTCCTCGAAGGCGCGTGGCGCCTCCCTCTTCTGCCCTCGGCAAGGTGACTGAGCTGTGATGTCCCAGGGTGCGGATTCCCCGCACGGATCAAGTCTTGACCTCCCCACCGAGAATCTCCGTCCCCGCCGGTCCGCCGACAGTGCATCGACGCCCGCAGCGCCCGACACGTCGCCCCCGGGCCGGCCGGTGTCGGCCGGACCGACCTGGTGGGTGGTGGCGATCGCCGCGGTCGTCGTCGTGCTGTCGGTGGTCCGCGCGTTCGCGCCGATGACCGCCTACCCGGGCGACATCTGGCGGCAGTCGGACACGGCCACGATCGCGCGGAACTTCGCGGCGAACGGGATGAACATCTTCTTCCCGCAGATCGACTGGGGCGGGTCCGGCCCGGGTTATGTGGAGACCGAGTTCCCGTTGTCGCCCTGGCTCACGGGGCTGACCTATCTGGTGTTCGGTGAGCACATCGTGCTCGGCCGGCTGATCTCGCTGGCGTTCATGCTGGTCGCGGCGACCGCGTTCTGGGGCCTGGTGCGGCGGCTGCTGCCGGCCACGGCGGCCCGATGGGCGCTGGCGGCGTTCTTCCTGTCCCCGGCGTTCATGCGGTGGGGCAGCGCCTTCATGCCCGAGGCGACGGTGCTGGCGTTCTCCGTTCTCGCGCTGCTCGGGTTCTGCCGCTGGCTGCAGGAAGACCGGCCCGCGTTCCTGGTGTGGGCGGCGGCCGCGACCTCCGCGGCGGCTCTCGTCAAGCCGACGTCGTTGCACATCGGGCTGGTCATCGGGCTGTGGGTGGTGTTCGCTGCGCGAGATCGGCTGCGCCGCCCCTCGCTGTACGTCGCCGGGGTCGCGGCCCTGGTCGCGCCGGCGCTGTGGCTGCGCCATGCCGCGTCGCTGCACGCCACCTACGGCAACACCTTCGGCGTGATCTCCGGTGGGGACAGCAAGTGGGGCAGCCTGTCGCTGTGGCTGAGCCCGGCGTTCTACCTGGGCAACCTCCGCACCGAGACGATCTTCATCTACGGGCTCGTCGGGCTCCCGCTCGCAGCGCTCGGGGTGTTCCGGCTGTGGCGGCACCGCGCGGACAGCTCACCGGCACAGGGCTCCTCGGCGGTGCTCGGGGTGTCGCCGCTGCCGCTGCTGGGCGCGGGTGCGATGGCGTTGACGGTCTACTACTTCGCGGCCGGCCGCTACACCAGTACCGACCTGGGCATCCAGTACCACGTCTACTCGCTGCCCTACGCCGCGATCGCCGTCGGTGTCGGGGTCGGCGTCGTCCTGGGCCCGGTCCGGGCCCGGCTGAGCCGGCCGGTCACCGCGGCGGCCGCGGCCGTGGTGGGGCTGTTGCTCGGGGCACAGGCGGTCAACGTGTTCGCCCAGTCGCTGCAGGACAAGGCCGGCGTGTTCGGCAGCTGCGCGATCGCGCTCGATGCCGTGTCGACCCCGTCGGATCTGGCCGTGGTGTCGACGACCAGCCGCACGGTCGAGGACGGGGTGACCAACAACTACCAGGAGCCGGTCGTGTTCTTCCTGGCCGACCGCAAGGGGTGGAGCCTGGCCGCCGATCGGCACACCCCGGAGGAGGTGGCACGCCTCCGCGACGCCGGCGCCCGGCACCTGGTCGTGGGCGACCCGCAGCTCGTCCCGCCCGGTGGACCGCTGGCGGCCTGGCTGGCCGAGAACGCCCGCCGGCTGCGCACCGGCGAGCGGGACGGATGCTCGGTGTGGGACCTCGCTGCGCCCGCCTCCAGTGACGAGCCCATGGACGAGGAGGGCACCGGGGGCCCGTGACGTCCGCCCGATCTACCTGCCGGCCACGGGGGCAGCCGGCTCTCGCGACGTGAGTCCGACGACGAGCAGGCCGACGCCGAAGACGAGGATGACGAGCTGCAGGGCGATGCCGACGGCGTCCTGGAAGCCGCTCTCCAGTCCTTCGTAGCCGATGGAGACCCCTATGACGAGGGAGAGCAGGCCGCCGACCACCAGGAGGACGCCGAGCCAGCTCGCGAGGAGGCGGCTCACCACAATTGCGGCGCCCACGAGCACGAAGGCCACGCCGAGCAGGACCCGGAAGTAGCTCTGGACGCCCCACTCGATCCAGCGGGTGGTTTCGGCATCGGCGAAGCGGGTCGGCTTCTCGGTCTCCGCTGCGGCGGCCCACGCCTCGACGTTCTGCTTGAGCGTGACGCCGTCCACCGCTTGGAGTACGGCCCAGGCCCCGGCGCTCGCAATGATCGCCCCCGTGGCCAGCAGCGCGAGAGAGGGCGCTTCTCGTCGCAGGGCGTGGCAGAGCACGAGCAGGCCGGAAAGGGCCACGAGCACGAGGAGGAACTCCGCGAGGTGGGTGGCGACCCAGGCGCCGCTCGCCGCGTACGCGGCGAAGATCGCTTCGTGGTTGTCTTCCTCTCCGGTCGGATGCAAGAGCATCCGCTGGATGGCGTTCACGACGAAGCCCCCGAGCAGTAGCGCACCGCTGAGGGTCAGCGCACTGCGGTCTGACGATCCTGCCGCTCGCATGCTCATCGCCGCGATCCTTCCCGCTGCGAGACAGGTGGCCCGGCCCTGACCCCCGAGATGCCGGTTCCGGGGCGCAACCCGAGGCCCACGGACCACGCTGTCCCAGGAAGCGCAGCGAGTCGCAGAGGAAAATGGCCTGCTCAGTGAGGCGGAAGTCCTCCCTGCTGGACCATCCTTCGGTCCGTGGCCGGCTCGTCCTGGGACGAGCCGGCCACGGGACCATCTGTCGGCGAGACCTCGCAGTGGCGCCTAGCGTGCCGTCGGGCGGAACCGGCGCAGCCGCAGGCTGTTCCCGACGACGAAGACCGAGCTGAACGCCATGGCGGCGCCGGCGAGCATCGGGTTGAGCAGGCCCAGGGCGGCCAGCGGCAGGGCGGCGACGTTGTAGGCGAACGCCCAGAACAGGTTGCCCTTGATCGTGCCCAGGGTGCGCCGGGCCAGGCGGATCGCGTCGGCCGCGGTGCGCAGGTCGCCACGGACGAGGGTGATGTCGGCGGCCTCGATGGCGACGTCGGTGCCGGTGCCCATCGCGAGCCCGAGATCGGCCCGGGCCAGCGCGGCGGCGTCGTTGACCCCGTCGCCGACCATCGCCACGACCCGGCCCCGGGTCTGCAGGTCCTCGATCACCCGCAGCTTGTCACTGGGCAGGACGTCGGCGATCACGGTCTGCGGACCGACGTCGATCCCGACCTCGCGGGCGACGGCCTCGGCCGCGGCCCGGTTGTCGCCGGTGAGCAGGATCGGGGTGAGCCCGAGCCCGCGCAGCCGCGTGATCGCCTCCGCCGAGGTGTCCTTCACCGCGTCCGCGACCACCAGCACCGCCCGCGCCTCGCCGTCCCAGGCCACGGCGATCGCCGTGCGGCCCTGCGCGGCCTCGGCCTGCGCGGCGGCGGCGAGCTCCCCGGTCAGGGGCCGGCTCCAGTCCTGCAGCAGCCGGGGCCGCCCGACGAGCACGGCGTGCCCGTCCACGACGCCCTGCACGCCGAGGCCCTCGTGATTGGCGAACTCCGCCACCTCGGGCAGTCGCCCGACCCGGTCGCGGGCCGCGCGCACGACGGCCTGGGCGATCGGGTGCTCGGAGGCGTCCTCCAGGGCCCCGGCGAGCCGGAGCACCTCCAGCTCGTCGACCCCGTCCGCGGTGTGCACCCCGGCCAGGGTCATCCGGCCGGTCGTGACCGTGCCGGTCTTGTCCAGCACGATCGTGTCGACGCGGCGGGTGGACTCCAGCACCTCGGGGCCCTTGATGAGGATGCCGAGCTGGGCGCCGCGGCCGGTGCCGACCAGCAGCGCGGTCGGGGTGGCCAGCCCGAGCGCGCACGGGCAGGCGATGATCAGCACTGCGACCGCGGCGGTGAACGCCGCCGCGGCACCGGATCCGGTGCCCAGCCAGAACCCCAGGGTGACCGCGGCGAGGGCGATCACGATCGGCACGAACACCCCGGAGATCCGGTCCGCGAGCCGCTGCACGGCCGCCTTGCCGGTCTGGGCGTCCTCGACCAGCTTGGCCATCTGGGCGAGCTGGGTGTCCGAGCCGACCCGGCGGGCCTCGACGATCAGCCGGCCGCCGGCGTTGACGGTCGCCCCGACCACGTCGTCGCCCACGCCGACCTCGACCGGCACGGGCTCGCCGGTCAGCATCGACACGTCGACCGCGGAGCTGCCCTCGACCACGGTCCCGTCGGTGGCGATCTTCTCCCCAGGCCGGACCACGAACCGGTCGCCGACGGCCAGCTGCCCGACGGGGATCCGCAGCTCACCGGAGCCGCGCAGCACGGCAACGTCCTTGGCACCGAGCTCGAGCAGCGCCCGCAGTGCGGCGCCGGCGCGACGCTTCGAGCGGGCCTCGAAGTAGCGCCCGGCCAGGATGAAGGTGGTGACCCCGGCGGCGACCTCGAGATAGATGTTGCCCGCCCCGTCCGACGGGCTGATGGTCAGCGCGAACGGGTGCGTCATGCCCGGGGTGCCGGCGGTGCCGAACAGCAGCGCGTACAACGACCAGGCGAAGGCCGCGAGGGTGCCCAGCGAGATCAGAGTGTCCATGGTCGCCGCGCCGTGGCGCAGGTTCGTCCAGGCAGCCCGGTGGAAGGGCAGCGCTCCCCACACGATCACCGGCGCGGCCAGGACCAGCGAGATCCACTGCCAGTAGGTGAACTGCCAGGCCGGGACCATCGCCAGGGCCACGACCGGTACCGACAGGACGATCGAGGTCAGCAGTCGCTGCCGGGCGTCGCGCAGCTCATCCGGCTCCGGCTCGGCGTCGTCGCGGCGCTGGTCCGGCCCCGACGGGATACCGGAATGCGGCGCGGGCGGCTCGGGCAGGCGGGCGTGATAGCCCGCGGCCTCGACGGTCGCGACGAGATCGTCGGTGCTGATCCCGCCGGCGGCGCGGATCCTGGCCTTCTCGGTGGCGTAGTTGACCGTGGCGGCGACCCCGTCGAGCTTGTTGAGCTTGCGCTCGATGCGGTTGGCGCACGACGCGCAGGTCATCCCGCTGATCGCGAGCTCGACCTCGGTCACCGTGCCCGCATCGGTGCCCGGTGCGGAGGTGTGGCTGGTGGTGGACATCAGTGCCCCCCTCCTGCGCCCGCGGAGTGGGCGGCCTCGTGCGGGGTGAGACCCGCCGCGCCGCCGGGCTGTGCCGCCGGGGCCGGCTCGGGTGCCGGATCAGCTGCCGTGCCCGACGGTCCGGTGGGCAGGGTGAACTTGGCGGTGCGCACCGTTCCGGCGTGCTGGAAGTCCAGGAACAGCCGGTAGCTCCCGGCCGAGGGGACCTCGGCGACGAACCGGATCTGCGGGCCGGGAGCGGTGCGGCCGTCGCCGGGGCTGCCGTCGGGGTGCACGTGCAGGTACGCGAGATCGGTCGACCGCAGCGCGACGAGGTGCCCGTAGGCGCCCAGGTAGGGCTGCAGGTCGTTCACCGGCACGCCGTCGCGGGTGACCGTGAGCGTCAGCGGTGAGGACCGGCCCGGGGTCAGCTCGCCGTCGAGTCGGACCTGGTAGCCGTCGACCTCGGCGGTCCTGCTGGTCGGGTGCTCGACCGGGGCGTAGGTGCCGGCCACGGACAGATCGACGCCGAGGGTCGTCGCCGGCCCGCCGGTCGGGGTGAAGTCGGCGAAGGCCCGGTAGACCCCGCCGTCGGGGACGTCGAGGCGGGTGTGCCAGGTGCCGTCGGGGTCCATGGTCGGGTGCAGGTGTTGGAAGCCGGTGGTGTCGCGGCGCACGACGATCAGGTGCAGCCGCTTGGTGTGCTCCTCGTCGAACGCGGTGACCGGCGCCCCGTCGGGGCCGGTGATGCGGAAGGCGAGGTCGGTGGTCCCGCCGGGCAGCGTCGAGGCGGTGGGCGTGAGGGTGTAGCCGCCCCTGCTCGACGCCAGCCCGGCCGGCTGGTCTGCGGTCTCCGGGACGGCGCCGCTGTGGACGTCCCCGTGGCCGGCGTTCCCGCCGCCGGACGTGCCCGGGTTCCCGGCCGTCGAGGCGGCGGGGGCGGGGCTGGTGAGGGGACCGACTGCGGATCCGGTCGCGTACGCCCCGACGGTGAGCAGGGCGAGCGCCGCGCCGTAGGCGGAGAGCTTCGCAAGAGTGTTCATGTTCAGTCCCTTGCCGGGTGCCCGCCGACCCGACGGTCGGGGGCTGGGTCGGTGCGGCTACGAGGCCGCGAGCTGGTAGCCGGCCTCCTCGACAGCGGCGCGGATGTCCGCGTCGTCGACCGAGGTGTCGCTGGTGATGGCGACCGCGCCGGTGGGCAGGTCGACGGCGACCGCGCGGACGCCTCGGACCTCGCCGATCTCCTCGCGCACCGAGGCGACGCAGTGCTCGCAGGTCATCCCGGTGACGGTGTAGGTGCTGGTGGCCATCACGTGTGCCTTTCTTCCCTGCGGTCCGCCGCCGGGTGGTGCGGACACGACGAACCGAGCAGCCGGCGGGGAGCCGGTGCTTGCGCTTGCGCTTGCGCGAAGGGCGGGAGCGCGGCGCCGTGGCCGCGCCCCACGCCGGTCAGGACCTGACCAGGCGGGCGATCGCGGCGCTCGCCTCGGCCACCTTCTGGTCGGCGACCTGCCCGCCCTCGGCGACCGCGTCGGTGACGCAGTGCTTGAGGTGCTCGTCGAGCAGGTTCAGCGCGACGGCCTCCAGGGCCTTGTTCACCGCGGCCACCTGGGTGAGCACGTCGATGCAGTACTTGTCCGACTCGATCATCCTGGTGATGCCGCGGACCTGGCCCTCGATCCGACGCATCCGCTTGAGGTGGCTGTCCTTGGTGTCCGCGTACCCGTTCACGGCGACTCCTCCCGTCCGACTGCCGACGACTATACCCTAGGGGGGTACCCTATGCGAGGGCCTGCGTGGGAAATCGGTCACCGGATGCGCGTGCGGCGGTGAGGTCGCGCGGCTCACCCTCGCTCCCGGGCTGCGGGGCTGCGGGCGCGGTCGGGCGCGCGTCGCTATCGTCGGGTTCGTGGACGGGGTCGGGCGACGCGGCTTGCAGCAGGTTCTGCTGATGCTGTCGCTGATTGTGGGTGTGGTGACCATGCACTCCACCGTCGCCTGCCACGATGCCACCGGGCACGCCGAGAAGGCTGCGGCCCATCTCGGTGGCTCCCCGTCCACCGTGCACCCGTTCGCCGCGGTCCTCGCGGCTCCGGCGGCGATGGCCGCTGTCGACGCCCACGCTGCCGACTCCTCCCTCGGCCACCCGATGACGACGGCGAGCACCGCTGCAGGGGCGGGGGTGGCGCCGGTGATGCGCGGGGCCGACTCGACCGTCGGCACGGACCGGCCCGGGCAACATTCGGCGCTGCACGATCTTCTCCACCTGTGCCTGGCGGTGCTGACCGCCCTGATCGCGTTCGCGGCCGCGGCGCTGCTCGCCCTCCTGGTCGGGAGAGCGACCCGGCGGCACGCGTCGACGACGGGTGGGCGGCCGGTGGCCGGGCCCCGGGCGCCGCCACCGACCTCGGTCCGGCTCGCGCAGCTCTGCGTGCTGCGGAACTGATCGGCCTCCAGCGCAGGAGAGCGCTGGTCCGATCACATCCGTCTGCACACAGGAGCGTCTTCATCGTGAACAGCAAGTCCGTCCTCGGCGTGCTCGGCACCGCCGCCGCCACCGTCGTCCTCGTCGCCGGCTGTAGCGGCGCGAGCGACACCGCCACCGGCACGTCGACCACCCCGAGCGCGGCGGCCACCTCGTCGGCTGCCACCAGCGCTGCGCACAACGCCGCCGACACCGCCTTCGTCCAGGGCATGATCCCGCACCACACCCAGGCCGTTCAGATGTCGGAAATGGCGGCCCAGCGCGCGAGCAACGAGCAGGTCAAGCAGCTCGCCACCCGGATCCAGCAGGCCCAGGGCCCGGAGATCGAGCAGATGCGCGGATTCCTCGCCGCCTGGGGCGAGCCGGAGACCGGCTCGGCCGGCCCGAGCGGATCCCTGGGCGGTATGGACCACGGCAGCATGAACGGCAGCACCAGCATGCCGATGTCTCAGGGCACGGGCGGCATGATGACCGACCAGCAGATGCAGCGACTCGGCCAGGCCGACGGCACGGCCTTCGACCGGATGTTCTTGCAGATGATGACCGAGCACCACAACGGCGCCATCCAGATGGCCCGGACCGAGCTCGCTCAGGGGCAGAACCCGGACGCCAAGGCCCTGGCCCAGAAGATCATCGACGACCAGCAGGCCGAGATCACCGAGATGCAGCAGCTGCTCGCGACTCTCTGACCTCGTGAGGACGGGCAGAGGTGGGCCGGCACGGCCCACCTCTGCCTGCCCGGTGAGGGGCCGCCCGGCTGCTCTGTCGCATCGCAGCGCCACCTGATCTCGCGCACGCCTGCTCACCTCGAGCACCTGGGCCGCCGGCCGGTCAAGCAGCAACGACCTGACCTCCTTCTGTCCGAACGGCCCTAACCCGCCGTCCGCGGCGACGGAAACATCCCGCCCCATCAGCGAGATCTCGGAGGAGCCGATGATCGCGCCCACTCTGCCGTCCACGCTTCTGCCGTCCGTCCTGCGGACGCCCGTGCTGGTGGGCGCGGTCCTGGCCCGGCGTCCTGTCCTGCGCCGACGGGACCGCTGGACCCGCGACCGGCTACAGGCCCACCAGGCCCGCGAGCTGGATCGGCTGCGGCGTCACGCCTACGCGCACTCGCCGTTCTACCGGCGCCTGCACGCCGGACGGCTGGACGCGCCATTGTGCGAGCTGCCGGTGCTGACCAAGGCGCAGCTGATGGAGCATTTCGACGAGGTGTCCACCCGCCCGGACGTGCGCCTGGCCGCGACCGAGGCCTACCTGGCCCGGGCGCGCGGCGATGAGCTGTTCCGCGGGCGCTACTACGTCGCCGGCACCGCCGGCACGACCGGACGCCGCGGGGTGTTCGTGTGGGGCTTCGCCGAGTGGGTGCACGTCGTCAGCTCCTACGACCGGGCCTTCGACTGGGCCGGCTCGGTAGCCGGCCCGACGCGTCGGGTCAAGACCGCAATCGTCAGCTCCACCGACCCCAGCCACCAGTCCGCACGTGTGGGGGCGTCGATCCACAGCCGCTGGGTGCCCACCCTGCGGCTCGACGCCGGCGAGGACCCGGACAGCATCGTCGAGCAGCTGAACACCTGGCGGCCGCAGATGCTCATCGCCTACGCCTCGATGCTCCGCCTGCTGGCCGCCCGCCAACTCGGCGGCCACCTGGCCATCGCGCCGCGGTTCGTGTTCAGCGCCTCGGAGGTCCTGACCGACTCCACCCGCCAGCTCGCCACCCAGGCCTGGGGCACCGTCCCGCACGACGTCTACGCCGCCACCGAGACCGCCGCCATCGCCGCGGAGTGCGGCCTCCACCAGGGCATGCACCTGTTCGAAGACCTCGTCATCAGCGAGATCGTCGACGAGCACGACCAGCCCGTCCCCGCGGGCACCTACGGAGCGAAGGTCCTGGTCACCGTGCTGTTCTCCCGGACACTGCCGCTGATCCGCTACGAGATGAGCGACAGCGTCAGCCCCGCCGGACAGCATGACTGCCCGTGTGGGCGACCCTACGCACTGATCACCGGAGTCCAGGGCCGCGAGCAGGAGGCACTGACCTTCCCGACCGCCCAGGGCGGATTGCGCGCCGTGCACCCGATCGTCTTCCACCACGTGATGGACCCCGTGCACACCGCCGGCTGGCAGATCAACCAACTTCCCGACGGCGAGCTCGAGGTCCTGCTGCTGCCGGCCGGCCCGGTCGGCCCGGTCGACGAGGTCGAGAAGGCCCTGGTCCGCCGCGACCTCGCCGAGGCGCTGACCGAGCAGGGCGTGCTCCCGCCCCCGGTCCGAGTGCGGACGCTCACCGCCATCCCGCGCACGTCGCTCGGCAAAGCCCCGCTCGTCCAGGCCACACGACCCTATACGCCTACCCCCTAGGGGTATATGGTGCGGTCGTCGGACGAAGGAGGCAGCGATGACGGCGCAGCGCACCACGACCGGGCCGGTCGAGACCGCGGTGCTGGAGGTGCGCGGGGTGTTGTGGGCGAGCGAGAAGGCCGTCGTCGAGACGGTGCTCGGCCGGCGGCCCGGCGTGCACGCGGTGGAGGCCAACCCCGTCGCACAGACCGCGACCGTTCGCTACGACCCCACCCGCACCACGGTGGCCGAGCTGGCGGGCTGGATCCGCGACTGCGGCTACGCCTGCCAGGGCCGCTCGGTGCCCGAGCACGTCTGCGACCCGCTCGCCGACTCCCGCGACACCGGCGCCGCCCCGACCGGGCAGGACACCGCACACGCCGTTGCCGCACCGGAGGCGGAGGTGTCCCCGCACGAGATGACGGGGCACGGCGACATGTCGATGGCGGCGATGGTCGCCGACATGCGCAACCGGTTCCTGGTCGCCGCGGTGCTGTCGGTGCCGGTGCTGCTGTGGTCCCCGATCGGGCGCGAGGTGTTCGGCTTCACCACGCCGGCCCCGTTCGGCCTGCGCGACGACGTGTTCGCCCTGATCCTCAGTCTGCCGGTGATCCTCTACTCGGCCTGGATCTTCTTCGACGGCGCGGTCCGGGCGTTGCGGGCCCGCACGCTGGACATGATGGTGCTCGTCGCCGTGGCCGTCGGCGCCGGCTGGGGCTACTCGCTGGTGGTCACGCTGACCGGCGGCGGCGAGGTGTTCTACGAGGCCGCGACGGTGCTGACCGCGTTCGTGCTGCTCGGGCACTGGTTCGAGATGCGCGCCCGCGGCGGCGCCAACGACGCCGTCCGCGCCCTGCTCGACCTGGCCCCGCCCCGCGCGGTGGTGCTGCGCGACGGACGGGAGGTCGAGGTCCCCACCTCCGAGGTCGTCGTCGGCGACCTGCTGCTCGTGCGGCCCGGAGCCAAGATCCCGGTCGACGGCACCGTCACCGACGGCGAATCCGACGTCGACGAGTCCATGGTCACCGGCGAGAGCCTGCCGGTGCACAAACAGCCCGGCAGCGACGTGGTCGGCGCGACGCTCAACGCCGACGGCACCCTGCGGATCCGCGCGACCAAGGTCGGCGCCGACAGCGCCCTGGCCCAGATCGTCGCGCTGGTGCAGCAGGCGCAGAACTCCAAGGCCCCCGGCCAGCGGCTGGCGGACCGCGCCGCTTTCTGGTTGGTGTTCGTCGCCCTGCTCGGTGGCGCAGCCACCTTCGCGGCCTGGGCGTTGTTCTCCGGCGAGCCGCTCACCATGGCCCTGCTGTTCGCCATCACCGTCGTCGTCGTCACCTGCCCCGACGCCCTCGGCCTCGCCACCCCCACCGCCATCATGGTCGGCACGGGGCTGGGCGCCCGCCGCGGCGTGCTGTTCAAGAACGCCTCCGCCCTGGAGTCCTCGGCCCGCATCGACACCGTGGTGATGGACAAGACCGGCACCCTCACCAAGGGCGAGCCGGAGGTCACCGCCCTGGTCACCGACGGGATCGACGAGCACGAGCTGCTCGCCCTGACCGCGGCCGTCGAGCGCAACTCCGAACACCCTCTGGCCCGGGCCGTCGTCGCCCACGCCGAGGCCCGCGACACCCGCGTCGCGGCCGTCGAGCAGTTCACCAACGTGCCCGGGCACGGCGCCGTCGCCACCGTCGACGGCCGCCGGGTCGCGGTGGGCAACCGGCGCCTGCTCGAACGGGAGGGCATCGCCCTCGGCGACCTCGAGCAGCGTCGCGACGAGCTCGCCGAGGCCGGACGCACCACCGTGCTCGTCGCCGTCGACGGCCGCGCCGCCGGGCTGATCGCCCTCGCCGACGCGCCCCGGCCCACCTCCGCCGCGGCCGTCACGGCCCTGCACGAGCTCGGCGTGCAGGTCGTCATGCTCACCGGCGACAACGAGGCCACCGCCCGCCGCATCGCCGACCGGCTCGGCATCGACACCGTCATCGCCGACGTCCTGCCCGGCGACAAGGCCGCGCAGATCACCCGCCTGCAAGAGCGGGGTGGGCGCGTCGCGATGGTCGGCGACGGCGTGAACGACGCCCCCGCCCTGGCCCAGGCCGACCTGGGCATCGCCATCGGCGCAGGCACCGACGTCGCCATCGAGACCGCCGATGTCGTCCTCATGCGCTCCGACCCCCTCGACGTGCCGACCGCCCTGCACATCGGCCGCGGCACCCTGCGCAAGATGCGCCAGAACCTCGCCTGGGCCGTCGGCTACAACGCCATCGCCCTGCCGATCGCCGCCGGCGTCTTCGCCCCCGCCTTCGGCCTCGTCCTGCGACCCGAGATCGCGGCGCTGTCGATGTCCGGATCGAGCTTCCTCGTCGCCGTCAACGCGCTGCTCCTCAAGCGCCTGCGCCTACCCCAGCCACCGCCCGCCGAGCCCCAGGTCCGGGCACCCGAAGGCACGCCCGTCCAGCCCGTGGGCCGCTGACACATCGCCGACGCCGCGAGACGCGGCGGGTCAGGCGGTCGCGAGGACCGAGAGGGTGTTGTCGTCGAAGTTCGTGACGTAGGCGGTGCGCCCGTCGGGAGCCACGGCGATCGTGGTCGGGCTGCGCCCGACCTGCACCGTGGACACGACCGCGCGGGTGCCGGTGTCGATGGTGGAGACGGTGCCGCCGCCGCTGTTGGCGACGTAGGCGTGCTTGCCGTCGGGGGCGAAGACGACGCTCTGCGGCTTCGCCCCGACCGGGATCGTGCCGGTGACCTTCTCGCTCGCGATGTCGATGACGGAGACCGTGTTCTGGTCGTAGTCGACGACGTAGACGGTGCGCTGGTCGGGCGACACGGCCAGGCTGTGCGGGCTGCGGCCCACCGGGATCACCGCGGTGACGGCGAAGGTGTGCCCGTCGAGCACCGAGACGACGTTCGACTCGTGGTCGGCGACGAACGCCTTCGAGCCGTCCGCGGTGAAGGCGACGAAGTGCGGGTTGGGCTTCACCGGGATCCTCCCGGTCACCGACTTGGTCCTCCAGTCGATCACCGAGATGTCCGCGGAGTCGTGGTTCGGGACCAGGATGGTGTTGCCGTCGGGGGAGACCGCGGAGGCGTAGGGGTGCAGGCCGACCGGGATGGTCAGCGTGACCGCGTGCGACGTCGTGTCGACCACGTCGACGGCGTTGACCGCGTTGGCGGCGTTGGTGGCGGGGTTGTAGACGCTCACGTACAGGCGCGCGCCGTCCGGGCTGATGCTGGCGAACTGCGGCGGTCCGTTGGGCACCGGGATGGTCGCCGTGATCCCCATGGTGCCCGTGTCGATCACGGAGATCGAGTTGGAGCCGGTGTTCATGACGTAGGCGGTGCGGCCGTCGGGCGACAGGAGCACGTCCTGCGGGTTCTGCCCGACCGGGGTGGTCCGGGAGACGGTCGGGTTCGCGATGCTCGCGGCGACACCGCCGGCGGCGGCCGGCGACGCGCCGCCGCCGCCGCGGAGCAGGTACACGCCGATCCCCGCCCCGGCCAGCACCACGATCACGGCCACGACGGCGAGGAGGATCCGCAGCGGACGGCGCGAGCGGCCGCTGGGTGGTTTGGCGAGCGGCGGGGGACCGGCGGGCGGACCCGTCGTGGTGGCGGGGGAAGTGGCCACCGCCGTGCCGCCGTCGTCGCGCCCACCACCGGCACCGGCACCGCCACCGCGCCCCGGGCCGCTGTCCCCGCCTCCTCCCGCGCGGGGGTCGGGAATCGGAACAGAACCCACCGCGCCGGACGCCGGGGCGCCCGGAGCGTGAACCTCGGGCGCAGCCGGCTGCACGGGCACGGCACTCGCCCGGACCTCGGCGGGAGCCGCCGGGGACGGCACGGGCGGCGGAGCCCCGGCCGGCGAGGTGCGCTCTGCCGGCGGCACGGGCGGCGGGGCCTCGGCCGGCGCGGGGCTCGCGACGGACGCACCGGCGAGACCCGCCGCCACCCCGCCGCCGGCCACTGGCGCTGCGCTGTCCGCCGCACCCTCGCCGGAACGTGGATCCGCCGTCGGGGCGGCCGCTCCCGCATCCGCGCCGTCCGCGGTCCCGACACCGTTGCCGGAGGGGTGTTCGTACGCTGCGGCGAGCGCCGCCGCGCCGAGCGCGACGACGTGCTTGGGGTGGGCGTCGACGGCGGTGGGCCGGCCCAGCGCCTCGGACACCATCTGCGACACCAGCGGGATGCGCGACGAGCCGCCCACCAGGAGGACGGCGTGGAGGTCCTCCGGCTCGACCGCCGCGGTCCGCAGGGCCCGGCGGAGGGCGCGGACGGTCGACTCGATCGACGGCCGCATCATCTCCTCGAGCTCGGCGCGGGTCAGCCGCACCTCCGCCTGCAGGCTCGGCAGCAGCACCGGGATGATCGTCTCGATGTCGAACGAGAGCGTCTCCTTCGCCAGCACGCACTCCTGCCGCAGCCTGAGCAGCGCCGCCGCGTTCTGCCGGTCCCCGTGGTCGAGGGCGGTCACCGCCCCGTCGAGGGTCCGGTCGACGAAGGCGAACACCGCCTCGTCGAAGTCGATCCCGCCCAGGCCCTCCACGCCCTCGGGCACGCCGAGCGTCTCGAAGCCGGAGCCGCCGCGGTGCCGGAGCACCGTGGCGTCGAAGGTCCCGCCGCCGAAGTCGTACACGGCGATGACCGCCCCCTCGGGCAGACGTTCGTTCGTCGCGTAGTGCGCCGCGGCGGCCTCCGGTTCGGTCGTCATCGTCACGTGCTCGACCTCGGCGATCCGCGGCACCGACCCGAACAGCTCGAGCTTGTAGGGCCCCCAGTTCGCCGGGTGCGTCAGGACGACGTGCTCCGCCGGCCCGCCCTCGCGGTCGGCGACCTTGTCGACGACGGCGTGCAGCAGCGAGGCCAGCACGGAGGCGACCGAGTGCGGAGCCCCGCCGAGGACGAGCGGCGTGGGGTCGCCCAGGCGGCGCTTGAACTCGCGGGCGACCCGGTCGGGCTCCATCATCGCCCGGCGGTTCGCGGCGTCCCCGGTGAGCACCGGGCCGTCACTGCGCCAGAGCACGACCGAGGGGATCGCCGCGGTCCGGTCGCCGAGCGTGGCCATCTCGACGGCGCCCTTGCGGTCGACGGCCGCCGCCGTGTACGTGGTGCCGAGGTCGATTCCGAGGCTGTATCCCACCGGGCCTCCTCCAGACGTCACAGGGGGCGGCAACGGCCCGAGGCCTCCCGCCCGGTCAACCTCCCGGCCACCGCCGCGACCGTCATGAGTAGTGCGCTACTCACCCCGGACGCCGGCCGCGCCCCGACTACTCATTCCGGCGGCTCGTGCCCGACGACTCCTGCCCGACGGCGGGCCCGCCGGTCGCCGCTCACCCGGGGCCGAGCTCGCCGAGGATGCCCTCGCAGCTGCGCACCAGCAGCCGCGCCGCCTGTCCGACCTCGCGCGGCGAGCCGGGGTGTTCGGCACGCAGCTGCCACCGCAGGTGCTGGTCGGCCGCGGCCTTGCGGACCTGCTGGGGTCCGGCGTCGGCGGACAGGCCGAGCCGGGCCCGCGCGTCCGTCCCCGCCGCCCCCAGCAGGAGCTCGGCCGCGGCCGCCTCGTCGGGGGAGAACGGGACCGCCCCCGAGCGGACGGCGTCCAGGAGCGCGATCTCGGCGAACTCGTGGGCCTCGGCACGCACCCGTTCGACCTCGCGTGCGAGACCGGACCCGGCCGGCGGCGGGAACCGCCGGATCACCGCCTCGAGCCCCATCAACGCCGACCGGGCCTTGAGGATCTCCGCGCGCGCCGCGAACTGGTCCGCCAGCACCGCCCGCAACAGCGGCAGGCCGCTGGCCTCCGCCAGCGCCGCCGCGAGGTCGCCGGCGCCGCCGACCTCGCCGTCGCGCACCATGCGCGTGGCGAGCCGCAGCCCGAACATGCCGAACCGGTCGAGCAGCGCGACGCGCTCGTCGGGCAGCAGCGGGACGTCGGAGGGGGCGCTGCGCAGCCGATCGGCCGTGCGCAGCAGCCGGTCCACGTCCGGCGCGCGCGCGAGCACCTCGATCATGCGGTACTCGCTCTCCCGCAGCGCCGCCGCGGAGGACGCCAGCAGCCCCGCCACCGGCACGACGGTGCGGCACAGCGCCCGGATCCGGGGGTCCGCGGCGTAGCGCGTGGCGATCCTGCCCGCGACCTCGAGCGCGTCCGGGCGGGCGTGCCCCACCTCGTCCGCGCGGGCGAGCACGCCCACCGTGTTCACCGCGTTGCGGTCGGGCGAGCCGTCCCGGAACGTCTCGAGGAACCGGATGTCCTCGCCGTGCACGTGGCGCATCAGGTAGACCACCGCGTCGACCTCGGCGGGACCGGCGTCGAGCTCGGCCTCCGGGGTCAGCAGCGCCTCGGTCCGCTCACCGAGCCCGGTGCTCGACCCCATCCCGGGGGTGTCGATCAGCGACATCGTCCGCAACGCCGGGGCCGGCCACTCGACCACGAGCCGCTCGACGTCCGCCGCGGTCACCCCCTCGAGCCGGATGTCGAGCGCTCCCTGCACCCGCCCGAACGGCACCTGCCGCGGCGGCCCCGCGCGCGGGTGGAGGGCCACGCGATAGGTGATCCCGTCGACGTACCAGGTGACGATGCGCGTGCACTCCCCGGCGTCGGTGGCGGCGAGCTGCTGCCCGACCAGCGCGTTCAGCAGCGTGGACTTGCCCGCCTTGACCCGTCCCGCGATCGCCACACGCAACGGTTCGGCGAGCCGGTCGGCCACGGCGCGCAGCTCGGCCTCGGCCGGGCTCCCGGCGTACTCGCCGATCGCCGTCCCGACGAGGGCGGCGACCCGCCGGGCGACCTCGGGCCCGCTCACCGGGCCTCCTCCGGGGCGGTCCGCGCCAGCATGTGCTCCGTGCGGGTGCGGAGGGTGGCGAAGAGCTGCAGGTCCTTCTGCAGCCGGCGCAGCTCGTCGGCGGCGTCCTCGTCGTCGCGCACCGCCTCGCGGGCGGCGTCGACCGCCTCGGAGGCCGACCGCTGGAGCTCCTCGGCCCGCTTGGTGTAGCGCTCGCGCAGGTCCCGCTGCGCCCGCCGGACCGTGTCCCGCGAGTCCTTCGATACCTGCGTCGAGAACTCCTCCACGAACTGGCGCACCGCGGTGCGTGCAGCCGCCCGCCGCTTCTCGATCGCCCGGCGCCGCTCCTCGCCCAGTGCGGCGCGGCCCATCAGCAGGCCCGCGACGATGCCCACGGGGCTGGGGATCACCAGCGTCGTCAGATGCGCGAGCATCGTGAACATCATGTAGCCGGAGTAGGTCTTCTGGAAGATCGCCAGCTTCCCGGTGACCTTCTTCGGGCTCTCGAGCGCGGTCGTGTCGATCGACATCTGCTCCAGCACGTCGACCGGCGCGCGGACCGTGAGGATCTGCTTCTCGACCAGCTCGAAGTGCTCGGCGACCCGGTCCGCCAGCTCGTCGGCGGCCTTGGTGAACCGCGCGTAGTTCTCCAGGGTCTCCGCGGCGAGCCGCGAGCGCAGCCACTTCTCGAACTCGTCCCAGTTGCGCGCCGGATCGCCCTCCTCGATCGCCCGCTCCGCCTCGGTGAGCACCGCCCGGGTACGCACCCGGAGATCGAAGTCGACGTCCGAGGAGATGTCGGCGAAGCCGTCGTACAGCACCTGCTGCCACCGCGCGCTGCGGCTGCGCAGGGTGTCCGCCCGCTCCCGCGCGCGGACGAGCTCGGCCCGCACGTCGCCCGCCGCCTCCGGGCGACCCAGCGCGGCGGCCCGCGCCGAGAGCGCGGGGACGATCTGCCCGATCACCGACTGCAGGTGGGCGCCCACCGACTGCAGTGCGACGCGCTCCGCGTCCTCGACGACGTCGTCGATCCGGCGCACGAGCGGCGGGAACCCGGACTCCTCGTTCAGCTCCGCGTCGGCGGTGGCGGCCGCGTCCGACCGCACCTGTGAGGACACGGGGAAGGCCGCAACCGTGACCCCTTCCCGCTCCAGGTGCGCGAGGTCGAGCTCGAGGATGCGCCGCCAGTGCGGGTACAGGTCGGTCTTGGTCAGGACGAACAGGACGGTGGGGCACAGCTCGACCACGGTCCGCAGGAAGCGCAGCTCCGCCGCCGTGAGCTCCTGCGAGGAGTCGGACACGAACAGCACGGCGTGCGCCGAGGGCAGCGCGCTCGCGGTCACCGCGTTGCGGACCGACCCGAGCCCGCCCACCCCCGGCGTGTCCACCACGATCAGCCCGGACTCCAGCAGCGCCCGGTCCACACCCACCGTCACCGACCGCAGGCGCCGCCGGTTGCCGGGGTTGCCGCCCTCGGCGACGTGGGCGGCGATCTGCTCGAACGCGATCGTCTCGGTCCACGGCGAGCCGACGTCGCCGTCCGGCGGCTCGTAGGTGGCCCGGGCGCTCGGCTCGGTCGCGAACCTCACGACGGTCGGGACGGACGTGGCGATGTCGTCGTCCACGGGACACACCGAGGTGGTCAGCAAGGCGTTGACCAGCGAGCTCTTGCCCTTCTTGTACTCGCCGACGACGTAGACGGTGACACCGGATCCGGACAGCAGGTCCCGGGCGCCGCGGAGCCGCTCGACGAGATCGTCCCGGCGGTACGCGTCGGCGCCGTCGATCGCCAGGTCCACGGTCTCGCGGGCGTAGCGCACCGCGGCGCTCGGTCCCTGCTGCTGGATCATGCTCCCCCCGGCCCGGCCGCCGACCCCCCGGCGGCCCTACCGGCGCGGTCGTGGACCGCGCCTCCCGGCCACCGATCAGACGTGCTCGGTCCCGACGTCGTGCGACCCCTCCATGTCGCGGTGCTCCTCGTGACCGCGGTCCTCGGTCCGGCCCTGGTCGTAGCGGTCGTCGTGCCCGGAGCGGACGTCCTGGTGCTCGTACCGGTGCTCGTCGTCCCGGCGGTCGTCGTCGCGGCGGTCGTCGCGGTGCTCGTCCCGGTCCCGGTGCTCGTCGCGGTCGCGGTACTGGTCGCGGTCCCGGTCGCGGTAGTCGCCACGGTCGCGGTGCTCGTCGCGGTCGCGGTGCTCGTCGCCGTCACGCCGGGTGCCCTCGAAGTGCCGGCCCCGCTCCCCGCTGTCGTGGTGCTCGCCCCGGTGCCCCTCGCGGTGCTCCTCGCGGTCACGGTGCTCTTCCCGGCCGCGGTGTTCCTCGTGCCCGCGGTGCTCCCCGCGGTGCTCCCCGCGGTGCTCCCCGCGGTGCTCCCCGCGGTGCTCGCCGCGGTGCTCGCCGCGGTGCTCCTCCCGCTCCCGGTGTTCCTCCCGCTCGCGGTGCTCTTCCCGTTCCCGCTCGCGGTGCTCCTCGCGCGCGCGCTCCTCCCGGCGCTCCTCACGCTCGTGCTCGCGGTGTTCGCGCTCGCGGTGCTCCTCGCGCTCCCGCTCCCGGTGCTCGCGCTCGCGGTGTTCCTCCCGCTCGCGATCGCGGTGTTCGTCGCGCTCGCGATCCCGTTCGTCGCGGTGCTCCCGCTGCTCGTGCCCGAAGACGTCCCCGCTGCGGGTGTGCTCACCCGTGCTCTGGTCGGCCATGACGGTCCCTCCTGCCCGTTCCTGTGCGTGGCTCGTCCTTCGTGCGGTGGCGACCGGCCGGTCGCCGGCCAGCAGTCTCCGGGCGTTCCGGGTGCGGCGTCGTGAGTAGTCCGGTACTTCCCTGCGCCCCGACGCAGACCGGACTACTCATGGGCGCCGTCGTCCGCGTCGGCCGGAAGGCCCTCAGATGAAGGCCCTCGGACCGGAAGGCGTCGGCCCGGAAAGCGTCGACCAGGAGGCCGCGGCCTCACTCCTCCACGCCCGCTCGCAGGGCGACCGCCAGCTCCCGCCTGCCGGGCACGCCGAGCTTGCGGTAGATCCCGTGCAGCACGTTGTCGACCGTGCGGACCGACACCATCAGCTTGGCGGCGATGGCCTTGCTCGTCATCCCGGCGGCCGCGAGCGTCGCGATCTCGGACTCCCGGGACGTCAGCACCCCGGCCGCGCCCAGCGACGCCAGGGGCGGGGTCGCGGCGCCCTCGCACCGTCCGGCCCACTCCCGCGCCCGGGTGGCCGCGAGCCGGGACGCGCCCTTGCGGCCGGCGAGCGCGTGCGCGCGGGCGGCCTGGGCCGCGGCCTCGGCGGCCAGCAGCAGCATCCCGTGGTCGGCGAAGACGTCGGCGACCTCGCCGAGCGCGCGGGCGTCGCCGGCGGCGAGCGCCCTTGCATGGCGGGCGTAGGCGGGCGCGATCGGGCCGTCGACCCCCGCCGCGACCTCGGTGATCCGCTCCAGGGCCACCTCCGCCGCGTCGAACCGCACGCACCCGTGCAGCGCCTGCAGCTCGACCTGCCGCTGGGAGATCGCCCGCGCGCGCTCGGCCGCGTCCAGCGCGCGGGTGACCGCGTCGCCGCCCTGGGCGGCCGCCGTCCACGCCGACGCGAGCACCACCCACGCCTCGCCGGCCCCGCCCGCCGCCTCCGCCGCCCGTTCGGCGTGCCGCAGCGCCGCCGCCGCGGCGACGGCGTCCCCCCGCATCGCCTCGGCCTCGGCGATCTGTGCCCGCACGTGGGCCAGGAACGGGAACGCGCCGTCCCGGACCGTGCCCGCCGCGTCCTGCAACCGCTCCAGGGCGGCACCGAGCCGCCCCTGCCGGGCGAGGGCGATGCCGTGCCAACCCCCGTACAGGGCCTGGGCGACGGGGTGGTGGGCGTCGACCGCACGACGGTGCCCGGCCTCGGCGAGCGCCTCCGCCTCCGCCAACCGTCCCAGGCCGACCAGCGCTCCGCAGCTCGCCGAGTCCAGGTGGGGGAGCCCCCAGCCGGCCGTCCAGGTGGCCGCGGCGGGCAGCGCCGCACGGCCGCGCCCGGCCACGGCCAGCGCGGCCTCGTGCCGTCCCGTGCCGCACCACGCCTCGGCGGCGACGGCCCGTGCCGGGCCGGCCAGCGGGCCGAGCCGGTCCTCGTCGTCGAGGAGGGGCGCGACCGTGGCGATTGCCTCGCCGCAGCGGTCCGAGTACGCGAGACCCGCCGCGCGCAGGACGAGCAGGTCCGGGCGCCCCGGGTCGGTCCGGGACGCGCGGTCGGCCTCCACCGCCAGCGCCGCCGCGCGATCCGGCGAGCCGACGCCCCACTGCAGGATCCCCAGGCGGACCAGCGCCAGGCGGAGCCGTCGCTCGTCGCCGTCCGCGGGCAGCCCGGCGAGCACCTCCTCGGCCGCGGCCGGCTCCCCGAGCGCCGTCAGCGCCTGAGCCAGCGTCAGGGAGGCGTCGAACCCGCCACCGCGACGGGCGGCGGCGCGGGCCACCCGCACTGCGGCCGCATGGTCCGGCTCCGCGACGTGCGCGGCCCGCCGGGCGACCGCCACGAGGGTCTCCGAGGGGACCGGGAGCCCGCCGGCCAGCCGCCAGGAGGTGGCCCGGATCCGGTCCACGGGTTCCAGGTCGGGGGCGTCGAAGGTCTCCGCAAGGAGCCGGTACACCGCGCGCTCGCGCAGCGGCGAGGTCGCCGAGCGCAGCACCTCGACGTCGATCAGGTGCGCGAGGGACACCCGCACGCGGTCGCCCACCGCGCGCGACACCAGCAGGCCCCGCTGCTCGAGCCGGTCGAGCAGGTCGGCGCCGTAGCGGCTCATCAGGCCGTCGGCGTCGAGGTCGCGGCCGAAGGCCAGCAGCTCGAGGGCCTCCTGCTCCCCGGGGAGCAGCGGGCCGATGCGGGCGCGGACCAGGTCGCTCAGCCGGCGGGTCGGGCGCAGCGGTCCCTCCCACCGCCAGACCCCGTCGACCGGGGAGAGGACGCGCGAACGCAGCCCCTCCTCGACGAACTCGCGCAGATAGGTCGCGTTGCCGCCGGTCAGGGTGTGTAGCCGCTGCACGGTCGCCCGGGCCACCCGGCCCTCGACGACCCGGCTCAGCAGCTCGGCCGTCTCGTCCTCGTCGAACTCGTGGACGTCGACACGTTCGAGCAGGTTCTCCTTCCACAGGGCGAACACCGGGTCGGGCACGGACACCTCGGTGCGCGCCGCGAGCACCAGGAAGGCCGACCGGGTCACGGCCAGGTGGTGGAGCACGCTCGCGGAGACGGGGTCGAGGAGATGGGCGTCGTTGACCCCGACGACCAGGCCGCGCCCGTTCGTGCCGGCGACGAGGTGCCCCGCGACCTGCGTGAGCACCTGCGGCCCCTCGACGGGGTCCGCGCCGACCAGCAACTGGGCCAGCGCGCCGAGGGGGATCTCCGACGCCGAGCGCGTCGCCATGACCCACCGTGCCGTCCAGCCCTCCGCCGCGGCCGCGTCGAGGACCGCCCGGGCCAGCCTGGTCAGCCCGGACCCGGCCGGCCCGACCAGCACGACGCCCGCCCGGCCGCCGGGGCCGGACCGGATCCGTCGCACCCGCGCCAACTGGGCGGCGCGGCCGACGAAGGGCCAGTGGCGCACCATCACGGCCGCCCGGAGGCCCCGGGAACGGGAGGGCCGGACGACGAATCCGCGCCGACAGGAGTGGAATCGACGCGAGCGGGACGGCCGAGAGCGCTCACCGGAACCTCACAGGAGAGTCCCACCGCCCCGAACCGCCCCCCGCGGATCGGCACCCGGACTCTGCCCATGTGCGGCCGCAGTGCCAACCGCGCACGCGCGAATTCATCCGCCTGTCGCAGCGCGCGGACCGCCAGGACGCCGGACGACGGCGTTCCGCGCGGCATCGCGCGCACCGGGGTCGGCTCGCCGAGCACGAGATTCGAGCGGCCCCGACCCCACCGCCCCGCCCGCGTGTGCATGGAGGGTCGTTCGACCCGGCCCCTGCCCGCCGTTACCCGACGACGGGCTTTCCCCGGAGTGCGGACGTCCCCGAGGAAGCCGTCAGACCTTCATCTCCGCGTACCTCTCCCCGGCGGTGTTCTCCACCACCACGCCCGCGACCTGGTCGACAGGGACGCCGGCGCTGCCGTCGAGGTGGACGCCGCCAGCCTCGCCCTGTGGCGGGACCACCCAGCCGCCGGCGATCTCCCGCGAGCCGTCCTTGGCCACCACGACCAGGCGGCAGTGCTCGCCCGCGGGGACGCCCTTGACGTTCGCCGCGAGCCGCACCCAGCCGTTGGCCGGGGTCACGGTGACCGCGGCGGTGACCGCGCCCTGGGTCGCCTCCATGGTCCGGGCCCCCGCCGCCACGGTGGCGGCCGGCGCGGACGGGGCCAGCGCCCGTCCGGCGACGACCCCGCCACCGAGCAGCGCCGCGGCCACCACCGCCGCGGCGACCGCGCGGGTCAACAGGCGCCGGCGGCGCTCCGCGGCGCGCTCGTCGCGGATCTCCCGCAACGCCCGGTGCAGCACCAGGTCGCTGTCGGGCGGGCCCTCCAGCAGGGCCTCGTCGGGCAGCTCGTCGAGCGTCCGCGTCATCGCGCGCAGGTCCTCCCACTCGGCGCGGCACTGCGCGCACCCCTCCAGATGAGCCTCGACCGCCGTCGTCTCCTCGGGGGTCAGCAGCCCCAGGACGTGTGCGGACAGCTCGCCGCCGTCGATGCCACAGGTCGTCATCCCGGCACCCCCTCCACGGTCGGGCCGAGCGCGGTGCGCAGGGCGCGCAGCGCGTAGTACGAGCGGGACTTCACCGTGCCCGGGGGCACGCCGAGCACCTCGGCGGCCTCGGGCAGCGTCCGGCCGCGGAAGTAGACCTCGGCCAGGACGTCCCGGTGGTCGGGCGAGAGCCGTTCCAGCGCGGGCAGGACGGTCAGGGCGTCGACGACCCGGTCCGCGTGGTCGCCGGTCGGGACCGGGGGAGCGGCGTCCTCCTCGACCTCCGACGGCCGGGCGCGCTGGGCCCGCACCCGGTCGGTGACCAGGTTCCGGGCGACGGTCAGCAGCCAGCTGCGCACCGAGCCGCGGCCGTTGGTCAGCACGTCGGAGTGCTGCCAGGCGCGGACCAGGACCTCCTGGACCACGTCCTCCGCCGCCGCCCGGTCGCCGAGCAGCCGGGTGGTGAACGCCAGCAGCGCCCGCCCGTGCTCGGCGTAGACGGCGCGGATCAGCGCCTCGTCCGGGTCCCGCGGACCCCTGCGTTCCCGGGCGCGTCCCCGCGCCCGGTGACCCGACCCGACCATGCACGCTCCCGGAGAGACGACGGACGACACCGCGGGCGGAACGGGCCGGACCCACCGGCGGTCCCGTGCCCCTGCGGAGCGCGGTGAGGGTAGCGAAGTCCACGTCAGCGACACGGACGCACCGAGGGAACGGTTCACCGTAACTTTTTTCCCGAACCGGTGAACCGCGTCCCGCCCGCGCCCGTGTCCTCTCGTGAACGCTCCCCCATGAACGAGGTGAACCGATGAGGACACGCGGCCCGATGCTGACGCTGCTCGCCGTGCTGGCGGTCGGCCTGGCGGTGTTCGCCGTGAACACGGTCCTGGCCGGCGGGCCCGACGACGCGCCGGCCGTGACCACGACCGCGCAGTCCGGCTCGGCGGGCTCGGACGGGTACGGCGCCCCCGCCGAGGCCGCCCAGGCCGCCCCGCAGGCCCAGGCCGCTCCCGAGGCCGCAGCCCCCCAGCAGGCTCCGCAGCAGGCCCAGCAGCAGGCGGCTCCTGCCGTCACCGACTCCGCCTTCGCCGGCCGCTCCGCCGGCAACGAGGTGACCGTCGCGATGGGCGTCGAGGGGGACAAGGTCGTCGCGTACGTCTGCGACGGCAAGCAGGTCGAGTCCTGGTTCGAGGGCACCGTCAACGGCGGGAAGCTGCAGCTCAGCGGCGTCGACGGCGACCTGACCGCCGACGCGACGAACCAGGCCGTGTTCGGCACCGTCGCCGTGGGCGACAAGAGCTGGCCCTTCTCGGCGCAGCCCGAGGACACGCCGGCCGGGGCGGCCACCGACCGGGCCGTCCTGAAGAAGCTCGGCACCGCCTGACCCGATCCCCGGAGGACCCCGTGAGCCGCTCCCCGCGCACCGGTGCCACCGACCTCGGCTACGACCCCGCCACCGAGGCCGGCACCGATCTTCCCGGCACCGACCGTCCCGCCACCGACCGTCCCGAGGCCGCCGACACCGGCGGCTACCGGCCGGACTACGACCCGGGCCGGTTCGACCCGCCGACCGACCCGAACCTGCCGATCGTCCCGGCGCAGCCCGACGCCGCTCTCGACTCCGGGCTGCAGGAGGCCACCACCTCGATCTTCGCCGCGGTGCCCGCCCAGGCCGGGCGCGACGACAGCGTCGACAGCGGCTGGGCCGACCCCACCTGGGGGCATCGCTCCTGGGACCGCCCCGACTACGACGACGAGCTCGAGGAGTTCGACCGGTTCGGCGGGTTCGACCCCGGCCCGCACCCCTACGGCGCCGACGTCGAGGGGCAGCCGGACGTCCCGGAGGTCGTCGAGTCCCCGGGCCACCCCGGCACCCGGCCGGCCGCCCTCCTGGTCCCGACCGTCGTCGGCGTCGCGATCTCCGTCGGGCTCGGCGTGTACGCCCGCGTCCACGAGGGCACCGGCATCGCGATCAACCTGGCCGGCTTCTCCAGCGGCCTCGCCGCCAAGAGTTGGCTGACCGCGGCCGCGTTCGTGCTGGTGCTGGTGCAGCTGTGGACGTCGATGCGGATGTACGGGCGGATCGGGAAGCGCCGCCCCGCCGGCCGCGGGACCGCCACGGTCCACCGCTGGTCCGGGCGCCTGGCCGTGCTGCTGACCATCCCGGTCGCGGTGCACTGCCTCTATGCGCTCGGCTACTCCGACGCGAACCTCCGCGTGCTCCTGCACTCGCTGCTGGGCTGCTTCTTCTACGGCGCCTTCGCCGCCAAGATGCTCGTCCTGCCCCGCCACGACGCCCCCCGCTGGGCCCTGCCCGTCCTCGGCGGCCTGGTGTTCGTCGTGCTGACCGGCCTCTTCCTCACGTCCTCGGTGTGGTTCCTCACCACCAAGGGCCTGACCTTCTGACCCCCGGAGACCCCACCATGAGCCCCCGTCCCGCGCTCCTCACCACCGCCGCCCTGCTGAACCGCAGGGCCGTCCTCGCCGGCAGCTGCGCCGCCGGCTGCGCCGCGCTCGCCGGCTGCGCCACCTACTCGGCGGCGCCGGAGCCCGAGGCCGCCCCGCAGGCGGGCGGCACAGCCGCGCCGCAGCCCGGCGGCGCCGCGGCCGCCGCGCTCGTGAAGACCGCCGAGGTGCCGGTCGGCGGCGGTGTGATCCTGGCCGCGCAGCAGGTCGTCGTGACCCAGCCGACCGCCGGGCTCTTCAAGGCCTTCTCGACGACGTGCACGCACCAGGGCTGCCAGGTGACGTCCGTCGCGGAGGGCCAGATCGTGTGCCCCTGCCACGGCAGCTACTTCTCGGTGACCGACGGCGCGCCGACCGACGGACCTGCGAAGAAGCCGCTCCCCGAGAAGACGGTCACCGTCTCGGGCGACGCCGTCACCCTGGTCTGAGCTGGGGCGATCAGAGTCGGAGATCACGGCCGGTCACGGCTGACCGTGACTGTGGGCGGTCACTAGACTCCGCACAACCCCGCGTAGCGACGACGCACCACGGCGTGTGCGCTCGCCGGGGTGGGTGAGGAGTTTGCGCGGATGACATCAGGCAGGGCACCGCAGGACGCCCCGACCGACCAGGTGGACGAGCAGGAGCTCAGCGAGAACGCCCCGGAGCCGCCGGAGCACCTGGTGCTCGCGGCCGAGTTCTCCGACGCCACCCGCGACCAGTGGGCGGCGGCGGTCGACGGCGTGGTCCGGAAGTCCGGGCGCATCGGCGAGGACGCGCCGCTCGGCGCGGGCGTCGAGAAGCTCGCCTGGGACACCGCCGACGGCCTCCGCGTGCAGCCGCTCTACACGGCCGAGGACGTCGCGGACCTGCCCGCGACCGGCGTCCCGGGGGCCCTGCCCTTCGTGCGCGGCTCGCGCGCCGGCGGGCACGTGCCGGACGGGTGGGACGTCCGTCAGCACCACGCCGCGCCCTCCGCGGCGGCGGTGCACGACGCCCTGCTGGCCGACCTCGAGAACGGCGTCTCGTCGGTGTGGCTCGCCGTAGGCGCCGGCGGGATCCCGGTGGCCGAGCTGGGTGCGGCGCTCGACGGCGTCGTGCTCGACCTCGCCCCGGTCGTGCTCGACGCGGGGGAGTCGGCCGCGGAGGCCGCCGAGGCCTTCCTGACCCTGGCCGAGGAGCGCGGCGTCGCGAAGGACGCCCTGCTCGGCACCCTCGGGCTCGACCCGATCGGCCTGCGGGCCCGCGCCGGCTCGGGACCGGACGTCGACTCGGTGGTCCCGCTCGCCACCCGCGTCGCGGGGGAGTACCCGCAGGTGCGGGCCGTGGTCGTCGATGCCACCGCGGTCCAGGAGGCCGGCGGGTCCGAGGCGCAGGAGCTCGGCTTCTCGCTCGCCGCCGGCGTGGCCTACCTGCGCGCGCTCACCGGCGCCGGACTCCCGGTGTCCGACGCCGCCCGCGTGCTCGAGTTCCGCTACTCGGCCACCGCCGAGCAGTTCCCGACCATCGCCAAGCTCCGCGCCGCCCGCCGGCTCTGGGGCCGGGTCCTGGAGGCCTCGGGCGCCCTGTCCGACGACCCGGCGGCCGCGGGCCAGGCCCAGCACGCCGTCGTCTCGCCGACGCTGTTCAGCAAGCGGGACCCGTGGGTGAACATGCTGCGCGGCACGGTCGCCGGGTTCGCGGCCGGTGTCGGCGGCGCGGACGCCGTGACCGTGCCGCCGTTCGACATCGCGATCGGCGAGGCCGAGCCCTTCTCCCGGCGCGTCGCGCGCAACACCCAGGCGCTGCTGATCGAGGAGTCGCACCTGTCCCGGGTGATCGACCCGGGCGGCGGTTCCTGGTACGTCGAGCACCTCACGGACGACCTGGCCCGCGCCGGATGGGCCTTCTTCCAGGAACTCGAGGCCGCGGGCGGCGCCGTCGCCGCGCTGGACTCCGGCCTGGTCGCCGAGAAGGTCGGCGAGGTCCGGGCGAAGCGGGAGAAGGGCGTTGCGACCCGCCGGACCCCGCTCACCGGCGTCAGCGAGTTCCCGGACCTCGACGAGAAGCCGGTCGAGCGCACCCCGCTGCCGGAGCCCGTGGCCCGCGGCGGCCTGCCGCTGTACCGGCCCGCGGAGGCCTACGAGGCGTACCGGGACCGGTCGGACGCCATCCTGGCCGAGACGGGTGCCCGCCCGGCCGCGTTCCTGGCCACGCTCGGCCCGCTCGCGGCGTACACCGCCCGCGCCGGGTTCGCGCGCAACCTCCTGCAGGCCGGCGGGGTCGCCGGGCCGGAGGCCGGCCCGACCGAGACGCCGGAGGAGGTCGCCGAGGCCTTCCGCAAGTCCGGCTCCCCGGTCGCCGTCCTCTGCTCCACCGACGCCCTGTACGGCGAGCGGGCCGAGGCCACGGCGGCCGCGCTGCGCGAGGCCGGCGCCGCGCGCATCCTGCTCGCGGGCAAGGGTTCCTACGACGGCGTCGACGGGTACCTGTTCGCCGGGTGCGACGCCCTGGCCGTCATCGACGACGTCTACGCCGCTCTGGAGGGGGCGAAATGACTATCCCCGACTTCACGAAGGTGGACCTCGCGTCCGGTGCGGCGCCCACGGCCGACTGGGCCGGCGGCCCGGAGGCCTGGGAGGCCCCCGAGGGCATCTCGGTCAAGCCGTTCTACGGCGCGGCCGACACCGAGGGCCTGGACTTCCTGCGCACCTACCCGGGCATCACGCCGTACCTGCGCGGGCCGTACCCGACCATGTACGCGAGCCAGCCCTGGACGATCCGCCAGTACGCGGGCTTCTCCACGGCCACCGAGTCCAACGCGTTCTACCGCCGCAACCTCGCGGCCGGCCAGAAGGGCCTGTCGATCGCGTTCGACCTGGCCACGCACCGCGGCTACGACTCCGACCACCCGCGCGTCGGCGGCGACGTCGGCATGGCGGGCGTGGCGATCGACTCGATCTACGACATGCGGCAGCTGTTCGACGGGATCCCGCTGGACAAGATGTCCGTGTCCATGACGATGAACGGCGCAGTGCTCCCGGTGCTCGCCCTCTACATCGTCGCGGCGGAGGAGCAGGGGGTGAAGCCGGAGCAGCTCGCGGGGACCATCCAGAACGACATCCTCAAGGAGTTCATGGTCCGCAACACCTACATCTACCCGCCGCAGCCGAGCATGCGGATCATCTCGGACATCTTCAGCTACACCAGCCAGAAGATGCCGAAGTTCAACTCGATCTCGATCTCCGGGTACCACATCCAGGAGGCCGGGGCGACGAACGACCTCGAGCTCGCCTACACCCTGGCCGACGGCGTGGAGTACCTGCGCGCCGGGATCGACGCCGGCCTCGACGTGGACAAGTTCGCCCCGCGGCTGAGCTTCTTCTGGGCGATCGGGATGAACTTCTTCATGGAGGTCGCCAAGATGCGGGCCGCGCGCCTGCTCTGGTCGAAGCTCGTGAACCAGTTCTCGCCGAAGAACCCGAAGTCGCTGTCGCTGCGCACGCACTCGCAGACGTCGGGTTGGTCGCTGGCGGCGCAGGACGTCTACAACAACGTGGTCCGCACCTGCATCGAGGCGATGGCGGCGACGCAGGGCCACACCCAGTCGTTGCACACGAACTCGCTCGACGAGGCGCTCGCGCTGCCCACCGACTTCTCGGCGCGGATCGCCCGCAACACCCAGCTGCTGCTCCAGCAGGAGTCGGGCACCACCAAGGTCATCGACCCGTGGGGCGGCTCGTACTACGTCGAGAAGCTCACCTACGACCTGGCCCGCCGGGCGTGGGGGCACATCGCCGAGGTCGAGAAGGCCGGCGGCATGGCCCGGGCGATCGACGCCGGCATCCCGAAGCTGCGCGTCGAGGAGGCCGCGGCCCGCACCCAGGCCCGCATCGACTCCGGCCGGCAGCCGGTGATCGGCGTGAACAAGTACGTGGTCGACTCCGACGAGGTCGTCGAGGTCCTCAAGGTCGACAACGCGCAGGTGCGCCGCGAGCAGATCGAGAAGCTCGAGCGGCTGCGCGCCGAGCGGGACTCCCGTGCCGTGGACGGGGCGCTGAAGGCCCTGACCGACTCGGCCGCGGCGATCGCGGACGGCTCGGAGCGCGGCTTCGACCAGAACCTGCTGGCCCTCGCCGTCGACGCCGCCCGCGCGAAGGCCACGGTCGGCGAGATCTCCGACGCGCTGGAGAAGGTGTTCGGGCGGCACTCCGGGCAGATCAGGATCATCTCCGGCGTGTACTCCGAGGAGGCCGGGGCCAGCCCGGCGATCACCCGTGCCCGCGAGCTCGTCGGCGGGTTCGCCGAGGAGGAGGGCCGCCAGCCCCGCATCCTCGTCGCCAAGATGGGCCAGGACGGGCACGACCGCGGCCAGAAGGTGATCGCGACGGCGTTCGCCGACCTGGGCTTCGACGTCGACGTGGGCCCGCTGTTCCAGACCCCGGCCGAGGTGGCGCGGCAGGCCGTCGAGGCCGACGTCCACGTCGTCGGGGCGAGCTCGCTCGCGGCCGGGCACCTCACGCTGGTGCCCGAGCTGAAGGAGGAGCTGGCCAAGCTGGGCCGCGAGGACATCATGATCGTCGTGGGCGGCGTGATCCCGCCGGCCGACGTGCCGCAGCTGATCGACATGGGGGCCGCGGCGGTCTTCCCGCCCGGCACCGTGATCGCGGAGTCGGCCGTCGAGCTGCTGGGCAAGCTGTCGGCCGCGCTGGGTCACGGGGACCACGCGGAGTCGACGGACTGATGCCCCCGAAGCCGCCGGACGTCCCGGCGCTGGCCAAGGGCGTGCTCGACGGCAACCGCACGATCCTGGCCCGCGCGATCACCCTCGTGGAGTCGAAGCGCGCCGATCACCTGCAGGCGGCCCAGCAGCTGCTCCTGGAGCTGCAGCCGCACGCCGGCGGCGCGACGCGGGTCGGGATCTCCGGCGTGCCGGGGGTCGGCAAGTCGACCTTCATCGAGGCGCTCGGCACCCGGCTGACGGGGGACGGGCACAAGGTCGCGGTCCTGGCCGTCGACCCGTCGTCCACCCGGACGAAGGGGTCGATCCTGGGCGACAAGACCCGGATGGCCGCTCTCGCCGTCGACGACAACGCCTTCATCCGGCCCTCGCCGAGCGCCGGCACGCTCGGCGGGGTCGCCCGGCGCACCCGCGAGACGATGGTGCTGATGGAGGCCGCGGGCTACGACGTCGTGCTGGTCGAGACGGTCGGCGTCGGCCAGTCCGAGGTCACCGTGGCGGGGATGGTCGACACCTTCCTGTTCCTCACCATCGCCCGCACCGGCGACCAGCTGCAGGGGATCAAGAAGGGGATCCTGGAGCTGGCCGACGTCGTCGCCGTGAACAAGGCCGACGGCCCGCACGAGCGGGAGGCGAAGGCCGCGGCCCGGGACCTCGCCGGTGCGCTGCACATGATGGCGCCGGCGAGCGAGCACTGGCGGCCGAAGGTGCTCTCCTGCAGCGCGCAGACCGGGAAGGGCCTCGACAAGGTCTGGGGCACGGTCCTCGAGCACCGCGCGGCCCTGGAGAAGGCCGGCGAGCTCGCGCGGCGCCGGGCCGACCAGCAGGTCGACTGGATGTGGGCGATGGTCCGCGACCAGCTCATGGACCGGCTCACCAGCGACCCGGGGGTGAAGAAGCGGCTGCCCGCGCTCACCGACGAGGTCCGCACCGGGGAGCTGACCCCCACGCTGGCCGCCCAGGAGATCCTCGACCTCCTCGGCTGACCCGACCGGAGTCGCCGCGGACGCGCCGGGATCCGGACGAGACAGACGGCGCAGGTCGGCGCATGCTGGGGGCGTGACGGACGTGGCGGGCCGGTCCCGGGAGTGCGCGCAGGCGCACCCCGGCGAGCCCCCGCGCCCGGACGGGACCCGGGGGCCAGGCCCGTCCCCGGGAGCGTCCGGACCGGCCGACACCGTGCCCGACTCGGCGCCCACCCCGCCCGGCTCGCTGCCCGCCCCGCCCGACGCCCCGACCGTCCGGCTCACGGCCGGCGGCGACCCCCGGCCGTACGGCCGCCACGGTGCCTGGGTCCTGATGAAGCGCACACTCGTCCGGGCGTGGGACGACAACATCTTCAGCGAGTCGGCGGCCGCCGCGTTCTGGCAGACGCTGTCCCTGCCGCCGCTGCTCCTGGGCCTGCTGGGCAGCCTCGGCTACATCGGCGGCTGGTTCGGCCCCGACACCATCGACCTCGCCGAGCAGCAGATCATCCGCGGCGTGTCCACGGTGTTCAGCCGCAACGTCGTCGACGAGATCATCGCCCCGACCGTCTCGACGCTGCTCACCACCGGCCGCAGCGAGCTGGTGTCGCTGGGCTTCGTGATCTCGCTGTGGTCCGGGTCGTCGGCCATGTCGTCGTTCGTCGACGCGATCACGCGGGCGCACGACCAGTACGGCGTCCGCAATCCCGTGTGGCAGCGGATGCTGGCGCTGCTCATGTACCTCGTGGCGCTGGTCGGCGGGATCATCTCCCTGCCGCTGCTGGCCCTCGGACCCGACCGGCTGCCGAAGCTGCTGCCCGCCTCCTGGCAGGACCCGGCCGTCACGCTGATCGGCTGGCTGTACTACCCGGTGCTCGCGTTCGGGCTGGTCCTGGCGCTGACCACGCTCTACAAGCTCGCGCTGCCGGCGAAACCGCCCTGGCACCGCGGGCTGCCGGGCGCGCTGCTCGCCGCCGTGGTGTTCCTGGCCGGGGTCACCGGGCTGCGGGTCTACATCAGCTGGCTCACCACCACCGGCTACACCTACGGCGCCCTCGCCGCCCCGATCGCGTTCCTGCTCGCCGCGTTCTTCATCGGGCTCGCGATCGTGCTGGGCGCGCACTTCAACGCCGCCGTCCAGCACTACTGGCCCAAGCGGCTCAAGGACCGGCGGAACGTCGTGCCACAGCCGCCCCATCCGTAACGATTGCGAGATCCGCTCCGAACGCCCGCGGTCGACGACGACCACGGAGGTGTCCGCGAGTGCTGACCCCGGGCGAGACCAAGGACCTGATGCGGCGCTTCGAGAGCGCCATGAACGAGCGAAAGCTCGACGACCTGGACGCGTTCATCGCGCCCGACGTCGTGCGGCACTGCGAGGCGACGCCCGCCGTCGTCGTCACGAACCTGGACCAGCTCAAGGACTTCCTGCGGTTCGACGCCGCGGTCTTCCCGGACAACAAGCAGACCTTCGAGCACATCGTCGTCGACGGGGACATGGTCGGGCTCTGGGCGACCTACGAGGGCACCCAGGACGGCGACTTCGGCCCCTTCCCGGCCACCGGGAAGTACGCCAAGGTCAGCTTCGGGGCCGTGTTCCGGATGGCCGAGGGCAAGATCGCCGAGTGGTGGGTCACCTGGGACAACATGGCGATCCTCCGCCAGCTCGGGCACCTGCAGGGCTGACACCCGCGGGTGTGCGGGGCAGGATGCCGCACATGACCTCACCGGGGGCGTGGCTGCGCCGTCACGACCCCGGTCTGGTCGCCGTCCGGCGGGCCGCGCGCGTCACGGTCGTCGCGTGCCTGGGGTTCTCCGTCTGCCGGTACGTCCTCGGCGAGCCGGACATGGCCGCCTACGCGCTGTTCGGGGCGGTCGCGCTCGGGGCGCTCTCGCAGATCCCCGGCCCGCCGCCCCGCCGCGCGCGGACGCTCCTCGCGATGCTGCCCGTCGGGGCCGTGCTGATCACCCTCGGCACGCTGCTGTCCTTCGACCTCGTCGCCGCGACGGCCGGGATGTTCGTCCTCGGCTTCGCGGTGAGCTATGTGGGAGTGGGCGGCCCACGGCTGGTGGGGCTCGCCGCCGGGACGCAGCTGCTCTACATCCTCCCGTGCTTCCCGCCGTTCGACCCCGGCTCGCTGGGCTGGCGCATCGCGGGGTTCGCGCTCGCGGTGGTGCTGCTGACGGCCGCCGAGCTGGTGCTCTGGCCCGACCGCAGCCCGCCGCCGTACACCGACCGGCTGGCCGCGGCCGTCGGCGGGCTCGCCGGGTGTCTCGACGCGGTGGCCGACGCCTGGGCCGGCCGCGGCCGGGCCCGGCTCGAGGCCCTCCTGCCCGAGGTGGTCGACGCCGCCGAGGCCCTCCGGCCCTCGCAGCTGCCGCCCGGCCAGGCCCCGGCATCGGCCAGCCGTCGGGACCACGCCCTGGCCACGGCGGCCGGGACGGCGCGCCTGCTGCTCGGGCGGACCGCCGACCTCGCCCTGGCCGACGACCGGGACGCCCCGGACCTGCCCGCCGCCGCGGCCCTGCTCCGCGTGGTGTCCGGCTGTGCCGCGGCCGCGGCCGCGTGGCTGCGCGGCGAGGGCGAGCTCCCGGACACCGACCGCATCGCCGCGGCGCTGCGGGAGTTCCGGGCGGCCCGCGCGGCCGTCCCACCGGACGGCATCCCGCCGAAACGCCTGCGGCTCGGCTCGATGGCCCTGCAGCTGGGGGAGTGGACGAAGACCCTGGTCACGGCACTGCGGGTGGCCGGGGGCGCACCGATCCCGCCCGACAGGACACCGCCCTCGGCCCGGCCCGGGGTCTTCTGGTTCGCCCGCGAGCCGGAGTGGGCGCTGCTCTGGCACCGGCTGCGCGAGCACCTCACGCCACGCTCGGTCTACTTCCAGGGTGCCCTCCGGCTCGCCGTGGCCCTCGCCGTCGCCCGGCTGCTGGCCGGGCTGTTCGACCTGTCCCACGGGTTCTGGGTGCTGCTCACGATCCTCACCGTGCTGCGCACGACGGCGGCCGAGACCCGCGCGCTGCTGCGGCCCGCCCTGATCGGCACCACGATCGGCGCGCTCATCGCCGCCGGGCTGCTCGTGCTGGGCGTGCCGCCGACGACCTACGCGATCCTGCTGCCCTTCGTGATGCTCGTCGGCTTCGCGGCCGGGCCGCTGCTCGGGCCCGGCTGGGCGCAGGCGCTGTTCACGCTGGTCATCTCGCTCGTGTTCGCCCAGGTCAGCCCCGCGGACTGGCACCTCGCCGAGGCCCGGTTGCTCGACGTCGCCGTCGGCGCCGCGATCGGCGTGGTGATCGGCCTGATCGCCTGGCCCCGCGGCGGGAGCGGGGAGCTGCACCGCGCCGCCGCGGAGTTCCTCGCCGACGCCGCCGGCGTGGTCCGCGAGACGGTCCGGGTGGTCGCCGAGGGCGCCCGTCCCGCCGACGCCCTGCCCCGCGCCCGCCGCACCGGCCGCCTCGCCGAGGCCTCCTTCGCGCTGTACCAGAGCGAACGGCACCCGCGGCCGGGCGTCGTCGACTGGCAGGCGACCCTCGTGGCCGGGCACCACGCCGTCCGCGGCGCCGAGGCGCTGGTCCGCGAGTGCCCGACCGGCCGACTCCTCACCTGCGTCGGCCCGCTCGACCTGGCCGCCGCCGACGTCGCCGCCCGCTTCGAGCACGTCGCCCTCGGGCTCGCCCGCCGCGACCGTACGGCCCTCACCGCGCCGACCCTCCCGCCGCCGGACCTCGACTGGCCCACGGACCTCGGCGTCGACCTCTACCACCTCGCCGACCTGCGGGTCTGGCTCGACGGGCTGCGGGACGACCTCTCCCGGGTCCTCGCCGCCCGGTCCGGTGCGCCCGAGCCGGCGGTCGACGTCCGCGTCAGGCTGGCCGGGATCGCGGACGGGGCGCCGGGGTGAGGGATCACGCTGCCCGAGCTCGGGTGCGTCGTGTCCTCAGCGCCGGAGCGCGGCGAGGGCCGACCCGACGGCGTTCTGCAGCAGGCCGGCCTCCGAGGGCAGGGTGAGCCAGGTGAAGCCCAGCTCGCGGTAGGTCGGGGCCCAGTCCGGGGTGCCGCAGTAGACCCCGACCGGCATTCCCGCCTCCCGGCACTGCCCGGTGACGGACCGGAGGAGGTCGCGGTACCCGTCGTCGTCGAGCGGCGGGATCGCGGCCCGGCCCGAGCTCAGCGAGAGGTCCGACGGGCCGACGAAGATCGCGTCGACGCCCTCGACCTGCAGGATCGCCGGGAGGTCCGCGACCGCTGCCATGGTCTCGACCATGATCACGCAGCGGCCCCGGGCGAGGACGTCCGCGCCGGTCCAGCCCACCCGCGTCGGCCCGAAACTGCGCACCCCGGCCGGCGGGTAGGCGCACGCGGCGGCGGCCGCCGCGGCCTCGGCGGCGGAGTCGACGAGCGGGACGATCACGCCGTCCGCCCCGCGGTCGAGGGCCCGGGCGATCGGGTCCGGAGCGTTGTGCGGCACGCGGACCAGGGTGGGGACGCCGCGCAGCGCCTGGAGCATGGCGAGCAGCGAGTCGTCGCCGAGGAGGCCGTGCTGGGCGTCGAGGCAGACGACGTCGACGCCGGAGGAGCCGACGATCTCGGCCGCGGCGGGGGAGGGCAGCTGACACCAGCCGGCGACGGCGCCGTCGAAGGAGAGGGTCATGACCGAAGACCCTGCCCCCTCGGCGCGCCTCGCGGGAACCGGGGCACGGCCACCGTAGGGTCACGCGGTGCTCGGGGTCAGTCACGCCACGTCCGGAGCGGCCCTCGGGCTCGCGGTCGCGGGGCTCGCCCCGCAGGCGGTGGGCACGGCACCGACGGCGGGGACGATCCTGACCTTCGCGGGTGTGACGGCCGGGGCGGCGCTGCTGCCCGACCTCGACCACCCGTCGTCGACGGCGAGCCGCCGGTTCTCCTGGGCCTCCTGGCTCGCCGCGCACGCCGTCCGGCCGCTGTCGGCGTTGGTCTTCCGTCTGACCCGCGGCCCCCGCGACTCCGGGCGCGGCACGCACCGCGGCCTGACCCACACGCTGGCCGGTGCGCTGCTGCTCGCCGCCGGCGTGGGCGTCGCGAGCGCGCGCTGGGGCACGCCGGTCACCGCCGGGGTGCTGTTCGTCTGCCTGGCGCTGGCGATCAAGGGGCTCGACGGCCTGGTCCCCGGCCCGCCGTCGCTGGTGATCGCCGCCGGGCTGACCTGGGTGGCCGAGGAGTACCTCCCCGGCGGCACCGCGGGGACGGCCGGTTGGCTCGGCCTCGCCGTCGGGCTCGGGATGCTCGTGCACTCCCTGGGCGACGCCGTGACCGAGTCCGGGGCCCCGCTGCTGTGGCCGTTCCCGATCCGCGGCCGGCACTGGTACCCGATCGGCAGCCCGCGGCCGCTGCGGTTCCGCGCCGGCGGTCGCGTGGAGTCGCTGCTGGTGGCGCCCCTGCTCACCCTCGGCACCCTCGCGCTGGCGGTCTACGTGGTGCCCGGGGCGCTCGACGTCCTGCTGGACCTGCGCGCCCGGCTGGTCGCGGGCGGATGATGGTCGACGTGAGCGACTGGAGCCTGCCCGGCCGGCCCGTGATCGGGATCCTGCACCCCGGCGCCATGGGCGCCGCCCTCGGCTCGGCCCTGAAGGCGCGGGCCGGGGCCGTGATCTGGGCCGACGCGGGGCGGTCCCAGGCCACCTCCAAGCGGGCCGAGCTGGCCGACCTGGTCGCCGTGCCGGACGTCGGGGAGCTGGCCCGGCGCGCCCACGTCGTGATCTCGATCTGCCCGCCCGGGGCCGCCCTCGACGTCGCCGGACAGGTCGCCGAGGCCGTCGCGGGGCAGGACCGCATCCCGCTCTACGTCGACGCGAACGCCGTCTCGCCCGCCACGGTCGCGGCCATCGGCGCGCTCTTCCCGGACGACGCCGTGGTCGACGGGGCGGTGATCGGCCCGCCGGCGTGGGAGGCGGGCACCACGGTCCTGTGGCTCGCGGGGCGGCACGCCGCGACCGTCGAGGCCCTGTTCGCCGGGACCCCCTTCACGGCCCGCACCCTCGGCCCCGAGCCGGGCACCGCGAGCGCGCTCAAGGCCTGCTTCGCGCTGCAGAGCAAGGCGCTGCCGGCGATCTGGCTGGCCCTCGACGAGGCCGCCCGCATTCTCGGCGTCGACGGCCCGCTGCGCGAGGAACTCGCCCGGACCGGCGTGGACTACCCGGCCGAGCTGGGCGCGGTGGCGGCGCGGGCGAAGGAGAAGGGCTGGCGGTGGGTCGCGGAGATGGAGGAGGCGGCCGACGCCCTGGCCGCGGCCGGGGTGCCCGACGGCTTCTCCCGCGCCGCGGCCGAGATGTACCGGCGCGCCTGATCTCCCGACTCGCGCGTGCGATCTCCCGACTCGCGGGTCCGGATCTCCCGACTCGCGCGTGCGGATCTCCCGACTCGCGGGTCAGGAACCCCCGACTCGCGGGACCGGAACTCCCGACTCGCGGGCCGGAGGCTCAGCTCGACGGGCCGAACCGCTCCACCCGGATCCGGTCCGTGCCGACGCCGAGCCCCGTGAGCAGGTCGGTGGCGGTGTCGCAGAAGGGCGGTGTGCCGCAGACGAAGACCGTCTGCTCCGGCAGCAGCAGCGGCTCCAGGTCGGCGGCCGTGATCCGGCCCGGCGGCCGCGCGTACCCGGGCGGCACCTCGCGGGTGTAGACGATCGTGGTCTCCGGTCCCGGCAGCTCGTCGCCGTAGTAGAGGGCCGCCGGCGTGCGTGCCGAGACGATCAGCCGGAAGAGCTCCGACCCCGCGATCCGGGCGGAGCGCAGCATCGCCATGAGCGGTACCACCCCGGACCCGCCGGCCACGCCGAGCGCCGGCGCGTCCCCGGGCCAGGCGAACCAGCCGCCGATCGGCCCGCGGACCTCGAGCCGGTCCCCGGGCTCGACGACCTCGTGCAGGAACTCCGACACCTCTCCGCCGGGCAGCAGCTCGACGGTCAGGTCGATCTCGTCCGTGCCCGGGACCGACGCCACGGAGTAGTCCCGCTGCGCGGTGTAGCCGTCCTCCGCGGTCAACCTGACCACGTAGTACTGACCGGCGATGTGCCCGGACTCCGCCGGGAGCTTGAGCCGGAAGGTCTTCGCCGTGGGCGTCTCACGCCGGACGTCGAGGACCGTCGCCGTCTGCCAGACCGCCATCAGTCCCCCTGGTAGCGCTGCTCGAGCCAGGGGTCGCCCCGGTCGTGGTAGCCGTTGCGCTCCCAGAAGCCCTGCTCGTCCTCGGCCATGACCCGCAGGCCGGATGCCCACTTCGCGCTCTTCCAGAAGTACAGGTGCGGCACGAGCAGCCGGGCCGGACCGCCGTGCTCGACGGTCAGCGGCCGCCCGTCCGCCTGCCACACGACCCAGGCCTTGCCGCCGGTCACGTCCTCCAGCGGGAGGTTCGTGGTGTAGCCGGTGTGCGCCGTGGCCATGACGAACTTCGCCTCGGGCTGCACGCCCACGGCGTCGAGCAGGGTGTCGACCGAGACGCCGTCGAACGTCATGCCCAGCTTCGACCACGTGGTGACGCAGTGGATGTCCCCGGAGTACCGCGAGCCGGGCAGGGCGTGGATCTCGTCCCAGGTCCAGCTGCGCGGGCGGTCGACGAGGCCCTCGATCGTGAAGGTCCAGCGGTCGGTGCCGATCCGCGGGGTGGCCTCGGCGTTGAGCACGGGCCAGTCGTCCTTCGCGTCGTACTGGCCCGGGGGCAGCCGCGGGTCGCGCGTCGCCCGGCCGCGCCCGGTGAATCCTCGGGTGATCGCCATTCCCGTCCCTTCGCCGTCCTACCGGGACACAGCATGGCGGACCGGGGCGGCATTCCCGCGCCCGGAGCGGTGTGAGGTCGTCAGGCCCGGTTGAGCCCCGGTTCGCGGTCCGGGATCACGAACGATCCCGCGGTGCGGATGGGCAGGTCCGGCGTCGTCACGGCGTCGAGCACCCGGAAGTCCGCGGTGACCTGCCCGGGCTCCCAGCGGGCCCGGACGTACCCGCGGCGGTTGCTGCGGAACCTCAGGTGCGGGTTGGTGTGCAGGTCGGGGTGGTCGGTGGCGGCGTCGCCGTCGCCGCCCGAGGTGACGGAGCTGGAGACGAGCTCCGTGCCGACGGTCGGCGCGGCCGGGTCGGCGTAGTCCGTCTTGATCTCGTTGGCCCAGTGGACGTGGACGTCGCCGGTGAGGACCACGGCGTTGCGCACCCCGGCGTCGACCCAGCTGCGGGTGACCCGGTCCCGGGAGGCGGCGTAGCCGTCCCAGCCGTCCATCGAGAACTTCTCCGGCGCGCCCGGGTCGGTGTCGCGCTGGGCGAAGAACACCTGCTGGCCGAGCACGTCCCAGCGGGCCCGGGACCGGCGGAAGCCGTCGGCGAGCCAGCGCTCCTGCGCGGCCCCGGGCAGCGAGCGGGCCGGGTCCAGCCGTTCCGCGCAGCCGACGCGCTGCCCGTCGCCGCAGGCCTGGTCGTCGCGGTACTGCCGGGTGTCGAGCATGTGGAAGGTGGCCAGGCCGCCCCACTCGACCCGGCGGTACAGCTGCATGTCGTACCCCCGGGGCACCGACGAGCGCCGCAGCGGCATGTTCTCGTAGTAGGCCCGGAAGGCGGCGGCCCGGCGGGCGAGGAAGGCCTCCCGGGTCTGGTCGTCCTCGGGCACGTCGCCGGCCCAGTCGTCGTCGGTCTCGTGGTCGTCCCACACGACCACCCACGGGGCGACGGCGTGCGCGGCCTGCAGGTCCGGGTCGCTGCGGTACTGCGCGTACCGCTGCCGGTACCCGGCCAGCTCGGTCGTCTCGGCGCCGGCGACGGACCGCACGGCCTTCTCCGGCGTGGGGTACTCGTACTGGTAGTCGCCGAGGTGCAGGACGAGGTCGGGCTCGTCCTCGGCGAGCCGCCGGTAGGCCGTGAAGTACCCGATGGGGTAGTTCGAGCAGGACGCGACGCAGGTCGTCAGCGCCGGGCCGACGGCGCCGGCCGGGGGAGCGGTGCGGGTCCGGCCCGCCGGGGACACCGCCCTGTTCGCCCGGAACCGGTAGAAGTACTCGCGGCCCGGCGCCAGGCCGGTCGTCTCGACGTGCACGGAGTGCGCGGCCTCGGGCACGGCGTCGACCGTCCCGCGCTGCTCGATCACGGTGAAGCGCTCGTCCCGGGCCACCTCCCACTCGACCGGCACCACCCGCGCGGGCATGCCGCCCAGGCCGTCGGCCGCGAGGGGATCCGGAGCCAGCCGGGTCCACAGCACCATGCCGTCGGACGAGGGATCGCCGGAGGCGACGCCGAGGGTGAAGGGCTCGCGGGTGGACATCGACGGGATGCGTGGGCCCGCCGCGGTGAGGACCCCGGTGGCGGCGGTGGAGGCTCCGAGCAGGAACAGGCGGCGGCCGAACGGCGGGAGAGTGATGTCCGCCGTGCGACGCAGTGGAGATGACCGGCGTCCCTCGGCCCGGGTGATCCGCACGCCACCTCCCGGTGAACAGCCGGGCTCAGCCGGCCGCGAGGCCCGGCAGCCTGCGGTCCAGCGCGAGCGCCCCGAACCCGAGCCCGACGAACAGGACGGCCACCACCAGGCAGTTGATCGCGACCCGCGCGTAGCCGTGCGCGACGACGTCGACGAACGGGTACGGGTACCAGTCGATCACCGCCCCGCGGATGAGCGTGAACGCCAGCCATGCGAGCGGGTAGATCGCGGAGAGCAGCACGACGTCCCGGTCCACCAGCCCGCGCGGGCCGAACAACAGCCACCCGAGGACGGCGAAGAGCGGCGTGATCATGTGGCACAGGACGTTGGCGACCTCGTGCAGGCCCTGCGGGTTCGCGGTCTGGGCCAGCACCAGGTTGTAGACGATGCCGGTGACGGCGATGGCCACCACGGCGTCGAGCAGCAGGATCCGCATCGCGCGGGAGTCCCGCTCGGGGTCGATCGTCAGGAGCACGTACGCGATCCCGGCGACCAGGTTGCTGAGGATCGTGAAGAACGCGAACACGTTGGCCACGCGCGACCCGGTGCTGGTGAAGATCGAGTACGGACTGGAGTGGACCGCCGTGGCCACCAGCTGCAGCACGACCCCGAGCAGGGCGAGCGCCCCCACGAGCCCGAACCACGGCCGGGCGAGCGGGAGGTAGCGGGGCACCGGAGGACTCTAGCCGCGGATCCGCCGGTCCGACGGACGGCGGGAAAGGCCCACGACGACCACGCCCACGGGTGACGATCCTGCTTGTCCCCTTTCGGAGGATTCGTCCGACCTCGGCGGTGACCCTGGGCAGCACAGTTCTCACCCGTTCGCCGGAGACGGACCACGGAGAGCGATCGTCATGCCGGTGGAACGCCGGTGTCACGGCTGCGTAACACAGGGCCGGGACGGTGCGAGGCGCTGCCCGCTCCGCACCCCGTGATCAGGGAGACGCATGACGCCCGCCGACGACCTCGACATCGGCTTCACCGGTGCCCGCTTCGGCGGCGCGCCCCGCAAGCGGCGGCGCAAGAAGAGCGAGGAGCCGGCGCAGAACCAACCCGAGCGGCGGACCGCGGACGAGGCGGACACGGCGGCGATGCCGGTCGTCGGCGAGGCGCCCGCCGCACCCGACCCCGTCGCCGATCCCGCCGCGGCCGGCGGGCTCACGGGCTTCCACGAAGCTCCCGCCGTCGGGTACACCGGCGCCCGGTTCGGCGGGTCCTCCCGCCGCCGCCGCGACCGCGACGAGCACCCGGAGCCGGTGCCGGTGGCGGCCGGGCCGGTGGCCCTGCCGCCGCTGCCCCCGCCCGCGGTCGAGGACGTCGCCGAGGAGTACGTGCAGGACGACGCCGGCCGCTCGCTGGCGGTGCGGCCGTACTTCTACACCAAGGGCCGCACCCGGTCCCGCTACGAGCTGGCGATCGAGACGCTGGTGTCGACGCCGCCCGCGGCCCTGCGCCGTCCGGAGCTCGCCGAGCACACCGCGATCCTCGAGCTGTGCCGCGAGCCCCGGTCCATCGCCGAGGTCGGCGCCCTCATGGGGATGCCGCTCGGCGTGGCCCGGGTCGTCGTCGGCGACCTCGCGGTGACGGGCGGGCTCGAGGTGCACCGGACCGTCACGGCCGAGGGCCCCGACCTGGTCCTGATGGAGCGGGTGCTGAGCGGCCTCCGACGCCTGTGAGCGCCGACTGCCCCTAGAGCGGCACCTGCCACTCACGACCCCCACCGACCTGCGCCGACCCGCGCCGACCCGCGCCGACCTGAGCCGACCGGCGCTGACCGGCGCTGATCCGCGCCGACCGTTCCGCCCCGGAGGGCCGGCGACCCTGCCCGTTCGGCCGGTCCGCCGGGCGCGCGGCGCCGCGATGTGGCACAACTCGTCCATGAGCGACTTCCTGGCCCCGCCCGTCCCGGTCGTCCCCGCGCCGTTCCACACCCCGGAGCGGGAGAAGCTTCAGGAGCAGGCGCGCGCCTTCGCCGCCGAGCGCGTCCTGCCGGTCGCCGACGAGCTCGACAAGGTCAAGGGCGAGATCCCGCGGTCGCTGCTCGACGAGATGGGCGAGCTCGGCTACTTCGGCATCACCGTGCCGCGCGAGCACGGCGGGCTGGGGCTGGGGGCCTTCGAGTACTGCATGATCGCCGAGGAGCTGGCCCGCGGCTGGATGAGCGTGGGCAGCATCATCGCCCGCGCCCAGGGCGCCGGCACCGGCGTGGCGGACGAGGCCCGGCGGGCGGAGCTGCTGCGCCGCAGCGCCGCCGGCACCTGGATCGGGGCCATCGCCCTCTCCGAGCCCGACGCCGGGTCGGACCTGGCCGCCGTCGCCACCCGTGCCGAGCGGGACGGCGACGACTTCGTGATCACCGGTCGCAAGCGGTGGATCGGCAACGCGAAGGCCGCGGACTTCCTGCAGATCCTCGTGCGGACGGCGGACCCGGAGCCGGGGGAGAAGCGGTCCGCGGGCCTGGCGACCCTCGTCCTGGAGAAGGAGCGGGACTCCTTCCCCGCGGGCCTCTCCGGCACCCCGATCGACAAGATCGGGTACCACGGCTTCGTCACGTGGGACCTGGAGTTCGACGGGCTGCGGGTTTCGGCGGCGAACCTGCTCGGCGAGCAGGGCTTCGCGGAGGCCCAGCAGTGGCTCAACATCGCCCGCGTGCACACCGCGGCCCGCGCGGTGGGGCTCGCCCGGGGCGCCGTCGAGGACTGCATCGTCTACCTGCAGGAGCGCGAGCAGTTCGAGCACCCGATCGGCGACTTCCAGGCCGTCCGGTTCAAGCTCGCCACGATGGCCGCGAGGGTCGAGCAGGCGCGGTCGTTCTACCAGCACGTCGCGCAGCGGCTGGACCAGGGCGAGCCGTGCGAGCGGGAGGCGGCGATGGTGAAGCTGCTGGCCACCGAGATGGCCGCCGAGGTCACCGGGGACGGCATCCAGCTGCACGGCGGCAACGGCTACACCACCGAGCACCGCGTCGAGCGCTACTGGCGCGACGCCCGCCTCACGACGATCTTCGAGGGCACCAGCGAGATCCAGCAGAAGATCATCGCCGACCGCCTGCTGCCCCGGAGCCCGCTGGGCTGAGCCGCATCATGGAACCATGATGCGCAAATCGGCGCAGCGAGCTCGCATTATGGTTCCATAATGCGCGAATCGAGGGCTGGAATTCGAATAATGGTTCCCTAGTGCGGACCGGGGTCAGGAGTCGCCGAAGCCCGTGATCCACACCACGGCCTCGCCCGCCTCGTCCGAGGCGGCGAGGTCGACCTCGGCGGTGATGGCCCAGTCGTGGTCGTCCTCGGGGTCGTCGATGACCTGACGGACCAGCCAGCGCTCCGGCTCCTCGACGATGTCGATCATCTTGGGGCCGCGGGCGTCCGGGCCGATCCCGATACCGCCGAAGCCGTGCAGGTCGAAGAAGGGCTGGAAGGCCTCGCGCCAGCGGTCCGCCGTCCAGCCGGCCTCCTTGTCCAGCTCGCCGAGCAGGTCCCACCGGTTGAGCGAGGCGAGCTCGACCCGGCGGAACAGCGCGTTGCGCACCAGCACCCGGAAGGCCCGGGCGTTGCGGGTGACCCCGGCCGGGCCCTGGTCGAGCGACGGGGGAGCGGACTCGTCCTCGACCCCGCCGCCGGCGGCGAGCTTCTCCCACTCGTCGAGCAGGCTGGAGTCGACCTGGCGGACCAGCTCGCCGAGCCACTCGATGAGATCGGTCAGCTCGTCCGTCCGCGCGTGCTCGGGCACGGTCTGCCGCAGCGCCCGGTAGCAGTCCGCGAGGTACCGCAGCACCAGCCCCTCGGAGCGGGCGAGCTGGTAGAAGGCCACGTACTCGTGGAAGGTCATGGCCCGCTCGGACATGTCCCGCACCACGGACTTGGGCGAGAGCCGGGCGTCCTCGACCCACGGCGCTCCGCGCCGGTAGGTCTCCAGCGCCCCGACCAGCAGCTCCTCGAGCGGCTTGGGGTACGAGACGTCCTCGAGGAGCGTCATCCGCTCCTCGTACTCGATGCCCTCGGCCTTCATCGAGGCCACGGCCTCGCCCTTGGCCTTGTTCTCCTGGGCGTAGAGCACGGGGCGGGGATCGTCGAGGGTGGCCTCCACGACCGAGACGACGTCGTGCGCGTACGACGGCGACTCCCGGTCCAGCAGCTCGAAGGCGGCCAGGGCGAACGGCGACAGCGGCTGGTTGAGCGCGAAGTCCAGCTGCAGGTCGCCGACGAGCCGGATCGTGCGGCCCTCCGCGTCGGGCTCCGCGAGCTTCTCCACCACGCCCGCGGCGAGCAGCGCCCGGTAGATCGCGATGGCCCGCAGGATGTGCTTGCGCTGCCGGGGGCGCGGCTCGTGGTTGTCCTCGAGCAGGTGCCGCATCGCGGTGAACGCGTCCCCGGGCCGGGAGATCACGTTCAGCAGCATCGCGTGCGACACGTGGAAGTGGCTGGTCAGTGGCTCGGGCTGGGCGGCCTGCAGCTTCTCGTAGGAGGTCTGCGACCAGCCGACGAAGCCCTCCGGCGGCTGCTTGCGCACCACCCGGCGGCGCTTCTTCGGGTCGTCGCCCGCCTTCTGCAGCGCCTTGTGGTTCTCGATCTCGTGCTCGGGCGCCTCGGCGACGACCGTGCCGACGGTGTCGTAGCCCGCCCGGCCGGCCCGCCCGGCGATCTGGTGGAACTCGCGCGCCTTGAGCGGGCGGGTGCGCCGGCCGTCGTACTTCGACAGGCCGGTGAACAGCACCGTCCGGATCGGCACGTTGATCCCGACGCCGAGGGTGTCCGTGCCGCAGATGACCTTGAGCAGGCCGGCCTGGGCGAGCGTCTCCACGAGCCGCCGGTAGCGGGGGAGCATGCCGGCGTGGTGCACGCCGATCCCGTGCCGGACGAGCCGGGACAGCGTCTTGCCGAACCCGGCGGTGAAGCGGAAGTCGCCGATCAGCTCGGCGATCGCCGCCTTCTCCTCCTTCGAGGTGACGTTGACGCTCATCAGCGCCTGCGCCCGCTCGACGGCCGACTGCTGGGTGAAGTGCACGACGTAGACCGGCGCCTCGTGCGTCTCGAGCAGCTCGGTGATCGTCTCGTGCAGCGGGGTGAGGACGTACCGGTAGTGCAGCGGCACGGGCCGCTCGACCGAGGTGATCTCGCGGGTGGCCCGGCCGGTGCGGCGGGTGAGGTCGTCCCGGAAGAACGACGTGTCGCCCAGCGTGGCGCTCATCAGCAGGAACTGCGCCTGGGGCAGCTCGACCAGCGGCACCTGCCAGGCCCAGCCGCGGTCCGGGTCGGCGTAGAAGTGGAACTCGTCCATCACGACCGAGCCGACGTCCGCCTGCGCGCCCTGGCGCAGCGCGATGTTCGCCAGGATCTCGGCGGTGCAGCAGATGATCTCCGCGCCCTCGTTGACGGCGGCGTCGCCCGTCAGCATGCCGACCTTGTCGGCGCCGAACACCTCGATGAGGTCGAAGAACTTCTCGCTGACCAGCGCCTTGATCGGCGCGGTGTAGAAGGTGCGGGCGCCGCGGGAGAGCGCGGCGGCGTGCGCGGCGATCGCGACGAGCGACTTCCCGGACCCGGTGGGGGTGGAGAGGATGACGTTGCCGCCGGTCGCGATCTCCAGCAGCGCCTCCTCCTGGGCGGGGTAGAGCGAGAGGCCCCGCTCCTCGAAGGCCCAGTCCGCGAACACCTCGACCAGGGCGTCCGGGTCGTCGCCGGTGGGCAGGCGGTCGGTGAGCGTGGGGGCGGAGGTGGCGGTCATGATGGGGTCGATTCTCCACGAGTCGGCTCCGGCCGCCCGGCTCAGGTGAGGGTCACGGCGAGCACCAGCCCGGCGAGGGCCGTGTCGAGGACCGCGCAGAACACCGCCATCGACGGCACGACCACCCGCCCGGTGCGGTGGTGGTGGACGTCCCAGGCGGCGTGGACCAGCAGCGCCCCCGCCACCAGCACGCCGGACCAGGTCGGCGACACCTCGGCCGCCAGCAGCGCGACGGCCCCGAGCACGAGCATCGCGGCCGCCTGCAGGGGCAGCCCCCAGGGCGGGCGTCGCCGGCCCCGGGCCAGGCCGAGGAGCAGGAGCACGGCGCCGATCGCGAGCATCCCCCACGTCGGCGCGAACCCGGGCACGACCTTCGCCGCGGCGATCAGCACGACCGACACGGCGAAGGCCGGCCACGCGGCGAAGCGCGACCCGAGCGCCGCGGCCACGAGATAGACGAACCCGGACGCCGCGACGACCGGGGCGACCTCGGCCCCGTCGGCGATCCCGATCCCCGAGGCGAGCCCGACGGCGAGCCCGGCCGCGGGGGGCCAGGTCCGGTGGAACCAGCTGTGCCGGCGGGTCGTGCCGGGCTCGATCGCGGTCATGGCGCCTCCTCGGTCGGATACCCCTCAGGGGTATCAGGGCCGCGGGCCCGGAGGAAGCGCGTCGGCCGGAAGAGCGGGCGGCCCGTCCGGATCCGTCGGGGAGCAGAGGGTGTGGATCATGCACCCCCGCGGCCACCGGTCCGGGCCGCGGGCGCTCCGTCGCCCGGACCGCCCGCCGACCACCATCCGCCGCACCTGAGGGCGCCCTGGGCGCGCTGCCACCGCCGTACGGCCGATCAGGTGACATTCGGCCGGTACGGCCGTTTACCGTAGGGACCGTGACAGGGCGGGGAGCGGGCGGCGGCATGCCCGACGTCGTCCCGCCGATGCTCCCCTCCCAGGGGGACCTGGCCGACGGCGAGCGGGGCGGTGACTGGGCGGTCGAGTTCGCCTGGGCGGGCTTCCGCTGCGTCGCCTACGTCCGGCCCGGGCACGTGCGCCTGCTCTCCTCGACCGCTCGCAGCGTGACCCGCAGCTTCCCCGAGCTCGCCGTGCTCGGCGACCGGGTGAAGGGCTCCGGCATGGTGCTCGACGGCGTGGTCGTCGCCCTCGACGACGCCGGTCGCCCCAGCCGCCGCCCGCTGATGCGCCGCACCTCGACCGTCACGCCCTCGGAGTCGCTCCGCTCCCGGGTGCCGGTCGGGTTCGTGGTCACCGACCTGCTGTGGCTCGACGGCCGGCCGCTGCTGCGCCGCCCCTACGCCGAGCGCCGCACGCTCCTCGAGGGCCTGGGCATCGCCGGGTCCCCGGTGCTGGTCCCGCCCTCGCACCCGGCGTCGGAGGCGGGGTTCGTGATGGAGGCGGCCGAGCGCTTCGGCCTCGACGGGCTGCACCTCAAGCGGGTCGACGCCGCGTACAAGGCCGGGCGGCGCACCCGGGACTGGCTGCGGGTGCCGCTGCGGCGCGCGCGCCCGGTCGTCGTCGGGGGGTGGATGCCGGCCGAGCGCAACCGGCCCGGCCGCGTCGGGGCCCTGCTGCTCGGCATCCCCGAGACCCCGCCCGCGCCGGGCGGACCCGTCGGCCGGCTGCGGTACGTCGGGCGGGTCGGGATCGGCTCGGGCCCCGCGCGCCGGGAGGTCGGCGAGCTGCTCCGCACGCTCAACGCGCAGGTCTCGCCGTTCGCGGGCGACGGTCCCGGTTCCGTGCCCGAGACCGTGGCCGACGACGCCCGCTGGGTCGTGCCCCGGATCGTCGGGCAGGCCGAGTACCAGGGCTGGACCCGTGGCGCGCACCTGCGGCTGCCGGTGTGGCGGGGGATCCTGCGGCCCGGGGAGGTCGACCCCGAGGACTGGGCGGGCACGCCCTGGGAACGCGACGGCGCCGAGCAGGCCGAGGACGGGGCGGAGGTCTGGGGCCCGGCCCGCCGCGGCGAGCGGGTCCCCACCCCGCACGGGCACGGCCGGCTCGCGGACCGTGCGGCGCCGCCGGCCCCGGAACCGCCCGCCCTCCCGGCCGTGCCGGAGCGGCCCGCGGACCTCCGCACCGCGTCGCCCGGCCCCGCCAGCTCGCTCAACCGCAGCCTCGAGCAGCACTTCGTCTACAACGCCTTCAACACCATCGCCTCCCTGATGCGGACCGATCCGGGACGGGCCCGCGAGCTCCTCCTCGGGTTCGCCGACCTCAGCCGCACCGCCGACCGCGTCGGCACCCCCGAGATCCCGCTGGCCGACGAGCTGGCCGCCGTCCGCGCCTACCTGGCCATCGAGAAGGCCCGGTTCGGCCGGCGCCTGGAGACCACCGTGACGGTCGACGACGTGCTCGCCGCGCAGCTCGCCGACCTCGCCGTCGCCCCGCTGCAGGTGCTCGTCCTCGTGCGCGAGACGGTGCAGCAGCACATCGAACCGCGCCCGGAGGGCGGCGCGGTCACCGTGCACGTCCTGCCCGACGGGGCGGCCGGGGCCGAGGTCGTGGTGGCGGACGAGGGGCACGGGGAGACCCGGCTCCGGGTGCCGGCGCCCGCCGCGTGCCCGGGCTGAACCACCCACCTGTGTGAACGCCAGGTGACAACCTGCGCGGCGACGGTGTGATGTCGCGGCGCCGGTCTGCGGACGCGATCACCGGGACGCTACGGTGCGCGCATGCTCGGCCTCCCCGACGGCGCCCGCGCCTGCCTGTTCGACCTCGACGGTGTGCTCACCGACACCGCCGGCGTGCACGCGACCTCGTGGAAGACCATGTTCGACGAGTTCCTCGCCCGGCACGAGGGTCCCGGTTACCGGCCGTTCGACGTCGCCGCCGACTACGGCCCGTACGTCGACGGCAAGCCGCGGCTGGAGGGCACCCGCAGCTTCCTCGCCTCCCGGGGGATCACGCTGCCCGAGGGCAGCCCGGACGACCCGCCCGACGCCGAGACGCTCTGGGGGCTGTCCACCCGCAAGAACGACCTGGTGCAGGTCGTGCTGCAGGAGAAGGGCGTCGACGTGTACCCGGCCTCGCGGCCGTACCTCGAGGCCGTCCGGAAGGCCGGCCTGAAGGTGGCGGTGGTGTCGTCGTCGGCCAACGCCGAGCAGGTGCTCGACGTGGCCGGGCTGGCCGAGCTGATCGACCACCGGGTCGACGGCGTCGTCGCGCGCGAGCGCGGGCTGCCGGGCAAGCCGAAGCCGGACACTTTCCTGGCGGCGGCCGAGGACCTGGGCGTGCCGCGCACGGCCGCCGTCGTGTACGAGGACGCACTGGCGGGCGTCGAGGCGGGCCGGGCCGGCGGCTTCGGCCGGGTCGTCGGCGTCGACCGGCTCGGGCACGCGGACAAGCTGCGCGAGCACGGCGCCGACGTCGTGGTGTCCGACCTCTCCGAGCTGTTGGAGGACCAGTGAAGCCGGACGCGGGCCGCACCTTCGCGGTCGAGCCCTGGGTCGTGCGCGAGCCGACCCTCGACATCGCCGCGATGGGCCAGACCGAGTCGGTCTTCGCGCTGTCCAACGGCCACATCGGGCTGCGCGGCAACCTCGACGAGGGCGATCCGCACCACCTGCCCGGGACCTACCTGAACTCGTTCTACGAGGTCCGGCCGCTGCCGTACGCCGAGGGCGGCTACGGCTACCCGGAGTCCGGGCAGACGATCATCAACGTCACCAACGGCAAGCTGATCCGGCTGCTGGTCGACGACGAGCCGTTCGACCTGCGCTACGGCAAGCTCCGCCGGCACGAGCGGGTGCTCGACCTGCGCGCGGGCACGCTGACCCGCGAGGTCGAGTGGGAGTCCCCGGCCGGGCGCGTGGTGCGGGTGCACAGCACACGGCTCGTGTCGCTGACCCAGCGCGCCATCGCCGCCATCTGCTACGAGGTCGAGGTGCTCGACGAGCCGGCGCTGCTCGTCGTGCAGTCCGAGCTGGTGGCCAACGAGCAGCTGCCGACCCGCGGCGCGGACGACCCGCGCCTGGAGGCCGCGCTCACCAACGCGCTCGAATCGGAGATGCACCGCGCCGACGAGGCCGGCGCCACGCTGGTGCACAGCACCCGGAAGTCGGGGCTGCGGGTCGCCGCCGCGATGGACCACGAGGTGCACGGGCCCGAGGGCATCAAGATCACCTCGGACGCCACCGAGGACACCGGCAGCACCACGATCATCGGGCGGGTCAAGCCCGGCGAGACGCTGAAGATCGTCAAGTACCTGTCCTACGGCTGGTCGTCGCAGCGCAGCCTGCCCGCGGTCTACGACCAGGTCCGGGCCGCGCTGGCCGCCGCCCGCTACACGGGCTGGGAGGGGCTGCTCCGCGAGCAGGCCGAGTACCTCGAGGACTTCTGGGAGACCGCCGACGTCGAGATCGACGGCGACGCGGAGCTCCAGCAGGCCGTCCGCCTGGCCACCTTCCACGTGCTGCAGGCCGGCGCCCGCGCCGAGCGCCGGTGCATCTCGGCGAAGGGCCTCACCGCCGACGGCTACGACGGGCACACCTTCTGGGACACCGAGACCTTCTGCCTGCAGGTGCTGTCCTTCCTGGCGCCCGACGCGGCGGCCGACGCGCTGCGCTGGCGGCAGTCGATCCTGCCGAAGGCCTTCGAGCGCGCCCAGCAGCTCGGCCTCGACGGCGCCGCCTTCCCGTGGCGCACCATCCGCGGCGAGGAGTGCTCGGGGTACTGGCCCGCCGGCACCGCGGCCTTCCACATCAACGCCGACATCGCCGACGCCGTGCGCCGGCACGTCGCCGCGACCGGCGACACCCAGTTCGAGCTGGAGACCGGCCTGGAGATCCTGGTCGCCACCGCGCGGCTGTGGCGCTCGCTGGGCCACCACGACTCGGCGGGCGAGTTCCGGATCGACGGCGTGACGGGCCCGGACGAGTACTCGGCGATCGTGGACAACAACGTCTACACGAACCTGATGGCGCAGCTGAACCTGCGCTACGCCGCCGAGGTCGCCGCGAAGCACCCGCGCAGCGCGGCCAAGCTGGGCGTGAACTCCGAGGAGATGGCCAGCTGGCGCGACGCGGCGGCCTCGATGCGGATCCCGTTCGACGACGAGCTGCGCGTGCACCCGCAGTCCGAGGGCTTCACCAAGCACAAGATCTGGGACTTCGAGCGCACCCCGGCCGACACCTACCCGCTGCTGCTGCACTACCCGTACTTCGACCTGTACCGCAAGCAGGTGATCAAGCAGGCCGACCTGGTGCTGGCGATGCAGCTGCGGCCGGACGCCTTCACGCCGGAGCAGATGCGCCGCAACTTCGCCTACTACGAGGCGATCACCGTGCGGGACTCGTCGCTGTCCGCGTGCACGCAGTCGATGGTCGCCGCGCGCACCGGGCACCTCGACCTGGCCTACGACTACCTGGCCGAGGCCGCGCTCATCGACCTCAACAACCTGGCCGGCAACACCGACCACGGCATGCACATCGCGTCGATGGCCGGCACCTGGGTGGCGATCACCACCGGGCTCGGCGGCATGACGTGCGACGCGACCGGGCTGGCCTTCGCGCCGGTGCTGCCGGCCGCGCTCACCCGGATCTCGTTCGGGCTGCGCTGGCAGGGGCGGCACATCCGGGTCACGATCACCCAGGACGACGTGGAGTACACGCTGGTCAGCGGCCCGCCGATGCGGCTGCGCCACCACGGCGAGCCGGTCGCGCTGGCCGAGGACCCGCAGGTGCGGCCGCTGCCCTCGCCGCCCACCGTCGACCCGGTGGAGCAGCCGTACGGCCGGGCGCCGCGCCAGCGGCACCACGGGAGCTGACCCCGGGTTCGATCAGGCGGGGTCGGGTCGACACGGGGTTCGATCACCTGGGGGATTGCGCAAGGGCGGCCGGGGTATCTCCCGCGCGTGACCGCAGCAGCAGTCGATCCCCCCGCCGGGCTCGTCCGCTCCGACCCCTCGACGCCGGGGCTGGGGCGGCGGCGCTCCGGCCGGGGCTGGGTCTTCCTCGGGCCGGACGGCGACCGGATCGAGGACCGGGCGGAGATCGCGCGGATCAAGAGCCTGGTGATCCCGCCCGCCTGGCGGGACGTCTGGATCGCCCCCGACCCCCGCGGCCACATCCAGGCCGTCGGGACGGACGACGCCGGCCGCCGCCAGTACCGCTACCACGACGACTGGCGCCGGGCCCGGGACCAGGAGAAACACGACCGCGTGTTGTCCCTGGGCCGCCGGCTCGCCGACATCCGCGGGGAGATCACCACCCGGCTCGAGGACAGCGGGTTGCACCGCGAACGGGTGCTCGCCGGGGCCGTCCGGATGCTCGACATCGGGGTGTTCCGCGCCGGGGGCGAGCAGTACGCCCCCAGCTGCGGGGACGACGGCTCGGACAACTGCGGGCACGACGGCGACGACCACGACGAGTCCGGCACGTTCGGCCTGGCGACCCTGCGCCGCGAGCACGTCACGCTGCGCCGGGGCCTGATCCACTTCGACTACCCGGCCAAGGGCGGCGTGCCCCGCAAGCTCGACCTGCGCGACCCGCTGCTGCACCGGCTGGTCAACGGGCTGCTGCGGCGCAAGGGCGGCGGCGAGGACCTGCTGGCCTACCGCACGGGCCGGTCGGACTGGCACGACGTGCGCTCGGAGGACCTCAACATCGCCGTGAAGGAGCTGGCGGGGGACCGGTTCACCTGCAAGGACCTGCGGACCTGGAACGCGACGGTGCTCGCCGCCGTCACCCTCGCCGGGGCGGTGGCCGAGGAGGGCCGGGTCCCGTCGGCGAAGCGGGCGCGGGCCCGGCTGGTGCGCCACGCCATCACCACGGTGTCCGACCACCTCGGCAACACCCCGACCGTCGCGAAGAACTCCTACGTGGACCCGCGGGTGGTCGAGCAGTTCGAGGAGGGGCGCACGGTGCTGGTGGCGCTGAAGCGGCTGGAGACCCCCGACCTCACCGACGACCGCAGCCGGGCCGCGGTGGAGCGCGCGGTGGTGCGGCTCATCAAGGGCTGAGCGCCTACTCCTCGCTCATCCGCTGCCGCAGCTGGGCGAGCGTGCGGGCGAGCAGCCGGGACACGTGCATCTGCGAGATCCCGATCTGGTCGGCGATCTGCGTCTGCGTCTTGTTGCCGAAGAAGCGCAGCACCAGGATCGTGCGCTCGCGCTGCGGCAGCTCGTCGAGCAGCGGCGCCAGGGTCTGCCGGTACTCGACCTTGTCCAGCTCGGCGTCGGCCGCGCCCAGGGTGTCCGCGAGCGGGGAGTCGGCCCCGGCCACCAGCTCGTCGAGCGAGGGGCCGCGGTAGGCCTGCTGGGCGTCGAGCCCCTCCAGCACCTCCTCGGTGGACAGGCCGAGCCGCTCGGCGATCTCCGACGGCTTGGGGGCGCGGCCCAGCTCCTGGGACAGCGGCCCGATCGCGCCGTTGATCGAGCTCTGCATCTCCTTGAGCCGGCGGGGCACGCGCATCGCCCAGGTGCGGTCGCGGAAGTGCCGGCGCACCTCGCCGGTGATGGTCGGGATCGCGTAGGAGAGGAAGTCGACGCCCCGGTCCGGCTCGAACCGGTCGACGGCGTTGATGAGCCCGACGGTGCCGGCCTGCTCCAGGTCGTCGACGGGCTCGCCGCGGTTGGCGAAGCGCCGGGCGATGTGCTGGACCACGGGGAGGTGGCCGGTGACCAGCTCGGCGCGCAGGGCGTCGCGGTCGGGATGGTCGGCGGGGAGCGACACGAACTTCTCGAAGAGCGGGGCCAGGTGCCCGTACTCCGAGTCGGAGCCCTGCCCGTTCTGGGCGGGGCCCTGGGCGGGGGCCGGGTCGCGGTCAGCCACGACGCCCCGGGGAAGGGTCTCTGTTGTCCGACGCCACGCAGGCATCTACCCGACGGCCCCGATCCTTCAAACGCGGTCCCCCGACCGGGGAAATGCCCGCGGAGGTCGGGGGAGATCGCTGGTAGGTTGGAACGCCGCGCCGTCGGGCGACGAGGGACGACGAGGACGTCGGCCGCGCCGCCGGCCGCGCGAGTTGCCGACAGATCGAGGGACGACCGGGCCGACCGGCCGATCCGTCACTCCCGCGAAGGACATCGAAGCAGGTGCCGACCCCCGAACCCGCCACGGGCGAGACGCCGCTCGAGCACGAGCGCGCCTATGTCGCGATGCTCTACGAGCGGCTCGACGAGCGCCGCCGGGACACCGCGCGCCGGCTCGCCGACGTGCTGCACGGCGAGACCGTGGGCACACCGCAGGCGCTCACCGAGCGCGACGCGGCGGCCGCGATGTACACGGACCGGCTCGCCGCGCTGCGTGCCGCGGAGCACGGGCTGGCGTTCGGCCGGCTCGACGCGGAGTCGGGCGAGGTCCGCTACATCGGCCGGCTCGGCCTCCTCGACGAGGACCACGACTACGAGCCGCTGCTCATGGACTGGCGCGCCCCCGCCGCGCAGCCCTTCTACACCGCGACCGCGGCCAACCCGGAGGGCATGCGCCGGCGCCGGCACCTGCGCACCCGCGGGCGGAACGTCGTCGCGGTCGACGACGAGGTGCTCGACCTCGCCGACGCCGCCGCCCGGGTCAGCGGGTCGGGCCTGACCAGCGAGGCCGCGCTCATGGCCGCGGTCAGCGAGGCCCGCACCGGCCGCATGGGCGACATCGTCGCGACGATCCAGGCGGAGCAGGACCGGATCATCCGGTCCAAGCCGTCGGGCGTGCTGGTGGTGCAGGGCGGGCCCGGCACCGGCAAGACCGCGGTCGCGCTGCACCGCGCCGCCTACCTGCTCTACACGCACCGGGACCGGCTGGCCCGCCGCGGCGTGCTGGTGATCGGCCCGAACCCGACCTTCCTGCGCTACATCGGCCAGGTCCTGCCGTCGCTGGGCGAGACCTCGGTCGTGCTCGCCACCCCCGCGGAGCTGTTCCCGGGCCTGCACGCGCGCCGGTCGGAGGACGCCCGCACCGCCGAGGTGAAGGGCCGCGCCGACATGGCCGCCGTCGTCGCCGCGGCGGTCCGGGACCGCCAGCAGCTGCCGCGGCGGCCGATCGAGCTCGTCGTCGAACGGCAGGACGTGCGGATCGACCGGGACCTGGTCAACGCCGCCCGCTCGCGGGCCCGGCGCTCGCGCAAGCCGCACAACGAGGCCAAGCGGATCTTCCGCACCGAGGCGCTGCGGCTGCTCGCACAGCAGGTGGCGCAGACCCTCGGCGGGCGGAACCTGCTCGGCAAGCTCGACGTGGAGGACATCCGCGAGGAGCTGGCCGAGGACGCCGCCGTCGCCCGCGAGCTCGACGCCCTGTGGCCCACGCTCACCCCGGAGCAGCTGCTCGGCGACCTGTTCGCCGACCGGCGCAAGCTCAACTCGATCGCCCGGCGGATCCCGGCCGAGGACCGGGCGCTGCTGGAGCGGCCGGCCGCCGGGGCGGACGTGCCGCACGACCTGCGCTGGACCCACGCGGACGTCCCGCTGCTCGACGAGGCGGCCGAGCTCCTCGGGGACGACGGGTCGGCCGCCCGGGCCGCCGAGCAGGCCGCGCTGCGCGAGGAGATCGAGTACGCCCAGGGCGTGCTCGACGTGCTGGACCTCGAGGAGGACCTCGACCCGGAGCTGCTGCGGGCCACGGACATCGTCGACGCCGACCGGCTGGCCGAGCGCATGCAGGTGCGGACCTACGAGTCGACCGCGGACCGCGCCGCCGCGGACCGCGAGTGGACCTACGGGCACGTGATCGTCGACGAGGCGCAGGAGCTGTCGGCGATGGCGTGGCGGCTGGTGATGCGCCGGGTGCCGAGCCGCTCCATGACGATCGTGGGCGACGTCGCGCAGACCGGCGACATCGCCGGGGCCTCCACCTGGTCGGAGGTGCTGTCGCCGTTCGTGCAGAACCGGTGGAAGCTCGAGCAGCTCACGGTGAACTACCGGACGCCGGCGGAGATCGCCGACGTCGCCGACGACGTCCTGGCCGCCATCGACCCCGGCCTCACCCCGCCGACGTCCGTCCGCAGCACCGGGGTCCCGCCGCGCGCCGTCCCGATCGCCCCGGGCTCGCTGGAGGGGTCCGACGGGGTGCTCGCCGGGATCGTCGCCGAGGAGCGGGGCGCGGTGGGCGAGGGGCGCACCGCGGTGCTCGTGCCGGCGGCGCGGGTCGCCACGATGCGCGAGGCCGTGCTCGGCGACGCCGCACCCGAGGACCCTGAGGACCTCGAGGCGCCGGTCGTGGTGCTGCCGGTCGGCGCGTCGAAGGGCCTGGAGTTCGACGCCGTCGTGCTCGTCGAGCCGGCCGAGGTGCTGGCCGAGAGCCCGCGCGGGATGAACGACCTCTACGTCGCGCTCACCCGTGCCACCCAGCGGCTCAGCGTGGTGCACGCCGCGGACCTGCCGGAACCGCTCAAGCGCCTCCGCCGGGCCTGACCGCCCGGCACCCTTCGACCGCGCGTCCCCCGCGGACCGCGGTCCGCGCGTGTGAGTTCCCTGCCCGAGGGGAACCGACCACCAGTCGGTCGATGCTCGGGGAGGCAGGATGCGGATCGTCGTCACCGGCGCGACGGGCAACATCGGGACGGCGGTGCTGCGCCGCCTCGCCCGGGAGGACCACGAGCTGGTCGGGGTGGCCCGCCGGGTGCCGGCGGGGCCGGTCGCGGAGGGGCAGCCCGCGACCTGGAGGTCGCTCGACCTGACCCGCGCCACCGCGGAGGAGCTCGTGCGGGTCCTCGCCGGCGCCGATGCCGTCGTCCACCTGGCCTGGGGCTTCCAGCCCTCGCACGACCTGCGGTACCTGCGCGAGCTCGGCGTCGGCGGCACCCGTCGCGTCGTGGCCGCGGCGGCCGCGGCCCGGGTGCCGCACCTGGTGCACATGTCCTCGATCGGCGCCTACTCGCCGCGCCGCGACGACACCCCGGTCGACGAGACCTGGCCGACGGACGGCGTCCCGACCTCGCGCTACAGCCGGCACAAGGCCGCCGCCGAACGGATCCTCGACGGGGCGGAGGGTGCCCTGCCCACGGTCACCCGGCTCCGGCCGGGCATCGTCGGGCAGCGCGCGGCCGGGAGCGCGCTGCTGCGCTACGGGGTGCCGGGTCTGGTGCCGGCGCGCGCCCTCGCCTGGTTGCCGGTGCTGCCCCTCGACCGCCGCCTGGCGATCCCGGTGGTGCACGCCGACGACGTGGCCGACGCCGTCGCCCGCGTGCTGGACCGGCGTGCCGCCGGCGCGTTCAACCTGGCCGTCGACCCGCCGCTGACCGCCCCGGACATCGCCCGGGTGCTGGGTGCCCCGCTGGTGCACGTGCCGTCGGCGGTCCTGCGCCCGGCGATGTCCGCCGCGTGGCACCTGCGCCTGCAGCAGGTCGACACCGGCTGGCTCGACATGGCCTTCGCCCTCCCGCTGATCGACTCCACGCGCGCCCGCACCGAGCTCGGCTGGTCGCCGACGAAGGACGCCGTCGCCGTGTTCCGCGAGGTCGTCGACGGCATGCGCACGGCCGCATCGGGGCCCACGGCGGTGCTGCGGCCCCGCACGGTCGCCGGCGCGACCAGGGACGCCCTGCTCCACGGCCACGTCGGCAGACGGTCGCGGCCGTGAGCACGACGCCGCTGCCCACCCGCCGGGCCGGCGCCCTCCCCGGGCTGGTCGCGGCCGCCCACCCCGGTCCTGCCGCGGCCGTCACGGTGGTCGCCGCCCTGCTCGCGGTCGACGCCGGACAGCCGGCCCGCACCACCCTCGTCGTCGCCCTCGCCGTGCTGGCGGGCCAGTTGACGGTCGGGTGGGTCAACGACCTGGTCGACCAGAAGCGTGACCGTGCCGTCGGGCGTGCGGACAAGCCGCTCGCGGCCGGCCGGGTGGCCGCTCACCAGGTCCGCACGGCGGTCGTCGTCGCCGGGGCCGCCTGCGTGGCGTTGTCCGTGGCCGCGGGCTGGCGCAGCGGGCTGGTCCACCTCGTGCTCGGCGTCGGCTCGGCGCAGGCCTACAACCTGGGGCTCAAGGGCACCCGGCTGTCGTGGCTGCCGTACGCCGTGGCCTTCGGCACGCTGCCGGCCGTGGCCTCGCTCGCCGGCTCGGCTCCGGCGTGGCCGCCCTGGTGGACCACCGCCGCCGGCGCGGCGCTCGGGGTCGGCGCCCACGTGCTCAACGCACTGCCCGATCTCGCCGACGACGTGCGGACCGGCGTCCGGGGCCTGCCGCACCGGCTGGGGGAGCGCGCCGCGAGGCCACTGGCCGCCGGGCTGCTCGTCGCCGCGTCGCTCCTGGCCGCGCTCGGCCCGGCGGGGCACCCGCCCGCGTGGGTGTGGGCGGCGCTGCTGGTGGTCGCCGCGCTCGCGACGGTCGCCCTGACCGGCCGCGGTCGCGTCCCGTTCCGGGCGGCGATGCTGATCGCGCTGCTCGACGTGGTGCTGCTCGTGGCGGCCGGCTGATGCCCGGCTGGGACCTCGCGGTCGTCGGGGCCGGACCCGCCGGTGCGGCGACCGCCCTCGGGGCGCTGCACACCGCGCCGGGGCTGCGGGTCGCGCTGCTCGACCGCGCGGACTTCCCGCGGGACAAGGCCTGCGGGGACGGCGTCGCCCCGCACGTGCTCGACCGCCTCGCCGAGGTCGGGGTCACGGGCCTGCTCGACGACCGGGTCCCGGTCGCGCGGCTGCGGCTCGCCCGCGGCGACCGCGGGGTCGACCGGATGATGGCCCGGCCGTCGTACGTGGTGCCGCGCCGGCTCCTCGACGCCCGGCTGGTCGAGGCGGCCTGCGGTGCCGGCGCGATGCTGGTCCGGCACCGGGTCCGCGACCTGGCGGTCGGACACAGCGACGTCGTGCTCGACGGCAGGCACCGGGCCGCCGTGGTCGTCGGGGCGGACGGGGCGCGGTCCGTGGTGCGCCGCCGTCTCGGGTGGTCCACTGCGCGCACCGCCTTCGCCCTGCGCGGCTACGCGCCGGTGTCCGCGGGGCGCGAGCAGGCCCAGGTGATCGCCTTCGGGACGGCCCGGCAGCCGGCGTACGCCTGGTCCTTCGACCGCGGCGACGGGCTGGCGAACGTCGGGTACGGCGAGGTGCTCGGCCGCGGGCCGGCCCCCACCCGCTCCGAACTGCTCGACCGGCTGGAGGAGCTGCTGCCCGGCGCGGGGCGCGACGGCACCGACTGGAAGGGCCACCACCTGCCGCTCTCGGGTGCCCGCTGGTGGCCGCCCACCGGCCGGGTGCTGCTGGTGGGCGACGCCGCCGGCCTGGTCAACCCGATGACGGGGGAGGGCATCTACTACGCGGTCGCCACCGGCCTCGCCGCCGGCCGGGCCGCCGCGCGGGCGATCACGGCGGGCCGGCCCGAGACGGCGGGGCACTGCTACCGGCGCGCCGCCCGCGCGCACCTCCTCCCGCACCTGCGCCACACCGCGCTCGCGGCGCGCCTGACCCGCAGCGGGGCGGTGCTCGACGCCGGCCTGCGCGCGTCGGCGCGGGACGGCCGGGTCTTCGACGACCTCGTCGAGCTCGGGCTGGCCCGCGGCCGGATCACCCCCACCGTCGTCCGCGGCCTGGCCCGCGCCCTCCTGTCGACCGCCCCCGTCCGTCCCGTGGAGGAGAGTCGAGCATGCGCATCCTGAGCGTCCGAGGTGCCCTTCCCGCCCATCGCCACCGACAGGAGGAGATCACCGAGGCCGTCGCGGGGTCGCTGCTCGGGGGCCGCGTCGACCGGGCGGTCCTGGAGCGGTTCCACCGCAACGCCGGTGTCGGGACCCGGCACACCGCGCTGCCGCTGGAGCGCTACGGCCGGCTGCGCGACTTCGGGGAGTCCAACGACGCCTTCATCGCGGCCGGGGTCGAGCTCGGCGCCCGCGCGGTCGTCGACGCGCTCAAAGCGGTCGACCTCGCGCCGTCGGACGTCGACCTCGTCGTCTCCGCGACCGTGACCGGGCTCGCCGTGCCGTCCCTCGACGCGCGGGTCGCCGCGCTCACCGGCATGCGCGACGACGTGGTGCGGGTGCCGATCGTCGGCCTGGGGTGCGTGGCCGGGGCCGCGGGGGTCGCCCGGCTGCTCGATCACCTGGTCGGCCACCCCGACGCGGTCGCGGTGCTGATGAGCGTCGAGCTGTGCTCGTTGACCCTGCAGCGGGACGACGTCTCGGTGCCCAACCTGGTCGCCAGCGGCCTGTTCGGCGACGGCGCCGCCGCGGTGGTCGCCGCGGGATCGCGGCGCGCCGAGCAGCTGGTCGACGGCGGGCGCGTGCAGCCGGAGGTGCTGGCCGCCCGCAGCCGCCTCTACCCCGACTCCGAGCGGACCATGGGCTGGGACGTCGGTGCCGGTGGCCTGCGGATCGTGCTCGACGCGGCCGTCCCCGACCTCGTGCGCCGGTACCTCGGCGACGACGTGCGCCGGTTCCTGGCCGACCACGGGCTCGGGCGCGCGGACGTCGAGTGGTACGTCGCGCACCCCGGCGGCCCCAAGGTGCTCGAGGCCCTGCAGGACGCGCTCCAGGTCGACCGCGACGCACTGGCCCTGACCTGGGACTCGCTGCGCCGCGTCGGGAACCTCTCCTCGGCCTCGGTGCTGCACGTCCTGGCCGACACCCTCGACGTCCGGCCGCCGCGGCCGGGCTCGTACGGCCTGATGCTCGCGATGGGGCCCGGCTTCTGCTCCGAACTCGTCCTGCTGCGGGCACCGGCATGAGCACGCCGTTCCCGGTGTCGGCCCTGCTCTTCACGCTGCTCGTGCTCGCGGTCGGTCTCGAGCGGTTGGCCGAGCTGGTGCTCTCCACGCGCCACGCCCGGTGGGCGTCGGCCCGCGGGGGTGTCGAGACCGGCCGCGGGCACTACCCGGTGATGGTCGTCGTGCACACCGGCCTGCTCGTCGGGTGCCTGGCGGAGGTGTGGCTCGCCGGCCGGCCCTTCGTGCCCGCGCTCGGCTGGCCGATGCTCGCCCTGGTCGTCGGGTGCCAGAGCGTCCGGTGGTGGTGCATCCGCACGCTCGGCCCGCGGTGGAACACGCGGGTGATCGTCGTGCCCGGGCTCCCGCTGGTCACCTCGGGGCCCTACCGCTTCCTGCCGCACCCCAACTACGCCGCCGTCGTCGTGGAGGGTGCGGCCCTCCCGCTCGTCCACACGGCGTGGCTCACCGCCGTGGCGTTCACCGTGGCGAACGCCGGGGTGCTGACCGTGCGGCTGCGGGAGGAGCGGCGGGCCCTGCGCGAGGCCGCGGCCACGGAGGTGCGGGCGTGAGCGCCCGCCCGGTCGACCTGCTCGTCGCCGGTGGCGGCCCGGCCGGCCTGGTGACCGCGCTCCACGCCGCCCGCGCCGGTCTCGACGTCGAGGTCTGGGAGCCTCGGCCCGGCGCCGTCGACAAGGCCTGCGGCGAGGGCCTGATGCCCGGGGCGCTCGCCGGGCTGCTGGCCCTCGGCGTCGATCCGGCCGGGCACCCGTTCCGCGGCATCCGGTACGTCGGTGGCGGGCGGTCGGCCGACGCGGACTTCCGCCTCGGTCCCGGCCGGGGGATCCGCCGGCTCACGCTGCACCGGGCGCTGCGCGAGGCCGCGGTGGCCGCGGGGGCCCGCATCGAGGAGCGCGCCGTCGGGGAGGTGCGTCAGGACCACGCGGGCGTCACCGCCGACGGGCGGCGCGCCCGGCACCTGGTGGCCGCCGACGGCCTGCACTCCACGGTGCGCCGCGCCCTCGGCCTCGACGCCGCCGCCGCCCGGCACCCGCGCTTCGGGTTGCGCCGGCACTTCCGGACCGCCCCCTGGTCGCCGTACGTCGAGGTGCACTGGGGTCGCGAGGTCGAGGCCTACGTGACCCCGGTGGCCGCGGACCTCGTCGGGGTCGCGCTGCTCGTCTCCACCAAGGGCTCCTTCGACAGCCGGCTGCGGGCGCTCCCGGGTCTCGAGGAGCTCCTGTGCGGCAGCGAGCCGGCGACCGACGTGCGGGGGGCCGGTCCCCTGCGCCGCGGCGCCCGGCGGCGGGTGGCCGGGCGGGTGCTGCTGGTCGGCGACGCCGCCGGCTACGTCGACGCCCTGACGGGGGAGGGTCTGGCCCTCGCGTTCGCCCAGGCGGACGCCGCCGTGCGGGCGATCGTCGACGGCGAGCCGCAGCGATACGAGCGCGACTGGGCACGCCTGACCCGGCGCTACCGCCTGCTCACCGCGGCGCTGCTGGCCGGCACACGTCCGCGGGTCGCGCGCCGCGCGCTGGTCCCCGCCTCGCGGCTGCTGCCGCCGCTCTTCGGCGGAGCGGTGAACGCGCTGGCCCGCCCGGTCGGCGGCGGCCGGTGACGCCCCCGCTCCCCGTCAGTCGAGGTCGGCCTGCCACAGGTCGGGGCCGAACACCTCGTACTGGATCTCGGAGGGCGCGACCCCGCGTTCGATCAGCGCCGAGCGGATCGCCTGCATGAAGGGGATCGGGCCGCACAGGTAGTACAGCGCGTCGTCGGGCAGCGTGACCTCGGACAGGTCCATCAACCCGGCGTGGACCCCGTCCATCGGTTCGATGCTGCCCGTGCCGTCCTCGTACCAGACGTGGAGCGAGGCGTTGCGGGCGGTGAGGACGTCCTCGACGACCTGGCGGCGGAGGGCGAACGACCCCTCGTTCGCGTCGGCGTGCAGGAGCGTGATGTTCAGCCCGGAGTTCGCGGCGACCAGGTGCGAGAGCATCCCCGCCATCGGCGTGATGCCGATGCCCGCACTCGCGAAGACCACGGGGCGGCCCGCGTCGTCCAGGACGACGTCGCCGTAGGGCAACGACATCGTCAGGACGTCGCCGATCTCGACCGTGTCGCAGAGCAGCGTGGACATCTCGCCGTCGGGCTTCCCGTCGCCCTGCACGCGTTTGACGGCGAACTGGCGATGCTGCCCGTCGTCGGCGCGGGTCAGGCTGTACTGGCGGGGCTGCCGCACGCCGTCCGGCATCGGCATCAGGACCGTGACGTACTGGCCCGGCAGCGAGGTCTTGACCAGCCGGTCGTCGACCCGCTCGACCACGAACGTCACGACGTCGTCGGTCTCCCGGATCTTCCGCTCGACCCGCCACGGCCGCCAGACCGTCTCCGGCCGGACCCCGCGTGCGCTGTAGAGGCCGCGCTCCTGGTTGATCAGCGCGCTCGCCATCAGCCAGTAGACCTCGTCCCAGGCGGCGGCGACCTCGGGGGTCACCGCGTCGCCGAGCACGTCGACGATCGCCCACATCAGGTTGTCGTGGACGACCTGGTACTGCTCGGGGCGGATGCCGAGGGACGCGTGCTTGTGCGCGATGCGGCGCAGCAGCTTCTCCGGAGTGCGGTCGGGTGCGCTCACCAGCACGCTCGCGAACGAGGCGACGGACCCGGCCAGCGCCTGCTGCTGCGAGCCGTCGACCTGGTTGCCGCGGTTGAACGTGCCGTCCAGCAGCTCGGGGTGCTCGGCGAACAGGTGCTCGTAGAAGCGGGTGGCGATCGTGCCGATGTTCTCGCCCACCACGGGCAGCGTCGCCTCGATCACCGGACGGGACTTGTCGGACAGCACGGCTGTCACCTCCGCAGGTCGATGTCGGCCTGCGTTCCCGGCCCCGCGGCCCTGAAACGGCGTCAGCCGGGTTCGAGGTCGAGCCCGTCGGCCGCGTTGTGCCGCCACTGGTCCACCGTGCGGATGTAGCGGAACAGCTCCTGCGAACCGGGCGCCCAGCGTCCCTGGGTGGCGATGTCGAGCAGCGAGGCGCCCGCGCGGTAGGACTCGGTGGCGAAGCCGGCCCGCAGGGAGTGGCAGGTGACCGGGTAGGGGAGCCCGGCGCGTTCCCCGGCCCGCGCGATCACCGCGGTGACGGCGTCGGGGGACAGCGGTTCGTCGCGGACGGTGTCGTGCCGGTCGATGCGCCGGAAGGCGGGGCCGCCCGTGTGCCCGCTCGCCCGCAGCCACGCCAGCCAGGCCGAGCGGGGACAGAGCAGGGGGTGCCGGCGCCGGGGCAGCGCGCTGCGGCCGGTCGTCTTGCCGACCCGGACGTCGAGGACCACGCCGTTCTGCTCGACGAGCACGTCCGAGGTCAGCAGGTGGGCCTGGTCGCTGGCCCGGGTCGCGCCGTAGAAGCCGATGGTCAGCATGGCGCGGTCGCGCAGGCCGCGGCGGGTGTCGGGGCACGCCTGCGACATCGCGAGCACGGCCCGCAGGTCCACGGCGTGGGCCTGGCCGCGGCCGCGCCGCTCGCCGCCGGCGGCGAGACGGCGCCGGTAGATGGTGAGGGCCTCGCGGGCGGCGGCCGGGCCGCGGGGGTCGACATCGGCCCCGAACCTCCTCAGCCCGTGCAGCGCCCCGGCGAGCTTGCGCCGGATGGTGGCGGGCGCGGCCGGCGCGCCGGGCTCCCGCCCGACCCGGGGCGCACCCTGCTCGAGCCAGAGCACGAACCCGACCAGGGCGCCGCGGCCCCCGGAGAGCAGCGGGATGCCGGCCCACCGGGTGTAGTCCTCCCAGGCGGCCCAGTCCCGCGCGTAGGCCTCACGGGTGCTGGCCACCCGCTCCGCGTCGAGGTAGTGGTCGGCCGCCGCGTCGAGCGCGTCGACCCGCAGCGTCGCGTCGGAGGCGGGGTCCCCGGGCAGCGGCCGGCGCCGCAGCGCGGACGTCGCCCGGGGGGTGAGCGCGGTCTCCCGGCCGGTCACCGGCATGTCGGACGGGTCGTGAGGGCTCGGTCGTGCACGGCACGAGCCTAGGAGCCGCGCGCTCGACGGCGTCGGCGGCGCGCCCGGCCGGGTCCGCCCGTCGGCTCGGCCCGGGCGAGGAGTAGGGGCCACCCCCGCGTACCGGCGGGACCACCCTCTGTGCCCGGTGGCCGCACGGCACGACCCTGATGGGCACACGACCGAGCCGGGGAGGCGGGGCCGTCATGAACCCGATGACGAGGTTCGACAGCCAGATCGACGACATCGCGGAGGACGCCCTCGCCGTGCTCGAGCGGCACCGTCTCGACGGGGCCGCCGACTGCGCGGAACTCCTCGTGCGGCTGGAGCAGGCGAAGGCCGAGGCCCACCGGAAGATCGCCGCGCAGGTGGAGGCGATCTACCGGGCGGGCTGCGACGACGCCGTGCAGGCCGAGCGCCGGATGGAGGCGCGGGTGCGCACGGCCGTCCTGGTGATCGTCGTGGCGGTCGTGGCCGCCCTGTCGGTCCTGGCGCTCGTGCTGCGGCTCGACGCCCAGCAGTTCACCCTCTACCTCGCCCCCGTGACCGGCATGGCCGGCACGGTCCTCGGCTACTGGTTCGGCGCGGCCGGGCGACGCACCCGCTGAGCACGGGCCCGTTGCGCGGGGCCCGCTCAGCGGCGCAGCATGCCGCGGTGCCGCCGGCCGTAGGCCCCCGCGGCGAGGACGACGCCGACCGCCGCGACCGCCACCTGGATGACCAGCAGGAGCCACGGGAACCCGCCGCCGGAGTTCCGGTAGCCGAACAGACCGGCGAGGTACGACCCGACGAAGGCCGCGACGATGCCGATCACGATCGTCAGCCAGATCGGGATGCGCTGCTTCCCGGGCACGACGAGCCGGCCCAGGGCTCCGATGAGCAGGCCGACGAGCAGGGCCGAGATGATCCCGGTGATGGTCATGGCGTTCTCCTCCGCGTGAGGCCGTGACCTCGGTGTACCCCGATCGCAACATCGTTACGGAATCTCTCAGCGGATCCACAGGTGCGAAGGGACGCGGCGGGTCGCCCCTCGTTCGACGGGGCCTCGACGCCGGGGGCGGGTGGTTCTCAGAGGTCGAGCACCAGGCGGGCCGAGCAGGAGCGGGACACGCAGATCATCATCGCGTCGTTCGCCGCCTGCTCCTCGGCGGTGAGCACCGAGTCGCGGTGGTCCGCGACGCCCTCGAGCAGCCCCGTCTCGCAGGTGCCGCAGGTGCCCTCGCGGCACGACGAGAGGATCCCGACGCCGGCCTCCTCCACGACCTCGAGGATCGACCGGTCCGCCGGCACGGTCAGCGTCGTGCCGGTCTGCGCGAGTTCGATTTCGAACGCCTCCCGCGGCCCGTCGTCCGCGCCGGCCTTGGGGGCGAACCGCTCCAGGTGCAGGGTCCCGGCCGGCCAGGCCGCGCACCGCTCCTCGACGGCGGCCAGCAGGGGCTCCGGCCCGCAGCAGTAGACCGCGGTGCCCTCGGCCGGCTCGCCGAGCAGGGCGGCCAGGTCGAGCAGCCCCGTCTCGTCCTGCGGACGGACGTCCACCCGGTCGGGGTGGCGCTCCTCGAGCCGGTCGCGGAAGGCCATCGACGCGCGGGTGCGGCCGCCGTAGACCAGCCGCCAGTCCGCGCCCGCCACCTCGGCCGCCGCGATCATCGGCAGGATCGGCGTGATGCCGATGCCGCCGGCGAGGAACAGGTACCGCGGGGCCGCGACCAGCGCGAAGTGGTTGCGCGGCCCGCGGACCCGCACGGTGTCGCCCTCGGCCAGCACGTCGTGGACGTGGGCCGAGCCGCCCCGGCCCGCGGGCTCGCGCAGGACCGCGACCTGCAGCACCGAGCGCTCCGCCGGGTCGCCGCAGAGCGAGTACTGCCGGGTCAGCCCGTCGGTGAGCACCAGGTCGACGTGCGCCCCGGGCTCCCAGGCGGGCAGGTCCGCACCGGCGGGGTCGCGCAGGGTCAGCTGTACGACGCCGTCGGCCAGGATCTCCTTCTTGTCGAGGACCAGGTCGAGCTCGGGCTCTGGGGTATCGGCCTGCATTCGGGTCTCCTCGGGGTGCTCAGGCCGGCGCGGGCTCGCGGGCCGGTGCGGGCTCGGGCGACGGTGCGGGGACGGCGGCGGGCCCGTGGCCGTCCGGGTGGGCCAGCAGCCACTCCCACAGCTCCACCGGGTCCTCGAAGATCCGCTCGCTGCCGCAGTGGCAGACGGCGCGGAGCCGGTCGGTGCCCAGGACCCAGTGGATGCGGTAGACGCGGTCGCCGCCCAGGACGGGCGGGGCCTCCGGGATGCCGGCGCTCATCGGGCGGGGGCCGCCGGGGCGTTGCGCGGGGCCTGCCCGACCATCCGGGCCAGCATCCGGCGCGCGGCCAGGCCACCGGTGTCGATGTTGATCGAGAGCTCCTGGTAGCCCTCCGGCTCGCCCTGGATCACCTGCTCGAGCACGTCGAGGGCCTCGACGTCCTGCAGCACGACGGTCCGGTTGTTCTCGGCGAGGAAGGCCGAGACCTCCTCGTCGTCGAGCGCGAAGTCGCGGGCCACCATCCAGAAGTCGTGCGTGGAGTGCTCGGTCTCCGGGGTGATCGCGTAGACGACCTCGACGTGGAAGGCGTCGGGGTCGGTGCCGTCGGGGTTCGGGACGGAGCCGACGGGCGCGATCCGGCTGTGCAGCTTGTACAGGCACGGCGGGGTGTACTCGATGTCCTGCCAGCGGGCGATCCGCCCCTGCAGGCCGGTCGACTTCGAGTAGAAGGGCGGGCACTCCGCGTCGTCCATGTGCCGGGAGACGTAGACGATGCCGGCCTCGTCGTCGACCTCGGTCGAGATCGGGGTCGAGGCGACCTCGGGGGTGCCGATGTACCCGCCGTGCAGGTAGGTCTCGTGCGACAGGTCGAGCAGGTTGTCGACCAGCAGCGAGAAGCGGGCCTGCAGCGGCTCCATCCCGCGGACCGTGGTGAAGTCCGGCGAGGCCAGGTAGGGGACGCGCGGGATGCGGGTCGGGTCGGCCAGCGCGGGGTCACCGATCCAGATCCAGATCAGCGAGTCGAGCTCGACGACCGGGTACGGGGTGAGCCGGGCGGTGCGCGGCACGCGGGTCTGGCCGGGCACGGCGACGCACTTGCCGTCCGAGCCGTAGGTGAAGCCGTGGTAGCCGCAGACGACCTTGTCGTCGACGAGCCGGGACGGGGCCCGGGACAGCGGGAAGCGGCGGTGCACGCAGCGGTCGGAGTTCGCGACGACCTCGCCGGACTCGGTGCGCCAGAACAGGATCGGCTCGTCGCAGATGGTCCGGGCGAACAGCTCGTGGCGGATCTCGGAGCCGTACGCGGCGACGTACCACTGGTCGCGGGGGATGGTGCTCATGAGGTGGCTCCCTCGGGTCGGACGGTGGTGCCGGCGGCGCGCGGTGCGGTGCCCGGGGTGGTGTCCGGGGTGGTGCTGCGCAGCCGGAGGAGGAAGAGCAGGGCGGCGGTGGCCACGAAGACCACGCCGAAGGCGATGTAGAGCTGCTCGGGCGTCCAGCCGCCGTCGAGCAGCGTGCCGGCGAGCGTCGGGGCGAGGATCGCCCCGGCGCGGCCGATGGCCAGGCCGGTGCCCACGCCGGTGGTGCGCACGGCCGGGTCGTAGACCGTCGGGGTGAGGGCGTAGAGCCCGGCGACGCAGCCGTTGACGAACACGCCGATCACGGCGGCGATCGCGAAGGCCGCGGCGAGCGAGGACGACGCGCCGATGAAGATCGCCAGCAGCCCGCCGGTGGCCACCAGGTACGTGGCCAGGACGGTGCGCAGGGCGAACTTCGCGGCCAGCAGCCCGAGCAGCGCGGCGCCGAAGATCCCGCCGACGTTGAGCAGGGTGCCGCCGGCGATCCCGGCCGTGGGGGAGAGGCCGGCCTCGACCAGCAGGGTCGGCGTCCAGCTCGTCACGAAGTAGAAGCCCGCCATGATGCAGAAGAAGACGACCCAGAGCACCAGCGTGGTGCGGCGCAGCCGCGGCGTGAGCAGCTCCTTGTAGCCGGCGCCGACGCCCTTGGGCGCGGCCGTCTGCTCGGGCAGGGCGGCCAGCGCCTCGTGGCGCATCCGGGCGAGCAGCGCGTTCACCCGCTCCAGGGCCCCCGCCGGGCGGCGGGCCAGCAGGAAGTCCAGGGACTCGGGCAGGCGCCACCAGACCAGCGGGATCGACGCGGCGGTCGCGAGGCCGCCGACGAGGAACACCGCCCGCCAGCCGAACTGGCCGATCAGCACGGCGGCCAGCAGCCCGCCGAGCGTGGCGCCCAGGGCGTAGCCGGTCGAGTTCAGGCTCACCGCGAGTCCGCGCCAGCGCTTCGAGGCGTACTCGGCGGCGATCACGTTGCTGGTGGCGAGGATGCCGCCGATCCCCAGGCCGGTCACCGCGCGGAGCACGCCGAGCTGGGCGGGGGACTGGCTGGCGGCCGACAGCAGCATCGCGACGGCCGCGACGGCGAGGCATCCGAGCACGATCGGCCGCCGGCCGAACCGGTCCGCCCACGGCGCCACGACCATCGAGCCGACGGCCATGCCGATCAGGCCCGCGGACAGCAGCAGGCCGAGCTGGGCGCCGTTGAGTCCCCAGTCGGCGGAGACGGACTTGCCGGTGAAGGCCATGACCAGCACGTCGAAGCCGTCGAGCATGTTCAGCAGCACGCACACGACGACGGCGCCCCACTGGAAGCGGGACATCGGTCGGTCGTCGATCAGCTCCCGGACCGTGGCGCTCATCGGCGCCGGCCCTCGGGAACGCGAAGGGTGGGAGGACGCATGGCAGCACTCCGTTGTCGACTGCGTCGGGGCCCGCACCGGTCCGTGACGACGGCCGTGGTGGGAGCGGGCGCCGCCCGGGTCGGGTCCCGGTGCGGTGTCCGAGAGCATGCGTTCCGTGCCCGGCGCGGCCGAACAGGCCTTCCGGAAAATGGAAGGGTTTGTGCCGGGCTGGCTCGTGCTCAGCCGGCGCGGTAGCCCTCGGCGAGGGCGCGGGTGATCGCCCGTGCGCTGGTGCGCACCAGCGGCGTGAGGGTGTGCGGCGACGCCGTGCCGTGCCGGACGACGAGCGAGACGGCCGCGACGACCTGGCCGCGCTCGTCCTGGATCGGCGCGCCGACGGAGAGCGCGTCCATCGTGACCTGGCGGTCGCTGATCGAGAAGCCGTTCACGCGGACGTCGGCGAGCATGCGGCGCAGCTCGTCGGCATCGGTGACCGTGCGCTCGGTGAAGCGCTCGATCCGGCCGCCGAGGACGTCCTCCTGCACCTCGGTGGGGGCGTGGGCGAGCAGCACGAGCCCGACGCCGGTGGCGGTCAGCGCGAACCGCCCTCCGACACGGGTGAGGACCGGGACCGCCCCGGAGCCGCCGATCCGCTCGACGAACACGACCTCGGTGCCCTCGCGGACGGCGAGCTGGACGTTCTCCCGTGTGATCTGGGAGAGGTCCTCGAGGAACGGCAGCGCGCGTTCCCGCAGGCCCTGGCCCCGCGGGGCGAGCGCGCCGAGCTCCCAGAGGCGCAGCCCGATCCGGTAGGAGCCGGTGTCGTCGCGCTCGAGGGCGCCCCACTCGACGAGTTCGCCGAGGAGCCGGTGGGCGGTCGAGAGCGGCATCCCGGCGTGCCGCGCGAGCTGGCTCAGGGTCATCGCGGGGCGGGCGGGGCCGAAGGCGCCGAGCAGGGCGAGCCCGCGGGTCAGCACCGGGCCCGTCGGACCCGTCGGTCGGCCTCGACCCGCCATGTCCGCTCCCGCTCGTCCGTCCGCCGTACCCGCGTGGGCGCTAGTGTCCGTACTCGTCTTCGGTCATGGCGTCCCGGGGTATCACCCGGCGACGTCGGTGCTCCGGCCGGCGGCGGGGAGGGTCGCGATGACCGGGATGTACGACGTCGCCGTGGTCGGGGCGGGACCGGCCGGGAGTGCGGCCGCCCTGAGGGTGCTCCAGCTCCGGCCCGACGCCCGGGTGCTGCTGCTCGACGCCGCCCGGTTCCCCCGGGACAAGACCTGCGGCGACGGGATCGCGGCGGGGGTCTTCGACCTCCTCGCCGCCCTGGGCCTGCCCGAGTCGGCCACCCTCGGCGGGGCCGTGCCGCGGCTGTGCGTCCGCTCGCCGCGCGGGGCCGTGGTCGACCGGGACTGCGCCCGTCCCAACCGGGTCGTGCCCCGCGCCGTGCTGGACGACGCGCTCGTGACGGCCTGTGTCACGCGCGGGGCCCGGTTGCGGCGCCAGCGCGTCCGTCGCGTCGAGGCTCACGCCGACCACGTGGTGCTCGACGGCGACACGGCCGCGCGCACGGTGATCGGTACCGACGGCGCCAACTCCGTCGTCCGCCGTGGCCTCGGCATCCCGCCCCGGCCGCGAGGGATGGCCGTGGCGGTGCGCGGCTACAGCCCGCAGGCCCCCGCGACCCCGGGAGCGCTGCACATCGCCTTCGCCGAGGGCCGCCGACCCGCGTACGCCTGGTCCTTCCCGCTCGCCGACGGCGGCGCCAACGTCGGGTACGGGGTCTTCGACGGCACCGCGCCGACCAGCCGCGACGAGCTCCTCGCCGGGCTCGACGCGCAGCTGCCGGGCCAGGAGCCCGACCCGTCGACCGTCCGGGGCCACCGCCTGCCCCTGTCCACCGGCGGCCGCGTCCAGCCGGACGGGCGGGTGCTCCTCGCGGGCGACGCCGCCTCGCTGGTCAACCCGCTCACCGGCGAGGGCATCTTCGACGCCGTGGCCTCGGGGGTGCTCGCCGGCCAGGCCGCGCTCTGCGGGGCGGCGGCGGGCGCGGTCCACCGGGCGAGCCTGCGCCGCTGCTTCGGCCGCCACCACCGGCACACCGCGGCCCTGGCCCGCCTGATGAGGAGCCCCCGGTTCGTGCACGCCGCGGTGCTCGCCGCGGCGCGGGACCGGGCGGTGTTCGACGACGTCGTCGAGGTCGGGCTGGGGCGGGGCGCCGCGCACGCCCGCACCCTGGCCACGATCGGTGCGCTGTTCGTGCGGCCGGGGACCGGTCGTCGCGCGGGCCTGCCCGCAGGGCCCCTCCTCGCCCCGGCGGCACCCTGACGCTGGGCCGGGGCGGACGAGCCGTTCCCGTGGGCGAGGCCCGGCCGGGCGGGCCCTTCGTCCCTAACCACCGGCACCCCGGCCGACCGACCCTGGAGGCGGTTCACGGCCCGACGGCGGCGGAGGTCGATCCCGACATGACCCGCGACGAGATCGATGACGACCTGACCCGCGACGACATCCGCGAGTGGCTGGTCGAGCTGCTCCTCGACAGGGTCCGCGAGAGCCGCTACCCCAGCTACACCCTGCTCGACCTCATCGAGCGGTGGATCCCGCGCCGCATGATCCCGGAGTACCTGGAGGTGCTCCGGGAGAAGGTCGAGCACGACCGCTACCCGAGCATCCCGCTGCTGCGCAGGATCCGGCGCGTCGCCGAGCGCCTGCCGCACGGTCACCACCACCATGATCACGAGGACCGGGAGTCGGCCGGCTGAGCCGCCCTCGGGTCGGGGTCGCCGCGGATCGCGGCCGCCGTACTACTAGGCGAGAAGTGCGCGGGCGGTCTCCCACATCTCCTGCACGATCGTCCCGGCCGGGGCCTGCCGCGCCAGCGCCGCACCCTGGCCGGCCCACTGGTTGACCCGGTCCACGCCCGTCGCGCCCCCGCGCCGCCACTGACCCACGAGCCGGCGCTGGTGGGGGTAGGGCGCGGGCGCGGGTGCCTCCGGCCGGGCCCAGCCGGTGACGAACTCCGTCGGCACGGCCCGGCCGAGCCGCCCGGAGTAGGCGCGGGTGGGCACGGTCCGCTCCGGTGGCAGCTCCGCCAGGGCCGACGCCCAGGTCTCGTCGATGCCGGCCTCGGGCGACCGCAGGAGCGCCGTGCCCACCTGGACGGCGCTGGCGCCCAGCGCCAGCGCCGCGGCCACGCCCCGGCCGTCGGCGATCCCGCCGGCGGCGACGACGGGCACTCGCAGCCGGTCGGCGAGGTGGGGGAGCAGGGCGAAGAGCCCGACGTTCGTGTGCTCGGCCGCGGCCGGATCGAACGTCCCGCGGTGGCCGCCCGCCTCCATGCCCTGCGCGACGATCGCGTCGGCGCCGGCCTCCTGGGCGGCGAGCGCGTCCTCCAGGGTGGTCGCGCAGGCGAACCAGGCGATGCCGCGGGCGTGCATCCGCTCGACGTAGTCGGGCTCGAAGAGTCCCATGATCGAGGAGATCACGGTCGGCGCGGCGTCGAGCATGGCCTCGCACTGCTCGGCGAACACCGGGCCCGCCGGACCCGGTTCGCCCGGCGCGCCGAAGCCCGCGAGGTAGTCCTCGGCGGCGCGCAGGCGGTCGGGGGCGTCGACCGGCGGGTCGGGGATCCAGATGTTGAGCTGGAGGGCTCCGGCCGAGCCCGCGCGGAATCGCTCCACCCACGCCGTGATCTGCTCGGGCGGGTCGAGGACGACCCCGTCGGCGCCCATCCCGCCCGCCTCGGCCACCGCGATCGCCAGCTCCGGCGGGCAGGCCCCGGCCATCGGCGCCTCGAGGATCGGCAGCCGCAGGCCGAACCGTTCGCAGAACTCCGTCACGCGTCGCTGCATGCCCGTCATCCGACCACACGCCGCGGTTCACGCGGAGGTGATCCCCAAGGCCGAGCGAGGGGGAGGTGCGCGCTTACCCGAACCTGGGCACACCGCAGCCGAACCTGTACACGGCGTTCGGCGGCGGGGCGAGGCTGGGAACAGCGAGGGTGCGGGTCCTCAACCCACTTTCGGAACCCGCAGCGGCGCGGCCGCTCCCAGGACCGCAACGGCGCGGTCAATCCACGAGGATCGGGCGGTCGCGCCGCCACCACGCCCGGCCGGCAGTCGAGCCGTCGGGGGTCCGCACACTCGGAAGGGGCGCGGCACACCTGCGCCCGTGCGGTCGCACACCGGAGGGGTCGACGGCACACCCCAGTTGACCGGGTGTGCCACGCGCGGCCGGTGTGCCGTGACAGGAATGCTCCGCGGCGCGATCGCGTGAGCTGCGCCCTCGAGCCGGCCGATGTGGAGCGGGCTCCGCCGGCCCCGGCGACGGGTGGCCGGCACGGTCGGACGTGCGCGCCTTGAGTCGCTCGTTCCTGTCGCGCGGCACCTTCCACTTTTCTGGCACCTCCTCGCCCCCGGGCGGCCTTCTGACCCAGGAGAAGAGGTGTTCTCCCGGGTCCAGTACTCTTCGAACTACAGAGATGTAAGTCTGAGTATCGAATACGAGTTGCGTAATTCTGGGAGATGCACGGTGGAAGATGCGGCGACGGCGATGCGACCTGCGGAAACCGACTCGGGAGCGGTGGCGGAACCCCGCCGGTGCGCCTTCCGGCGCTGCCGGGAGCCGCTGCCCGTGCTTGTGGGCAGGGGCAACCGGCCGCGCTACTGCCAGGACGGGCGGAGCTGGGGGACGAAGGGGCTGAGCTGCAAGGACGCCGAGGCGGCGTTCGTGGCCGTCGAGTCGCTGCGGGAGGAGGGGGACACCGCGGGCGCGGTCACCGCCGTCGACGACCTCGGGGCTCGGCTCGCCGCGGCGGCCGGCCCGCTGGCCGCGGTGCTCGACGGCGTGGCCGTGCTGCGTACCCAGCTCGACGACGAGGTGCGCGAGGCACTGGCCGCGCGGGACGCGGCCCTGGCGCGGTCGGCGGAGGACCACGGTGCGCGGCTGGCGGCGGAGGAGCGCGCGGTGCGGGCCGAGTCGATGGCGGCCGAGGCCGGCGCCCGGGCCGCGGAGGCGGTCGAGCTGCGGACGGAGGCCGAGCGGGCGCGCACGCGGGCGGAGCAGGCCGCGGCCGCCGCGGAGCGGGAGCAGCTGCGGGCCGAGGGCCGGTCCGTCGCGCTCGAGGACCGGGCCGTGCGCGCCGAGGACCTCGCCGAGGCCGCCGCCGCACAGACCGCACAGCTGCGCGACGAGCTCGCCGCGCTGCGCGCCACCCTGACCGCCCGGGACACCGAGCTCGACACCGAACGACGCCGGGCCCGCGAGGCCGCCGAGGCCCACCGGACGGAGCTGGCCGCCCGCCGGACGGAGCTCGACGCGGAGCGGCAGCGGGCACGCGAGGCGGCCGTCACCCATCGCGACGAGCTGGACACCGCGCTGGCCGGCCTCCGGGAGGAGCACGCCTCCCGGCTGGACGCCGTCCGGGCCGCCGCCGCCGAGGAACGGGACCGGACGGCCGCCCGGCACCGCACGGAGCAGGACCGGCTGCGGGAGGAGCACGCGGCCGCGATCGACCGGCGCGCCGCCGAGCACGCGCGGGAGGCGGCCGACCTGCACCGGCGGCTCGGGGCGGCCGAGCACGAGCTGGAGCGGCTGCGTGCGGCGGCCGACCCGGGGGAGGGGTGAGGGCTACCGCTCGAGCCCGCCGGTCCGCAGGCCCGCCCGCAGCGCCTTCTTGTCGATCTTGCCGACGGCCGTGGTCGGCAGGGCGTCGACCAGGTGGACCGACTTCGGCGTCTGCACCGCGCCCTTGAGCGCCCGCACGTGCGCGGTGAGCTCCTCCGCGGTCGCCGTCGCGCCGGGCCGCAGCACGACCGCGGCGGTCACCGCCTCGCCCCACTTCTCGTCGGGGAGCCCGAACACCGCGGCCATCGCGACGGCGTCGTGGCTGGTCAGCGCGTCCTCCACCTCACGGGGGAAGACGTTGAAGCCACCACTGATGATCATGTCCTTGGTGCGGTCGACGATCGTGAGGTAGCCGCGGTCGTCGCGCCGGGCGACGTCGCCGGTGTGCAGCCAGCCGTACGCGAAGGCCTGCGCGGTCAGGTCCGGCTTGCGCCAGTACTCCTCCATGGTTCCGGGACCGCGGACGCAGATCTCGCCGGGTTCGCCGGGCTCGACCGGGTTGCCCTCCGGGTCGAGGAGGGCGACGTCGACGGTGCTGATCGGGACGCCGCACGAGCCCTCGAGCGTCGGGTCGGCGTGCTCGGCCCGGCGCAGCACGCTGATCGGGTAGCACTCGGTCTGGCCGTAGAGCTGGGAGAACACCGGGCCGATCCGCTCCAGCCCCTCCGCCAGCCGGGTCGGCGACATGGGGGAGGCACCGTAGAGCAGCAGCTCCAGCGAGCTCAGGTCGGTGCGGTCGAGGGCGGGATGGTCGAGCAGCGCGTAGATCATCGTCGGCACGGCGAGGGTCATCGTGATCCGCTCCCGCTCGACGGTCGCCAGGAAGCGGCCGGGATCGAAGCCGTCCTGCAGGTGCACGGTCCCGCCGCGCTGCAGGACCGGCACGACCTTGGTGCCCGCGACGTGCGTGATCGGCGCGACGGCGAGGTAGCGGGCGTCGAACGGGATCTCGAAGTCGGTGAGCGTGCCGATCGACATGATGTGGCTGACGGCGGGGTGCCGGCGCATCACGCCCTTCGGCCGGCCGGTGGTGCCGCCGGTGTAGTTGACCAGCGCGATGTCGTCGACGTGGGCGACGTCGTGGGCGGTCGCCGCACCCACCGCTGCGGTCTCCGCGAGCAGGTCGGGTCCGAACTCCGACGGGCCGAGGCCGAGCACCGGGACGTCGCCGGAGCGGGCGGCGAGCTCGGCCCCGCGGCCGGCGTGCCGCTGGGCGTCGACGAGGCAGGCGGCGGCGTCGAGGTCGGCGAGCTGGTAGAGCTGGTCCTCCACCGAACCGAGCGGGTGCAGCCATGACGTCGCCATGCCCGACGCCTGCACCGCGATCCCCGCGCACCAGGCCTCCGGACTGTTGCCGGCGAGCAGCCCGATCCGGTCGCCCCGCCGGAGGCCGCGGTCGGCCAGTACCCGTTGGATCCGCCCGACGAGCTCCGTCACGGCGGCGTAGGTGAGCGTTCCGGTGTCGGTGGCGAAGGCGGTGCGGTCCGGGTACCGGCGCAGCGCGCGGAGCACCAGCGTCCCGACGGTCGTCTCCGCCCAGAGCGGTGCCGGCGCGGAGCCGGTGTGTGCGGCGGTGCTGCGGGTGTCCGTGGTCATGCGTGCTCCCTCGGTGCGGCGACGGACGTCGGGCCGGTTCAGGACGGGGTGACGGCGCGGTCCGGATCGGCGGCGGCCTCGTACTCGCGCGCCAGGCGGTCGACGAGCTCGGCGGCCGTCGGGATCTCGCGGACCCCGGAGACGGAGTGGCCGGCGCTCCAGACCTCGGTCCACCGGCGCGGGCCGAGGCCGCCGTGGCCGTAGAGCGCGTCGGCGTCGGCCGGGGTGACGGTCTCGTCGAGGGCGGCCGGGTCGAGGCCGGCGGCGCGGATGGCGGGGGCGAGCATGCTGCTGGGCAGGCCGGTGAACGCCCTGGTCAGGACGACGTCGTCGAGCGTGCTGTCGACGCACATCCGCTTGTACTCCGGGGCCGCCATGCTCTCCCGCGTGGCGAGGAAGGCGGTGCCCAGGTAGCCGAGGTCGGCGCCGAGCGTGCGGGCGGCGGCGAGTGCGGTGCCGTCGCCGATCCCGCCGGCGAGCACCACCGGCCCGCCGAAGAAGCTGCGTACGGCGCGCACGAACGCGAACGGGTTCATCCAGCCGGTCTGCCCGCCCGCACCCGCGGTGAGCAGGACCAGCCCGTCCGCCCCGGCCGCGACGGCCCGCTCGGCGTGCCGCAGCGTCGCGACGTCGGCCAGGACGAGAGTGCCCGCGTCGTGCAGCGGTCCGAGGACCGGCGCCGGCGACCCGACGCTGGCGATCACCAGCTCCACCCGGTGCCGCACGAGGACCGCGAGGTCGTCGGTGAGCCGCGGCGAGCGCATGATCAGGTTCGGCGCACAGGGCGCGGCGGCGGGGCCCGTCCGGGCACCGATGTCGGCGAGCCAGCGGTCGAGCTCCTCCGCGCTGCGTGCGTTGGCGGTGGGGAACCCACCCACGACGCCCGCCTCGCACGCCGCCACCACCAGGTCCGGGCCGGAGACCCGCAGCATCGGCGCGGCGATCACCGGCAGGCGCAGCCGCTCCGTGATCCGCAGGGGCAGGCCGGTCCGTTCCGGCACATGTCCTCCCGGGCCTCGACGACGGGTCCGCCCGCGATTATCGACGTTCGGCGCGCCCGACCGATGGGCCGACGGGGTGACAGGCGGCTCGGCTCAGGCGCCCCAGGGGTCCTCGTCGGGGTGGTCGGGTTCCGGGGGTTCCTCGACCGGCCAGTCCTCGTCCGCCGCCGGCGGGGGTGCCTCCGCCGCGGTGCCGGCGGCGGCCCCGCCGTTCCCTGCGACGGCCGCCAGCACCCCCGCTCCGTACTTCGCGAGCTTGTTCTCCCCGACCCCGCTGACCGTGCCGAGGGCGGCGGGGGAGCTCGGGGCGAGCGTGGCGATCGCGCGCAGCGTGGCGTCGTGGAAGATCACGTAGGCGGGGACGCCCTGCTCCTTGGCGGTCGCGGCCCGCCAGGCCCGGAGCCGCTCGAACACCGGGGCCGCGTCGGCCGGCAGGTCCGCCGCGGGGGCCGTGGAGCGGGAGGAGCGGCGGGTCCGCGTGTGCTCGGGGTCCTTGCGCAGCATCACCTGGCGCTCGCCCTTGAGCACGGCGGAGCTGCCGTCCGTGAGCTGCAGCGTGTTGTAGGCCCCGCCGACCTCGAGGAGCCCACGCGCCAGCAGCTGCCGGACGACGCCGCGCCACTCCTGCTCGGACAGCTCGGTGCCGATGCCGAAGGTGGAGAGCTGGTCGTGCCGGGACTGCTCGACCTTCGCCGTGCGCTTGCCGACGAGGATGTCGACGACCTGCCCGGCGCCGAAGCTCTGGTTCCGCTCGCGCCTGAGCCGCCACACCGTGGACAGCAGCTTCTGGGCCGGGACGGTGCCGTCCCAGGACTCGGCCGGGGCGAGGCAGGTGTCGCAGTTGCCGCACGGCTCGGTCTTCTCGGAGAAGTACGCGAGCAGCTGCACCCGCCGGCACTCGACGGTCTCGCACAGCGCGAGCATCGCGTCGAGGTGCTGGCCGAGCCTCCGCTTGTGCGCCTGGTCGCCCTCCGAGTCGTCGATCATCTTGCGCTGCTGCACGACGTCGGCCAGCCCGTAGGCCAGCCACGCCGTCGACGGCAGCCCGTCCCGGCCCGCGCGGCCGGTCTCCTGGTAGTAGCCCTCGACGGACTTGGGCAGGTCGAGGTGGGCGACGAACCGGACGTCGGGCTTGTCGATGCCCATCCCGAACGCGATGGTCGCGCACATGACCAGGCCCTCCTCGCGGAGGAAGCGGGCCTGGTGCTCGCGGCGGACCCCGGCGTCGAGCCCCGCGTGGTAGGGGAGGGCCGGCACGCCCTGGCCCTGGAGGAACTCCGCGGTCTGCTCCACGGACTTGCGCGACAGGCAGTAGACGATGCCGGAGTCGCCGGGGTGCTCGGTGCGGATGAGGTCGAGCAGCTGCCGGCGCGGCTCGGCCTTCGGCGCGATCCGGTACTGGATGTTGGGCCGGTCGAAGCTCGCGACGACCTGCTTGGCCCCGGTGAGGTCGAGCCGCTCGGCGATCTCCGCGCGGGTGTGCTCGGTGGCCGTCGCCGTGAGCGCGATGCGCGGCACGGCCGGCCAGCGCCGGTGCAGCTCGGAGAGCATGAGGTAGTCCGGCCGGAAGTCGTGGCCCCACTGCGCCACGCAGTGCGCCTCGTCGATCGCGAACAGTGCGATCCCGCCGCGGGCCTCGAGCCGGTCCAGCAGATCGACGGTCGATCCGACGCGCAGCCGTTCGGGCGCGAGGTAGAGCAGGTCCAGCTCGCCCCCGAGCAGCGCCCGCTCCGTGTCGCGGCGCTCCTCCGGCCCCTGCGTGGAGTTGAGGAACCCGGCCTTCACCCCGAGCGTGCGCAGGGCGTCGACCTGGTCCTGCATGAGCGCGATGAGCGGCGAGATCACCACGCCGGTGCCGGGCCGAACCAGCGCCGGCACCTGGTAGCAGAGCGACTTGCCGCCACCGGTGGGCATGAGGACCAGCGCGTCCCCACCCGCGCACACGTGCTCCACGACCTCCTGCTGCGGCCCCCGGAACGCCTCGTAGCCGAAGACCCGGTGGAGCACCTCGAGCGCGGGGGCGGGGGGAGCGGTCACGGCGCGATCGTAAAGGCCGGCACCGACGGTCCGGGACCGGCACGTGAACCCTCCTGACGACGAGCGGAGGCCCGTGCGTCGTGCAAGAGTCGCCCCATGAGCGACCTGCGCGACGCCGACCTCCTCACCGGCGACTTCTTCGGTTACGGCTCCCTGCTCACCGACGAGGAGCAGAAGATCGTCGGACGCGTCCGGGAGTTCTGCAGGACCGAGATCGCCCCGATCGCGCAGGAGGCGTGGAGCCGCGCCGAGTTCCCGCACGAGATCGTGCCGAAGTTCGCGGAGCTCGACATCGCCGCGCTGCCCTACGACGGGCTCGCGGGCCCGGCCGCGCGCCGGCTGCTGATCGGGTTCGTCTCGCTGGAGCTCGCCCACACCGACGCCTCGCTGAACAGCTTCTTCGGCATCCACAACGGGCTCGCGATGGGCAGCATCGACCTCTGCGGCTCCGACGAACAGCGCGAGCGCTGGCTGCCGGCCATGGCGCGCATGGAGCAGATCGGTGCCTTCGGCCTCACCGAGCCGCACGGCGGGTCCGACGTCGCGCAGGGCCTGGAGACCACCGCCCGCCGCGAGGGCGACACGTGGGTCCTGAACGGGGAGAAGCGCTGGATCGGCAACGCCACCTTCGCCGATCTCGTGGTGATCTGGGCCCGCGACGAGGCCGACGACGCGGTGAAGGGCTTCGTCGTGCACGAGGACAACCCGGGCATGACGGCCACGAAGATCGAGAACAAGATCGCGCTGCGCACCGTGCAGAACGCCGACATCGTGCTCACCGACTGCCGCGTCCTCGAGGAGGACCGGCTGCAGCGGGCGAACTCCTTCAAGGACACCAACGGCGTGCTCCGCCGGACGCGTGGCGGCGTGGCGTGGGGCGCCACCGGCACGATGATCGGCGCCTACGAGGCCGCGCTCGCCTACAGCAAGGAGCGCGAGCAGTTCGGTCGGCCGATCGGCGGGTTCCAGCTGGTCCAGGACCTGCTGGTGCGCATGCTGGGCAACATCACCGCCTCCCTCGGCATGTGCGTCCGGCTGGCCGAGATGCAGGACGCCGGCGAGGCGCGCGACGAGCACGCCGCCCTGGCCAAGGAGTACACGACCACCGCGATGCGCGAGACCGTGGCGCTGGCGCGGCAGGTCGTCGGCGGCAACGGCGTGGTGCTCGACTACGGCGTGGCGAAGTTCTTCGCCGACGCCGAGGCCCTCTACTCCTTCGAGGGCACCCGCGAGATCAACACCCTCGTCGTCGGCCGGGCGATCACCGGCCACTCCGCCTTCGTCCGCTGACCCCCGATTGCACTATGGAACCATAATGCGATTTTCGAGCGATACTGAGCGCGTTATGGAACCATAATGCAAATTCTCGCCGCGAAAGTGTGTATTATGGTTCCATAATGCGCGTCAGCGCAGGGAGTCCTGCCAGGCGGCGTGGAGGTCGGCGAAGTCGCCGCCGGAGGCCAGGAGCTCGGCGGGGGTGCCGTCCTGCACGATCCGGCCGCCGCCCATCACCAGCACCCGGTCGGCGATCGCGACCGTGGACAGGCGGTGGGCGATGATCAGCGCCGTCCGGTCCGCCAGCACCGTCTCCAGCGCGGCCTGCACCGCCCGCTCCGAGGGGATGTCCAGGCTCGACGTCGCCTCGTCGAGCAGCACCACCTCGGGATCGGCCAGCACGACCCGGGCCAGCGATACCAGCTGCCGCTGCCCGGCCGAGAGCCGCCCGCCGCGCTTGCGGACGTCCGTGTCGAGCCCCTCCGGCAGCGCGTGCACGAAGTCCGCCCCGACGGCGTCGACGGCCGCGGCGATCTCCGCGGGCGACGCTCCGGGCCGGCCCATGGCGACGTTGTCCGCCAACGAACCCGAGAACAGGAACGGCTCCTGCGTGACCATGACCAGCGCACGGCGCAGGTCCGCGTCGGCGAGCTCGCGCAGGTCCACGCCGTCGAGCAGCACCGAACCGGTGGCCGGGTCGTGGAACCGGGCGGCCAGCTTGGCGAGCGTGGTCTTGCCCGCCCCCGTCTCGCCGACCAGCGCGATCGTCTGCCCGGCCGGTACGGTCAGCGAGAACTCGGGCAGCACGAGCCGCTCGGGCGCCCGCGGGTAGGCGAAGGTGACCCGGTCGAAGGTCAGCTCGCCGCGCACCGACGCCGGCAGCGCACGCGGGTGCGCCGGCTCGGGCACCCCGATCGGCGTCTCCAGCACCGAGGCCAGCTTCTCCAGCGCCGCGGCGGCCGACTGGTAGGCGTTCATGAACTGGGCGAGCTGGTCGAGCGGGTCGTAGAAGCGCCGCAGGTAGAGCAGGAACGCGGTGAGCGCGCCCAGCTCGAGTGCCCCGGAGGTGACCCGCAGCGCGCCGAGCAGCAGCACCAGCGCGAGCGTCAGGTTGCCGACGGCCCGCACGCAGGCCACGAACCAGGACAGCGTGAGCAGGGCGTCGGCGTTGGCGTCGCGGTACCGGTCGTTGAGCTGCTCCATGATCGACTCGTTGCGCGCCTCGCGGCGGTAGGCCTGCACCGCGCGGATGCCGTTCATGGACTCGACGAACTGGACGATCACCCGCGCCACCCAGGTGCGGGTGAGCCGGTAGCTCGCCCGGGAGCGCCGCTGGAACCAGCGGGTGAGCAGGGCCAGCGGCACGAACCCGGCCAGCACGACGCCGGCGAGCACCGGATCGATCAGCAGGAGCAGGACGGTGATCCCGGCCAGCGAGAGCAGGGCGCCCAGCAGGCCGTCGAGCCCCTGCTGCAGGAGGTCGTCGATCGACTCCAGGTCGCTCGTCAGGCGGCTGATCAGCCGGCCCGAGGTGTACGACTCGTGCCACTCCAGGGCGAGCCGCTGGGCGTGCCGGAACACCCGCCGCCGCAGCTCCAGCAGCACGTCCTGGCCGAGCCGGCCGGACAACAGCAGGAACGCCGCCCGCAGGCCCGCCGACGCCAGCCCGCACGCCGCGTACCCGGCGACGGCCCACGCCAGCGGCGCCGGACGTCCGTCGAGCGCCGCGGGGACGCCGGTGTCCACGGCCAGCGCGACGAGCAGCGGCCCGGTCAGCATCACGGCGTTCTCGACGACCAGGATCAGCAGCGCGAGCGCGACGGCCCCGCGGCGGGGTCGCAGGAGGTCGGCGACGAGCAGGCGGGCGCTGCGGGCCAGCCGCAGCCCGGCCGCCCGGGTGACCTCCTCGCTGTCGTCCCCGACCCCGCGCCAGCCGAGATCGGTGGTGCCGGCGCTCATGCCGCCCCCACCCGGTCGGCGTCGGGGCTGCTGAGCAGGTCCCGGTAGGCCGCGTTCGTGGCCAGCAGCGCGCGGTGCGTGCCGACGGCGGCGACCCCGCCGCCCTGAAGCAGCGCGACCCGGTCGGCCAGCTGCACCGTCGACGGCCGGTGGGCCACCACCAGCGCCGTCACCCCGCCGAGCACGCTGCGCAGGGCCGCCTCCACCTCGGCCTCGGTGTGGACGTCGAGGGCCGAGAGGGGGTCGTCGAGCACGAGGACGGGCGGGCGGCCGAGCACGGCGCGGGCCAGCGCGAGCCGCTGCCGCTGCCCGCCGGACAGGGACAGGCCCTGCTCGCCGATCCGCGTGGCCAGGCCCCACGGCAGCGCCTCGACGAACCCGGCCGCACCGGCGACCCGCAGGGCCTCCCACACCTCCGCGTCGGTCGCGTCGGGCAGGCCGAGGGCCACGTTCTCCCGCACGCTCGCGGAGATCAGCACCGGGTCCTCGAAGGCCGTGGCGACGGCGGTGCGCAGGTCGGCGAGCCGCAGCCGCCGGACGTCGACGCCGTCGAGCAGCACCGCGCCGCCCGTGACGTCGGCGAGCCGGCCGACCAGCGAGGTCAGCACGGTCTTGCCCGAGCCGGTGGCGCCGACCAGGGCCATCGTCTCGCCCGGCTCGACGACGAGATCCACCCCGCGCAGCACGTCGGCGTCGGCGCCGTCGTGGCGGAACCGGACCCCGCGGAACTCGACGCGGCCGCGCACGGCGCCGAGGGCGACGGGGTCCGGCGGGTCGACGATCGCCGGCGCGACGTCGCGGACCTCCCAGTACCGTCGGGTCGCGGCGGCGGCGTTCCCGGCCTCGGTGAGCAGCCACCCGAGCGAGGCGATCGGCCAGTACAGGTAGGTCATGATCGTCACGGCCGCGACCAGGGTGCCGACGGTGAGCGCGCCCGTCGCCACGCCCCACGCACTGATCGCGAGGATGACCGTGATCGCGGCCTCGGGCAGCAGCACGAGCACGCACCACAGCGCCGCCTGCAGCCGCACCTTGCGCAGCTCGGTGCGGCGCAGGCCGCGCGCGCCGGTGACGAACCGGTCGGTGATCTGCCGGCCACGGCCCAGCGCGCGCAGCACCCGGACGCCGAGTGCGGACTCCTCGACGACGGTCGCGAGGTCGCCGTCCTGGTCCTGGGCCAGGCGCGCGACCACCGAGTAGCGGCGCTCGAGCCGCAGTGTCAGCACGACCAGCGGCACCGCGACGACGACCACCGCGACCCCGAGCAGCCAGGACAGGGCGCCGAGGATCGCGACGCCGACCAGCGCGGTGATCGTGTTGACGACGAGGAACACGCCGGCGAAGGCGAGGAAGCGGCGGATCGTGGAGAGGTCCTGCACCGCGCGGGACAGCAGCTGGCCGGAGGGCAAGCGGTCGTGGAAGGAGATCGGCAGCCGCTGCAGGTGCGCGTAGAGGTCCGCACGCATGTCGGCCTCGATGCGGGTGGTCGGGCGCGCGACGATCCGGCGGCGCACCAGCAGCAGGAGGGCCTCGACGAGGCCGAGCGCCAGGACGCCGCCGATCAGCCACGGAAGCGGGGAGAGGTCGCCGCGGGCGATCGGCCCGTCGACGATCCGGCGGGTGACCAGGGGGATCACCAGGGCGGCGAGGGTGGCGGCGAGCGCCGCGGCGCCGGAGCCGAGCAGCGCGCCGCGGTGCGGACGGACGTAGGGGGCGAGGCGGCGCAGCGCGGCCAGGGTCGCCGCGGGCCGGATCACGGCCCCGGACGGCTCGGTCGTGGGAGGGTCCTGCGCCTGCACGGTGTCGGGAGAGGCAGGCATGGTTTCGACCACGCTACGAAGTCGCCGGCGCCGGCGCATCCGAGTTGCGGCGGGTTCGCCGTGGGCTGAGCCGCGCGTGCCTGTGTCGATCACCACCCGACGGTGCGACCTGAACCGCGGTGGAGGTCAAGGGCGGGCCGGGCGGCGCGGGTGTCGACGGCGGTCCGGTGTAGTAGACCTGTGCGCAGGAGGGGTTTCCCCAGCGGAAGGACCAGCGTGGACCTGAAGATCGGTTACAAGGCCTCGGCGGAGCAGTTCGGGCCCCGTGACCTGGTGGAGTACGCGGTGCGGGCCGAGGCGGTGGGCCTGGACAGCGTGTGGGTGTCGGACCACTTCCTGCCGTGGCGGCACGAGGGCGGGCACGCGCCGTCGGCCCTGACGTGGATGGCGGCGGTGGGGGAGCGCACCCGCCGGGTGCAGATCGGCACGAGCGTGACCACGCCGACGTTCCGCTACAACCCCGCGGTGATGGCGCAGACCTTCGCCACCATGGCGCTGCTCTACGACAACCGGATCATCCTCGGCGCGGGCACCGGCGAGGCGCTCAACGAGATCGCGGTGTCGGGCATGGAGTGGCCGGAGTTCAAGGAGCGCTTCGCCCGGCTGCGCGAGGCGGTGCGGCTGATGCGCGCGCTGTGGACCGACACGAACGTCGACTTCGAGGGCGACTACTACACGCTCGTCAACGCGTCGATCTACGACCGGCCGGAGAAGCCGGTGCCGGTCTACATCGCCGCCGGCGGGCCGGTGGTGGCGCGCTACGCGGGCCGCTCCGGCGAGGGCTTCATCTGCACCTCGGGCAAGGGCATGGACCTCTACACCGAGAAGCTGATCCCGGCGGTCAAGGAGGGCGCGGAGAAGGAGTCGCGGTCCTTCGAGGACATCGACCGGACGATCGAGATCAAGCTCTCCTACGACCGGGACGCCGACGCGGCGCTCGAGAACACCCGCTTCTGGGCGCCGCTGTCGCTGACCGCCGAGCAGAAGCACACGGTGGACTCGGCGGAGGAGATGGAGCGGCTGGCCGACGAGCTGCCGATCGAGCAGGTCGCCAAGCGCTGGATCGTGGCGAGCGACCCGGACGAGGCCGTCGCGCAGATCAAGCCGTACCTCGACGCCGGGCTCAACCACCTCGTCGTCCACGGCCCCGGCCACGACCAGGAGCGGTTCCTCACCCAGTTCGCCGAGGACGTCGTGCCGAAGCTGCGTGCCCTGGCCTGACCGGCCGCGGTGTCGGGTGCCTCACCCGAGGCGATCGTTCCGTCCGGTCAGCGCTGACCGTTAGTCTGCCGGGGTCGACGGGGACGCGCCCCGGGTGAGGAGCGGTGGGATGAGCGGTGCGAGCGGGAGCCCGGTGGTGGCGCAGGACGGGCGCGTGCTGCGCTGCCGGGTGACGGCGGGCAAGGCCGGCGCGCTCGACGGCCCGGCGATGGCCGAGGTCGCCGAGGCGCTGCGCGGGCTCGGCACCCTCGAGGAGGCGGCCGAGCGGGGGATCGGCGCGGTCCGGCTCGCGCACGACGGCGGCAACTTCTGCGCGGGCGGGGACGTCCGCTCCTTCGCGGCCGCGGAGGACCGCGGCGCGTTCGTGCGCGAGGTCGCCGACCTGTTCCACGAGATGCTCGAGGCCTACGTCCGGTGCGCCGTCCCGACGGTGGCCGGCGTGCAGGGCTGGGCCGCGGGCGCGGGGATGAGCCTGGTGCTGGCCACGGACGTGGTCGTCGTCGGGACCTCCACGCGGATCCGGCCCGCCTACCCCGCGATCGGCTTCTCGCCCGACGGCGGGATGAGCTGGACGCTGCCGCGGATCGTCGGCCTCGGACGGGCCCGGCACATCCTGCTGTCCGACCAGGTGCTCACCGCCGAGGACATGCTGTCGCTGGGCATCGCGTCGGTGCTGGCCGACGACACCGAGCTGGCCGCCGAGGCCGAGGCGACGGCGTACCGGCTGGCCCAGGGCCCCACGGCGGCGCTCGGCCGGATCAAGCGGCTCCTCGCCGGGACGTTCGACCACGACCTGCGGACCCACCTCGACGCCGAGGCGGCGTCGATCTCCGCCAGCGCCGCCGGGCCGGAGGGGGCCGAGGGGCTCACCGCGTTCGGCGAGAAGCGGGCGCCCCGCTTCCACGGCTGACCGGCGCGGGTCACGCACCGAGCCTGTTTGCCGCGCGCGCGCCCGGGGGATACCAGGCGAGGCGACCGAATCCGGTGCGCCACCGTCGATCCCCGGGGGCACTCCGCTCGTGAACGTGCACGGCCCGCAGCGCGGCGTCCCGGCCGCACCGACCGCTGCACCGACCGCGCAGGGCGCGGCCGACCGGCGGCCGGTGCGAGCGGTTCCGGAGGAGCTGCGCATCGTCCGCACGGCCGTCGCCGACGAGCTCTCCGGCATCCGGACCGCCGTGTCCCGGTGGGGCCGGCGCGCGGGCCTGTCCGCCGACGTGCTCGTCGACCTGCTCCTCGCGGTGGGGGAGGCCGCGGCCAACGCCGTCGACCACGCCTACCGCGGCGGCCCGCCCGGTCCGGTGGAGGTCGACGTGCAGCTGCGCCGGCGCCGCTCCGGGAGCGTCGTCGCCGCGCGGATCTCCGACCAGGGGCGCTGGCGGCCGGCCACGGCGGGCGCGGTCCGCGACCGCGGCCGCGGACTGCCGATGATCCGGGCGCTGGCGGCGCACCTCGACGTCGTCGCGACGGGCCGGGGCACCGAGGTCTGCCTCGAGCTGGCCCTCCCGGACTGACCGGGCCCGGAAACGCCGGAACCCCGGCCGCGGGGCGACCGGGGTTCCGGGAGAAGCGGGACGAGCGGGCTCAGCGGCCGGGCACCGACCCGCCGGAGACCAGGCGACGCGGAGCACCGGGCGTGGCCGGGCGCGCGGCGCGCAGGCCCGGCAGGACCACGGCGGAGCGCTGCACCGGGCGACGGAACCCGCCCATCGAGGGCCGCATCGGCCACGCGCCGGCGAACGGGAACAGGCCCTCCAGGCCCGCGCTCTCCGGTCCGACGCTGGTGCGCAGCAGCTCCTGGAACGCGTCGTACTGGGCGACCGCCTCGACGACGTCGCCCTTCGCCAGCAGGGCCTCGATCAGGGCCCGGCGCGCGCTCTCCCGGCTGGGGGCGGCGGCCACGGCGATCTCCGCGATCTCCGCGGCGTCGGCGAAGAGGCCGGCCGCGGTCAGCTTGAGGGAGACCTCCTCCAGCGCGGCGAGCCGGAGCTGGCGGAAGCGTTCGCGCTCGACGGCGATCCACGGGGAGGTCCACGCGGGCAGGATGTCCTCGGACAGCAGGTCGACCGCGGGACGCTCGGTGAGGCGGCCGCCGCCGTTGAAGGCGCGGACCAGGAGCATCGCGTCGGACAGGTCGACCTCGACCTCGTCCGCCAGGGCGACCGGGTCGGCCTCGACGGCCGGGTCGCCCACGAGCAGGCCCGGTACGTCGATGCCGGTCAGCGCCTCCGCGAGCAGGCGGTGGGCGGCCTCGGCCGGCACGCCCGGCCAGAGGTCGGCGGCGAGGCCGGCGCGCGGCTGCGGCCGGCGGTGCACGGCCAGGTACGCGACGACGCGGCGGGAGTCCACACTCAACGGCACGGTGGTGCCGTCCGAGGTGAGACCGAACGATCCGAGCACCGTGATGCGGTGGCCCGGACACTCAGTGAGGGATCGGCGGTGACCGTCAGACATGGTTATCCCGACTTGTGGTGGTACTCGACTGATGACCCGTGGGCACGCCTCGTGGGTGGGCTCCGTGCCGCCGAACAGTGTTCTCCCGACGACCCGGATTGCCAAGAGGCTGTTTCGTCACAGTTACGATCTGCACGTACCTAATTGACAAACCGCAGGTACAGCCGTAGTGGTGACGTCCGGGGCGATCTTAACGCAGCCCTCGGGACACGGCCGGGGGACCCCCGGCGGGCCGATCACGGGGTCGCGTGCAGCCGGACGTGTGTTCCCCTGCGGTCCTGCCACACGTGCAACAGGTCGCACAGCTGCCGCGCGATCCACACCCCGCGCCCGCGCGGCTCCGCGGGGTGCGGCGCGGTCAGGCCGGGCAGCGGTTCGTCGAGGTCGCCGGTGTCGTGCACCTCGCAGACCAGGCCGCCCGCCGTGGCCCACAACTGGATCTCCGCCTGCGGTGCCCCGTGCTCGACGGCGTTGGTGGCGATCTCGTTCACGGCCAGCACCAGGTCCTCGGACCGGACCGGGTCGAAGCCGAGGGCGGGGGCGAGCCGCGCGACCATGCGGCGGACCTCGTGCAGCTGCCAGGAGTTGTACCGGTAGGTGAGGTCCGGCGGGCCCAGGACCAGCGGCGCGGCGCGCTCCCGCCCGCGCAGCACCTCCAACGGACAGCGGTGCTCGGGGTTGTGCCGCAGCCCGCCGTCGTCGAGCACGTACGGGTGGTTGGCCCGGGCGCCCTCGAGCACCTCGAGGTGCAGCGGCCAGGCCGGGTAGAGGCAGACGAGGTCCACCGGCAGGTCGGCCAGCGAGACGTTGAGCGCGGCGTCGAGCTCGGTCCAGTACCCGCCGTCGACGCCGTCGTGCGCCGGGTCGTGCCCGCACAGCACGGTGACGCCGGGGTCGCTCTGCACGAGCGAGCGCAGCTCCCGCGCCCAGGTCGCGGCCGTGGTCTGCCCCGAGCCGCCGGACGCGCCGAAGGGCGCCGTCAACGCGACGACGCCGGCGTGCCCGACCGCGTCGAACACCGCCTTCTCGACGGTGGGCGGTACGGCCACGGCGAGCTGCTCGCCGCGACGGACGGTGGCCCGGGCGAACGCGACGGCCCGCGTGAGCTGGTCCTCCGGTCCGTCGTGGAACTCCACGGCGTGCCGCAGCCGGGTGTGCGCGGGGACGCGGGACTCGACCTTCATCCCGCCGCCCCCTCGGTGGCGCGCTCGCGCCGGGGGTCCTCGTCGACGGCGTCGGACGCGTCGGTCTCGTCGGTGTCGTCGGGCGCGTCCTGCTCCGGCCGTGACCCGTTCCCCGCCCCCTCGAGCGGCGCCCCGGCGAGCCGCCGCTCGCGCGGACCGTGCGGCCCGTCCGCCGGCTCGGGCAGCCGGGCCGGGGGCCGGCGGGCCTCGCGGACCAGCAGCTGGGTGGCGAACGGCGCCCCGCACCGGTCGAGCACCCGCTGGACGCCGGGGCGGACGTCGCCGAGCACCAGCCGGTGGCTGCTCGGGAACTCCTCGGCCGCGTGCACCAGGGCGACCGCGCCGGCGACGTCGATGAACCGCAACGAGGCCAGGTTGAGCTCGATGTCCGTGGGCGCGTCGGCCGAGCGCAGCGCCCGGTCCAGCGTGTCGGTGATCAGCTTGTGGATCACCGGGCGGTTGCTGTGGTCGGCCTCGCCGGCGAGCCGCACGGCGGTGACGCCGGTCTGGGTGATCCGCAGCAGGCCGTCGTCGTAGGCGGCGGGGGCGGTGAGCTCCTCGCGGTGCGCCACGCGCATCCGCTCGATCTGTTCCTGCGTGTAGTGCCCGTGGTCGTAGAGGCACAGCGCGGCGAGCCGCCGCTCGCGGACGACGTCGTCCAGCGCCGCGTCGTAGGCCGTCATCGGGATGCCCGCGGGGGCGTCGGCGCCGTAGCTCATCTGCCCGGTCATGCGGAAGCCGGACCAGCCCTGGGCGACGGAGCCGTCGACATAGGAGTGCAGCAGGGCGCGCACGTCGGCGACGGGGGAGCGGAAGGCGCCGCGGGTGACGTCGGCGGGCACGACCTGCAGCTGGCCGCTCCGGAGCGTGGCGGCGACCGGCATCCGGTCCTCGGTCAGCCGGTCGAGGACCCGCTCGGAGGTGCCGTCGTCGAAGTAGACGACCTTCTCGTTGCGGCGGAGGCCGCCGGACAGGAAACGGGCCGTGAGCTCCCAGAGCTGCTCGTCGCTGACCGGAACGGCGCAGGCGTGGTCGCCGGACGCCAGATCCTCTGCCGCTCGCACGCTCATGTCTCTCGCTCGCTGCTCGTGACCAGATCACCACCCTACGGGCGCCACAGGGGGTCACCCGTCACACGGCCGGGGGTACCCGCGCCGAAGCGACACGACACCGCGACGAGCGGTGGGTCCGACGGTCGTGATCAGGGGACCAGCGGCGGGACCTGCGCGGCGACCAGGTGGGGGCCGGGTTCGGCCGCTGCCCGGCGGAGCGCGTCGGCCAGCTCCTCGGCCGTCGTCGCCCGCACCGCGGGCACCCCCATCCCGGTGGCGAGGGCGACGAAGTCCAGCCGGGGCGAGCCGAGGTCGAGCAGCGAGCGCGCGGGGGAGTCCGCGGGCAGGGACGCGCCGACCCCGAGCAGCTCGCCGCGCAGGATCGCGTAGGCGCCGTTGTCGTAGACGACGGTGGTGACGTCGAGGTTCTCCCGCGCGTGGGTCCAGAGTGCCGAGATCGTGTACATCGCGCTCCCGTCGGCCTGCAGGCACCAGACGGGCCGGTCGGGGCAGGCGACCGCCGCGCCCGTGGCCGCGGGGAGGCCGAACCCGATCGCCCCGCCGGTGAGGGTGAGCCAGTCGTGCCGGGCCGACCCGGCGGTGGCCTGCGGCAGGCTCGCGCCGGAGGTGACCGACTCGTCGACCACGATCGCGCCCTCGGGCAGCAGGGCACCGACGACCTCGGCCGCGGTCTGCACCGTCAGCGGGCCGGTCGGCAGCGCGGGCGGGGCGAACCCGGCACGCGCCACGTCGGTGACGCCGGCGGCGACCAGGTCGGCCAGCGCCTCGAGGGCGACGGAGCCGGCGGCCCCGATCTCGGTGACGCGGTGCACGGTGGCGCCCTCCGGCACCAGATCGCCCTGCTTGCCCGGGTAGCCGAAGAAGGTGACGGGGGAGGCGGCGCCGGCGAGCACGAGGTGCGTCGTGCCCTCGAGCTGCTTCCGCGCGACGTCGCCGGGGTAGGCGAGCCGGGAGATCGGCGGGACGCCCGCGCCGCGCTCCAGCCGCGTCGGGAAGCACTCGGCGAGCACCCGGGCCCCGGTCGCGACCGCGATCCGGTGCGCCGCCACGAGCCCGCGCTCCCGCAGGCCCGTGCCGCCGACGAGCAGGGTGCAGGGCTCGCCGGACCAGAGCGCCTTGGCGGCGGACTCCAGGCCGTCGGCGTCGAGGGCCCCGCGGCCCGGGGCGGCCGGCGGCGCGAGGGTTCCGGGCTCGAGCCCCGCGGCCGAGGTCCAGGCCACGTCGGCGGGGACGAGGAGGGTGGAGATGGCGGGCGGCGGCCCGCAGGCCGCGGCCACGGCGTCGGCCGTGTCCCGGCCCAGGTCCGCGGTCGACAGGCTGCGGTGCACCCGCGCCGAGACCGTGCCGGCCAGCGCGTCGACGTCCGACTCGAGCGGGGCGTCGAGCGGCTTGTGGTCCAGCGCGTGGTCGCCGACGACGTTGACCACCGGCGTGCCGGCCCGCCGCGCGTTGTGCAGGTTGGCGGTGCCGTTGGCCAGGCCGGGCCCGAGGTGCAGCAGGGTGGCCGCCGGCTTGTCCGCCATCCGGGCGTAGCCGTCCGCGGCGCCGGTCGCCACGCCCTCGAACAGGGTCAGGACCGCGCGCATGCGGGGCTCGGCATCGAGCGCCGCGACCAGGTGCATCTCGGACGTGCCGGGGTTGGCGAAGCAGACGTCGACGCCGGCGTCGACCAGGGTGCGCAGCAGCACCTGCGCGCCGGTGGTCTCGGCTGCGGGCTCGGGTCCTGTCTCGGGTCCTGCCATGCCGCGACGCTACCCGGCGGTGGTCACCGCCACCTCGGTGTGCGGGTTCCCCTTGATCGTCTGCAGCACCACGCAGTACCGCTCGGTGAGCTTGACCAGGCTCGCGACCTGCTCCTCGTCGGCCGTGGTGTCCAGCGCGAAGGACAGCCGGACGTCCCGGAACCCGACCGGGGCCTCCTTGTCCACGCCGAGCGTGCCGCGGAAGTCCAGGTCGCCCTCCGCGCGCACGGTGCCGGACACCTCCAGGCCCATCGACGTCGCCACGGCCCGCAGGGTCACCCCGGCGCAGGCGACCAGGGCCTCGAGGAGCATGTCGCCGGAGCAGAGCTGGGTGCCGTCGCCGCCGGTCGCGGGGTGCAGGCCGGCCTCGGCCAGCGCGGTCGCGGTGCGCACGCGGCAGGCCACGCCCGTGCCGTCGAGCTCCCCGTCCGCGTGCAACGTGACCACGGCGGACCCCGGGTCCTCCCGGTACTGCTTCTTCAGCGGGCCCTGCACGTCCCGCAGCTGGGTGGCGTCCATGGGAGCCATCGTCGCCCGGGGACGGGCCGATCTCCACCGGTACCCTCCCCGTCGTGACAGGGGTGATCCGGCAGGAGCGGGTGCTCACCGTCCCCAACCTGCTCAGCGTGCTGCGGCTGGCCGGGGTCCCGCTGTTCCTGTGGCTGCTGCTCGGCCCGCGGGCGGACGGCTGGGCGATCCTCGTGCTCGCCGTCGGCGGGATCACCGACTGGGCCGACGGGAAGCTCGCCCGGCTGCTGGACCAGTACTCGCGGCTCGGCGAGCTCCTCGACCCCGCCGTGGATCGGCTCTACATCCTCTCGGCGTTGGTCGCGCTGGGTGTCCGGGACATCGTGCCGTGGTGGGTCGTCGCCGTGCTCGTGGCCCGCGACCTCGTCCTGGGGCTGTGCGTGTCCGTGCTGCGGCGCAACGGCTACGGCCCGTTCCCGGTGATCTACCTGGGCAAGGCGGCGACGTTCCTGCTGCTCTATGCCTTCCCGATCCTGCTGCTGGGCACCCGGGCGGGGTTCTGGGGCGAGCTCGCGCGGCCGTTCGGGTACGCCTTCGCGGCCTGGGGCGTGGCGCTCTACCTGTGGTCCGGCCTGCTGTACTTCGCCCAGTTCGTCCTGGCGATGCGCGCGGGACCGGTCCGCTCAGAGGACCCGCGGCCCGAGGTCTAGGCTGCGCAGCGTGACTGCCGAGCAGACCGCCACGCCGGACGACCTGCGGTACACCGAGGCCCACGAGTGGGTCCGGGTCCTCGACGGGAACCGGGTGCGGGTCGGGGTCACCGACCACGCGCAGGAGCAGCTCGGCGACGTCGTGTTCGTGCAGCTCCCCGCGGTGGGGGACAGCTTCGCCCAGGGCGACGCGCTCGGCGAGGTCGAGTCGACCAAGTCCGTCTCGGACATCTACGCCCCGCTCGCGGGCGAGGTCGTCGCCGTCAACCAGGCCCTGGAGGACAGCCCGGAGCTGATCAACTCCGCGGCCTACGGGGACGGCTGGATCGTCGAGCTGGAGCTCGGCGAGGGCGCCGCTGACGCCGTCGCGGAGCTGCTCGACGCGGCCGCCTACCGGCAGCTCGTCGAGGGCGCCTAGCGCCGTCCCCCGGCCCCCGCGCACGGCCCCGGCACGATAGGTTCGGCGGGTCGTGCCGAGGCGGCCCGCACGACAGCAAGCCCCTGCGGCGCCCTCAGCGGCGCGGCCGGGACCGCACCACGCAGGAGGAGACCCCGAGGTGACCACGAACGACGGGCCCGGCGTTCCGCCGGAGCGTTCCCCGGAGACCACGTCGGTCTTCCGGGCGGACTTCCTGGCCGACGTCGAGCCGCCCGCCCAGGAGCAGCCGGTCTCGGGCGTCGACGCGCTGCCCCCCGGCTCCGCCCTGCTGGTGGTGCGCCGCGGCCCGAACGCCGGGTCGCGCTTCCTGCTGGACCGGCCGACCACGAGCGCGGGCCGGCACCCGGACAGCGACATCTTCCTCGACGACGTCACGGTCTCCCGGCGGCACGCGGAGTTCCGGCGCGACTCGGGCGAGTTCGTCGTCGTCGACGTCGGCAGCCTCAACGGGACCTACGTCAACCGGGAGCCGGTCGACACGGCCGTCCTCGCCAACGGCGACGAGGTCCAGATCGGCAAGTTCCGGCTCGTCTTCCTCACCGGGCCGGAGCCCGGGGCGGAGGGCTGACCGGGCGCGGGGGCGTTGCGGGGCGGAAAAGTCCGCGCCGACGCCCGTCCGGAGGCGCGCGAAGCACGGGTCGCGCGTGTAGCGTCGAGGATGTCGGACCCCAGGGTGAGGAGGCGGGCGCATGAGCGAGATGCGCGTCGTGGGAGTCAGGGTCGAACTGCCCGCCAACCAGCCCATCCTCCTGTTGCGGGAGACGCAGGGCGACCGCTACCTGCCGATCTGGATCGGCTCGGTGGAGGCCACCGCGATCGCGCTGGAGCAGCAGGGGGTCAAGCCCGCCCGTCCGCTGACCCACGACCTGCTCAAGGACGTGATCGGCGCGCTCGGGCGGCGGCTGGAACAGGTGCGGATCACCGATCTCCAGGAGGGCACGTTCTACGCCGAGCTGATCTTCGACGGCGGGATCACCGTGTCCGCGCGGCCGAGTGACTCGGTGGCGCTCGCGCTCCGCATCGGGGTGCCGATCCACGCCGACGAGAGCGTGCTCTCCGAGGCCGGGCTGGTCATCCCGGACGAGCAGGAGGACGAGGTCGAGAAGTTCCGCGAGTTCCTCGACTCCGTCTCCCCGGAGGACTTCCGGGGCGCCCAGCCGGGCTGATCCCGAAACCGTGCGAAGGTCGATCGGGAGGCCGGCGTGATCGTCGCTCCCGGTCGTCGGAAGGGCCCCGGTGGGGCGTCCACCCCGTCCGGGGATGCGGCCGATCGCCGACACGCCCGGGTGAGCAGGGCGTGCGGCGGCGTGGCGCGTTGACCGTCGGCGTCCGCGCGCTTACCGTCGGCTCCGTCAACAGGTGAGTGGTCGTCGGGACAGGAGGTCCCGACCGGCGGAGGGAGTGCCGTGGACGGGTCGTCGTCGTCCGACGGGCCCGAGCAGGGCGAGCTCTTCCCGGACCCGCTGGTCGGAGAAGGCCTCGACGGCCTGCCGGACCAGCTCGTCGGGTTCCGTGGCCCCACCGCCTGCCAGGTCGTGGGCATCACCTACCGGCAGCTGGACTACTGGGCCCGCACCGGGCTCGTCGTCCCGTCGATCCGCGGGGCCGCCGGCTCCGGGTCGCAGCGCCTCTACTCGTTCAAGGACGTCCTGGTCCTCAAGGTCGTCAAGCGGCTGCTCGACGCCGGGGTGTCCCTCCAGAACATCCGGGTCGCCGTCGAGCACCTGCGCCGGCGGGGGATAAGAGATCTGGCGCAGATCACCCTCTTCTCGGACGGCACCACGGTGTACGAGTGCACCTCGCCCGAGGAGGTCGTCGATCTGCTGCAGGGCGGCCAGGGCGTGTTCGGGATCGCGGTCTCCGGCGCGATGCGCGAGATCAGCGGCTCGATCAAGGACTTCCCGGTCGAGCGTGCGGACGGCGGTTCGGTCGACGAGGCCCCGGAGGACGAGCTCTCCCGACGCCGCGCCCGCCGCGCCATCAGCTGAGGCCTCGGGCGCGGCTCCCTGAGCCACCCCACCCGCCCTTCTCCTCCGCCGAGATGAACATCAGGTTGTTCTGAGGTCGTGAACCGCCCTGAGGTTCATCTCGACCGGCGGGAGCTGCACCCTCAGGCGGCGGGGCGGAAGGGGTCGTGTTCGGCGAGGAGCTTCTCCAGCCGCGCCTGGTCCACCCGGTTGACGACGGTGAGGCGCTCCTGCTTGTCCCGCACCGTCTTGGCGAGGGTGAAGGCCGAGGTCGTCACGTAGAGGACGGACACGGCGAGGAAGGCGCGCACCCAGGGGTCGGCGGGCAGGTAGAGCACGCCGACCGTCACGGCGGCGAGCGAGACGACGAACGACGCCACCGCCTGCAGGTGGAACGCCGCGGTGGTCGAGGGGACGGGGTCGGGGCTGCGGTCCGAGCTGCTCATGCGGCGAGTCTGGCGGTGATCCCGGCCCGGTTCCTCGGTGGAACTACGGCATCCGGCGCTAGGCTGGTCGGGCAGTCGCCGATCCCGCGCGGGAGAGACCCGGTCGCACGTGGACCGGGCGCCGAAGGAGCAACTCCTCCCCGGAACCTCTCAGGCACCCGAGACCGCGAGGGTGAGACGCCTCTGGAAAGCGACGCCGGTGCGGGGACCACCGGGCCGGCGTCCGCCGACGGGGAAAGCCCGGCTCCGGCCGGGTGAATCTCTCAGGCACCCGGGTACCCGGGTGGGGACAGAGGGGGAGGGCAGCACGTCCCGCATGCCGTCCTGCCCACCGCCCGAAAGGTCGTCCTCGTGACCGACGCGCCGCCTGCTCCGTCGAGCACCACGTCCGCCCCGCCGCAGCTCTCGCTCGCCGAGCTCGAGGCGGGGGTCCCGTTCGCCGACCGGCACGTCGGGCCCCGGCCGGCCGAGCTCGAGCGCATGCTCGCCGCGATCGGCGTCGGCTCGCTGGAGGAGCTGGCCGACCGGGCGCTGCCGCCGAGCATCCGCGACACCGGCGAGGTGCCGACGAGCATCCCGGCGCCCGCGTCGGAGACCGAGATGTTGGCCGAGCTGCGTGGGCTCGCCGACCGCAACACCGTGACCGTCCCGATGATCGGGCTGGGTTACGCGGGCACGGTCACCCCGCCGGTGATCCGCCGGCACGTGCTGGAGAACCCGGCCTGGTACACGGCCTATACGCCGTACCAGCCGGAGATCAGCCAGGGCCGGCTCGAGGCGCTGCTCGCCTTCCAGACCATGGTCGCCGACCTGACCGGGCTGCCGGTGGCCGGCGCGTCGCTGCTCGACGAGGCCACCGCGGCCGCCGAGGCGATGACGCTGCTCCGGCGGGCGGGCAAGGCGAAGAGCCCGCGGTTCGTGGTCGACGCCGACACCCTCCCGCAGACGGTCGACGTGCTGCGGACCCGCGCCGAGCCGCTCGGCATCGAGCTGGTGGTCGCGGACCTGGCCGACGGCCTGCCCGAGGGCGACCTGTTCGGCCTGCTCCTCTCGTACCCCGGCGCGTCCGGCCGCGTCGCCGACCCCCGGAGGCTGATCGAGGAGGCCCACGCCCGCGGGGGCCTGGTGGCGGTGGCCGCGGACCTGCTCGGGCTCACCCTGCTCACCCCGCCCGGCGAGCTCGGGGCCGACGCCGCGGTGGGCACGACCCAGCGCTTCGGCGTCCCGCTCGGGTTCGGCGGCCCCCACGCCGGCTACCTGTCGGTGCGCCAGCAGTTCGCCCGTCAGCTGCCGGGCCGCCTGGTCGGCGTGTCCCGGGACGCCGACGGCAACCCCGCCCTGCGGCTCGCCCTGCAGACCCGTGAGCAGCACATCCGGCGGGAGAAGGCGACGTCGAACATCTGCACGGCGCAGGTGCTGCTCGCCGTCGTCGCGGCCTGCTACGCGATCTACCACGGGCCCGAGGGGCTCACCCGGATCGCCCGGCGCACCCACCGGATGGCCGCCGTCCTGGCGGCCGGGCTCCGGGCGGGCGGCCTCGAGGTTGCCCACGAGAACTTCTTCGACACCGTGGTCGCACGGGTGCCGGGCCGGGCGGACGCGATCGCCGACGCCCTCCACACGGCCGGGATCTCCGTGCGCCGCATCTCCGCCGACGAGCTGGGCCTGGCCTGCTCGGAGCTGACCACCGTCGCACACCTCCGCGCGTTGTGGGGGGCCTTCGGCGTGGAGGCGGACGTCGCCGACCTGGACGCCGCCACCCCCGACGCGCTGCCCGCGGACCTGCGGCGGGAGTCGGAGTTCCTCACCCACCCGACCTTCCACGAGCACCGCTCGGAGACCGCGCTCATGCGCTGGCTGCGCCGGCTCGCCGACGCCGACCTGGCCCTCGACCGCACGATGATCCCGCTGGGCTCCTGCACCATGAAGCTCAACGCGACCGCGGAGATGGAGCCGATCACCTGGCCGGAGTTCGCGGAGCTGCACCCGTTCGCCCCCGCGGCGGACACCGAGGGAACGCGGGAGATGATCACGCAGCTCGAGCGCTGGCTCGCCGAGCTGACGGGGTACGCCGCCGTCTCCGTGCAGCCCAACGCGGGCAGCCAGGGTGAGCTCGCCGGGCTGCTGGCCATCGCCGCCTACCACCGCTCGCGCGGCGAGGCCGAGCGGAACGTCTGCCTGATCCCGTCGAGCGCCCACGGCACCAACGCGGCGTCGGCCGTCATGGCCGGGATGCGGGTCGTCGTGGTGGCCACCGATTCGGCGGGCAACGTCGATCTCGCCGACCTGCGCGCCAAGATCGGCGAGCACGGGTCGGCGCTCGCCGCGCTGATGATCACCTACCCGTCGACCCACGGCGTGTACGAGGCCGAGGTGCGCGAGGTCTGCGCCGCGGTGCACGAGGCGGGCGGCCAGGTCTACGTCGACGGGGCCAACCTGAACGCGCTGCTCGGGCTCGCCCGGCCCGGCGCGTTCGGCGGCGACGTCAGCCACCTCAACCTGCACAAGACCTTCTGCATCCCGCACGGCGGGGGCGGCCCGGGCGTCGGGCCGGTGGCCGTGGCCGAGCACCTCGCGCCGTTCCTGCCCGGCCGCGGCTCCGGTGACCACGCCGTCGGGGCGGTCTCGGCGGCGCCGTACGGCAGCCCGGGCGTGCTGCCGATCTCCTGGGCCTACATCCGGATGATGGGCGTCGAGGGGCTACGGCGGGCGACGCTCACCGCGGTCGCGGCGGCCAACTACGTCGCCGCCCGGCTCGACGAGCACTACCCGGTGCTCTACGCGGGCCGCGACGGTGCGGTTGCGCACGAGTGCATCCTCGACCTGCGCGGGATCACCAAGGAGTCCGGCGTGACGGTCGACGACGTCGCGAAGCGGCTCGCCGACTACGGCCTGCACGCCCCGACCATGTCCTTCCCGGTCGCCGGCACGCTGATGGTCGAGCCGACCGAGAGCGAGGACCTCGCCGAGATCGACCGGTTCGTCGCGGCCATGATCGGGATCCGGGACGAGATCCGCCGGGTGCAGGCGGGGGAGTGGCCGGTCGACGACAACCCGCTGCGCGGCGCGCCGCACACCGCGGCCTGCCTGGTGGACAAGTGGGACCACCCGTACCCCCGCGACCTCGCCGCCTACCCGACGGGCGCCGTGCCCGGGGTGCACGACCGCAAGGTCTGGCCGCCGGTCCGCCGCATCGACCAGGCGCACGGCGACCGCAACCTGGTCTGCTCCTGCCCGCCCATCGAGGCCTACAGCTCCTGACCACCCTGTGAGTGGCGATAGTCGCCATAGCGACTATCGCCACTCACAGGGGCTGAGCTGCGGGTTCGATGAGGGCGGTGCAGAGGGCCAGGAGGCGGGTGCGGAGCGGGGCGGCCCGCTCGGCGAAGCCCTGCTGTGCCCGGGCGTACTCGGCGCGGCCCTCGGGCGTCTCGATCCGGACCGGCGCGTACCCGCGGTCGGCGAGGTCGTAGGGGCTGGCCCGCATGTCGAGCTCGCGGACCTCGGCGGCCAGCGCGAAGCAGTCCCCGAGCAGCTCGGCAGGGGTGGCCGGGAGCAGCTTGTACGCCCACTTGTAGAGGTCCATCGTCGCGTGCAGGCATCCCGGCTGCTCCAGCGCGACCTGGTCCGCGCGCGTCGGCTGGAGCCGGTTCAGCGGGCGCGCGGCCGCCGTGAAGAAGCGGAACGCGTCGTGGTGTGTGCAGGTCACCGGCATCGACTCGACGACGGCGTCGGTGCCGGCCGTGCCGAGCCGCAGCGGGACGGCCCCGTGGCGCGGCCGGTCGGCGCGGTAGACCATCGCCCACTCGTGCAGCCCGAAGCAGCCGTAGCGGGCGGGGCGGACGGCCGTCGCGGAGACCAGCCCGTGCACGAAGCCCGCGGTGCGGTGCAGCCGTTCGGGCAGGAGCGCCGGATCGAGGACGACGCCGGCGCCGTCCGGCCGGTAGCCCGGGCGATCGGCGAACTCGCCGACCGCGCCGAGCAGCCGGACACCCGGGCCGGGCTGCCACTGCTCGAGCTGCGCGGGCCGCAGCGAGTAGTACGTGAACAGGAAATCCTGCACCGGGTGCGGCTCGCGGCGGCGCCGGCGCTCCCGGTGCGGCCCGGTCCAGCGCTCCATCCGGGTGCGGTGGGCGGCCGCCCGGGCCCGCCACGCGGGCTCGTCGAGTTCCTCGGTCACCACGTCCCGCAACGCTACGCGGCGGGGTCTGCGCAGGTCACCGGGGGTCGTGAGTGCCGAGTGCCGCTAGAGGGGCAGTCGGCACTCACGGGTCAGGACTCGCTGGTGTGGGTGGCGTCGCGGACCGTGCCGACGTAGTGCTCGATCAGGTCCTCCATGGCCACCATGCCGACGGTGGCGCCGAACCGGTCGACGGCGCGGGCGAGGTGCGCGCGGGTGGTGCGCAGGGCGGCGACGGCCTCGTCGAGCCGGGCGTCGGCGGGCACCTCGGGCAGGCCGCGGACCCGGGTGAGCGGGATGACGGCGTCGGGATCGTCGATCACGTCGAGCACGTCCTTGACGTGCAGGTACCCGGTGAAGCGGCCGTCCGGGGCGCGCAGCGGGAAGCGGGAGAACCCGGTCTGCTCCACCGCGCGCTGGACGTCCCCGACCCGCGGCCGCACGGGCAGCGAGACGAGCTCCCCGGCCGGCACGAGCACGTCGCCGACGGTCGCCTCGGCGGACCGCAGGGTGCGGGAGATCCGGGTGGACTCCTCGTCGTCGAGCAGGCCCTCGCGGCGGGAGTCCGCGATCATCTCCGACAGCTCGCCCGAGGTGAACGCCGTCTCCAGCTCGTCCTTCGGCTCGATCCGCAGCAGCCGCAGGGTGAGGTTCGCGAGGTGGTTGAACAGGTCGATGAAGGGCCGCATCACCGTCGTGAAGAGCAGGAACGGCGGCACCAGCAGGATCGCCGCACGCTCCGGGCCCGCGATCGAGATGTTCTTCGGCACCATCTCGCCGAGGAGGATGTGCGCCACCGACACCAGCGCGAGCGACAGCGCGAAGGCGATCGGGTGCAGCGCGGCCTCGGGCAGCCCCGCCCACTCCAGCGGCGCCTCGATGAAGTGCGCGACGGCGGGCTCGCCGAGCCGGCCCAGCAGCAGCGAGGCGATCGTGATGCCGAGCTGCGACGCCGCGAGCATCCGGGCCAGGTCGGCGCTCGCACGCAGCACGGTCCGGGCCCCGGCGACGCCGTTGTCGGCCATCGCCTCCAGCCGGTCCTTGCGCGCGCTGATCAGGGCGAACTCCGCCATCACGAAGAACGCGTTGGCGCCCAGCAGCAGGATCGCCGCCAGGACGGCGAGGACGTCGCTACCCACGGGCCACCGCCTCGGGCGCCAGCCGCGCGAGCCGCAGCTCGGCGACGCGGTTGCGGTCGCGGCGCATCACGGTGACCCGCCAGCCGTCGACCGCGACGTCGTCGCCCACGTCCGGGATCCGGCCCAGCCTCTCCAGCACCATCCCCGCCAGGGTCTCGTAGTCGCCCTCGGGCATCCGGAAGCCGGTGGCCTCGTCGACCTCGTCGGCGCGCATCAGCCCGGAGACGAGCCAGCTGTCCCGGCCGAGCGGGCGCACCCGGGCCTGTTCGGCGCGGTCGTGCTCGTCCCGGACGTCGCCGACGATCTCCTCGATCAGGTCCTCGAGGGTCACCAGCCCCGCCGTGCCGCCGTACTCGTCGACGACGACGGCGGTCTGCAGGCCGGACTCGCGCAGCCGGGAGAGCAGTTCGTCGCCGTCGAGGGACGCGGGCACGATCTCGGCGGGCTGCACGAGGTCGCGGACCGGGGTGCCCGCCCGCGCGCTCGGCTCGACGCCGAAGGCCTGCTTGACGTGCACCAGCCCGAGGACGGCGTCGGGGTCGCCGTCGTGCACCGGGAAGCGGGAGTGGCCGCTGCGCCGGGCGAGGGCGACGAGGTCGGCGACCGAGTCCGCGGCGTCGAGGGTGTCGACGCGCACCCGCGGGGTCATGAGGTCCTCGGCGACCCGGTCGGTGAACCGCAGCGACCGGTCGAGCAGCGCGGCGGTGCCCTCGTCGATCGTGCCGTGCTCGGCGCTGGACCGGACGAGCGAGCTGAGCTCGTGCGGCGACCGGGCCGAACGCAGCTCCTCGGCGGGCTCCACGCCCAGCCGGCGAACGATCGCGTTGGCCGAGCTGTTGAGCAGGTCGATCAGCCAGCGGAAGGCGTGGGCGAACGCGCTCTGCAGCCAGACGACCGCGCGTGCGGTCTCCAGCGGCTTGGCGATCGCGATGTTCTTGGGCACCAGCTCGCCGAACACCATGGACAGGGTCGTGGCGATCACCAGGGAGGCGATCGTGGCCGCGCCGGCCGACACCCCCTCGGACAGGCCGAGGGCCGTCAGCCCCGGCCGGATCAGCTCGGCGATGGCGGGCTCGGCGATGTAACCGGTGGCCAGGGTGGTGACCGTGATGCCCAGCTGGCTGCCGGACAGTTGGAAGGACAGCGTGCGGTGCGCCCGCTGCACGGCCCGCGCCCGCCGGTCGCCGACGGCGGCGACGTGCGAGTCGACCTGGCTGCGCTCCAGCGCGGTCAGCGAGAACTCCGAGGCCACCGAGATCGCGGTGCCCAGGGTGAGGGCGACCACGGCCAGCAGGCCGAGGAGGGAGAGGAGCACGGTCACCGGGGCCGCCGGAGGGGCCGGGCCGGGTGACGCTCCCGGGATCGGTGCGGCCGGGCCGAGCCCGGCGCGCTACTGCCTGACGGTCCTGCGGACGCGGACGGCAACGGGACTCCTGTCGGACTCGGGGTGCACGCGCCCCGGCCAGCGGTACCGGGGGCGCTCGGCCGAGTCTAGGGCGCCCGGTGCCGTCCCGCGCCCGACGGTCGCCGCACCGGCGGCGGGTTCCTCCGGACGGACGCGGCCGGCCGCCTCAGCCCGTCCGGACGACGACCTCCCGCGTGCCCCGGACCTGGCGTACCCGCTCCGCCTCCGCCTCGGCAGCCCGGGTCTCGGCCGCGCTGAGGGGGCGGAACTCGTCGACGGTGATGTCCAGCACCCGCCCCCGCGCCCGGGTGCGCCACACCCCGGCGACCTCGCCGTCGACGGCCACCACACCGGGTGCTCCGACCGCCCGCCAGATCACCGACCGGTGCTCCTTGGCCGGGACCAGCAGCTCCCGGTCCCGCCCCTGGAGGTACGGGTCGGAGGGCGGCAGCAGCCGGACGACGCCGGCCGGGTCCGGGGCGGGTCCGGTCAGCTCGTCGAGCAGCGCGGGCGGGCAGAGCACCGACCGGCCGTCGACGGTCACGGGCACGAGGCCGTCGGGCAGGGCCGGCCGGGCGGCTGTCGTGGACGTGCCGAGGAACCCGGCGACGTCCGAGGGCGAGGCGGGTGCGAAGAGGTCGAGGTAGGCGGCGACGACGGGGCCGGCGCCGGCGGCGTCGTCGGCGGGCGGCCCCGGCCAGTCCGGGACCGCCTCCAGGACAACGGGTTTCGTGCCCGGCCGCAGCCGCGCCCCGGCCGGCAGCCCCGCCAGCCGGAGCAGCTGCTCGGCCACGTGGTGCACCCCGCACGGGCCGCACCACGGCGAGAGCGCCGCCGGGACGATCCGGGTGACCTCGGTGCTGAGCTCGCCCTTGACCAGCGGCCCGCCGGACAGCACGGTCGCCACCGCCTCCGCCACGGCCCGGATCGCGCCGCGGGCGGCCGCACCCTCCGCCGCGAGCCGGGCCCGCTGCCAGCCGAGCCGGGCGGCCGCGTCGGCGGCGGAGACCGGCCAGCAGGCCGCCGCCAACGCGACGAGGTCCGCGTCCGGGTGCAGGTGCGGGGCGCCGCGGTGCGACCACACCACGCTCGCGCCCGGCGGGGTGTCCGCGGGGACCTCCCGCAGGCGCGCGGCCAGGGCCAGCGGCAACGACCCCGGCGGGGTGTCCTGCACGCCGAGGCGGAGCACCCGCAGCTCCGCCGGGTCGGCGGCGGTGCGCGCCGCGAGCCCGTGCGCCGCGAACCGGTGGGCGAGGACGCGGCGGCGGTCCAGCGCGGGGGTCGTCCCGGACATACCGTGCATCCTCCCGGGTATCCCGTGGGGGCGTCCGGTCGATCACGATCGGCGGAGGAGTGGTTCACCCCACGTCGCGGGGTCGGCCGGCCGATCGACGTCTAGGTTGGACCTCCATCGCACCCGAAGAACCCGACAGGACCGAGGTCCCGATGCCCGCGACGGTGCAGGCCACAGAGCAGACAGACCGCCGTGCCCCACGGCACGTGCTCCCGCCCGGCGTCCCGGGCGCCTCCCTCGGCCATCGCGACGGGGGCTCCTCGCCCTTCGTCGACTTCGACCGCGCCTCGTGGGCCCGGCTGGGGGAGACGAGCCCGCTGCCGCTCACCGCGGCGGAGCTGGAGCGGGTGCGCTCCCTGGGCGACGCGGTCGACCTCGCCGAGGTGCGCGAGGTCTACCTGCCGCTGTCCCGCCTGCTGAACCTGCACGTGCAGGAGGGCGGGCGGCTGTACCGGGCCTACCGGACCTTCCTGGGCGGCACGGCCGCGCGGACGCCCTTCGTGATCGGGGTCGCGGGTTCGGTCTCGGCGGGCAAGTCCACGACCGCGCGCCTGCTGCGGCTGCTGCTCGCCCGCTGGCCCCAGCACCCCCGGGTGGAGCTGGTCACCACGGACGGCTTCCTGTACCCGAACGCCGAGCTGGAGCGGCGCGGGCTCATGCAGCGCAAGGGGTTCCCGGAGTCCTACGACCGGCGGGCGCTGCTGCGGTTCGTCACCGAGGTCAAGGCGGGCCGCGCCGAGGTGACCGCGCCGGTCTACTCCCACCTGGTCTACGACATCGTCCCCGACGAGCGGCTGGTCGTCCGGCGCCCGGACATCCTGCTGATCGAGGGGCTCAACGTCCTGCAGCCGGCCTCGGGCAACACGGCCCTGACGGTCAGCGACTTCATCGACTTCTCGGTGTACGTCGACGCCGCCACGCAGGACCTGCGCCGCTGGTACGTCGACCGCTTCCTCAAGCTGCGCGAGACCGCCTTCCGCGACCCGGCCTCGTACTTCCGCCGCTACGCCGAGCTGGACCACGACGAGGCCGTGGCGCACGCCGAGAACATCTGGGCCACGATCAACGGGCCGAACCTGGAGGAGAACATCCTCCCGACCCGCGGCCGCGCCAGCCTCGTCCTCACCAAGGGCCCGCGGCACGACGTCACGCGGATCCGGCTCCGGAAGGTCTGACGGCGCAGGCCAGGGGGACCGGGCACTGTCCGAACTGTCCGGCTGGCAGGATGGGTGGATGACCGCGGAGCACGTCCCGCCGCCCGATCACCCGGTCGAGACCCCCGTCGCACCCGACGTGGAGGACCCGGAGCTCACCGAGGAGGCCACCCGGCTGCGGCTCGCCGTCGGCCGGCTGCATCGGCGGATCCGGATCGACGGCGGGGACTCGCTGCCCCCGCTGCAGCTCTCCGCGCTCGTGACGATCGCGATGCACGGCCCGCTGCGGCTCTCCGAGCTCGCGAAACGCGAGGCCGTCACGGCCCCGACCATGTCCCGGGTGCTCGGCGCGCTCGACGACCAGGGCCTGGTCGTACGCACGCCGGACCCGCAGGACGCCCGCGGCGTGCTGATCACGCTGTCGGACACCGGCCGGGTCCGGCTGGACGAGATCCGCACCCACCGGACCGCGCTCGTCGCCCGCCGGCTGCAGCGCCTCGACGCCGAGCAGCGCGCCGTCATCCGGGCGGCGCTGCCCGCCATCGAGGCCCTGCTCGAGGACGAGTAGCCCCGGGAAGGCTCAGGCCGGCTCGCTGTCGACCAGCACCTCGACGCCGTCGCCCCAGAAGCTGAGCAGGCCCGCGACCCGGCTCGACTCCGGCAGCGGGGTCTCGTACTCCCAGGCCGCGTCGGCGATCTCGGTGCCGTCGGGCAGCACCGCGGTCCAGTAGCGCGCCTCGCCCTTGTAGGGGCAGCGGGTGCGGGTGTCCGACGGGCGCAGCTCCACCCGGACCGCGTCCCTCGGCAGGTACCAGCGGTTCGGCAGCCCGGTCTCGGAGAGCACGGCCGGCGCGTCGGACTCCGCGAGGACCGTGTCGCCGTGCCGGACCTGGACGTGCCGGCGGGTCGGCCGGACGTCGACGCGGGTGTACGGGTCGGTGAGGTGGGCGAAGACCTGCTCCTCCTCGTCGTACCAGGCGTCGAGGGCGTTCCAGTAGAAGGCGGCGTAGCCCTTCAGCCACGGGGCCTCGGGCTTCGGTTCGGGGTAGGACCAGACGGCGTTCTCCGCGGTCCGGTCGTCCACGACCAGCGAGTGGTAGCTCGCGTCGCCCTTGAACGGGCAGTGCGTCGAGTGGTCGGTGGGGACGAGCGCGTCCGCGTCGACGTCGTCGAACGGCACGTAGAGCACCGGGAGCAGGGCGGTCTCGTGGACCAGCACGCCCCGGGTGGTGTCGACGACCGTCCGGCCGGCGAACTCCGCGCGGATGCGGCGCGGGAAGGGCTGGGCGAACAGCTTGTGGGCCGGGCCGTCGATCGCGTAGTTGACGGTGGTGGGTGAGTCGGGGGCCAGGGGTCCCTCGCGTCGGGTGAGTCCCATGTCACGGCCAACCCGCCGTCCCGGTGCGGCATTCCGCTCTGCGCGGTGAGTGGTCGAGCGTGATCGGATTGCGCGACGAAACATTGCGGGCCGCAATACGGGTACGATCGATTCATGCCCGAACGACCGATTTCCGCGGAGGGGTGACCCCGTGACGTCGACCACTGGTGCGGTCGCGCCCGAGAATCCGGCCCAGGACTCGCTGCACCGCCTCGAACACGAGATCACCGTGCTGATCCGGCGCACGTTGGAGCCCGTCTGGTCCGGCGGCTACGGCGCGCACGAGGCCGTGGACCGTTACACCTATCCCGTGCTCGCCGCGCTCGACGAGAACGGGGCGCAGTCGCTCACGCTGCTCACCGCGCGGCTGGGCGTGAGCAAGCCGACGGCGAGCCGGCAGGTCTCCCGGCTCTCCCGCGCCGGGCTCGTCGACGTCCGGCCGGACGAGCGCGACTCGCGGTCCGTCGTCGTGTCGCTGACCGCCGAGGGCCTGGCCCAGCGGGAGCTCGTCCGCGAGGCCCGGCTCCGCCCGCTGCAGGCCGTGCTGGAGTCCTGGCCGCAGGAGGACCGGGAGTCGCTCGGCATGCTGCTCGAGCGGTTCAACGAGGACCTGGACACGTACCGGGAGCAGGGCGGACGCTGAGCGGCACGGGCCGCACGGCGGGCGGCCCGACCGGTACCCCCGGACGGCCGCGGGGCGGGGCGACGAACGGGCGACACGCTGTGCCCGGCACGGCCCGGCACGGGGGACCCCGGTGATGCCATAGTGGGGGTGCCGGCCACGTCCCGGTCGCGTCACGTATCGCGCCCGGCGTCCGGGCGCTCCGACAGGGGGAGGGGGAGCCGGTGGACACGCTCGTCGCGCTGGTCGGGCAGCTGCTGTCCGTGCTGCGCGAGACCGTGGCCCCGCAGGCCTGCCCGGGTGTCTGGGCCTGGGCGACGTCGGCGCTCGGCCTCGGCGTCGGGCTCCTGCCCGCCGCGGGCGCCCTGGTCGTAGCGCTGCTGCGGCGGCGCTTCGGTGCCGCCTACGGCGGCGGGCGCGGGGTGCTCCTGGCCGGGATCGGCCTGCTGACCGCCGGACTGCTCCCGCTGCTCGTGTTCGTGGCCGCGGGGCGGGTGTTCGCCGCCTCCGCCGTCCGCGGTGCCGACGTACCCGGCCTGACCGGTGCCGCGGCGCGCTCGCTGCGCTCCACCGAGTGCTTCGTCGGGGCGCAGAGCACCTACTTGGGGTCCGGCACCGTCGGCGACGCGTTCGACCCGTCCGACCCGGTCCGGCTCGGCGTCGCCGTCCTGCTGCTCGGCATCGTGCCCCTGATCACCGCGGTGTTCGTCGGGATCCAGGCCCGGCTGGCGCTGCGCCGCGGACCCGCCTGGCCCGCCCGGTTCTTCTGGGGCCCCACCCTGGCGCTGGCCGTGCTCACCGCCGGCGTGCCCGCGGGCGCGTCCGAGCACCTCTGGGTCGGGGCCTGCCTGGGCGCCTTCGCCGGCATGCTGCTGGTCAGCGCCGTGCCGCCGCCGTCACGCGAGACGGTCCGGCGCTCGCTGCAGCCCGCGGGCCCGGCCCGCGAGAAGCGGCCGGCCGAGACCGGCGAGCAGCGGCTCGCCCGCCTCAAGGAGCGGATGCAGCCGATCGTGCAGCTCCCCTCCGCGGAGGAGCGCCGGGCCGACCGCTCCGCGCAGGAACCCCGCCCGCCGTACGCTGACTTCGACAGCAGCCGGCTGCCCGCCGCCCCGCCGCCGACCGCCGTTCCGCAGCCCCGCGCCGGCGGTCCCGCGCCGCTCGCGGCCGCGCCGGGCGCGCTGCCGCCGATCCCCGGCCGCGGGCCCGGCGGCTTCGGTCCGCCTCCCGGGCGCCCCACCGGCCCGGGCGGCACCCTCGCGGCCCCCGGACCGTTCCCCGGCCCGCCCGCCCCGATGGGTGCCGTCCCGGTGGGCGCCGCCCCGCTGAACGGCAGGGCGCCGCGCTTCCGGGTGCTGCAGCGCATCGGCGCCGGCGGGTTCGGCCGGGTCTGGCTGGCCCACGACGCCAAGCTCGGGCGCACCGTCGCGCTCAAGTCGGCCCACGCACCCGACGGCGAGACCGAGGAGCGGATCCGTCGCGAGGCGGCCGCGCTGGCCGCCGTCCGGCACCCGCAGTGCGTCCAGATCCACGACCTGGTGCACGCCAAGTCCGATCCCGGCCTGTCCCAGCTCGAGGGCCTGGTCATCGTGATGGAGTACGTCGAGGGCGTGCCGCTCTCGCGGCTGGTGCAGGAGCGCGGGCCGGTCGACGACGTGTCCGCCGCCCGGATCTGGAGCGGCGTCGCCGGCGCCCTCGACGCGGCCCACCGCCGCGGCGTGCTGCACCGGGACCTCAAGCCGGGCAACGTGATCGTCGACGCCGCCGGGCACCCGCACCTGATCGACTTCGGCATCGCCCGCCGGACCGGGGACTCCACGCTGACCATGACGGGCTTCGTGCTGGGCACCCCGGACTACCTCGCGCCCGAGGTCGCGGCGGGGCAGAAGGCGACCACGCGCTCGGACATCTGGCAGCTGGCGGCCACGGTGTCGTTCGCGCTGACCGGTTATCCGCCGCGCGGCGGGCACGCCGACGCGATCTCCGGGCTGCGCGCCGCCGCCGTCGGGGCCAAGCTCACCCACCTGCCCCGGCGCACCGCGCACCTCTCGCTGCTCAAGCAGGCCCTGCGCACCGACCCGGACCGCCGGCCGGACCTCGTCACCACCCAGCGGTCGCTCGACGAGTGGCTGCGCCGGGCGGGCGTGCCGGTCGCCGGCCCGGTGGGGGCGGGCACCGCCCGGCCGTGACGGCCGCCGTGCCCGCCGGGCCGGGCACCCGCCCGGTCCGGGACCGGATCGCGGGCGTCGACGCGGCGCGCGGGATCGCGCTGCTCGGCATGATGGTCACGCACGTCCTGCCGCTGCACACCGCGACCGGGGAGACGATCACCGGTGCGGTCGCCGCCGGCCGGGCCTCGGCGCTGTTCGCGCTGCTCCTCGGGGTGGGGATCGCGCTCGGAACGGGCGGCCACCTCGGTCTGCGGCCGCCGGATCCCCCGGGACCGTCGCTCGGCCGGCTGCATCTCGCCGCGGCGGCGGGCCTGGTCGTGCGGGCGGTGCTGGTGGCGCTGCTCGGGCTCGTGCTCGTGGAGCTCCGGCCACCGGTCGCGGTCATCCTCGCCTACTACGGCCTGCTCATCGTCCTGGCGATCCCGCTGCTGCGGCTGCGGGCCGGGGTGCTCGCGGCCGGCGCGGTCGTCGCGTGCGGCATCACGCCCGTCCTGAGCGCGTTGCTGCGCGAGGGGCTGTCGCCCGGCCCCGGGGCTCAGGTCGGGCTGTCGTCGCTGGGCGAGCCCGGCAGCGCGCTCGGCATTCTGCTGGTCACCGGCTACTACCCGGTGCTGACCTGGTCGACGTACCTGCTCGCCGGGCTGGCCGTGGGGCGGCTCGACCTGCGCCGCGCCCGGACGGCGTGGTGGCTGCTGGGCGGGGGTGCCGCGCTCGCGGTCGCGGCGACGGTCGTGTCGACGGTCCTGCTGGCGGCCGGCGGGGCCGAGGCGATCACCACTGCCTCGGGCGCCGACGCCCTGCGGGTGCAGCGCTACGGCACCGTCCCCGTCGACACCTGGTGGTGGCTCGCCGCCGGGGTGCCGCACTCCGGCACCCCGCTGGACCTCGCCCGGACCACCGGCAGCGCGCTGGCCGTGCTGGGCGCGATGTTGCTGGTCGCGGGGCGGGTCTCGACGCTCGTCGTGCCGCTCGCGGCGATCGGGGCGGTGCCGCTCACGCTGTACGCCCTGCACGTCGCCTCGCTCGCGATCCTCGGGAACACCGGGCTCGCGACGCTGCTCTGGCACGTCGGCTGGTGCCTGGCGATCGGGCTGGTCGCCCGCGCGCTGCGGATCCGTGGCCCGGCCGAGGCGGTGGTGTCCGCGGCCTCCCGTGCCGCCCGCCGGGCCGTGCTCCGGTCCGCGGGCTGATCGGCCACCCGGGCGAGTCCGGAAGGGCCCTTCGGCGCAGAAAGATCGTTCCGCGACGCAACCTCTCGGCCGTCCCGCCCGTCCCCCTGACAGGAGTCGACCCCTCCCGGTCGGCTCCCGCCGGACCGGGGGCCCGGCGTCGGGGAAGGGGAGCACATGTCGATCACGATCACCCGTCGGCTCGCCGCGGCCGGTGTGGCCGCCGCCGCGCTCCTGCTGGCCGGCTGTTCCGGCGGGACGGACGAGGTCAACGGCGGCACACCGGCCGGGAGCGGTGCACCGACGACCGCGCCGGCCACACCGCCCGCGAGCACCACCGCTGCGGCGCCCACGAGCGGCGGCGACCCGCTCAGCCCGCCCAACTGCCCCACCGCCTCGCTGCGGATCACCCTGGGGGACGGCGACGCCGGCGCGGGCTCCAGCTACCGCCCGCTGATCTTCACCAACACCGGCGGGAGCACCTGTCAGCTGCGCGGGTTCCCGGGTGTCTCGTACGTGTCCGGCGACGACGGGCACCAGGTCGGACCCGCCGCGGCCATGTCCGGGGAGCGGGGCGGCGAGGTGCGGCTGGCTCCCGGCGGCTCCGCGGCGGCCCAGCTGCAGCTCGTCGACGTGCAGAACTTCGATGCCGCCACCTGCCGGCCGACGCCGGTGCGCGGTCTGCGGGTCTACCCGCCGGGGAACACGCAGTCCGCCTTCGTGCCGTTCGAGACGACGGGGTGTGCGGCGGAGCAGCTGCCGGGGAACCAGCTGAGCGTGCAGACGATGACGGCTCGATAGATCGGCGCAGGAGGACGCGCGGCGGCCGTGCTGGGATCATCGGCGTGAGCGAACTCCTGCTGCTGTCGAACTCCACCAACCACGGCGCGCCGACTCTCGCGCACGCCCCGCTCGCGGAGTTCTACGAGGGCCGCGAGGTGCGCTTCGTGCCGTACGCCCTCGCCGACCAGGCGGGCTACGCCGAGGCGATCGGCGCCGCCTTCGCCCGGGCCGGGCTGCGGCTGCGCAGCGTGCACACCGAGCCGGACCCGGCCTCGGCGCTGCACACCGCCGAGGCGGTGTGGGTGGGCGGCGGGAACACGTTCCGGCTGCTCCGGGCCCTGCAGCGGCTCGACGGTCTCGCCGCGATCCGCGAGGCGGTCGCCGGCGGAGCCCGGTACGGCGGCGCGAGCGCCGGTAGCAATCTCGCCTGCCCGACGATCCGCACCACCAACGACATGCCGATCGTCGAGCCCGCCGGGTTCGCCGCGCTCGGTCTCGTCGGCTTCCAGGTGAACCCGCACTACCTCGACCCGGTACCCGGGTCGGCCCACATGGGCGAGACCCGGGAGGAGCGGATCCGGGAGTTCCTCGAGGAGAACGCCGTGCCCGTCGTCGGGCTCCGCGAGGGCGGGTGGCTGCGGGTGTCCGGCCGGGCGGTGACGCTGCACGGGTCGGCGCGGGTGTTCCGCCGCGGCGCGGAGCCGCAGGAGTGCCGGACGGGGCCGCTCAGCCCCTGACCCGGGACGGGGCCCGGCCGACCGCGAGCCGCAGCCCGATCTCCACCAGGGCCCAGCCGACCCGTCGACGCAGGGGGGACGGTTCGACCGGGAGCCGGCGCGCGAGGCGGCGCAGCCGCGCGACCTCGGCGGCGCGGAGCAGGTCCGCGTGCCGTTCCCGGACGAGTCCCTCGGCGACGATCGGGTGCAGGACGGGGCCGGTCATACCGGGAGTTGGTACCCGCCGGGCGGCGGCGGGGCGATCGGTTTTCGCCAGGGGCGAGCGCCGTTCGCCCAGGGCGTGCGGACGCACGACGCCCGGTCCGCGGCGGGGCGGACCGGGCGTCGGGGCCGGGGGAGCGGCGGGTTCTCAGGCCCAGCGGACGACGTCGGAGTGCTCGAGGCGCGGCAGGCGCGGGAACCAGGCGTCGGGGCCGGGGTGGCCCAGGTTGACGACCAGCAGGACCTTCTCGCGGCCGCCCGGGTAGAACTCGGCGGTCACGGCATCGTGGTCGAAGCCGGCCATCGGGCCGGTGGCCAGCCCGTGGGCGCGGGCGGCGAGCAGGAAGTAGCCGATCTGCAGGGTCGAGTTGAAGCGGGCCATGTCCTCGCGGCCCTCGCGGCCGGAGGCCTCGAAGGCGTCCTTCATCTCGGCGCGCGCGGGGAAGGTCTGCGGCACGAACTCGTGGAAGTCCAGGTCCGCGGCCAGGATGGCCACGACCGGGGCCTTCTCGGACTTCGCCCGGTTGCCCTCGGCGAGCAGCGGGAGCAGCCGCTGCTTGCCCTCCTCGCCGCGTACGAAGGTCACGCGCAGGGGCTGGGTGTTGGCGGCGGTCGGCGGCCACTTGGCCAGCTCCCACACCGCACGGAGGGTCTCGTCGGAGACGGGCTCCGGGGAGAACGTGTTGGCCGTCCGGGCCTCGGTGAAGAGCGCTGCGCGGCCCGCGTCGTCGAGGACGGGGAGGGTCACGGGGCTGTCAGTCACTGTCGTCACGAGATAGTCAAACGCTCAACACTCCGGGGTGTTCCGATGTTGCCGGTGGTCTCGGTCACGCATGATCACGAGGAGCCGGGACGGGAGCGGCCCGGGGCCTCGTGCTCCGGTAGTCTCCTCGGCGTGCACGTGACCCGGGAGCCCGCGCCGCCTGCGGCCGTGCGCTGCCGCGACGCGGTCGACGAGGCGCTCGGCTCCGTCCGCGCCGAGGGCCTGGAGCCCAGCAGCACGGGGCTGTCGCTGTGCGAGGCCATCGCCCGCGGGGAGCTCGACCCCGAGCAGGCCGTCGCGCGGCTGACCGCGCACTACCGCCCGCACCGCCCGGCTTGAGCTGGGATCCCTACCTCGATCTCCGCACGGGCGTCCTCCGCAACCGGCTCGGCCTGACCGATCCCGTCGCGCTCGCCGCCGCAGAGGCCGACTTCAGCGCGGCCCGGCTCGCCGGCCTCGAGCTGCGGCCGGTGCCCGGCGGCTACGACCTGGCCCACCTGCAGGCCTTCCACTGGCACGTCTTCGGCGACGTCTACCCGTGGGCCGGGCAGCTGCGCACCGTCGCGCTCGGCAAGGGCCGGTTGTTCTGCCCGCCCGCGGAGCTCGAGGACCGCGCGGCCGTCCTCTTCGCCGACCTCGCCCGCGACTCGCACCTGCGCGGCCGCGCCCGAGCGGACTTCGTCGCCGGGCTGGCCGGGCTCCTCGCCGGGATCAACGAGCTGCACCCCTTCCGGGAGGGCAACGGGCGCGCTCAGCGCGCCTTCCTCGCCCAGCTCGCCCGCGACGCCGGCCACCGGATCCGGTGGGCCGCCCTCGACCGCGGGGAGAACGTCCAGGCGTCGGTCGCCGCGCACGCCGGGGACCTGGAGCCGCTGCGCCGGATGCTCGACCGGCTGGTGGTGGGCCGGGACTGACCCGTTGGCGGACGGCCCGTGTCAGGCTAGCCTGACACCGTGGACCCGTGGCGCGAGGCCCGGGAGGCGCTCGGACGCCTCGCCGGCAGGCGGACCCGTGAGGGGGCGCTCGACGCCCTCACCGACATCGGCTCCCTGCGCCGCCTGCTCGACCGGGCGGAGCTGGAGGCGGTGCGGGACGCCCGGGCCGGGCGGCGGTCGTGGGCCGAGATCGCGACGCGGCTCGGCATCACCCGGCAGTCCGCCTGGGAGCGCTGGCGGGAGCTCGACGAGGAGGACCCCGACCCGCTGCGGCGCGCCGCCGAGGAGGCCGCCCGGGACCTCGCCGCCCGCCCCGTGACCGTGCCCGACGTCGTCGGGATGACCTGGGCCGCCGCCCGGCTGCGGCTGCAGGAGGAGCGGCTGGACATCGTGAGCGCCGATCCCGACCTGCCGCCCTTCCTCGGCCCCGAGGCCGCGGACTTCCGGGTCGTGGACCAGAAGCCGGCGGCCGGCGAGCGGGTGGCGGCACACACGGCCGTGACGGTGTGGCTGCGCCGCGGACCCGGCTCGGCCGGGGTGACCGCGCCGCTGCGGCCGCCCCCGGACCCGCGGGCCCGCCGCGGCGCCGTCGACGAGGCGACGGGCGAGAGCGTGCCCTGACCGCAGGCGCTCCGGCGGTATCCGGAGGACACTGGTCCACGATGTCGTCCCCACACCCGCAGCCCGGCCGCGCCGAACGGCTGCGCGCCGCCGCGGCCCGGGACGGCGCCGCGTGCGTGTGGTGCGGGCGGCCGTGCGTCGGCCTCGTCGCGCCGACGACCGACCACCTGGTGCCCAAGGTCAAGGGCGGCCCGAGCTGGGTGGAGAACGAGGTCGTGGCGTGCCGGCGCTGCAACGCCGCGCGTGGACACCGCAGCCCGGCCGAGTGGTTCGCCGAGTGCGAGCGGCGTGGCTGGGAGCCGAACCTCACGGCGGTGCTGGGCGCGCTGCGCGCCCTGGACGCCGCGATCGCGGCCCGTGGCGGGCAGCGGCGGGCCCGGCCGTATCTCGCCGCGCAGTTGCGTCGGTTGGCCCGCGCCGAACAGGAGCGCCGGGCGTCCTAGTCGCCGGCGAACCCCGCGCCGAAGGTCCCGGGCGGCCGGTCGGGCAGCGCGAGGTCGGCCACGAGGCCGAGATGGTCGCTCGGCGGGGTGCCACCGGGCCCGCCGGTGAAGGCGAGCTCGCAGGCGGCCACGCGGAGGGTGGGGCCGTGGCTCGTGCCGCGCACCAGGACGTAGTCGATGCGTCGCGGCCGGACCAGCGGCATGTCCCCGGCCGCGACCAGCGGGTTCGCCGGCGTGAAGGTGTGCCCGGGCTCGCCGGGGTGCGCGGTCTCCCAGGCGTCGTGGTAGCTCACGCTCACGCCCTCCAGGGACTGGCGCCCGGTGAGGAACCGGATGCTCGCCGCGTCGGGCGTCGCGTCGAGGTCCCCGAGCAGCACGACGTGGGCCGGCCGTTCCGCCACCACCCGCTCGACGAGCTCCGCGGTCGCCACCGCCTGCAGCTCGCGCTCCCGTTCGAGGTCCAGCTGGTAGCAGGGTTTGTGATGGGCGACGACGAGCGGCCCGAGCCCGGGCGCGTCGAGCTCGGCGACCACCGCGCCGCCCCACGGGAACTCCCGGGCGCGCCGGGTGACGTCGAGATCCAACCGGTGCACCCGCGCGAAGGGCCACCGGCTCGCGAGCACGGCGGTGCTGCCGTCGTCGGCGACCGCGGGGTGCGGGGCGAGGCGGTGGCCGGGAACGAGATCCGGCACTTCGTCGCACACGACCTCCTGCAGCGCCACCACATCCGGGTCGAGCCGCCGCAGCTCCGCACGGATCGCCTCGCGGCGCCGCGGCCCGTCGGCGTACTGCGGGGACAGGGCGTTGAGGGTGACGACCCGGATCCGGGCCGCGGGACGGGTCGGGCTCACCGGCCCCATGCTGCCCGGTCGCCCTGCCGGACCCAGCCCGGCCCGGTTCAGCCCGGCCCGGTTCAGCCCGGCCCGGTTCAGCCGGGCCCCGTTCGGCCCAGCCCGAACGCCCCGCCCTCGACCAGGACGAGCACACCGATCGCGATCAGCACCACCGGCAGCAGGACGTGTCCCCACCGCGAGATCGCGCGGGCGACGAAGGGACGGGTCGCGAGGAAGCGGCCCGCGGCGCACCACACGCCCACGAGCAGCAGGAACACCACGGCGTAGATCACCAGGCCGACGCTGTCCGTGCTCGCGAACACCGGGACGTAGACGCCGATGTTGTCGCCGCCGTTGGCCAGCGTCACCGCGGCGACCGCGAGCAGGCCCGTCCCGCCGCCGGGCTCGTCGCCCTCGTCGTCCTCGTCGTCGTCCTCGTCGCCGCCCTCGCCGTCCCGCCGGGCCCGCCACGCCCCCCGCGCCGCGCGCAGCCCGAGCAGGATCGGCAGCAGTCCGAGGTAGGGGACGACGCCCGAGGGCAGGAACCCGGCCCCGACCGCGCCGAGCAGCGACGCGGCCAGGATCGCGCCGAAGCCGAGGTACTGCCCGGCAACGACCTTTCCCGCGGCGCGGCGGTCCGGGGCCCGCCCGAACCAGAGTGCGAGCAGCAGGAGGTCGTCGACGTTCGTCACCGCGAAAATCCCGGCCGCCTGGCCGACCACCCCGAGCTGCACGCCCCCAGCCTGCCGCGGGGCCCGCGTGCGTTCAGGAGGGGGTGCGCGAGAGCCCGGCCCGCCGGCGGCGCTTCTGCTCGTACATGGCGTCGTCGGCCGCCTTCCAGGCGCCCGGGAAGCCCGTCACGATGCTGTACGGGGCGTGCCCGAAGGAGCCCGAGACCCCCGCCCCGGCCAGCGCCTTCTCCGCGCGCCCGACGAGCTCGGCCGCCTCCTCCGGGGCGGCACCCACGGCGATGATCCCGAATTCGTCGCCGCCCAGCCGGGCCAGCACGTCGTCCCGCCGGACGGTCGCCGCGAGCGCGGTGGCCGCGCGTCGGATGTACTCGTCCCCGGCGTCGTGCCCCTGCACGTCGTTGACGGTCTTGAGGTTGTCCAGGTCGAGTACGACCACGCCGGCCGTGTCGCCGAACCGGCGGAACCGGTCCTCCTCCTGCTCGACGAACCGGTCCCAGCCCCGGCGGTTGAGCAGGCCGGTCAGGGCGTCCGTCTCGGCCTCCCGGCGGGCCCGCTCGAGTTCGCGGGAGGCGGCCGTGGCGGACAGGTCCGCGTCGAGGACGGCCGACAGCAGCCCCGAGAGCAGGTCGAGCAACGGCAGCTGGTCGCGCAGGGCCGCGGGCTGCGGCGACGGGTCGTAGCCGCAGACCGTGCCGAACAGCCGGCCGTCCCCGCTCACGATCGGGGTGCCGACGTAGGCGCTGATGTCGATGGGCGCCGCGGCCGCCATCTCGGCGTACTGGGGGACCTCGCGGACATCGGGCGCGATGCGCGGCGTGGTGCCCTCGATCATCGTGTGGCACATCGACTCGGTGAACGGGAGGCTCGTGCCGGGCGGGAGGTCGTAGCCGGTGCCCACGGCGGTCAACAGGATCTGCCGGTCGTCGACCACCCGGGTCACGGCCCAGCCACCCAGGGGCACGGTCTGCTGCAGGTACTCGAGCACGCGCCGGCATGCGACGTCGAAGCTGCGGGTCGGCAGCAGGGCGTCGGCCACCGCCGGGGCCACCCGGGGTCCCGGAACGGTGAGGGCTCTGACGACGCCATCCGTTGGAGCGGACATCGGCGGCAGGGTAGCCCACACGGGGCGGGCCACACCTGCCGATGGCACCAACGGGCTACCCGGGGACCGCGGTACACCCGACCGTGTACCGCCGACCCCGTGACCGCGGCCCGGCTCAGCCGGCCGGCACCTCGACGACGGCGATGTTGTTGCCGTCCGGGTCGCGCATCATGAACAGCTTCGGCGCCCCGGGAGTGCTGTCGTCCGGCGCGGCGTCGAGGTCGACCCCGCCGATGGCGCTCAGCCGGGCGTGCTCCGCCGCCACGTCGGCCGTCTCGACGCCGATCGAGCCGCCCCCGGGCTGGTCGAACATCGGCGGGTTGAGGGCGAGCCGGGCCGCCGAGCCGGGCGGGGCGACCTCGAGCCAGCGGTACTCGTCGTTCGGGCCGAAGCGGCTGTCGCTGCGGACCTCGAAGCCGAGGACGGTCGTGTACCACTCCTTCGCGGCGTCCTGGTCGGCGACGGTGAACATGACCACCCCGATGTTGGAGATGCCGCTGCGTGCCTTGGTGTCGTTGCTCATGCCCCTACGACCGCGGGCCGCCGCGGAACTCATCGGCCGCCGGCGGATTCCTTCCGCCCGATCGCGTCGAGCTCGGCCAGGGCGTCGGCCGGCAGCTCGAGCCCGGGGGCCGCGACGTTCTCCCGCAGGTGCGCGACTGCCGACGTCCCGGGGATGAGCAGCATGTTCGGCGATCGCTGCAGCAGCCACGCGAGCGCGACGGCCAGCGGGGTGGCACCGAGCCGGTCGGCCACGGCGTCCAGGGCACCGGACTGCAGCGGGGAGAAGCCGCCGAGGGGGAAGTACGGCACGAACGCGATGCCCTGCTCCGCGGTGAGGTCGACGAGGGCGTCGTCCGCGCGGCGGGCCACGTTGTAGAGGTTCTGCACGCAGACGACGGGCGCGATCGCCTGTGCCTCGGCCAGCTGCGCGGCCGTCACCGTGCTGAGCCCGAGGTGCCGGATCAGCCCCTGCTGCTGCAGCTCGGCCAGCGCCTCGAACTGCTCGGCGATCGACCCGGGCTCCGGTGCCTCGACCCCGCCCATCCGCAGGTTGACGACGTCGAGCCGGTCGAGGCCGAGCCGGCGCAGGTTGTCGTGGACCTGGTCGCGCAGCTCGGCGGGGGTGCGGGCGTGCGGCCAGCCGCCCTGCTCGTCGCGCCGGGCGCCGACCTTGGTGACGATGTGCAGGTCCGCCGGGTACGGCGCCAGCGCCTCGCGGATCAGCTCGTTGGTGACGTGCGGGCCGTAGTAGTCGGCCGTGTCGATGTGGGTGATGCCGAGGTCGACGGCGGCGCGCAGCACCGCGATCGCCTCGTCCCGGTCCTTCGGCGGCCCGAAGACCCCGGGGCCCGCGAGCTGCATGGCCCCGTAGCCGACGCGGGTCAGATCCAGGTCGCCGGTGCGGTAGGTCCCGCCGGGCAGCGTGGGCAGTGGCATGACGTCCTTCCCGCCCGCCGGCCTGTTGCGGCGGGCGATCTCCACCGTGCCGCAGCCCGCCCACGCGCGGAACGCCCTGCTGTTCCTGGGAGTGGCGGGACCAGGCTCGGGTCCCTGACCCGGGCGTACGGTGATCGCGTGGCCCGACCGACCCCGCTGGGGGAGTACCTGCGGGCACGCCGCGAGCTCACCGACCCCGCCGACGCGGGGCTGCAGGTCGCCGGCGTGCGCCGGACCCCGGGCATGCGCCGCGAGGAGGTCGCGACGCTCGCCGGGATCAGCGCCGACTACTACCTGCGGCTCGAACAGGGGCGCGACCGCAACCCGTCGCCGCAGGTGCTCGAGGCGCTCGCCCGCGTGTTCGGGCTCGACGCGGCCGCCACGCGCTACCTGCTGGGCCTCGCCGGCCCGCAGCCGGTCCGGCGGTCCCGGCCGCGCCGCGAGGTCGTGCCGACCGGGATCCGGCAGCTGCTCGACGCGCTGAACCTGCCGGCCTTCGTCGAGAGCCGGATGTTCGACGTCCTCGCCGCCAACCGGCTCGCGACCGCGTTGTCCCCGAACATCCGCGCGGGTGAGAACCGGTTGCGGTCGGTCTTCCTCGACGAGGCGGAGCGGGACCTGCTGCCGGACTGGGAGCAGGCGATCGGCGGCATGGTCGCGGCCTTCCGCGCGTCGATCGGGACGGACGTCGACGATCCGCGGATCGTCCGGCTCGTCGGGGAGCTCTCCCTGGCGAGCGAGCCGTTCCGCCGGCTGTGGGCGCGCCACGACGTCACGGCGCTGGCCGGGGGCCCGGTGCGGATGCTCCACCCGCAGGTCGGGATGCTGGAGCTGCGCCGCGAGAAGCTGCCGATCGGTGACTCGGGCGGGCAGCTGCTCGTGATCCACCACGCCGAGCCGGGGTCGGAGACCGCCCGCTCGCTCGCACTCCTCGGGTCGCTGGCCGCGACGCCCGGCGCGGCCGCTCCCATCGAGGAGCAGGGCTGACGTTCCCGGGCCCGGCTCAGCCGGCCGGCGTGGCGAGGCGACCCGCCGCGCGCCCGAGCGCGAGGAACAGTTCGGTCGCCGCGTGCACCAGCTGGTCCCGGTCGACGGGGATCTCGCCGTCAATCCAGCGCGTGAGCAGCTCGCTGAACCCACCGACCAGGAACGCGGCGACGATCCGGTGCTCGGAGCGCGGCTCCTTCCCGGCCGCCTCCAGGGCGACCAGCCCGGCGATGTCCGACGACGACTCCCGCCGCCGGCGCTGCAGCCGCTCGTGGCCGCGGCCCTCGACGTACAGCACGCGGGCCCGGCGCCGGTCGGAGTCGACGAACTCGGCGGTGCTCGCCACCGTGGCCCGCACCCGGGCGACCGGATCGTCGCCGGCCGCCGCCACGGCCGCGTCGACCGTCGTGTGCAGCTCGGCGACGACCCGGTCGAACACGGCGACGACCAGGGCGCCGATGTCGTCGAAGCTCTCGTAGAAGTACCGCGCGTTCAGGCGCGCCCCCGCGCACACGCCGCGGACCGTGGTGGCTGCGAGCCCCTGGGTGCCCAGCAGTTCCAGCCCGGCGTCGAGCAGCAGGGAGCGCCGTTCGGCCACGCGATCGGCCGCCGGCACGCCCGCCCACCGCGGGGGTCTGGTCGTCTCGTCAAGTCTTGGCAACGCGCGTGACCATACCTTACGGTTCTGGTCACAACCGTTACCAGGAGGTGGCAGCGTGGCCACGGAACGCTCCGTCGACGTCGGCGGCGTCGCTCTGCACGTCGTGGAGGACGGCCCGCCGGACGGCCCCGTCGTCGTCCTGTCCCACGGGTTCCCCGAGCTCGCGTACTCCTGGCGGCACCAGATCCCGGCGCTCGCCGAGGCCGGGTACCGGGTGCTCGCCCCCGACCAGCGTGGCTACGGCCGCAGCTCCCGCCCCGGGGCGATCGCCGACTACGACATCGCGCACCTGACCGGCGACCTGATCGCCCTGCTGGACGACGCCGGCGTGGAGAAGGCGACGTTCGTGGGCCACGACTGGGGTTCGATGGTCGTCTGGCAGACGGCGCTGCTGCACCCCGAGCGGGTCGACGGCGTCTGCGGGATGAGCGTGCCCTTCGCGCCCCGCCCACCCGCGCCGCCGACGGCGTTGTGGCGCAAGGCCTTCGAGGGCCACTTCTTCTACATCCTCTACTTCCAGGAGCCCGGCCCGGCGGACGCGGAGCTCTCCGCGGACGCGACCACGACGATGCGCAGGCTGCTGTGCGGGGTCCGCAGCGAGGGCGGCGGGATGACCTCCGCGGACGACGGCCGCGGGTTCGTCGAGCGGTTCCCGGAGCCCGAGCGCCTCCCGGACTGGCTCAGCCAGGAGGAGCTCGACTTCTACGCTGCCGAGTTCACCCGCACCGGGTTCACCGGCGGCCTGAACTGGTACCGCAACTTCGACCGCAACTGGGAGCTCACGCCGCAGCTCGAGGGCTCGAAGGTCGAGGTCCCGAGCTACTTCGTCGGCGGGGCGCTCGACCCCGTGCTCACCATGAGCCCGCCCGACCGGCAGGACGCGTGGCTCTCCGACCACCGCGGCACCGTGATCGTGCCCGACGCCGGGCACTGGGTGCAGCAGGAGAAGCCGGCCGAGGTCAACGCCGCAGTGCTCGACTTCCTGGGGGGAATCCGTTGAAGCCCGTGAAGCCTCTGAACTTCGGGGTGTTCTACGCCCCGTTCCACCCGTTCGGCCAGGACCCGACGCTGGCCCTGGAGTACGACCTCGAGCGGATCGAGGCGCTCGACCGCTTCGGCTTCGACGAGGCCTGGGTCGGCGAGCACCACTCCGGCGGCTACGAGCTGATCGGCAGCCCGGAGATCTTCATCGCCGCCGCCGCGCAGCGCACCCGGAACATCAAGCTGGGCACCGGCGTCGTCTCGATGCCGTACCACCACCCGTGGCTGCTGGCGGACCGGATCGCGCTGCTGGACCACCTCACCCGCGGCCGGCTGATCTTCGGTACCGGGCCCGGCGCCCTGCCGACGGACGCCTACGTCATGGGCATCGACCCCGTCGACCAGCGGCGCCGCCACGAGGAGGCGCTCGAGGCCGTGCTCGCGCTGTTCCGCAGCGAGGACCCGGTGACCCGCGAGTCGGACTGGTTCACCATGCGCGAGGCGCGGCTCCAGGTGCGGCCCTACCAGTACCCGCACCCGGAGGTCGCGGTGGCGGCGATGGTGTCGCCGTCCGGGCCGCGGCTGGCCGGGCGCTACGGCGCCTCCCTGCTGTCGCTGTCGATGTCCGCCGCGGCCGAGGGCTTCGCCGCGATCGGCAACGCGTGGAGCGTCGTCGAGGAGCAGGCCGCGGCGGCAGGGCAGCCGGTGCCGGACCGCTCGACCTGGCGCGTGCTCGGCCAGCTGCACCTCGCCCCGACCCGCGAGCAGGCGATCGAGGACTGCACCTACGGGCTGCGGGACTTCGCCAACTACTTCGGCGGCGGCGGCGCGGGCTTCGTCCCGCTGTCCGACGGCGGCGACCCGGCCTCGATCACGGACCGGGACTTCGTGGAGCAGTACGCGGCGAGCGGGCGCGCCATGATCGGCACCCCGGACGACGCGATCGCCTACATCGAGAAGCTGCTCGACCAGTCCGGCGGCTTCGGCACCTTCCTCCAGCTCGGCCACGACTGGGCTTCGCCCACCGCGACGATCGAGTCCTACCGGCTGTTCGCGCGGCACGTGATCCCGCACTTCAAGGGCCGGCTGTCCGCGCCCAAGGCCTCCCACGACTGGGCCGTGGCCAAGAAGGAGGAGATCTTCGGCCGGGCGGGCGAGGCCGTGGTCAACGCGATCAAGACCCACGCCGCCGAGACCGGCGCGACCAAGCGGGGGGCCTGATGCGCGCCGGGGTGCTGAACGCCGGGAAGATCCACGTCCGCGACGACGTCCCGGACCCGGTCCCCGGTCCCGGCGAGGTCCTCGTCGAGGTCGCGGCCTGCGGGATCTGCGGGTCGGACCTGCACTTCGCCCAGCACGGCGCGGAGATGCTGGCGCTGGGCACGCAGATCGAGGGGATGGCCCGCCCGAGCCGCCGCGAGCTCGACCTGGACCGGGACGTCTACATGGGCCACGAGTTCGCAGGCCGAGTCCTGGAAGCCGGGCCGGACACGACGGCCCGGCCCGCGGGCACGCTCGTCACGGCGTTCCCAATCCTCCCGCGCGCCAACGGGGACATCGACACGATCGTCTACTCCAACACGATCCACGGCGGGTACGGCGAGAAGCTGCTGCTCGCCGCGCCGCTGCTGCTGGAGGTGCCCAACGGGCTGCCCGCCCACCACGCCGCGCTCACCGAGCCGATGGCCGTTGGGCTGCACGCGGTGGTCCGGTCCGGCATCGAGGCCGGTCAGCGGGCCGTCGTGGTCGGTTGCGGGCCCGTCGGGCTGGCGGTGATCGCCGCCCTGCGCGTCCGGGGCGTCGAGTCGATCGTGGCCGCCGACTTCTCGACGGCCCGGCGGACGCTCGCCGCGACGATGGGCGCCACCGAGGTCGTCGACCCGCGGCAGGAGACGGTGTGGGACCGGGCGGGCGCGGCCACGCCGCTGGTCGTCTTCGAGGCGGTCGGTGTCCCGGGCGTGCTCGACGACATCATGCGCTGCGCCCCGGCCCGCTCCCGAGTCGTCGTGGTCGGGGTGTGCATGGGCGCCGACACCGTCCACCCGTACTTCGGCATCTCCAAGGAGCTGTCGGTCGACTTCGTCCTCGGCTACACGCCGGAGGAGTTCGCCGCGTCCCTGCGGTCGATCGCCGAGGGCGAGATCGACGTGGCCCCGCTCGTCACCGCCCGGGTGGGGCTCGACCGCCTGTCCTGGGCGTTCGACGCGCTGGGCGACCCCGAGGAGCACTGCAAGATCGTCGTGGAGCCGTGAGATGACCGACTGGACCGCCGTCGCCGCGCAGCTGGCCGAGGAGTTCGCGCCGCGGGCCGCCGAGATCGACCGGGAGGGCCGCTTCCCGGTGGAGAACGTCGAGCGCATGAAGGAGGTCGGCTACCTCTCCTCGGTGGTGCCGACCGAGCTCGGCGGGGGAGGGGCGGACCTGGCGACGTTCGCCGCCTGCCAGAAGATCATCGCCGGGGCCTGCGCCTCCACCGCGCTCGCCACGAACATGCACCTGTTCGGCGTCGGCGCCGCGGCCGAGGGCTGGCACGGCGGCGAACGCGGTGCCGAGCCGATCTTCGGCATGGTCACGGCGGGCACGGTCGTCGGCGGCAGCCTCACCGACGCCGCCACCGGGCTCAATGTGCGCACCTCGTCGACTCCGGCCCGCCCGGTCCCGGGCGGCTACCGGGTGACCGGCCGCAAGTCGTTCTGCTCGCTGGCCCCGGTGCTCAACTTCTTCTGGGGCACCGCGGCCGACACCGAGACCGGGCGCCTGCTGCTGTTCGGGCTCCCGCGGGACACGCCCGGGCTGTCGTTCGTCGATACGTGGGACACGATGGCCATGCGCGGCACCGGCTCCTGGGACGTCGTGTTCGACGACGTGTTCGTGCCCGACACCGCGGTGCAGCGCGGGACCGACCCCGCGAGCCCGGCGGTGTGGGACGCCGCGCAGGAGCGGATCTTCGCCTGGTTCGCCGTCTCGGTCGCCTCGGTCTACCTCGGGATCGCCCGCGCCGCGGCCCGGTTCGCCTACGACTACGTCGGCGGCCGGACCGTCACCGGCGCCTCGCTGCCGATGGCACGCCAGCCCGCGCAGGTGACCAGCGCGGCCGAGATCGAGCTGGCGCTGCGGCCGGCGGAGGCGATGGTCAACGACGTGCTGACCCGCCGCGCCGACGGCGAGCTGCTGGCGCCCGCGGACATCCAGGCCCTCAAGCACACCTCGGTCACCGCCGCGGCCGCCGCCGTGGACCGCTGCGTGCGCATGGTCGGCGGCCACGGGATCTTCCGCAGGCTGCCGCTCGAGCGGTACTACCGGGACGTGCGGGCCGGGCAGTTCCACCCGCCGTCCACCGACGTCGCCCTCGAGACCATCGGCAAGGCGGCCCTGGGAATCGACCTGGCGGCGGAGCCGCGCTGGCCGTCCGACTGAACCGGCGCGAGTCTGCGTTTTCGGGGACCCCGTGACAGGGCCCGTTACGGACGAACTGTCATAACGTCGATTATCGGCTCAGATCGATGACCAAGTGCGGACTGCAGTCGGGCACGTGCGGCGTGGCGTGACATGACCGTTCAGGCGAAGAGTTCATTGCACGGGGCGAGCGAGTACACAGTCGAGTGAACGACAGTGGATCGGCTCACACTTAAGCTCATCTCCAGGTCGGGTGCTCGAAGAACGGCCGGCACCGGGTCATGAGGCATGGCAACTTCCGACTCTGGGAGAAGGCATCGTGAGCACTGCAGCCGACCGCGCCGCCCAACTGGATCTCGTGGCGAGGTTGAGGTCTTCCTATCCGGAGCTTCCCGATGCGCCGCCGCCGGATCTGCTCGACCACGACCGCTTCACTGCGTACATGAAGCCGGTGCACGACGTCGGCGGCGAGCCTGACGTGCCGATGAAATACGAGAACAAGGAATACGAGTATTGGGAGCACATGACGTACGTCATGTGCGAGGTACTGGCCTGGCGCGGGATCTGGTTGTCCGAGGAGCGGCGGCGTATCGGCAACGTCGACGTCGGCCGCGCGGTCTATCTCGGCTTTCCCTACTACGGCCGCTGGCTGCTGGCTGTGGCCCGCGTGCTGCTCGAGAAGCACCACATCGGTCTGACAGAGCTCGCCGAGCGGATGGCGGAGGTCCAGCGGCGTTTCGCCGGCGGGCTGAGCGGAAGAACCTTGACGGCGAAGCCCGCCTTCGAGGGCGACGGAACGCAGGTGAAGCGCAACAGCCACGTCGTGCATGCGCTGGGTAAGGGTGACCCTCAGGTGTACGCGGGCAGGGCCGGGGAGCCGAAATTCGCGGTCGGCGATCCGGTGCGGGTCCGGGAACTGCCGGTACTGTTCTACACGCGCACCCCGGAGTATGCGCGCGGCGCCACGGGCCGGATCGCCGCTCTTGCCTATGAGAGCCCCGCGCCGGAGGACGAGACCTGGGACCGACCGGGTGCCGAGCCCGAGTGGTTCTACGTCGTCAGCTTCACGATGGCCGAGTTGTGGCACGGCTACAACGGCACCGCGACCGACACGCTGCGCACCGAGATCCCTGAGCGCTGGCTCGAGCCCGTCGACTGACGACTCCGCCGGAGCGTCCCTCGCCACGAAACGGAAGACAATGGCCGACCACGACCACGACCACGACCACGACCGAACCGTCAAGCCGATGGTCGACGAGGTCACGGATTTCGAGGTGCTGGAGATCGCGTTGCGCGAACTGTGCATCGAGAAGGGCATCTTCACTGCGGAGGAGCATCGTCGCTTCACGGAGTTCGCCGAGCAGATCGGGCCCACGCCGGCTGCGCGCCTGGTGGCTCGGTCCTGGCTCGATCCGGAGTTCAGGGCTCTGGCGATCGCCGAACCGATGACGGCCAGCAAGGAGGTCGGCGTCGACTGGCTCGAGCCCACCGGCTTCGGCACGCCCAGCGACTTCACCGCCTTCGAGATCCTGGTCGACACCCCCACGGTGCACCACGTCATCGTCTGCGCCCTGTGTTCGTGTTATCCGCGGCCCATCCTCGGCAACTCGCCCGAGTGGTACCGCACGCCCAACTACCGCCGCCGCCTGGTCAGGTATCCGCGCCAGGTGCTGTCCGAGTTCGGCCTGTACCTGGGCGAGGACATCGAGATCCGGGTCCAGGATTCCAACCAGAAGCACCGCTTCATGGTGATGCCGATGCGCCCGGAGAACACGGATGGCTGGACCGAGGACCAGCTGACCGAGATCGTCACACGGGACTGCCTGATCGGCGTTGCGCTCCCCCGGGCCGGCGTCACGACCAATGTCGTCGTCGCCACCCGGCCGGCCGTGCATCCGGTCGGTGAGTGATGGCCGTCGAGGGCGGGGGCTCGCCGATGCCCGACACCGACGTCGCAGTGCTACGGGAGATCGTCGCACAGAACCAGGTGTGGCCGAGAATGGCGGCGAAGTACGGTGTGGACAACCCGATTCCGCCGTGGAAGACCAGCTTGGACGGGCTCTGCGACGCACTCGATCACTGTGCCTCCGACGCGGATGTCCCCGATTTCCGGGCTCGCCGAGAGGAAGAGGACGCGCTGTCGGCGACAATCTATTCCAGCTTGCCTCATCCGGAGAGCCAGTTGGTGTCGTTGGCGCACTCGTTGATCTCTCGCGGTGTCATCACGGAGTCCGAGTTGATCCAGCGGCTGTCGACGATCCGGGCACGCCTCGAGGGCTGACGGTCCTCCAACTACGAGCTGTTGCACGTGCTGGCCTGGCCTACCGTTACCACCGCGACTACCACCCGAGATGGCCGACGAGCTGTGAGGCGACCGCCCGCGATCCCGCTCCCCCGGGCCGTCGCCCGAGCTGATCACCCACAGAGCGGCGCATCCGCCCCGTCGGGCGTCCGTCAGGTGCTTGTCGCGGCCGCGAGCCAGCGGTCGGCCAGGACCGACACCCACCCGGCGGCGTCCTGCGGATTCGCGGGCGGGCCCTCGACGACCACGAGCTCGTCGACTCCGAGATCGGCGAGCCTCACGGCATCGTCGACCTCCGGACTGCGCAGCGCGACGGCGAGCCGCAGCTCGGCGATGTCGCGTCCCGCGTCCCGGCACGTCGCCCGCAGGAACTCGACGCGTTCGGCGACGTGTCCGACGTCGTCCAGGTAGAAGCCGTACCAGCCGTCGCCGACGGCGGCCACGCGGCGGAGCGCGGCGTCGCTGTTGCCGCCGAACACGATCGGGATCGTCCTGTCCCGGACCGGCTTGGGGTTGACCCGCACGGAGTCGAAGCGGACGAACTCGCCCGTGAACGAGGCCACGTCGTCGCGCCACACGGTGCGCATCGCGGCGACGTACTCGTCCGTGCGCGCGCCCCGCCGGGCGAACGGCACCCCGAGCGCGTCGAACTCCTCGCGCGACCAGCCGACGCCGACGCCGAGCGTCAGCCGGCCGCCGGAGAGCGAGTCGAGCGTCGCCGCCTGCTTGGCCACGAGCACCGGGTTGTGTTCCGGCAGGAGCAGCACGCCCGTCGCGACGCGGATCGTCGAGGTGGCCGCGGCCGCGAAGCTGAGGCCGATCAGGGGGTCGATCCAGTCGGCCGCGGCCGGCACGGCGATCCGCCCGTCGGCCGAGTACGGATAGCGCGACGCCCCGCGGTCGACCATGACGACGTGCTCCCCCGACCACAGCGTGGCGAAGCCGCAGGTCTCCGCGGCGACCGCGACCGCGTCGATGACGGACCGCTGGGCGCCGGTCCCGATCCCGAGGGCGTGCAGGCCGATCTGCATCGCGTCAGGCCCGGACGCCCCGCTGCCCGACCGCGCCACGGAGGCCGACGCAGCCGATGCACCCGACGCAGTCCACGCAGTCGACACACGCGATGCAGCCCACGCACCGGGTGCAGTTCACGCAGGCCAGCGTGGCCACGCACTTCCGGAGGCCGACGCCGACGACGGTGAGCAGGCTGGCCACGATGCCGAGGCTCCCGGCGGTGGCGGCGCTGCCGGCGACCGCGACGCTGCCGGCCGTGGCGGCGCTCCCTGCCACCGCGACACTCCCGGCCGTGGCCACGCTCCCGGCGACCGCGACACTGCCGGCCGTGGCCGCACTCTGGACCACGCCCACGCTGCCGACCGTCCCCACGCTGCCGGCCACCGCGACGCTGTGGGCGGTGTCCACGCTGCCCGCGACCGCGACGCTCTCGGAGGTCGCGGCGCTGCCGACCGAGGCGATCGCGCCGTCCGTGGACGGCGCGGTCGCGGAGTCCTGCTCCTCGTCGGTCATGACGGGGATGGTGCCCGATCTCGTCCCCGCGGTCCAGGGATCTCCCGCTCCGTCCTCTTCTGACGGTCCCGGCGGGCTCTGCCCTGGTCAGGCGCCCACGTACGCCGCGAGGTGCTCGCCGGTCAGCGTCGACCGGGCGGCGACGAGATCGGCGGGCGTGCCCTCGAAGACGACCCGGCCGCCGTCGTGGCCGGCCCCCGGGCCCAGGTCGATGATCCAGTCCGCGTGCGCCATGACCGCCTGGTGGTGCTCGATGACGATCACGGACTTCCCGGAGTCGACCAGGTGGTCGAGCAGCCCGAGCAGCTGCTCGACGTCCGCGAGGTGGAGACCGGTGGTCGGCTCGTCGAGCACGTAGACGCCGCCCTTGTCGCCCATGTGCGTCGCCAGCTTGAGCCGCTGGCGCTCGCCGCCGGACAGCGTGGTGAGCGGCTGCCCGATGGTGAGGTACCCGAGCCCGACGGCGGAGAGCCGCTCGAGGATCTTGTGCGCGGCCGCGACCTTGGCCGCCCCCGCACCGAAGAACTCGACCGCCTCGGCGACCGGCATCGCGAGCACCTCGCTGATGTCCTTGCCGCCCAGGTGGTACTCGAGCACCGACGCGTCGAAGCGCTTGCCCTCGCACAGCTCGCACGTGGTGGCGACCCCGGCCATGATCGCGAGGTCGGTGTAGATCACGCCGGCGCCGTTGCAGTTCGGGCAGGCACCCTCGGAGTTCGCGCTGAACAACGCCGGCTTCACGCCGTTGGCCTTGGCGAACGCCTTGCGGATGGGCTCGAGCAGGCCGGTGTAGGTGGCCGGGTTGCTGCGCCGAGAGCCCCGGATGGCGCCCTGGTCGACGGCCACCACTCCGTCCCGGCCGGCCACCGAACCGTGGATCAGCGAGCTCTTGCCCGAGCCCGCCACCCCGGTGACCACGCAGAGCACGCCGAGCGGGATGTCGACGTCCACGCCCTGCAGGTTGTGCGTGTCCGCGCCCCGGACCTCCAGCGCCCCGGAGGCCTGCCGCACGGACGGCTTGACCGACGCCCGGTCGTCCAGGTGCCGCCCGGTCAGCGTGCCGCTGGCCCGGAGCCCCTCGACGGTGCCCTCGAACACCACCTCACCGCCCGCGGCGCCGGCGTGCGGGCCGAGGTCGACGACGTGGTCGGCGATCGCGATCGCCTCCGGCTTGTGCTCCACGACGAGCACGGTGTTGCCCTTGTCCCGCAGCTGCCGGAGCAGGTCGTTCATCCGCTGGATGTCGTGCGGGTGCAGGCCGATCGTCGGCTCGTCGAAGACGTAGGTGACGTCGGTGAGCGAGGAGCCGAGGTGGCGGATCATCTTGGTGCGCTGCGCCTCCCCGCCCGAGAGAGTGCCGGAGGGGCGCTCGAGCGACAGGTAGCCCAGCCCGATCTCGACGAACGAGTCGAGCGTCTCCCCCAGCGACGTCAGCAGCGGCCGCATCGACGGCTCGTCGAGCTCGCGGACCCAGGTGGCGAGGTCGCTGATCTGCATCGCGCAGCAGTCGGCGATGCTGATGCCCTTGATCTTCGACGACCGGGCCGCCTCGGTCAGCCGCGTGCCCTCGCACTCCGGGCAGGTCGTGAAGGTGACCGCCCGCTCCACGAAGGCGCGGATGTGCGGCTGCAGCGCGTCGACGTCCTTGGACAGGTAGGACTTCTGGATCTGCGGGATCAGCCCGGAGTAGGTGAGGTTGATGCCCTCGACCTTGATCTTCGTGGGCTCGCGGTACAGGAGGTCGTGCAGCTCCTTCTGGGTGTACTTCGCGATCGGCTTGTCCGGGTCGAAGTACCCGCACCCGCGGAAGATGCGGCCGTACCAGCCCTCCATGGAGTAGCCCGGGATGGTGAGGGCGCCCTCGTTGAGCGACTTGCTGTCGTCGTACAGCCGGGTCAGGTCGATGTCGTTGACCGCGCCCCGGCCCTCGCAGCGCGGGCACATCCCGCCGGTGATGCTGAACTCCCGGCGCTCCTTCACCTTCTGCCCGGCCTTCTCGATGGTGACCGCGCCCGCGCCGCTGATCGAGGCCACGTTGAAGGAGAACGCCTGGGCCGAGCCGATGTGCGGCCGGCCCAGCCGGCTGAACAGGATCCGCAGCATCGCGTTGGCGTCCGTGACCGTGCCGACGGTGGACCGCGGGTTGGCGCCCATCCGCTCCTGGTCGACGATGATCGCGGTGGTCAGGCCGTCGAGGACGTCGACGTCCGGGCGCCCCAGCGTGGGCATGAAGCCCTGCACGAAGGTGCTGTAGGTCTCGTTGATCAGCCGCTGGGACTCCGCGGCGATCGTGCCGAACACCAGCGAGCTCTTGCCCGAGCCGGAGACCCCGGTGAACACCGTCAGCCGCCGCTTCGGCAGCTCGACGCTGATGTCCTTGAGGTTGTTCTCGCGCGCGCCGTGCACACGGATCAGGTCGTGGCTGTCGGCGGCGTGCAGTGACGGGGACTCCGTCTCCGTGGCCGTGCTCATCCCGTGTCTCCCCCTGTGGCGCGACGCGCCGTGTCGATGTCCCTGTCGATGTCCCTGTCGAGGTCCGCCACCCGGGGCTCAGCCGAGCTGCTTGATCCTGATCATGTTGCCCGCCGGGTCGCGGAAGGCACAGTCCCGCACGCCGTAGGGCTGGTCCATCGGTTCCTGGACGACCTCGGCGTCCGCGGCCTGGATCCGGTCGAAGGTCGCGTCCAGGTCCTTGGTGGCCAGATTGATCGCGGCGTAGGTGCCCTTGGCCATCATCTCGGAGATGACCCTGCGCTCCTCGTCGGTGATCCCCGGGTCCACCGCCGGGGGGTGCAGGACGATCGCGATCTCCGGCTGCCCGGGAGGGGCGACGGTGATCCAGTACATGTCGTTGTAGCCGACCTCGTTCTGCACCTCGAAGCCGAGGACGTCCCGGTAGAAGGCGATCGCCTCGTCCTTGCCGGTGTGCGGGAGGTAGCTCTGGCTGATGACGATGTCCGAACTCATGAGGGGGACGCTAGCGGCGCTCGGCCGGCCGGGGCTTCTCGATTCCTGACCGGTCTCGTCACCTGCTTGACCACGCACGACGGCATGTCCACCGTCGCCTCCTCGGCCGCCCGGCGGTAGGCGCCCGGCGGCATGCCGACGAGCTCGGCGAAGCGCGTGCTGAACGTCCCCAGCGAGGAGCAGCCCACCGCGAAGCAGACCTCGGTGACGCTCAGGTCCCCCCGTCGCAGCAGCGCCATCGCCCGCTCGATGCGGCGGGTCATCAGGTAGGAGTACGGCGACTCGCCGTAGGCCCGCCGGAACTCCCGGCTGAGGTGCCCCGCCGACATGTGCACACCGCGGGCCAACGCCTCGACGTCGAGCGGCTGGGCGTACTCCCGGTCGATCCGGTCCTTGACGCGGCGCAGCCGGGCCAGGTCGCTCAGGTTCGCGGCGGGTCTGCTGCTCACCCCGGTGATCGTGCCACGTCGCGCGTCCGAAATGCACCGTGCCCGGCCAGGACTGAGAGCGACCTCAGGGCGGCGCGGCTACGGTCGGTCCCGTGCGCGCTCCCCTGTTCACCAGCAAGGCGGTCCGGTGCGTCAACGCGGGCGTGGAGGCCCTCGCCCGTGCCCCGCGCGTGGGCCGTGTCGTGGGCCGCAGCATCGCGATGATCAGCTACGTCGGCCGCCGCTCCGGGCGGACCTTCCGGACCCCGGTGGCCTACCGGCGCTCCGGCGACGAGCTCGTGATCGGCGTGCAGTTCCCCGACGCGAAGAACTGGTGGCGCAACTTCCTCGGCGAGGGCGGCCCGATCACGGTCGAGCTCGACGGCGCCGACCGGACCGGGCACGCCGTCGCCACGCGGGACGGGCGCGGCCGGGTCGCGGTCCGGGTCCGGCTCGACCCGCTGCCGGGCAAGCCGGACTGACCGGCACCCGCCCCCGTCACTGCCCGCGGCCCGCAGCCGCCTGCAGCTCGTCGATGCGCTTCGACGCCTCCGCCTTGGTGAGGGCGCCGAGGTCCTCGGGCAGCTCCTGACCCGCCTGCTGCGCGAGCGTCTCGAGGTACGAGCGCTGCGGGCCGGTGATCGGCTCGTCGCCGGTGGTCCAGTCCTCCGGGTCCTTCGCGGCCGGCGTGCTCGTCTGGTCCTGGGTGTCGCGATCGGTCATGGTTCGAACATATCTTCGACCGCGCTCCCCCGCGACCCGAGCCGCGCCGACGCGCCCGTCATGACAGGTTCGCCGAGGGCCGACGGCCCGCGGCACCCTTGGCGATCGCCCGGATCCGGAACGCCCAGCCGATCAGGATCACGCCGCCGATCAGCGCGAACAGGCCGACGAGCCAGATGAGCGCGAGGATCCCGGTGGCCGGCCACACGAGCAGGGCGAGGCCGAACAGGACGTTCACGATGCCCGCGACGAGGGTCCAGCCCCAGGCGTGCGCCCCGGCCCGCCGCGCCGTGAACGCCTCGGCGATCTCCGCGACGCCCATGACGATCGCCCAGAACGCCACGACGAAGAGCAGCGCCAGCGCCGTGACCCCGGGCCAGGCCAGCGCGACGATGCCGGCGATCACCGACAGCACGCCCTGCACGACCGGCCATACCCAGTGCGCGGCGGTCTTCCGGGCGCGGACACCCATGACGACGGCGACGACGCCGTCGAGGATCGCGTAGAAGCCGAACAGGAACACCAGGGTCAGCAGCGCGATCCCCGGACTCACCAGCGCGATGATCCCGAACAGGGCGATCAGGACGCCGCGCAGCAGCACCATCCACCAGACGGCCCCGGCGAACTCGCGGACCGCGTCGACCGGGCGCTGCCCGGAGTCGCCAGCCCGGCCACCGGCACTCACGTTCTCGGTCATGACGTCCCCCTCGGTGTCCCGGGTGGACACCCCGCGATCTGTGTACTCCTCGCGCGGGGAACGCGGAATCAGCCGGGCGTGGGAGGCTGGTCGACCAGCTGGGCCAGGTAGAGCTGCTCGCCCAGGCGGTCCATCAGCTCGAGGTTCGTCTCGATGTAGTCGATGTGGTGCTCCTCGTCGGCGAGGATCTCCTCGAACAGGTTCGCCGTGGTGATGTCGCCCTTGGAACGGCACATCGCGATGCCGGGCCGCAGCCGCTGCACGACCTCGAGCTCGATGGCGAGGTCGGACTGCAGCATCTCGCGGACGTTGGTCCCGATGCGCAGCTGGAACAGGCGCTGGTAGTTCGGCAGGCCCTCCAGGAACAGGATGCGGTCGGTGATCTTCTCCGCGTGCCGCATCTCGTCGATCGACTCGCTGCGGGTGTAGGCGGCGAGCTTCGTCAGGCCCCAGTTCTGCTGCATCTTCGCGTGCAGGAAGTACTGGTTGATCGCGGTGAGCTCGCTGGTGAGCTGCTCGTTGAGCAGGGAGATGATCTCCGGGTCCCCACGCATGGCGTCGTCCTTCGTTCGCTGTGACGGGCGACACGAACGGTAGTGGGTCCGGTTCGCCCGGATCCACGAAGGACGGACTGTGCGACGGCTAGGCTTACCTGGGCGAATGCGGTGCCGGCGGGGCCCGTGGACGATCAGGCGGTGAGCGGCAGGTCCGATATCACGGACGGGGCGAGCTCCGCGGCGAGCAGGACGTCGACCGTGTCGAGGCAGGTTCCGCAGCCCGTGCCGGCACCGCACGCGTCGCCGACCTCCTCGACCGTGCGGGCGCCCCCGCCGATGCAGTCGCGGAGCTCGACGTCCGTCACGGCGAAACAGATGCAGGCGTACATGCAGCCCAGCCTCTCGTCAGGTAAGCCTATGCTTGCAGACGATCACGCCCGGTGACAAGCCCTGCACGGCGCTAGCCTGGCCACGTGCCGCTCGACGAGTACCGCCGCAAGCGCGACCGGGGGCGCACTCCGGAGCCCGTGCCGGACACCGACCCCGGGGCGGAGGGGCCGGGCGACCGGTTCGTGATCCAGGAGCACCACGCCCGCGCGCTGCACTGGGACCTGCGGCTGGAACGCGACGGCGTGCTCGCCTCCTGGGCGGTGCCGAAGGGCCTGCCGGTCGACACCGAGACGCTGCGGCTGGCCGTGCGGACCGAGGACCATCCCCTGGAGTACCTGGAGTTCTCCGGCGAGATCCCGCGCGGCGAGTACGGCGGCGGGACCATGACGATCTGGGACCACGGCCGCTACGAGACCGAGAAGTGGTCGGACCGCGAGGTGGCGTTCACCCTGCACGGGGAGCGCGCGCGAGGAAAGTACGTGCTGGTCAGGAGCAACCGGGAGCGCCGGGACGGCTGGCTGCTCAAGCGGTCGGACCGCACCGACCGCACTCCCCTCCCCCACGACACCGCCCCCATGCGCGGGGTGCCGGGCGAGCTGCCGGAGGACCCCGAGGGCTGGCTGCTGCAGGTCCGTTTCGGCGGCCGCAGGGTGATCGTCGAGCTCGACGGCGGGCGGACGCGGGTGACGGCCGACGGCGAGGAGGTCACCGCGAAGACCCTCGCCGAGCTGGGTCCCTCGGTCGGGGCCACCGCGCTGCTGCTCGACGCCGAGCTGACCCGGGGCGGCGAGCTCTGGATCTCCGACCTGCTGTTCCTCGACGGCCGGGACACGTGCGGGCTGGGCTTCGCCGACCGCCACGACCTGCTCACCGAGCTCCCGCTGTCCGGCCCGCACTGGCGGCTCGCCCCGGTCTACCCGGCGGACACGGGCGCCGCGGTGCTCGACGCCGTCCGCGGGCAGGGCCTGCCGGGCCTGGTCGCCAAGCGGGCGGACTCGCCGTACCGGCCCGGGACACGCTCCGACACCTGGCGGGAGGTGGGCGAGATCGTCGAGCCCGAGAAGCCGCGTGCGCGACGCACCGGTGCGAAGGCGGGGGTGGGCCGGGCGAAGCTGACGAACCCCGACAAGGTCCTCTACCCGCTCACCGGCACCACGAAGGCGGACGTGCTGGCGCACTACCGCGCCGTCGCGCCGGCGATGCTGCCGCACCTCGAGGGCCGGCCGGTCACGCTCGTCCGCTGGCCGGACGGCGTCGAGAAGCCCTCGTTCTTCGAGAAGGACGTGTCGCGGCACGCGCCGGACTGGATCCGCACCGAGCGGGTCGGGACGCCGGGCGGGCGCTCGGAGACCGCCGACTTCCCGCTGCTCGAGAGCGAGGAGGGGCTGGCCTGGGCGGCGAACCTGGCCGCGCTCGAACTGCACGTGCCGCAGTGGCGGGTCGGGCCGCGCGGCGGCCGGCACGAGCCGGACCTGGTCGTCTTCGACCTCGACCCCGGCGAGGGAACGACGGTCGTCGAGTGCTGCCGGGTCGCGCAGCGGATCGCCGAGGTGCTCGCCGAGGACGACCTCGTGGCGTACCCCCGGACATCGGGCGGCAAGGGGTTGCAGCTCTACCTGCCGGTCACGGTGAGCCGCGCCGAGCAGACGATCGAGTTCGCGAAGGCGCTGGCCGAGCGGCTGGCCGACGAGTCCCCGCACACCGTCACGTCGGTGATGGCCAAGGCGCGCCGGCGCGGGAAGGTCTTCGTCGACTGGAGCCAGAACAACACCGCCAAGACGACGATCGGCAGCTACTCGTTGCGCGGGCGCGCCCGACCGACCGTCGCCACCCCGGTGACCTGGGAGGAGGTCCGGGCCTGCCGCCGTCCGGACGACCTCGTCTTCACCCTCGACGACCTGCCCGCCCGCCTCGACGAGCACGGTGACCTGCTCGAACCCCTGCTGTTCACCGAGCGGCAACGCCTTCCGCGTCGCGCCTGATCGGGTCCGGATGAGAGGGTGCCGGGCGTGACGGACCGGCACCCGTACCTCGAGGGGCCCCATCCGCGCCGGTACGCGCACCGCGGCTGGCACATCGGCGAGCTCGCGGGCTGCGAGAACACCCTCGCCGGCTTCGAGCTCGCGGTGGCGAACGGCTTCTCCTACATCGAGATGGACGTGCACGCGTCGGCCGACGGCGTGCCGATGGTCCACCACGACCTGGCCCTCGACCGCACGACGGACGGCAGCGGCCTGCTCGCCCGCCTGCCCGCCGCGGTGATCGAGGACGCCCGGGTGGGCGGGCGGGAGCCGGTGCCGCGGCTGGAGTCCGTGCTGTCGGCGCTGCCCGAGACCCGGTTCACGATCGAGCTCAAGTCCGACGCCGTCGTCCTGCCGACCCTCGCCGTGCTCGAGCGGCTCGACGCCTGGGACCGGGTCTGCCTGGGCGCCTACCACGAGAGCCGGCTCCGGCGGGCCCGCGCGGCCGGTCCGCGGCTCTTCACGTCGATGGGCTTCGAGGCGGTCCTCGGCCTGCGGGCGCGGGCCTGGCTCGACGCGTCGCCGTCGGCCCTCCCCTACGTGGAGCCGGTCCTGCCCCGGGTCCGCGGCAGCCTCGCCCAGATCCCGCGGCGGTTCGGCCCCCTCACCGTGGTCGACGACCGGCTGCTCGCCCGGGCCCACGGCGCCGGCCTCGAGGTCCACGTCTGGACCGTCGACGAGCCGGCCGAGATGCGCGAGCTGCTCGCGATGGGGGTCGACGGGCTGCTCTCCGACCGACCGGACCTCCTCATCGCCCTGTGACGATCGTGCTGTGACCGTCGCGCCTCCTCCCTCCCGGCGCGCCCCGCGCTCTAGGCTGCCGCGGTGAGCAGCGAGGCCGCCCCCGCGGACCGGACCGGAGACGCTCGGGTTGCACGGCGGCAGGTACTCGCGTGGGCCTTCTGGGACTGGGGCTCCTCGGCCTACAACACGATCACGCTCACGTTCGTCTTCTCCGTCTACCTCACCGACACCGTCGGGCGGGACCTGCCGGGCTCGGTCGACGCCAACAGCTGGCTCGGCTACGCCATCGGCGCCGCCGGGCTCGTGATCGCGCTGCTGGCGCCGGTGGTCGGGCAGAGCGCCGACCGGGCCGGGCGGCGGTTGCGGTCCACCGCGATCTGGACCGCCGCGACGGTCGCGTCCATGGCGCTGCTGTTCCTCGTCCGGGACGACTGGCACTACCTCTGGCTCGGCCTGCTGCTGCTCGCCCTGGGCTCGATCTTCTTCGAGCTCGCCGAGGTCTCCTACAACGCCGTCCTGCGGCAGATCTCCACGCCCGCCACGATCGGCCGCGTCTCCGGCTTCGGCTGGTCCATGGGGTACTTCGGCGGGATCGTGCTGCTCCTGGGCGTGTACGTGCTGTTCATCGCCGGCGAGGGCGGCGCGCTCGGGGTGAGCACCGAGGGCGGGCTCAACGTCCGGGCGGTCGCGCTCGTCGCCGCCGTGTGGTTCGCGGTGGCCGCGGTCCCGCTGTTCCTCGTCGTGCCGGAGGCGCCCCCGGCCCTCGACCGGGCGCCGCGGCTGGGCGTGCGGGCGAGCTACCGGAAGCTGGTCGTCGACCTGCGGGACCTGCACCGCACGAGCCCGCACACCGTCTACTTCCTGGGGGCCAGCGCGCTGTTCCGGGACGGGCTGGCGGCGGTGTTCACGTTCGGCGCCGTGATCGCCGTCAGCGTGTACGGGCTGAGCCCGGGCGACGTGCTGGTCTTCGGCGTGGCCGCCAACGTCGTGTCCGCGCTCGGCGCACTCACCGGCGGCTGGCTCGACGACCGGATCGGCCCGAAGGCGGTCATCGTCGGCTCCCTCGTCGGGCTGCTCGTGTGCGGCGTGGTGCTCCTGTTCCTGTCCGGCCCGACGGCCTTCTGGGTGTTCGGGCTCGGGTTGTGCCTGTTCGTGGGGCCGGCGCAGTCGTCCTCGCGCACCTACCTGGCCCGGCTCACCCCGCCCGGCCAGGAGGGCCAGATGTTCGGGCTGTACGCCACCACGGGCCGGGCGGTGTCCTTCCTCGCCCCGACGCTCGTGGGCTTCTTCACGTACGCGTTCGGCTCGGACCGCGCCGGCACGGTCGGGATCCTCGTGGTGCTCGCGGCCGGGCTGCTCGCGCTGTGGCCCGTCCGCCGGCCGGAGGCACCGGCGGGGTGACTCCGGCCGGATGGTCTGTGCGGCCGGATCGTCGGACGCCCGACGGTTCGCGCTGCAAGCACTCCCACCTGCGCATATCCTGATGCATGACGATCGCGGGTAACGGGAAGCCACCCTCGTGTAAACACTCCGCGCCCGGCCGGTGAGGTAAGTCACAGAAGGCTGACACGTCACATTCGCGTGTGGCAAAGCGCCTGATGGGCCACACTCTGACGTCGGGACAAGAGCGGGTGACCGACGGTCGCGATGACCTCGGCATGCCCGCGCAATGCCTCCCCCGGGAATGCGCGGCTGCGCTGCAGACGTTACACCGGGTGGCGACGACGTGACCGTCGAGGGGTGCCCCCCTCGGCAGAAGACGGGAGGATGACGCATGGCCGACCGCGTGCTCCGTGGCAGCCGGCTCGGGGCTGTCAGCTACGAGACCGACCGGAATCACGACCTGGCGCCGCGGCAGCTGGTCCGCTACGTCTCCCCCTCGGGCCATGAGTTCGAGGTGCCCTTCGCGAACGACGCCGAGGCGCCCGCGACCTGGGAGTCGCCCCAGGGCGGCGTCGGGCGTCGGGTGGACGGCGTCGAGGCGGAGCAGAAGAAGACCAAGCCGCCGCGCACCCACTGGGACATGCTGCTGGAGCGCCGCTCGATCCCGGAGCTGGAGGAGCTGCTCAACGAGCGCCTCGACCTGCTCCGCGAGCGTCGCCAGGAGATCGCCTCGTGATCGCCTGACCCTCCCGAACGGGTCGGCGTCGCGACGGCGACGCCACGGCGGACGCGCCGCAGCACATCACGAAGCCGGGCCACCTCCCGTGGGGCCCGGCTTCGTCGCGTCCGAAGGCGGGCGGGCGATGATGACCGCATGTCCGCACGCACGATCAGGGACCTGGCCGACGCCCACGTCGCCGCGCACGCCGAGCTCGACCCGCTGCTCGCGACCTCGCTGGGCCTGCCCACCGGCCAGGACCGGCTCCCCGACCTCTCCCCCGCCGGCGAGGAGGCGCTCGACGTCCTCGACCGGGACACGCTCGCCCGCCTCGAGGCCGTCGGCGAGCCGGAGAACGACACCGAGCGCCGCTGCGCCCGGCTGCTCCGCGAGCGGCTCGCCGCCGCGCAGGCGACCCGCACCCTCGGCGAGCACCTGCGCAACGTCCAGATCCTGTTCGGGCCGGTCCAGAACCTGCGCACCACGCTCACGCTGATGCCCGCCGGCACCGCCGAGGAGCGCGCGAACCTCGCGGCCCGGCTCGCCGCCGTCCCCGCCGCGTTCGCGGGCTACGCCGAGAGCCTCAGCGCGGGCGCCGACCGCGGGCTGCTCGCCGCGCCCCGCCAGGTCGACGCCGTCGTCGCGCAGTTCGGCTCGTGGCTCGCCGCCGACTGGTTCGCCTCCTTCGCCGCCGACGCCGGCCTCCCCGCGGGCAGCGCCGACGCCGCCACCGCGGCCCTCGGCACGCTGCGGGAGTTCCTGGCCCGCGAGTACCGCCCGCGCACCGCGGGCGTCACGGACGCCGTCGGCGAGGAGCGCTACCGGGTGGCCGTCCGCCGCTGGACGGGCGCCGACCTCGACCCCCGTGAGGCCTACGACTGGGCCTGGTCGGAGTTCCACCGCATCCTCGCGGAGCAGCGCGCCGAGACCGCGCGGATCCTGCCCGGGGCCGCGCCGCGCGAGGCGATGGCGCACCTTGAGACGCACGGCGAGGTCGTCGTCGGGCTCGACGCGATCCGCGCCCGGCTGCAGGGGATCATGGACGACACGATCGCGGCCCTGCAGGGCACGCACGTCGACCTCGCACCCGAGCTGCTCCGCGTCGAGGCGATGATCGCCCCCGAGGGCAGCGCCGCCGCCCCGTACTACACGCAGCCCTCCCTGGACTTCTCCCGCCCCGGCCGGACCTGGCTGCCGACCCTCGGCCGCGACCGCTTCCCGATGTGGGACCTGGTGAGCACCTGGTACCACGAGGGCGTCCCGGGCCATCACCTGCAGCTCGGCCAGTGGGCGCTGTCCGCCGGCGAGCTCTCCACCTTCCAGGCCTCGGCCGGGATGATCAGCGGCAACCTCGAGGGCTGGGCGCTCTACGCCGAGCGGCTCATGGACGAGCTCGGCTTCCTCACCGACCCCGGCGAGCGGCTCGGCTACCTCGACGCCCAGATGATGCGGGCGATCCGGGTGATCATCGACATCGGGATGCACCTCGAGCTGACGGTCCCGGCCGACTCGCCGCTGCACGCCGGCCTGACCTGGACCCCCGAACTGGCCCGGGACTTCTTCGGCGCCCACTGCGGGCGGGACGCGGCCTTCCTCGACAGCGAGCTGCTGCGCTACCTGGGTGGGCCCGGGCAGGCCATCAGCTACAAGCTCGGCGAGCGCGCGTGGCTGGCGGGCCGGGACGCCGCGCGGCGGGCGCGGGGCGCGGACTTCGACCTCAAGGCCTGGCACATGGCCGCGCTGTCGCAGGGCTCGCTGGGCCTCGACGACCTGGAGCCGGAGCTGGCCGCACTCTGAGGTTCCGGAGCCCGGCTGCTCACGGCGCGGGCTCCCGGCGCGAGGACGACGGGCGCCGTCGTCGAGCACGGGCAGTCCTGCGCAGATCTCACGGCGGCGGGCGGTCTCCGTCCCGGGCCCGGCGCAGCAGGCCCCCCGCGGCGAGGACGTTGCGCTCCTCGTGGCTGAGCAGCAGTCGTAGTGGGATCGGCTCGCCGCGCTCCACCTCGGCGGTCAGCTCCTCGACACCGGAGCGGACCGCGTCGGCCAGGCCCTCGATGCGCCACCGGTCGCCGACCGACGCCCGCTCGCGGTCGCCGTCGCGGGCGAGGACCAGCGGCACGATGCCCTGCACGATGAGGTTGCGCCGATGGATGCGCGCGAAGCTTGCGGCGGCCACGACCCTGATACCCAGGTGCAACGGGGCCAGCGCGGCCTGCTCGCGCGAGGAGCCCTGGCCGTAGTTGTGCCCGCCGACGATGATCCCGGGGATCCCGCGCGCGGCCCACTCCCGCGCCCGGTCGGGGAACCGGGGGTCGAGGCGGCGGAACATGTAGCCGGCGCACGCCTCGACGTCCGACCACACGGACATGCCGATGGCGCCGTCCGGGGCCATGTCGCCGGTGGAGACGTCGTCACCGACGACGATCACCACCCGCCCGTCGAGCTCCGCCGGCGGCGGTTCCGGCACCGGAGGTGGGACGAGGCTCGGTCCACGGACGATCTCCACCCGCCGCGCCTCCTCGGCCGGCAGCGGCTCGGCGATCAGCCCCTCGACCACCGTCGGGTCGGTGTCCGGGGCGGCGGGCAGCGTGGGGAACGCGCCGAGGTCGCGAGGGTCCGTGATCCGTCCCGTCAGCGCGGTGGCCGCCGCCGTCGAGGGGGAGCAGAGGTAGACGCGGTCCTCGGCCGTGCCGCTGCGGCCCGGGAAGTTGCGGTTGAACGTCCGGACGGAGGCCTGCCCACGCGTCGGCGCCTGCCCGATCCCGATGCAGGGACCGCAGACCGGCTCCAGCATCCGGGCCCCGGCCGTGGCGAGGCCGCGGTACACCTCACCTCGGACGATCGTGTCGAGGATCTGCCGCGAGCCCGGTGTGACCGTGAGCGCGACGTCCGGGTGGACGGTACGGCCCGCCAGCACCGCGGCGACCGTCGCGAGGTCCTCGTAGGAGGAGTTGACCGAGGAGCCGACGCACACCTGCACGACCGGCGTGCCGGAGACCTCCCGCACCGGTACGACGTCGCCCGGGGACTGCGGCACGGCGATCAACGGCTCGAGCCGGGCGAGATCGATGTGCTCCTCGGCGTCGTAGGTCGCGCCGCACTCGGCCGTCAGTGCCGTCCAGTCCTGCTCGCGACGCTGGGCGCCCAGCCACTCCCGCACCCGCTCGTCGCCGGGGAACACGGCCCCGGTGGCACCGGTCTCCGTGATCATGTTGCAGATCGTGGCGCGCTGGGTGACCGACAGGCCGGCGACGCCCTCGCCGGTGAACTCGAACACCGCCCCCGCGCCGCCCCGTACCCCGTGGCGGCGCAGGAGTTCCAGGATCACGTCCTTCGCCTCGACCCACTCCGCGAGGGCGCCGGTGAGCTCGACCCGCACGACCCGTGGGCAGGCGAGGTCGAACTCGCGGCCGGCCATCGCCACGGCCACCTCGAGACCGCCCGCGCCCACGGCGAGCATCCCGACGGCGCCGGCCGTCGTCGAATGGGAGTCCGCGCCCACCAGCAGGCCACCCGGCCGGGCGAAACGCTCCAGGTGCACGTAGTGGGAGATCCCGTTGCCGGCGGGCGAGTACCGCACCCCGTAACGGCGGCAGAACGAGCGCAGGTAGTGGTGCTCGGCCATGTTGCGCTCGTCGATCTGCAGCACGTTGTGGTCGACGTAGAGCACCGTCGGGTCCACCATCACGCGCTCCGCGTCGAGCGCCTCGAACTGCATGCACGTCATCGACCCGGTGGCGTCCTCGATGAGCACCTGGTCGACCGCGAGCGTGACGTCCTCGCCGGGCTCGAGCGCCCCCTCGCGGCGGTGCCGGGCGAGGAGTGTGCGGGTGAGGTTCTCGGCCACCACGCCATCGTGCTCACCTTTGCCGCCGAGTGCAGGGAGGAGGGTGTAAGGCCCCGACGGGGCGGGTAGACCCGGTCCCTTCGCCGCCAGCACGAGGGGGTGCCATGGCCGAGGTGGAGACGCGGCGGACCCCGTGGTACGCGGGGCTGAACCGCAACCACCGTCGGGTCCTCTACGCGACGTTCGCGGGATGGGCCTTCGACGGCTACGAGACCCAGGCGCTCGTCGTGGTGGTGGCGCCCGCGCTGGCCCAGCTGCTGCCGGCGGACCAGCGGGGCAGCATCGGGTTCTACTCCGGGCTCGCGATCGGGTTGACCCTGCTCGGCTGGGGCATCGGGGGGCTCGTCGGAGGCGTGCTCGCCGACTACGTCGGCCGCAGGCGGGTCATGCTGTTCGCGATCGTCGGCTACGCGTTGTTCACCGGTCTTACGGCGCTGAGCACGTCGTTCGAGATGCTGATCGCCTTCCGGATCCTCACGGGCATCGCGATGGGCAGCGAGTGGGCCACCGGGACGGTCCTGCTGCAGGAGACCTGGCCGGACCGGGCGCGGGCCAAGGGCGCCGGGTTCATGCAGTCCGGGTTCGGTTTCGGCACGCTGCTGGCCGCCCTGATCTGGTTCCTCATCCAGGGATCGAGTCCGGGGGCGTGGCGCTGGATGTTCGTCATCGGGATCGCGCCCGCCTTCCTCGTCCTCTACATCCGGCGACGCCTGGAGGAGTCGCGACGCTGGCAGGACGCGGTCGCGGCGGAGAAGCAGGCGCACGAGAAGCGCACGTTCACCCTGCACAGGCTCTTCGCCGACCCGGTCAGCCGTCGGCGCGTCCTGGTGCTGCTCGTGCTGTCCCTCGGCACGATCATCGGCTGGTACGCGGTGTCGGCGTTCCTCCCGCAGTTCGCCGTCCCGCTGGCCCGCGCGAGCGGAGTCGCCCACCCGGAGAGCTGGGGTGCGCTGGCGGTCGTGTTCTACAACGTCGGGGCCATCCTGGGCTACATCGCGAGCGGGTTCGTCGCCGACGCCCTCGGCAGGCGGTGGCTCGTCGCGATCATCTTCGGCGGCTCCCTGGTGATGACGCCGATCACCTATCTCTGGTGGGGCGGCCCCGTGGCGTTCCAGGTGGTCGCGTTGGTGAACGGTGCCTTCACCCTCGGTGGCTTCGCCTGGTTCGCGATCTACCTGCCGGAGCTGTTCGGCTCGACGGTCCGCTCCACCGCGACCGGATTCGTCTTCAACGCCACCCGGCTCATCGCGTGGATCGGCCCGATCGTGTCCGGCTCGCTCATCGCGACCTTCGGCGGGGTCTCCCGCGCCGCGCTCTACATGGGGACGGCGTACCTGCTCGGGCTCGTCATGCTGCCCTTCCTGCACGAGACCAAGGACGAGCCGCTGCCGCCCTGAGGCCCCTTTAGGGAGCCTCAGGCGTCGAGCACCTCGGCCTGGACGACCGGGGGCAGCGTCGACCAGGGGAAGTTGATCCAGAGCGGGGTGTGCCGCCAGACGTACTCGCAGCGCACCTCGCTCTGCGGCTTCTCGTACACGACGGCGCACCGGACGTCCGCCACGTGCTCGCCGCAGAAGTCCCGCACCAGCTTCAGCGTGGCGCCGGTGTCGGCAACATCGTCCGCCACGAGGACCGTCGCCCCCGACAGGTCGACGACGTTGGGGACGGGCGGCAGCATGACCGGCAGCGGCAGCCGCTCCCCCACGCCGGTATAGAACTCGACGTTCATGACGTGCAGGTTCTTCACGCTGAGCGCGTAGCCGAGGGCGCCGGCCACGAACAGCCCGCCGCGCGCGACCGACAGGATGATGTCCGGCCGGTAGCCGCTGTCGGCGATCTGCTCGGCCAGCTCGCGGGAGGCCGTGCCGAACAGGTCCCAGGTCAGCGTCTCGCGCTCCGCACCGCTCATGGCCGGAGCCTAACGATCAGGCGCGGACGGAGCCTTCGCCAGCTGCGGTGTCCCGGGTGCCGCGGGCGGGGCGGAACCGGCGGAACCGGTGCTCGAAGCCCCACCGCGCGACGTTCACGAACGCCTCGAGCATCACGGCGCCGTCCATCTTCGACGAGCCGATCTGCCGCTCCGTGAAGGTGATCGGCACCTCGACCACGCGGAAGCCGGCCTGCAGCGCGCGCCACGCGAGGTCGATCTGGAAGCAGTAGCCCTGCGAGATCACCGAGTCGAGGTCGAGCTGCTCGAGCACCTGCCGCCGGTAGACGCGGTAGCCGGCGGTGATGTCGCGGACGTCCGCGCCCAGGGCCAGCCGCGCGTACAGGTTCGCGCCGCGGGAGAGCCACTCGCGGTGGGCGGGCCAGTTGACGACCTCGCCGCCGGGCACGTACCGGGAGCCGAGCACGAGGTCGGCGCCCGCGCCCTCCTCCAGCGCGGCCAGCAGGGCCGGCAGGTCCTCGGGGGCGTGCGAGCCGTCCGCGTCCATCTCGACGACGACCTGGTGCTCGCCGCTCAGGGCGTGCCGGAAACCGGCGAGGTAGGCGGCGCCGAGGCCGTTCTTGCCCTCGCGGTGCAGCACGCGCACCCGCGGGTCCTTCGCCGCCATCTCCTCGGCGAGCTCGCCCGTGCCGTCCGGGCTGGCGTCGTCGACGACCAGGATGTCCGCGTCGGGCACGGCCGCGTTGAGCCGCGCGACGACCCGGCCGAGGTTCTCCCGCTCCTCGTAGGTCGGGATGACCACCAGGACCGGTCCCGGGGGCTCAGCCATCGACGTCCTCTCCTGCCCGGGGGGCCTCCGTGGGCCCCCTGCGGGGCCCCGCCCCCTCCTGCGCGGCGGCCGCACCCCGGCGTGCCCGCCTTCCGGCCAGCAGCGCGGCGCCGATCGCCATGACTCCCACTGCGGTCAGCACCCACTCGGGCACGGATCGCAGCCGAGTGGCCAGCGTAGTCGTGTCCTCCAGCGACTCGACAGCGACCAGGGTTCCGGGCACGAACTGCCCGGTACTGCCGGTCACGGCGCCCTCCGGGGTGATCGTCGCGCTCACCCCCGAGGTGGTCGCGACCACGACGGGCCGGTCGTGCTCGACCGCCCGCACGCGGGACATAGCCAGCTGCTGGTACGTCATCTCCGACAGGCCGAACGTGGCGTTGTTGCTGGGGACGGCGAGCATCGTGGCACCCGCCGAGACGCTGTCCGCCACCAGGTCGTCGAACGCGATCTCCCAGCAGATCGCGATGCCGATCTCCGCGCCCCCGGCCTGCAGCACGCCGGGACCGGGACCGGGGACGAAGTTGCCGGCACGGTCGACGTAGCTGGAGAAGAGCCGGAAGAACGACCGCCACGGCATGTACTCGCCGAAGGGCTGGATCCGCCGCTTGTCGTTGCGCGCGACCGGGCCCAGCACCGGGTCCCACACCAGGATCGCGTTGCTGGCCGTCCGGTCGGAGTTGACCAGGACCGACCCGACCAGGATCGGCGCCCTGATCGCGGCGGCGGCCCGGGAGATCACGGCGGCGGCGTCGGCGTTGCGGAACGGGTCGATGTCGGAGGAGTTCTCCGGCCAGATCACGACGTCGGGCTGCGGCCGGCGGCCCGCCGCCACGTCGGTCGCGAGCTGCTCGGTGACTTCGACGTGGTTGTCCAGCACGGCGCGGCGCTGGGCGTTGAAGTCCAGACCCAGCCGCGGCACGTTGCCCTGGATCGCGGCGACGGTGATCGATTTCGACGGGCCGTTCACGGTCGCCGGGACGAGCCCGGCCACCGGGCCCGCCACCAGCGCGATCACCAGCAGGACGGCCGGTACCACCGCGGCGCGGACCTCCCGGCGCACCAGGCGCCGGACGAGCTCGCCGAGCGCGAGCCCGGCGAGCACGGTGACGAACGACAGCAGCGGCACCCCGCCGACCGACGCCGCGGGCAGGAAGAGGCCCTCGGGCTGGCCGAACCCCACCCTCCCCCAGGGCAGGCCGCCGAACGGGACCCGGCTGCGCAGCGCCTCGGCGGCGACCCACACGGCGGCGCCCCAGAGCGGCGCGGCGGGCAGCCGGGACGTCGCCGCCATCCCCGCACCGGCGAGGCCGAACGCGAGCGCCTCGAAGAGGCACAGGGCCAGCCACGGCAGCGCCCCGACGAAGCTCCCGGTCCAGCTCAGCAGCGGGACCAGGAAGCCGAGGCCGAACAGGAGACCGAGCAGGAACCCGCGCCGGGCGCGCACCCCGCGCAGCAGCACGCCGAGCACCGCGAACACCGGCGGCGCCAGCCACCACAGCCCGCGCGGCGGGAAGCTCAGGTAGAGCACCACTCCGGCGGCGATCGCCGGGAGCGCCCGGGCCAGCAGCTGCAGCGACCGGGTGGACCGCGGGACCCGGGGGGCGGACCCGGCCTGCGCGGGGTCGACGGTCGGAGCGGCCACGGGGAGAGCCTACGGCGCGCTCGTGCCGGAGCTGTCAGAGGAGGTCCAGGACGCCCGGGCGCGTCGCGGGACCGGTGCGGCGGAACCACTCGCGACCGTAGGCGGCGGCGAAGTCGTGCTCCGGGAGCGCGGCCGGGTCGACCTGGCTGGCGTGCGCGAGGATCGCGGCCCGCTTGACCGCGAGGTGGCGGGCGTCGCCGGCGACGGTCAGCGCGATCTCGGCGCCCTCGCGGCCGAAGGGCACCGACGCGGCGCGGGCGGCGCCGTGCACGAGGTGCCCGTCCGGGCCGAGGCCGTTGCGGTCGACCGTCGCGAGGTAGGAGTCGGCGCCGGTCAGCTCGGCGGCGATGGTGCCGACCACGCCGGCCATCCGGTGGTCGGGGTGGCCGTAGACGCCCAGCTCGTCGTCCGCGAGCAGGGTGCCGGCGCCCTCGTCGTCGACGATCTCGGCGAGCCGGCTGGCCAGGGCGAGCGGCTCCGCGCCGGCGAGCGCGCGGGCGTGGGTGCTGTCCGGGCCGCCGGGCAGGCCGGAGTCGCGGCGGCCGAGGAGCACGAGGCGGGCCACGCCGAGCAGCTCGGCGGCGTGCTCGAGCTCGGCGAGCCGGCGCTGCCGCACGGTCTCGCCGGGGCGCAGCGGGAGGCGGGAGCCGCCCAGCTCACCGCCGGTGGCCATGACGAGCACGACCCGGGCGCCGGCGTCGGCCAGGCGGCGCAGGGTGATGCCGGTGAAGATCGCCTCGTCGTCCGGGTGCGGGTGGAGGGCGACGACGGTGTGCCCGCGCAGGTCCGGCTCGGCGAGCGCCGGGGCGGCGGAGACGGCGGAGTTCAGGACAGGGGCCGCGGGAGCGGTCATGGAGGTGATCGCGATCTGTGCGGGCCGCGGAGGTGCGGCGGGCGGACGGTTCCGGGGGTGTCAGCGGCAACAGCGACAACACCCCGGACAGCAGCGACCCACGAGGGGGCGGCGGCCGGTCCGGTCGATCACGCGCAACAGGATGCCAGACCGATGCCCTCCGCCGGAAGCGGGGGCGCCCGACGTCACTCCTCGGGTCCGCCCCCGGTGCGGTGCAGGACCCGGCCCTCCCGCACCGTGCGCAGGCACTCCGTGCCGTCCCAGAGCGCGAAGGAGGCCGGGCCGCCGGTCACCGGAACGGGTGTGCCGGAGCCGCCCGCGGCGTGCCGGCCGCCGGCGGTGTGCGCGGCCAGGGCGGTGGCCTCGTCGACCGACGACGACGGGGTGCGGTGGGCGGTTGCGGCGCGGACCGCGGCCCAGGGGTCCGGCGGGGTGACCGGGGAGTCCGAGCCGAAGGCGAGCACGACGCCGGCCTCGTCCAGCGCGCGGAAGGGGTTCATGCCGCGGGCCCGCTCGGCCCCGAGCCGGGCGGTGTACATGCCGTCGGGGCCGCCCCAGAGGGCGTCGAAGAGCGGTTGGACGCTGGCCACGGCCCCGAGCGCCGCCAGCCGGGCCGCCTGGCCGGCGTCGACCATCTCCAGGTGCTCGAGGCGGTGCCGGACGGCGCGGACCGCGGCGGGCGAGGTCCGGCGGGCGGCCTCCTCCAGCGCGGCGACGGCGTCCTCGACCGCGGCCTCGCCGATCACGTGGAAGCCCGCCTGGATCCCCGCGCGGGTGCAGGCCGTGAGGTGCGCGGCCAGGGTCTCCGGCTCGACGTAGCGGTTGCCGGTGCAGCCGGGGGCGTCCCGGTACGGGGTGTGCAACGCCGCCGTGCGGGAGCCGAGCGAGCCGTCGACGAAGAGGTCGCCCGCCAGGCCGTGCGCGCCGGTCCCTGCACGGAGCGCGGCGGCGGCCTCCGGGCTGTCGACGGCCTCGCCCCAGTAGCCGACGACGTGCACGCCGTGCCCGCTCCCGAGCAGGTCTGCCAGGTCCGCGCGGCCGGAGATCTCCGGGCCGGCACACTCGTGCACCTCCGCCACCCCGTGGGCGGCGGCGTGGTCGAGGAAGGCGCGCTGGGCCGAGCGGCGCTGCGCGGGGTCGAGGGCGGCGAGCGCGGCGCGGCGGACGTGGTGGTGGGCGTCGGCGCTCAACGGGCCGGTCGGGCTCCACCCCGCGGCCCGGACGGCACCCGGGGCCCGGTCGACCAGGGCGGTGGACACCAGGGCCGAGTGGACGTCGATCCGGCTGAGGTAGACGGCCCGGCCCGCGGCGGCGCGATCCAGCTCCGCCCGGGTGGGCGGGGCGCCGGACCAGCGGTCCTCCTCCCAGCCGTGCCCCCACACGACGGCCGACGCCGGGGCGGCACCCGCGGCCGCGGCCACCGCGGCCAGGACCTCCTCCGCGGTCGCGCAGGGGGTGAGGTCCAGGCCGTCGAGCAGGAGGCCGGAGGCCGTCGCGTGGACGTGCGCGTCGACGAAGGGCGAGGTCAGCAGCACCCCGTCCAGGTCCTCGACGCGCGCACCGCTCCGGTCCCGGGCCTGCTCGGGTTCACCGGTCCAGGTGACGCGACCGGCCTCGGTCTCGATCGCGACGGGACCGGGCCGGTCGGGCAGCCGGAGGCCGGTGAGCAGGGTGCGGGACACGGTCCGGGTGTCTACCGCACCCCTGCCCGGTCGACCGCCACCGGGGCGATCACTGTCGGGTCGATCAGTAGGGGGCCTTCGGCATGATGATCCACAGCACGATGTAGATCACGAACTGCGGGCCCGGGAGCAGGCAGGACAGCAGGAAGATCAGCCGCACCACGAACGGGCTCAGGCCGAAGCGCTGCGCGAGGCCGGCGCAGACACCGGCGATCACGGCGCCGTTGCGCGGGCGGGTGAGGGTGGTTGCCATGGTTTCGTCGAGCTCCTCGTTCCGGTCGGCGGCGGTTCTCGCCGCCCTGCACCTCACGATGCCGTCTCGGCGGGGTGGGTGCCTCCGGACAACGCCCGGAGAAGGTCCGGGGTTCCCCCGAGGGGGCGACGGAGCACGCCCCACCGACAGTTCCGGCCGGCCGCACGCGGTTGTCCACAGCAGGACCCTCGGCCGGGCCCGTGGCCGCGGTTCCGCGTGCCCGGGACCGGGGTTGTCCACAGCGGAGCGACGACGACCCCACCGGCGGCGTCGGCGCTCCTAACGTCCGCCGCGTGCCGACCCACCTGCTCCCCGTGCCGCCCCGCCGTCGTTCGCTCCCGGTGGTCGTCCTGTTCACCGCGCTGGTCACGGTCGGGGCGGCCCCTCCGGCCTCGGCCGCCGGCGTGCCACCCGATCCACGGCCGACGGCGGTCGTCGCGCTGGGCGACAGCGCGGCCTCCGGCGAGGGCGCCGGCGACTACGAGGCGGGCACCCGCGGCGAGGGCGGGAACTGGTGCCACCGCTCCCCCGCGGCCTACGTGCACCGCAGCGCGCTGGCGGAGGTCGCCGTGAACCTCGCCTGCTCCGGCGCGGGTGCCGAGCACGTCGCCTTCGGCGCGGCGGTGCACCACACCGAGGGATCGCAGGCGCAGCGGCTGGTGGAGGTCGCGCGGCGGCACCAGGTGCGGGCGGTGACCCTGCAGGTGGGCGCGAACGACGAGCCGGACCTGTCCGGCGTCGCGGTCGCCTGCATCCGGGCCTTCCTCGATCTGCGGGAGCCGGGGTGCCGCACGACCGTCGGCCCGGGCTGGGCCGACCGGCTCGGGGCGGTGGCGCCACGGATCGAGGCGGCCGCCCGGGACGTCCGCGCGGCGATGTCCGAGGCGGGCTACCCGCCGGACGGCTACGCGTTCGTGCTGCTGTCCTACGCCGCGCCGGGCAGCGAGGCGATGCCGGCCTGGCACGCCGTCCAGGGCTGCCCGTACTCCCGGCCCGACGCCGGCTGGGCGCGCACCGACGCCTTCCCGCAGCTCGCCGCCACCATCGGTGCGGTGGCCGAGCGGGTGGGCGCGCGGTTCCTCGACCTCACGCGGCTCGCCGAGGGGCGCGAGGCGTGCACGGGCCCGCTGCGCGACGAGTGGCAGCGCCGGCTCACCGTCGATCCGCGGACGCTCGTCCAGGGCGCGCTCGACACGGCGGGCCGGCACCTGTTCCAGGAGTCGTTCCACCCGACCGCGGCGGCGCACACCGCGATCGCCGGGTGCCTCCGCGAGTTCGTCGGCGGCACCGCGGCGCGCACGGCGTGCGTACCCGGCCGGGACGGGACCGCGCACCCGGAGGTGGCGGCGTGATCAGGACCGCGCCCGCGGCCCCGGTCGACGGCGGTGAAGGGAATCGGCGGACTGCCCCCTCGTTCGAAGGGGCCTCGGCTTCGGGAGCCGATGGGTTCTCAGAGGACGACCAGGTTCCGCGGCCCGTTGTTCAGGCGCTCGGCGCCGGTCTCGGTCACGACCACGATGTCCTCGATCCGGGCGCCCCACTCGCCGTCGAGGTAGATGCCCGGCTCCACGCTGAAGGCCATGCCGGGCTCGAGGGTCAGCGCGTTGCCGCCCACGATGTAGGGCTCCTCGTGCACGTCGAGCCCGATGCCGTGGCCGGTGCGGTGCACGAACCGCGGGCCGAAGCCGGCCTCGGTGATCGGGGCGCGGGCGGCCTCGTCGACCGACTCGGCCGTCACGCCCGGGCGCACCGCCTGCACCGAGCGCTCCTGCGCCTCCTGCAGCACGGCGTAGGTCTCGCGGATCTGCGCCGACGGCTCCGCCCCGACCGCGTAGGTGCGGGTGCAGTCCGAGTTGTAGCCGCTGGCGAGCGGGCCGCCGATGTCGATGACCACGACGTCGCCGGGCTCGATGACCCGGTCGGACACGTCGTGGTGCGGGCTGGCGCCGTTGGGCCCGGAGCCGACGATCACGAACGCGGCCTCGGTGTGGCCCTCCGCCACGATCGCGGCCGCGATGTCCGCGCCGACCTGCGCCTCGGTCCGGCCGGGCTTGAGGATCTCGCCCATCCGCGCGTGCACGCGGTCGATGGCGGCGCCCGCCTCGCGGAGCTGGGCCACCTCCGCGGCGTCCTTGCGCATCCGCAGCTCGCGCAGGACCGGCCCGGCGAGCGCCTGGCGGACGTCCGGGAAGGCGTCCCGCAGGCCGAACACGTGCCGCGCCGGCATCCCGTCGGCCACCGCCATCCGGGTGGGGCCGCCCGCGAGGTCGGAGACGAGCAGGTAGGGGTCCTCGCCGTCCGTCCAGGTGAGGACCTCGACGCCGAGCGCCTCGAGGGTGGCGACGTCGAACCCGGGGGCCTCCAGCCGCGGCACGACCAGGGCCGGCGGGGCCCGGTGGCCCGCGGCCGGGAGCACGAGGCAGGTCAGCCGCTCGTGGGACTCGCCGGCGTGGTCGACCAGGTAGCGCAGGTCCGTGCCGGGGGTGATGAGGAGGACGTCGGCGCCCTGCTCGGCGGCGACCTCGCCGGCCCGGCGCAACCGGTCGGCGAGCAGCTCGGTGGGGACGGCGTGGCTCATGGGCCGAGCTTAGGGCGCTCACGCTGCGCGTCGTCCCCACCTGGCATGCTGGCTCACCGTGACGGCCCCCCGGAACCCGGCCCCGCAGGCCCCCGCCGGCTCGCTGATGCTGCTCGACGCCGCGAGCATGTACTTCCGCGCCTACTACGGCGTGCCCGAGTCGATCACGGCGCCCGACGGGACCCCGGTCAACGCGGTCCGCGGGTTCACCGACATGATCGCCCGGCTCGTCGCCGAGCACCGCCCCGCGCGCCTCGTCGCATGCCTGGACCTCGACTGGCGCCCGGCGTTCCGGGTGGAGGCGCTGCCCTCCTACAAGGCGCACCGGATCGAGGGCTCCACTCCCGGGAGCGGGCCGGACACCGCACCCGCGGGGATCCCCGAGGAGGTGCCGGACACCCTCGAGCCGCAGGTGCCGATCATCCTCGACGTCCTGGCCGCGGCGGGAATCGCCACGGGCGGCGCGGAGGGGCACGAGGCGGACGACGTGATCGGCACCCTGGCCCACCGCGAGGCCAGCGATCCGGTGCTCGGCGTGAGCGGCGACCGGGACCTCATGCAGATCGTGCGGGAGGAGCCCACGCCCGTGCGGCTGCTCTACGTCGGCCGCGGGCTGGCCAAGGCCGAGCTGCTCGGGCCGGCGGAGGTCGCCGAGAAGTACGGCGTGCCGCGGGACCGGGCCGGCGAGGCCTACGCCGAGATGGCGATGCTGCGCGGCGACCCCTCGGACGGGCTGCCCGGCGTCCCGGGGGTCGGGGCGAAGACGGCGGCCACGCTGGTCGGAAAGTTCGGCTCGTGGTCCGAGCTGGTCGCGGCCGTCGGCGACACCGCCGACACGCGGCTCGCCGCGAGCGTGCGGAGCAAGCTCGGCAAGGCGGCGGACTACCTGGCCGTCGTCGAGCCGGTCGTGCGCGTGGTGCAGGACGCGCCGGTGGAGCTGTCGCGGTCCGACGCGCTCCCCGACTCCCCCGCGGACGCCGGAGCGCTCGCGGCCCTGGCGGAGCGCTGGGGCCTGGGCGGGTCCGTGGACCGCCTGGTGGCGGCGCTCAAGGGCTGACCCCCCGGTCGCCCTCACCGGCGGTCCCCTGCCGAGTCAGAAGAACGTCCCGCACCACGGCACGCCGCTCATCGCCGGGGCCGCGAACAGCTGGTCCGCTCGGGGAACGGCGGCGCGGTCGTGCGCGGTCCACCAGCCGCTCGCGACCAGCTCGGAGGGCCGCCGGTCGCCGAGGTAGGCCATCGCGAGGCCCGTGACGTCGCACTCGAGGTCGGCCGGGCCGTCCTCGGCCGGCGCGGGGTCCGTGGGATACGCGCCGTTCGTGGCGGTCGGGTGGGCGCCGATCACGTGTACGCCGTCGTTGCCGGCGAAGAGGGCGTCGTGCACGCGGATCCGGAGCGGCTCACCCCCCGCCTCGCCCCACGTCCGGGCGGCGAGGGCGGCCGGTACGTCGAGCAGACGCAGCCAGGTCTCGTCGCCGATACCGGTGGTGCGGCAGGCCCGCGGGTCCTCGAGGTGGAGGTCCACGGGTTCGTCGAGCGGCCGCAGGTGCGCCGAGACGGCGCGGAGGAGGTCGATGCCCAGCAGGAAGCGCCACAGGCCGGCCGTGGCCTGCGGGGTGGCGGCGTGCAGGTCGCCGAGCTCGAGGACGTTCTCGCCGAAGTCCGTGCCCTCCTGGCGGACGGTCCAGGTGGCGAAGCCGTCGTCGCCGTCCGGGCCGGTGTGCACCGCGATACCCCGGGCGCCGTCGGCACTGCGCCGGGGGCGCAGGACGTGCGCCCACCAGCCCTCGTCGCGCACGATCGGGCCCGGGCGCGTCGTGGCGCCGAGGATGCGCGCGTAGAGCGACGGCAGGAGCGGAGCGGCCTCCTCGGGATGGAGCAGCCGGACCTCCCCGCCCGACGGGGTGTGGGGGCGGAAGCGCGCCCCCGCGGCCACGCGCAGGTTCCGCCCGCGGCTGGCGACGCCGTAGCCGAAGCGGCCGTAGATGCGCGCCTCGCTGGCCCGCAGGGTCGCGGCGACCTCGCCGCGGTCGGCGGCGTCGGTCAGCTGCTCGCGCATGAGCGCGGTGAGCAGGCCGCGGCGCGTCCGGTCGGCCCGGACGCCGACGCGGGTGACGGCTGCCATCGGGACCCGCGCCCCGCCGGGCACGGTGAGCGCGGATCCGAAGCTCATGGCGGTCCCGGCGAGGGTGCCCGCGGGCAGGTCCACGCCGAACGTGCGGCCCGGGGCGTAGGAGAGCCGGGTGAGGGCCCAGTGGTCGTCGTCGACGGGGCCGCCGGCGTGGAGGGCGGCGCCGAAGAGGGCGTGCGCCGCCCGGAACTCGCCGGGCTCCAGCAGCCGCACCTCGGCGGCGGGACGCGCCGCGCCGTCCGGCGACGGCGGCGTGTGCGGGGCGTCGGTCTCGGGCTCGCGGGATTCGGTACCGGTCGTGCTCACGAGAGCCGATCCTCCGGCCCCGGGCCGTCCGCTGTCACCCGAAATCCGGGCGCGCGGATCCCGGCGGCGCCGCGCGCTGCCGTCAGACGCGGCCGACCTGGTAGGTGCCCTGGTCGTCGAGGACCGTGACCGGGACCTCGACCGCCTCGCCGTCGACGTTCGCGGAGCAGGTGAAGGTCGCGCCGGCCTCGACCTTCTGCCCCTCGGGGCAGCTCACGCCGGTGGCCCCGAGGCCGTAGTCCTGGGTGAGGATCCGGGTCACCCCGGCCTGCAGCGCCTGCTGGTCGAACTCCTCGGTCACGAGGAAGCCCGGCTTCCAGAACGCGGTCACGGCCAGGACCGCCAGCACGACCACCAGCACCGCGGCGCCGGCGATCAGCTTCTTCCCGCCACCGCCGGACCGTCCGCGGCGGCGCGAGGCGCGGCTCTGCCCGCCGGGCAGAGCCGAGGTCGCGGACGCGGCACCGCCGATCCCGGCGCCCGCCGGGTCCCAGCCGCCGGGCGCGGGGTGCGCCGCCGTGCGGTCGTCGCTCTGGGGGTCCCACGACCCGCCGGACGGACCCCGGGGGCCCTCCGGGTCCCAGGCGGCCGTCCCGGCCGGATCCCAGCCCGGGCCCTCGCCCTGGGCGCCCGAGCTCCAGCCGGAGCCGCCGGCGGCGCTCCACTCGGACCCGCCGGTGTCGCCGCTCTCCGGCGCCCGGTCGTGGGACGGCGTGGCGTCGTGTCCGGCACCCGGCGTGCCGGTCGTGCCGGTGGTGTCGGTCGTGTCGCCGTGCTCGACGGCCGGCGAGCCGTAGGCCGGGGTGGGCGGGTCGGCCTCGGCGCTGCGGTTGAAGTCCCAACCGGAACGCCCGGTGTGCGGCACGGTCCTCGACGCGGAGTCGTCCGCCGCGTCGCCGCTCTCGTTCCCGGGTGTCCCGGTGCCGTAGGGGGCGCCGTAGGTGTCGCGGTCCGTCCCGGCGGACGGATCGGGTCCGGTCGCGTCGCCCTGGCCGCCGGCGGCCCGGTGGCCCCGGTCCGTCTCGCCGTACGGGTCCCGTGGGGTGCTCATCGCCGACCTTCCGTCCGTCCTGCGTTCCGTGCCTCTCGTGCGTCCGGCGCCCGTCGCGCCTCCGCACCGCGCTGCGCTGTCCGCGCACCGGGCAACGATCCAAGCACACCTCGGCGCGCTGCCGCGGCCGGTCGCCGCCCGCTCCACCCACTTCCACCCTGGGTGCGCGCGCTGCTACCAGCGGTGTGCATCCCGCTCGCCCATCCGGCCCCGCTGCTCCCCGTCCGACCGGCCGCATGATCGCCAGACGGGTCGCTCCCCGGCCACCTACGTCCGCCGTCGGTCCGGACCGACGATCACGGCCAGAGCCGGGTCACGCTGCCGAGGGCTCGGTGACCGTCCCCGGGACCAGCACGATCTTGGGCGCCCGCATTCACACCGCCACGAACCCCATCGTGATCGCGGACCGCCGATCACGCCGTCCTGCGCAGCGAACGCGGCCGCCGGAGCACAGACGACGAGGAAGCGCTCACCCCACCCCGGCCGCGACGACGCCGCGGCGGACCTCGCGGGCCGCCTTGTGGGCGTTGCGCCCCACGCCGGTGGTCCTCCCGGCCACGGAAGCGATCTGTTCGAGCAGGTCGAGGACCTGGCGGGCCCAGCGGACGAAGTCGCCCGCCGACAGCTCCTGCCCGTTGCGCTCGGCCGCCTCGAGGACCTGGGCCAGCGACTCGCCGCGGGCCCAGCGGTGCATCGGCCACGCGAAACCGAGGTCCGGCTCGCGCGTGCGGTCGATCTTGTGCCGGCGCTCGTCCTGTTCGAGCTCTGCCCAGATCCGCACGGTCTCGGCGAGGGCCTCGGTGACGGCGCCCTGCGGGACCCGCGGGACCGGGGCGTTGTCCCGGCGCGACTCGTAGACCAGGGCGGACACCACCGCGGCCAGCTCGGCCGGCTCGAGGTCCGCCCACAGGTCGTGGCGCAGGCACTCGGCGGCGAGCAGGTCCGACTCCCCCCAGAGCCGGGCGAGCCGGTACCCGTGGTCGGTGACGGTCTCGCCGTCGAGGTACCCGCGCTCGGTGAGCAGCGCGCGGATCCGGTCGAAGCCGCGGGCGAGCGAGTGCGTGGTCGCCCGCACCTTCTGGCGCAGCTGCTCGGTCTCCCGCTCCAGCCGCGCGTGCCGCTCGCCCCAGCGGGCGTGGGCCTCGCGGTCGTCGCAGCCGTGGCAGGGGTGGGACCGCAGCGCCCGACGCAGCGCCGCGAGCTCGGGATCGTCCGCGGCGCCGCCACCGCGCTTCCGCCGGTGCGGGGTGGGCGGCACGATGCCGGTGTTGCGCAGCGACGAGGCGAGGTCCCGCCGCACCCGCGGCGAGCGGTGGTCGACGCGCTTCGGCAGCCGCATCCGGCCGAGCGTGCTGACCGCGACGGGGAAGTCGGCGGTGGAGAGCCGGCCCGCCCAACGGTCCTCGGTGAGCACCAGCGGCCGCGGGTCCTCGTGGTCGCCCGGCGGGTCGAGGACGACCGCGAGCCCGGCCCGGCGGCCGCCCGGCACCGCGATGACGTCCCCCGGCCGCAGCGTGCGCAGCGACTCCGCGACCTCGTTGCGGCGCTCGGCCGAGCCCTGGCGGCGCAGCGACTTCTCCCGGTCGGACACCTGGCGGCGCAGCCGCGCGTACTCGGTGAAGTCCCCGAGGTGGCACTGCATGGACTCGGCGTAGCCGCGCAGCGCCTCGGTGTTGCGCTCGATCCGCCGCGCCAGCCCGACCACCGACCGGTCCGCCTGGAACTGCCCGAAGGACTGCTCCAGCAGCTCGCGGCCCTGCTCGATGCCGAGCCGCTCGACGAGGTTGATCGTCATGTTGTAGTCGGCGCGGAAGGAGCTGCGCAGCGGGTAGGTGCGGGTGGAGGCGAGACCGGCGACGTGCTCCGGGTCCACCCCGGGCTGCCAGATGACGACGGCGTGCCCCTCCACGTCGATCCCCCGCCGCCCGGCGCGCCCGGTGAGCTGCGTGTACTCGCCCGGGGTGAGGTCGACGTGGGCCTCGCCGTTGTACTTGACCAGCCGCTCGAGGACGACGGTCCGGGCCGGCATGTTGATGCCCAGCGCCAGGGTCTCGGTGGCGAAGACGCACCGCACGAGCCCCTCGACGAACAGCTCCTCGACCGTCTCCTTGAAGGCCGGCAGCATGCCCGCGTGGTGTGCCGCGATGCCGCGCTCGAGCGCCTCGCGCCACTCCCAGTAGCCCAGCACGCCCAGGTCGGCCTGCGGCAGGTCGCCGGTGTGCTTCTCGATGATCCGCCGGATCTCGGTGACCTCGGCCTCGGTGGTGAGCCGCAGCCCCGCCCGGACGCACTGGCCCACCGCGGCGTCGCAGCCCGCGCGACTGAAGACGAAGGTGATGGCCGGCAGCAGGGCCGCCCGGTCGAGCCGGTCGATCACCGTGACCCGCGAGGCCGGCCGGATGCCGCCGCGGGAGCGCGGCGGCCCGCCCCGCCCGGGGCCCGACGAGCGGCCGCGGCGGCCCTCGGTCACCCAGGTCGCCATGTTGTCCTGGCGGGACAGCTCGCGGGTCTGCCGCAGCAGCTCGGGATCGACGGACAGCTCGCCGCCCGTCTCGGCGAACAGGTCGTAGAGCCGGTTGCCGACCATCATGTGCTGCCACAGCGGCACCGGCCGCACCTCGTCGACGACGACGGCGGTGTCGCCGCGCACGGCGACCAGCCAGTCCCCGAACTCCTCGGCGTTGCTCACCGTGGCCGACAGGCTGACGAGCGCGACGTGCTCGGGCAGCTGGAGGATGACCTCCTCCCAGACCGCGCCGCGGAACCGGTCGGCGAGGTAGTGCACCTCGTCCATCACCACGTAGCCGAGCTGGTCGAGCGACCGCGAGCCCGCGTAGATCATGTTCCGCAGGACCTCGGTGGTCATCACGACCACCTGCGCGTCGCCGTTCACGCTGGTGTCGCCGGTGAGCAGCCCGACGGCCGCGGCCCCGTGCCGGTCGACCAGGTCCGCGTACTTCTGGTTCGACAGCGCCTTGATCGGCGTGGTGTAGAAGCACTTGAGGCCCTGCGCCAGGGCCAGGTGCACGGCGAACTCGCCGACGACGGTCTTCCCCGCGCCGGTCGGCGCGCAGACGAGCACGCCGTGCCCGTCCTCGAGCGCCTCGCACGCCTCCCGCTGGAAGGCGTCGAGACCGAAGGGGAGGGACCCGGCGAACTCGCTCAGCCGCGGATGCGCGGCGCGGGCCCGGGCCGCGGCGTACGCCTCGGCGGGGGCCGGTGTGCTGCTGGCCACCCGACCAGGCTGTCACACCAGACCGGCACTCCGCCGTCGGACGGGCCCGTTACCCCGCTCACGGACGGGCCGGGCTCAGGTGACGTCGTCGACGTTGCGGGCGCTCGGCTCCGCGCTGCTCACCGGCGCGGGCGGCGGCACGGCGCCCGGCTCCTCGATCCGGCTGGGCCCGTCCACCCGGCTGGGCGTGGTGTCGATCGGCGACGGGGCGTCGGGATCCCAGTCGTCCCAGCCCTCGGCCTTGCGCTGCTTGGCCTTGCGCCGGTCGTGCACCCGCGCGATCTGGATGGCGAGCTCGAACAGCAGCGTGAGCGCCGCCGCGAGCGCGGTCATCGAGATCGGGTCCTGCCCCGGCGTGGCGACCGCGGCGAACACGAACAGGCCGAAGATGATCCCGCGCCGCGACTTGCGCAGCCGCTCGTAACTCAGGATCCCGACCTGGTTGAGCATCACGACGAGCAGCGGGATCTCGAAGCTCACGCCGAAGATCAGCAGCAGCGCGATGACGAACCCGAAGTAGCTCTCGCCGGTCAGCGCGGTGGTCTGCACCTCGCTGCCGATCGTCAGCAGGAAGGCCAGGCCCTGCGAGACGACGAAGTACGCGAGCACCGCACCCGCGACGAACAGCACGGCCGCGGTGCTGACGAAGATCAGCGCGAACTTGCGCTCCTTCGGGTACAGCCCGGGAACGATGAAGGCCCAGATCTGGTACAGCCACACCGGGCAGGCCAGGACGATGCCCGCGACCGCGCCGACCTTCAGACGCAGCATGAACTGGTCGAACGGCCCGGTGCCGAGCAGGGTGCAGGACCCGTCGGCGGTGAACACCGCCCGCGACGAGGCGGGCAGCGAGCAGTACGGCTCCTTGAGCAGCGCGCCCAGGCTCGGCGCGCCGAAGAACCCGACCTCGAACCAGATGTAGCCGACGACCGTGGTGACCGCGATCGCCAGCAGCGAGATCCCGAGGCGGTTGCGCAGCTCGTAGAGGTGCTCGACGAGCGTCATCGTGCCGTCGGGGTTCTTCGGGGTCCGACGGAGGCTGAGCTTCACCACGTCGAGCGCGGCCCTACTGCTGGTGCTCGCGCTGCTCCGCCGGCTGCTCCGCGGGCCGCGCCGCCGGGGCCGACGAATCGGTGGCGGAGGTGCCCGTGCTGCCGGTGGTGCCCGTGGTGGTGCCCTGCGCCGGCGGGAGCGGGGCCGGACGCTCCTGCTTCGCGGGCTCCTCGGTCTTCCCGTCGTTCTTCATGCCCTTCATCTCGCCCTTGAAGATGCGGGCGGACTGCCCGACGGAGCGGGCCATGTCGGGCAGCTTCTTGGCTCCGAACAGCAGGAGCACCACCACCACGAGGATGACGATCTCCCACCCGCCGAGACTCGGCATGAGCAGTCCTTTCGACGGAACCGGTTCGCCCCGATACTACGCACCGGTACCCCGGGCAACGTCAGCGGCGGGCGCGCAGTTCCGCGGCCGCCGACCGCAGCGGGAGGACGGCCTGCTCGGTGCGCCGGCGCTCGTGCTGCGCGGCGTGCACGAACCGCCGCACGTGGGCCAGGCAGACCACCGCCACGGCCAGCAGCAGCACGATCCCCGCCGCCCCCAGCAGGACCGGCACCCAGTACAGCCCCATCAACGCTCCCCCGCTCCCGTGCCGTGCCCGCCGGGCACGTCGTCCGTGGTGGTCGCCGCGGCGAGCGCCTCGCGCGCCCGCTCGGCGACTGCGACCGCCAGCTCGGGCGGCTCCAACACCCGCGCCCCGCCGCCGAGGCCCAGCACCAGCCGGACCAGCCAGGCCGGGTCGGCGTACCGGAGCAGCACGCGCGCCGAGCCCGACCCGTCGAGGTGCTCCACGACCTCGTCGACCGGGTAGTACTCGGCGATCCAGCGGGCCTCGCGGGCCACCTCGAGGACCGCGGTGCGATGCTCCTCGCTGGGCGTGAACAGCCCGCGCGAGACGTCGTGCGGCTCCGCGTCGGACGGCGGCGCGCTCGGCTCGGCGAGCTCGGCGACCTCCTCGACCCGGTCCAGCCGGAACAGCCGCACGCCCTCCGCGCGCCGGCACCACGCCTCCAGGTACCCGCGGCCCTCGACGAGCAGCAGCCGCATCGGGTCGACGGTCCGGCGGGACACCGCGTCCCGCCCGGCGGTGTAGTAGACGATCTGCAGGGCCCGCCCGCGGTCCAGGGCGCCGCGCACGGTGGCCGCGGTGGCCTCCTCCTCGCGGGTGAGGTCCACGGCGACGGTGGCCACCCCGGCGTCGCCGACGGCCCGTTCGATCTTGGCGGTGGCCCTGCGCACGGCCGCGGTGTCGACGACCCCGGGTGCCTCGCCGAGGGTCCGCAGGGCCACCAGCAGCGCGGTCGCCTCCGCGGTGGTCAGCCGCAGCGGGCGGCGCATCCCGGCGTCCTCGGTCACGGTCACCGTGTCGCCGGAGAACGAGAGGTCGACGAGGTCCCCCGGCCCGTACCCGGGCAGCCCGCACATCCACAGCAGCTCGAGGTCGCGGCGCAGCTGCCGGGGGGTGATGTCGAAGTCCGCAGCGGCCTCGGCGATCGGGATGCCCGGCCGGGCCAGCAGGTACGGCACCAGCGACAGCAGCCGCGGCAGCCGGTCGGCGACCCCGCTCACCGGACGCGCTCCCCCGCGTGGGCGGCGAGCGCGCCCTCCCACAGCCGCCGCACGTGCGCGGCGAGCCCCGGCGGGTCGAGCACGACGACGTCCGGTCCCGCCCCGGCCAGCCAGCGTGCGACGGTCCGCTCGCTGCGCAGCTCGATCTCCAGCACGTCCCCCTGACGGCCGCCGAGTTCACGCGGCCCGACGACCGTGCCGAGCCGGCGCAGGCCGTGCGCGTGGCCCTCCGCGACCCACACGGTGGCGACCCCGACGACCGGCCCCTGGTCGACGGACCGGTGGATCGACGCCATCAGGTCGGTGCCCGGCGGCACGGTCACCTCACCGGGCTCGCCCACCGTCTTGACCGGCTCGAGGATGCGGGACAGCCGGAAGGACCGGACGTCCTCCCGGTCCCGGTCGTGGCCCACGAGGTACCAGCGGCCCCGCCACGACACCACGCCCCACGGCTCCACGGTGCGCCGGGCGATCTCGCCGGTCGGCCCGCCGCGACGGTGGTCGAAGGTGACGGCCTGACCGGCCTGCACGGCGGCGAGCAGCGGCGCGAACGCCGGCTCGGCGGCCCGGACCCGCGGCTGCACCGAACCCCGCGTCTCGTCGACCTCCACACCGGCGGCCCGCAGCTTGCGCAGGGCCCCGTGCGCGGCGCCGGACAGCTCGGGCGAGTCCCACAGCGAGCCGGCCAGCGCGACGGCGGCGGCCTCCTCGGCGTCGAGGTCGATCTCGCCGAGCTCGTAGTCGCCCCGGGCGATGCGGTAGCCCTCCACGGTGTCGAACGCCGAGGTGCGGCCGGTCTCCAGCGGCACGCCCAGCTCGCGCAGCTCGGTCTTGTCCCGCTCGAACATGCGGAAGAAGGCCTCGTCGCTGGTCGCGTCGGCATACCCGGGCACGGTCGCGCGGATCCGCTCCGCGGTCAGGAACTGCCGCGTCGACAGCAGGCAGAGCACCAGGTTGACCAGGCGCTCGGCACGGGCGGAGGACACGGGGGCAGCATACGACCAACCGTTCGAACGCCGCGGGCACCCGGAGAAACTCGGCACGTCGGACCGCGGTCGGGTGAACGCGCGCCCCTGCCGGGTCGGTGTCTCAGGAAGCGACACCGCGCGGCCTTGACCCGGCGATCACCGCGGCAGAGGCTTCCGGTGACGCACGGCACAGTACGAGGAGGCCCACCGCGATGACGCACGACGCCGGCCAGCCGGAGACCTTCAACCCGTGGAGCGTCGTGAACCTGGTGTTCCACCATCTCGCCGACCAGGGGCTGCACCCCGTGCTCGGCGAGACCGGCGACCCCAAGCAGGCCGCCGAGGCGCTCCTGCACGCGCTGGGCATCCAGCCCGCGCCCGACCACGCCGGGCCCGCCGCCAAGCCGATCCAGGACGACCTGCTCGCCCTGCGGAAGAAGATGATGCCCGGCATCGAGTAGCCCGGCACGGACGACGACGGCCCCGCCGCCCGGGAGGGCGACGGGGCCGTTCGCGTTCGGGGCCTACAGGGACTGGATCAGCCGGTCCACCCGCTCGTCGACCGAGCGGAACGGGTCCTTGCACAGCACGGTGCGCTGGGCCTGGTCGTTGAGCTTGAGGTGCACCCAGTCGACCGTGAAGTCCCGGCCTGCGGCCTGGGCGGCGGCGATGAAGTCGCCGCGCAGCTTGGCCCGGGTGCTCTGCGGCGGGGTGTCCTTGGCGACCTCGATCTCGCCGTCGTCCGTGACCCGCTCGACCAGGCCCTTGCGCTGCAGCATGTCGAACAGGCCGCGGCCGCGCCGGATGTCGTGGTAGGCGAGGTCGAGCTGCGCGATCCGCGCGCTGGACAGGTCCAGGTCGTGCTTGGCGCGGTACCGCTCGACCAGCCGGTACTTGATCGCCCAGTCGATCTCCCGGTCGATCAGGGAGAAGTTCTGGCTCTCGACGGCGTCGAGCGTGCGGCCCCAGAGCTCGACGACCCGCTCGAGCGTGCGGTCCTCGCTGCCGCGCTGGCGCAGGTGCTCGACGGCGCGGGCGTGGTACTCGCGCTGGATGTCCAGCGCGCTGGCCTCGCGCCCGCCCGCCAGCCGCACGGTGCGCCGGCCGGTGAGGTCGTGGCTGATCTCGCGGATCGCGCGGATCGGGTTGTCCAGGGTGAAGTCCCGGAACTGGACGCCGGCCTCGATCATCTCCAGCACCAGGTGCGTGGTGCCGACCTTGAGCAGCGTGGTGGTCTCGGCCATGTTGGAGTCGCCGACGATCACGTGCAGCCGGCGGTAGCGCTCGGCGTCGGCGTGCGGCTCGTCCCGGGTGTTGATGATCGGCCGGGAGCGGGTGGTGGCGCTGGAGACGCCCTCCCAGATGTGCTCGGCCCGCTGGGACAGGCAGTAGACCGCGCCGCGCGGGGTCTGCAGCACCTTGCCCGCGCCGCAGATCAGCTGGCGGGTGACGAGGAACGGCAGCAGCACGTCGGCGATCCGGGCGAACTCGCCCTGCCGCGCCACCAGATAGTTCTCGTGGCAGCCGTAGGAGTTGCCCGCGGAGTCGGTGTTGTTCTTGAACAGGTAGATGTCGCCGCCGATGCCCTCGTCGACGAGCCGGCGCTCGGCGTCGACCAGCAGGTCCTCGAGGATCCGCTCGCCCGCCTTGTCGTGGGCGACGAGCCCGGTCAGCGTGTCGCACTCGGCGGTGGCGTACTCGGGGTGCGAACCCACGTCGAGGTAGAGGCGGGCCCCGTTGCGCAGGAAGACGTTGGACGACCTGCCCCAGGACACGACGCGCCGGAACAGGTACCGCGCGACCTCGTCCGGCGACAGCCGGCGCTGGCCGTGGAAGGTGCACGTGACCCCGAACTCGGTCTCGACCCCGAAGATCCGACGCTGCATGTCTCACAGCGTAAGCGCAGGAACCCCCATAAGGTCACGCCTGTGACCGACTGGTTCCGGCGAGTCGCCCTGAAATCCCGCCGCCTCGATCGTGGGCTGGCGGCCGTCAACGACCTCGACCGGGCCGTGACGGCCGCCGTCTCGGCGCGCCCCCACACCCGGTTCGACCACGTCATGCGCCGGCTGTCTGCCGCGGCGAACCACAGCGCGCTCTGGGTGCTCGTCGCGGGGGTGCTCGCGGTGCGCCGCGGGGCCGGTCGGAAGGCGGCGGCGCGCGGCATGCTCGCGATCGCGCTGTCGTCCGCGACGGCCAACGGGATCCTCAAGCCGTTGCTGCCGCGCCGGCGCCCCGCGGCGGCCGAGCTGCCCGCGTACCGGACGCTCGCCAAGCCGCCGACCTCGTCGTCGTTCCCCTCGGGGCACGCGGCCTCGGCGGCCGCGTTCGCCACCGCGGTCACCCTGGACAACCCGAAGGTGGCGCCCGCGGTCGTGCCGCTGGCCGCGGCCGTGGCGTACTCGCGGGTGCACGTGGGTGTGCACTGGGCGTCCGACGTCGTGGTGGGGGCCGCCGTCGGGTCCGGCATCGCGCTCGGCACCCAGCGGTGGTGGCCGCCCCGGCGCACCGACGAGGCCCGCGCCCGGCCGGTGGACTCCGTGCCGGAGCTGCCACAGGGCGAGGGCCTGGTGATCGTGGTCAACCCCCACTCCGGCCCGCCGGACCAGGACCTCACCGAGGACGTCCGGCAGGCGCTGCCCGCCGCGCACCTGCTGCGCGTCGGCAAGGGCAAGGACGTCGGCGAGCAGTTCGACGAGGCCGTCGCCGAGCGGGGCGAGTGGGTGCAGGCCCTCGGCGTGGCGGGCGGCGACGGCACCGTGGCCGCGGCCGCCGCGGCGGCGGACCGCCACCACCTGCCCCTGGTCGTGGTCCCGGCGGGCACGCTCAACCACTTCGCCCGCGATGTCGGCGTCTACGACCTGCAGGAGGCGGTCGACGCCACGCAGGCCGGCGAGGCGGTGGCCGTCGACCTGGCGATGGTCGAGGCGCACCCCGGCGCGGGCGACGAGCCCGTGCACCCCGAGGTCATCCGCACCCGCTACTTCCTCAACACCGCGAGCGTGGGCTCCTACCCCGAGCTGGTCCGGCTGCGCGAGAAGTGGCAGCCGCGGTGGGGCAAGTGGCCGGCCTTCGCGGCCGCCCTGGTCACGGTGCTGCGCCGGTCGGAGAAGGTGCGGGTCAAGGTCGGCGACCGCTGGCACCTCGTGTGGTTCATCTTCGTCGGCAACGGGCCCTACCACCCGCGCGGCATGGTCCCGGCCTGGCGGCCGACCCTCGACTCGGGGCTGCTCGACGTCCGGTGGCTGCGCGCCGACGTCGCGTTCTCCCGGCTGCGGGTGGTCGGCGCCCTGATCTTCGGCGCGCTCGGGCACAGCCGCGTCTACACCCAGCTCGAGACCCCGGAGCTCGACGTCGAGCTGGCCGTGCCGAGCAGCCTCGCCACGGACGGCGAGGTGGTCGAGGAGGCCGGCCGGTACACCTTCCGGGTCGCCAAGAACCCGGTCCCGGTCTACCGGCGCGACGAGGAGCGCTGGACCGGCCGGGACCGGCCGTTCCAGGGCTGACGGCCCGTAATGCCCGGCCGATCCGGTCCGACCCACCCGGACACGCCCCGGGAGGACCGATGACGCTCGCGTTCGACGAGGAAGGCGCCCGCGAGATCGAGCGGGTCTACTCGACCCCCGACATCGTCCAGCAGCGGGCCGAGGTGCTGGGCCTGCTCGCGCCGCGGCCCGGGGAACTGATCCTCGACGTCGGCTCCGGCCCCGGCTTCCTGCTCGAGTCCCTCGCCGCCGCCGTCGGGCCGGAGGGGACCGTCCACGGCATCGACCCCAGCCCGGCGATGAACGCCCTGGCCACGCGCCGGGTGGGGGCCTTGCCGGGCGTGACCATCGCCCAGGGCTCCGCGGAGACCCTCCCCTACCCCGACGACTTCCTCGACGCCGTCGTCTCCACCCAGGTCTACGAGTACGTCGCCGACATCCCGCAGGCCTTCGCCGAGCTGCGCCGGGTCGTCCGCCCGGGCGGCCGGGTGCTGCTGCTCGACACCGACTGGGACTCGGTGGTCTGGCACGTCGCAGACCGGGCCCGGCACGCCCGCGTCATGACGGCCTGGGAGGAGCACCTGGTGCACCCGCACCTGCCCGCGACCTGGGCCCGCCACCTGCGGAACGCCGGGTTCCGGGTCACCGTGCAGGCGGCGATCCCGATCCTCAACCCGCGCCTCGACGAGGACACCTACAGCGCGCTGATCGCTCACACGATTGCGGGCTACGTCGCGGACCGGCAGGGCCTGACCGGCGAGGACGCCCGGGCGTGGCTCGCCGACGTCCGCGGCGGCGACTACTTCTTCAGCATGAACCGCTTCTGCGTGGCCGCCGTCCCGGAGTGAGGGCCCGGTCTCCGAGGTCCCGGTCCCACACGTTCAGGCCAGGCGGCGGACCCCCGGGCTCCGTAGGCTGGGACCCATGGGAAGGCTCACCGCACGGCGGCCGGTGCTGCGGCTCGCGGCGGACGGATCGCAGCGCCGCCGGCCGGACACGCTGGCCGTCGAGGAGCCGCTCGAGCTGCGCGTCGACGGGGCGCCGCTGACGGTGACCATGCGCACCCCGGGGCACGACGTCGAGCTCGCCCACGGCTTCCTGCTCACCGAGGGGGTCATCGGCGCGGCCACGGACCTCCTCACCGCCCGCTACTGCGACTCGGTCGACGCGGAGGGCCGCAACACCTACAACGTCCTCGACGTGGCCCTCGCGCCGGGCGTCGAGCCGCCGGACACCTCGGTGGAGCGGAACTTCTACACGACCTCCTCCTGCGGGGTCTGCGGGAAGGCCTCGCTCGACGCCGTGAAGCTCAAGTCCCGCTTCTCCCCCGCCCACGACCAGGTGCGGGTGCCGTGGGAGGTCGTCGGGACGCTGCCGGACCGGCTGCGCGAGGCCCAGAAGGTCTTCGACTCGACCGGCGGGCTGCACGCCGCGGGGCTGTTCGAACCGGACGGGTCGCTGTTGGTCACGCGCGAGGACGTCGGCCGGCACAACGCCGTCGACAAGGTCCTCGGGCACGCCCTGCTCGAGGGCCGGGTCCCGGCCGCCGGGACGGTGCTGCAGGTCTCCGGGCGGGCCTCGTTCGAGCTGGTCCAGAAGGCCGTGATGGCCGGGGTGCCGGTGCTGGCCGCGGTGTCCGCGCCGTCCTCCCTGGCGGTGGAGCTGGCCGACGAGGCCGGGCTCACCCTCGTCGGGTTCCTGCGCGGCGGCTCGGGCAACGTCTACACGCACCCGGAACGCATCGCCCTCTAGGCGGTCGTCGCCCTACGCTCGCGGCATGCGCGTCGACGGGCTGGACCACATCGTGCTGGTGACGGACGACCCGGAGCGGCTGATCGCCTGGTACCGGGAGACCCTGGGCCTGGCGACGGAGCGGCTCGACGAGTGGCGGCGCGGCGAGGTGCCGTTCGCCTCCCTACGGGTGTCCGAGGGGACGATCATCGACGTCCAGCGCGGCGAGCGGACCGGGACCAACGTGGGCCACTTCGCCCTGGTCCTGAGCGGGACGGACCTCGACGCCCTCGCCGCGGAGCACGGCGTGGCCGGCCCGAAGGACCTCTTCGGGGCGCGCGGCCAGGGCCGGGGCATCTACCTGACCGACCCGGACGGCAACGGCGTCGAGCTGCGCACGTACTCCTGAGAACGACCCCCGAGAACGACGCAGCCGGCCCACCGAGGTGGACCGGCGCGCCGGGGTCGGGGTCAGTTCGACGAGGGCAGGGCACCGCCCGCGGCCGGGGCGTCGTCGCCGCCGCGGACGTCCGGCTCCTCGGCGGCCTCGCCGCGGTTCGCGGCCGGCAGCAGGCTGCGCAGCACCGGGCCGCTGATCCGGCGGAAGGCCCGGCCGGGACGGGTGCGGTCCAGCACGGCCACCTCGAGTGCCTTCTCGCCGAGCACGCGCGCCTCGGTGCCGTTGCCGGGGCCGGACCCGGGGACCTGCAGGCCCTCCAGCGCGGTCGCCAGCGCCTCGCCGAGGTCGTGCCCGCCGTCGTAGACGTCCTTGAGCTTCGTCGAGATCGGCTCGGTGGTGCCGCCCATGACCACGTACTGCGGCTCGTCGGTGATCGAGCCGTCGTAGGTGATGCGGTACAGCTGGTCCCCGTCCGGCGTCTCGCCGACCTCGGCCAGGCAGATCTCCGCCTCGTACGGCTTCTGCTGCTCCACGAACGCGGCCCCGATGAACTGGGCGTAGGTGTTGGCCAGCCAGCGGCTGGTCACGTCCCGCCGGTCGTAGGAGAAGCCGCGGGAGTCGGCGAGCCGGATGCCGGCGGTGCGCAGGCCCTCGAACTCGTTGTACCGGCCGACGGCCGCGAAGCCGATCCGGTCGTAGATCTCGGAGACCTTGTTCAGGGCGCTGGAGTGGTTCTCGGCGACGAACAGGACACCGCCGGAGAAGGTCATGACCACGACGCTGCGGCCGCGGGAGATGCCCTTGCGGGCGAGCTCCGACCGGTCGCGGAGCAGCTGGTCGACGGAGGAGTAGAAGGGCATCGTCATCGGGGGACGCTCCTGGATCTCATCGTGCTGGCCGGGTGGGGCGGGCGCGCCCGGCGGACCGGGCGCGGCACGCTCAGCCGCCCGGGTTCTCCGCGCGGTCCGCCACGATCCGCTCGACGATCCCGGCGATCTCCTCCTCCGAGCGCCGCACGGCGCCCTCGGGACCGGTGATGCTGACGACGACCGGATAGATCTTCCGGACCAGGTCCGGCCCGCCGGTGGCGGTGTCGTCGTCCGCGGCGTCGTACAGCGCCTCGAGCGCGTTGCGCAGCGTGGTCTGCAGGTCCGCCGACGTGCGGTGCAGCTTCTTCATCGAGGACTTGGCGAACACCGAGCCGGAGCCGACGGCGTGGTAGCCGAGCCACTCGTCGTAGCGCCCGCCGGTGGGGTCGTAGGTGACGATGCGGCCGGCCTTCGCCGGGTCCGGCTCCTCGGTGTCGTAGCCCGCGAACAGCGGCACGACGACGAAGCCCTGCAGGGCCGCGCCGAGGTTGCCGCGGATCATCCCCGCGAGCCGGTTGGCCTTGCCGTCGAGGGACATGGCCACGCCCTCGATCTTCTCGTAGTGCTCCAGCTCGACCGAGTAGAGCCGGATCATCTCGATCGCGATGCCCGCCGAACCGGCGATGCCGACCGCGGAGTGCGAGTCCGTGATGAAGATCTTCTCGATGTCCCGCTGGGCGATGACGTTGCCCGCGGTGGCGCGCCGGTCACCGGCGATGACGACGCCCCCGGAGAACTGCAGCGCGACGATCGTGGTGCCGTGCGGCACGCCCAGCGCGTCGGGCGTCATGGGCCGGCCCTCCGGACCGCGGGGCGCGTCGAACATCCGGCCGGGGAGCAGGTGCGGCTGGGTGGCCGCGACGTAGTTGGCGAACGACGTCTCGCCCAGTGCCGCGAAGGCGGCGTGGTGGCCGAGCCCGGGCTGCCCGTCCCGGCGGCCGGCCGCGGGCTCGGGGGAACCGGGGAAGGGGCGGCCGATCGCAGCGGGCCCGGGGATGCCCTCGCGGAACTCCATGGTGTGGGGTGTGCCTCTCTCGCAAGTCGCTGTCGGGGTGTCGCTCACGGATGGGGCCGGGTACCAGGTACTAGCAGAGACGGGCCGGACCCCTTCCGGGGCCCGACCCGCCACCGGCTGTCAGGTGCGGCTACTGGCCGCCCTTCTGCACGTACGCGCGGACGAAGTCCTCGGCGTTCTCCTCGAGGACGTCGTCGATCTCGTCGAGGATCGTGTCGACGTCCTCGCCCAGCTTCTCCCGGCGCTCCTGGCCGGCGGCCGAGGCGTCGCCGCTCTCGTCGTCGTCGCCGCCGCCACCGCCCTGGCGCTTCGTCTGCTCCTGCGACATGACGTCTCCTCCTCGCGTCCGATCCCGGGCGACCCGCCACCGTCGTGGCAGGCAGACCCCGGGGTCCGATGCGTCCAGCCTACTTGCCGGGACCCGCCGTCGCCCACGGTTCGCGGGTTGCGAACTGATGTCCCGGCGGGGCGGCTCACCCGTTGGTGAGGGCCTTCACCAGCTCCTCGGCGGTCCGCGAGCCCTCGATCAGCTCCCCGACGTGCCGGCGCGTGCCGCGCAGCGGCTCCAGCGTGGGGATCCGGACCAGCGACTCGCGGCCCAGGTCGAAGATGACCGAGTCCCACGACGCCGCCGCGACCTCGGCCGGGTAGCGCTCGAGGCAGCGGCCGCGGAAGAAGGCGCGGGTGTCCTCCGGGGGGTTGCGGATCGCGCGCTCGACCTGCTCCTCGGTGACCAGCCGCTTCATCGACCCGCGGGTGACCAGCCGGTTGTAGAGGCCCTTGGCCATCCGGACGTCCGTGTACTGCAGGTCGACCAGACCGAGGCGGCCCGAGTTCCACTGCAGGTTGTCCCGCTCCCGGTAGCCGTTGAGCAGCCGCAGCTTGGCCGTCCAGTCGAGCCGGTCCGCCGTGCGCATCGGGTCCTCGGCGAGGTCCTCGAGGATCTCGCCCCAGAGCTGCAGCACCTCGGCCGTGTCCGGGTCGATGTCCGCGCCCTGCGAGTTCTCGACGTGCTTGACGGCCTTCTCGTGATAGGCCCACTGCAGCTCGACGGCGGTGAGCGAGCGCCCGTCGGTGAGCTCCACCTTCTGCTGCAGCGACGGGTCGTGGCTGATCTGGTGGACGGCGCGCACCGGCTCGGCCAGGCGCAGCTCGTCGAACCGGACGCCGTTCTCGATCATGTCGAGGACCAGCGCGGTGGTACCGACCTTGAGCAGCGTGGCGTACTCGCTCATGTTGGCGTCGCCGATGATGACGTGCAGCCGGCGGTACTTGTCGGCGTCGGCGTGCGGCTCGTCCCGGGTGTTGATGATGCCGCGCTTGAGCGTGGTCTCGAGGCCGACCTCGACCTCGATGTAGTCCGCACGCTGGGAGATCTGGTAGCCCTCCGCGTCCCCCTGGGCGCCGATGCCGACCCGGCCCGCGCCCGTGACGACCTGGCGGGAGACGAAGAACGGCGTGAGGCCGCCGACGATCGCCGGGAACGTGGTCTGGCGGGCCATCAGGTAGTTCTCGTGCGAGCCGTAGCTCGCGCCCTTGCCGTCGACGTTGTTCTTGTAGAGCTGGATCCGCGGCGCGCCGGGCACGGTGGCGGCCCGCACCGCGGCCTCCTCCATGATCCGCTCCCCCGCCTTGTCCCAGATCACGACGTCCCGCGGGGTCAGCACCTCGGGTGTGGAGAACTCCGGGTGCGCGTGGTCGACGTAGAGCCGGGCGCCGTTGGTGAGGATGACGTTCGCCGCGCCGAGGTCGTCGAGCTCCGAGTCGTTGTTCGAGCTGGAGAGCGTGGGCGCGGACAGGTCGAACCCGCGCGCGTCGCGCAGCGGCGACTCGACCTCGTAGTCCCAGCGGGCGCGGCGGTTGCGCGGGATGTCCTGCGCGGCCGCGTACGCCAGCACGATCTGCGTCGAGGTGATGACGGGGTTGGCGGTCGGGTCGCCGGGCACGGAGATGCCGTACTCGACCTCGGTGCCCATGATGCGGCGGGCGGTCACGAACGGACCTCGCGGGAGTGCATCCCCAGAGCCTAACCCGCCCGGCGGCCGGAACGGCGGTCGCCGGGCGGGTCGGACACCGTGGTGCGGAGCCTGCGGATCAGGCCGCCGGGATCATGCCGTGCGGGTCGATCACGTACTTGCGGGCCGCGCCCCGGTCGAACTCCTGGTACCCGCGCGGGGCGTCCTCGAGCGGGATGACCGTGGCGTTGACCGCGTCGGCGATGTGCGCCTTGTCGTTCAGGATCGACATCATCAGCTTGCGGTTGTAGCGCAGCACCGGGCACTGCCCCGTCACGAAGCTGTGGCTCTTGGCCCAGCCCAGGCCCAGACGGACCTTGAGCGTGCCCTCCTTGGCGTCCGGGTCCGCCGCACCCGGGTCACCGGTCACGTACAGACCCGGGATGCCGAGGCTCCCGCCGGCCCGGGTGATGCTCATGATGTCGTTGAGCACCTGGGCGGGCTTCTCCTCGCCGCCGCCGTGTCCGGTGGCCTCGAACCCCACGGCGTCGACGGCGCAGTCGACCTCGTTGGTCTTGAGGATCTGGTCGATCTGCTCCTCGAGGGTGGCCGTCTGCCCGACGTCCACGGTCTCGCACCCGAAGGACCGCGCCTGCTCGAGGCGCTCCTTGTTCAGGTCGCCGACGATCACCACGGCGGCGCCCAGCAGGTGCGCGGAGTAGGCGGCGGCCAGCCCCACCGGCCCTGCCCCGGCCACGTACACGGTCATGCCCGTCGTCACCCCGGCGGAGACGGCGCCGTGATAGCCCGTCGGGAAGATGTCCGAGAGCATCGTCAGGTCCCGGATCTTCGCCAGCGCCTGGTCCCGGTCCGGGAACTTCATCAGGTTGAAGTCGGCGAACGGCACCATGACGAAGTCCGCCTGGCCGCCCTCCCAGCCGCCCATGTCGACGTAGCCGTAGGCCGAGCCGGCGCGCGCGGGGTTGACGTTCAGGCAGACGCCCGTGGCGCCTTCGCGGCAGTTGCGACAACGCCCGCAGGCGATGTTGAACGGCACCGTGACGATGTCCCCGACGTCCAGGAACTGGACGTCGTTGCCCTTCTCGACGATCTCGCCGGTGATCTCGTGGCCCAGTGTCTGGCCGGCCGGCGCCGTGGTGCGGCCGCGGACCATGTGCTGGTCCGACCCGCAGATGTTGGTCGAGACGTTCTTGAGGATCACCGCGTGCGGCGCCTCGCGGCTCATGCCCTTGGCCTGCGCGACGTCGGCGGGGACCTCCAGCTTCGGCATGTCGTGGTCCTCGACCTCGACACGGCCGGGCTCCTTGTAGACGACGATCCTGTTTCCACCCATGAACCCTCCCTACTCCGACGTGTCCAAGGTCACAACGGGACCATGGCCCCATGACGAGCGGGAACGAGGTGATCGCCGTGTACGACGCGGCCGGGACGGTCGTCGGGGCCGCACCGCGCGCGGAGGTCTACGCCCGCTCGCTCTGGCACGGCAGCGCGGGCGTGATCCTGCGCAGCACGGACGGCAGGCGCGTGTACGTCCACCGCCGGGCGGACGACAAGCTCGTGATGCCCGGCCTGTGGGACTGCGTGGCCGGCGGGGTGGTCGATCCCGGCGAGACCCCGCTCGGGACGGCGACCCGCGAGCTGGCCGAGGAGCTCGACGTGCGCGGGGTGGTGTTGCGGCCGTTGCTGGCGGTGGCGTGGGAGTCGGGGCCGGGCGCCGGCCTCGGCGGGCCGGAGGGGTTGCGCTGCCACCTGTTCGGCTACGAGGCGTTCTCCGACGGCCCGGTGCACCACCAGGCGTCGGAGGTCGCGGAGGGCGGGTGGCGGACGAACGCCGAGCTGGCGGAGCTGCTGGCCGACCCGGCCCGCGGGTTCGCCCCCGACTCCCGCATCCTCGCCGAGCACTTCCTCCGCACCCTGTGAGTGGCGATAGTCGCTCTGGCGACTATCGCCACTCACGAGACTCGAACTGCGGAAACCGGTCAGAAGTTGATCATGTGGCCGGCAAGGCCGTGGATCGCCTCCTGCAGGGCCTCCGACAGCGTCGGGTGGGCGTGCACGTTGCGGGCGAGCTCGGTGGCGGTGAGGTCCCACTTCTGCGCCAGGGTGAGCTCGGGCAGCAGCTCGGTGACCTCCGGGCCGATGAGGTGGCCGCCGAGGAGCTCGCCGTAGGTCTCGTCCGCGATGAGCTTGACGAACCCGCCCGCGTCGGCGAGGCCCTGCGCCTTGCCGTTCGCGGTGAACGGGAACTGCGCGACCTTGACCTTCCAGCCCTTCTCCTCGGCGAGGTCCCGGGCCTGCTTCTCGGTGTAGCCGAAGCTCGCGACCTGCGGCTGGCAGAAGGTCGCCCGCGGCATCATCGTGTAGTCGAGCTCCTGGGTCTCGGCACCCGCGATCGTCTCCGCGGCCACCACGCCCTGCGCCTCGCCGACGTGGGCGAGCATCAGCTTGGCCGTGACGTCGCCGATCGCGTAGATGTGCGGCACCGAGGTGCGCATGAAGTCGTCGATCTGGATGGCGCCGCGCTCGGTCAGCTCGACGCCGGTCTTGTCGAGGCCGTAGCCCTCGACCCGCGGCTGGAAGCCGATCGCCTGGACGACCTTGTCGGCCTGCAGGTCCCGGGTGCCCTTGGCGTCGGAGACGGTGACGGTGACCTGGTCGCCCGAGTCGTCGATCTTCTCGACCTTCGTGCTGGTCAGGACCTCGACGCCGAGCTTCTTGTAGCGCTTGCCGAGCTCCTTCGACACGTCCGCGTCCTCGAGCGGGAGCAGCCGGTCGAGGAACTCGACGATCGTGACCTTGACGCCGTAGTTCGCCAGGACGTAGGCGAACTCGACACCGATCGCGCCGGCGCCGGCGATGATCACGCTGCCCGGCAGCTCACGGGTGGTGATCTGCTCCTCGTAGGTGACCACGCGGTCGGACAGCGAGGTGCCCGGCAGCAGCTTGGTGACGGCGCCGGTGGCGATGATGCAGTGGTCGAACTGCACGGTCTCCGAGCCGCCGTCGGACAGCGCGACCTCGATGGTGTTCGGGTCGGTGAAGGTGCCCCGGCCGTCGAACTCCGTGATCTTGTTCTTCTTCATCAGGAAGTGGACGCCCTTGACGCGGCCGTCCGCGACCTGCCGGCTGCGGTCGAACGCCGCGCCGTAGTCGAACGTGACGTCCCCGCTGATGCCGAAGGTCTTCTGCTCCTTCGTCACGATGTGCGCGAGCTCGGCGTTGCGCAGCAGCGCCTTCGACGGGATGCAGCCGACGTTCAGGCAGACGCCGCCCCAGTACTTCTCCTCGATGACGGCCACGCTCTTGCCGAGCTGCGCAGCGCGGATCGCTGCCACGTAACCACCGGGACCGGCACCGAGTACGACGACGTCGAAGCGAGACATGCCACCAGCCTAGGACGCCGCGGCCGTGCAGGCCGGGCCCGGTCCCGCCCGGCCCGACCGGTGCGATCCGGGGCACACCGGACAGCCGTCACCCGGCCTCCGGGCAGGCCTCCTCGCCGGCCCGCTCCGGGGTCGGGCACCCCGCGTCGTCGCCCGCGGGCCAGACGGGCCGGTCGGTCAGGTGGGCGACGAGCGTCTCGCTGACCTCGCGCAGCGCGGCGGCCTGCTCCGGGGTCAGGGCGTCGAACAGCAGCGACCGGACGGTCTCGACGTGCCCCGGGGCGGCGGCCTGCAGGGCGGCCAGCCCGGCGTCGGTCAGCCGGGCCCAGGCGCCCCGGCGGTCGGTCTCGCAGGCGGTGCGCTCGACCCAGCCCGCCTCCTCCAGGCGCGCGACCGCGTGGGAGAGCCGGCTCCGCGAGGACAGCGAGGTGTCGGCGAGCCTGCTCATGCGCAGCGTGCGGTCGGGCGCCTCGGACAGCCGGACCAGGATCTCGTAGTAGCCGTGCGGCATTCGTGCCTCGTTCTGCAGCTGGCGCTCGACGCGCTCGAACAGCAGGCGCTGGGCGGTGAGGAAGGCCCGCCAGGTGCGCTGCTCCTCGTCGTCGAGCCAGCGGGTGTGCGCCACGTCACTTCTCCTATGGTTGAACACTCAACTCAACAGCACTATGGTCGCTCTCAACACCTGAGAGTTCAACCAAATCTTCCTGGAGGGTCACCATGACCGCAGCCACCACCCAGATCCCCGGTTACGTCGTGGGCACGTGGGACATCGACCAGGTCCACTCGGACGTCTCCTTCTCCGTGCGCCACATGATGGTCAGCAAGGTCAAGGGTCGCATCGCCCGGTTCGGCGGCACCATCGAGACCGCCGAGCGGTTCGAGGACTCCACGGTCTCCGCGACGCTCGACGCCACGTCGATCGACACCAACAACGAGCAGCGCGACGGGCACATCAAGTCCGCCGACTTCTTCGAGACCGAGAAGTACCCGGAGTGGACCTTCGTCTCCACGGGTATCGAGGCCGACGGCGCCGACTACAAGCTCAACGGTGACCTCACCATCAAGGGCGTGACCAAGCCCGTCTCGCTTTACCTGGAGCTCGGCGGCTTCGGCCCGGACGCCTACGGCGGAACCCGCGCCGGCTTCACCGCCACCACCACCGTCAACCGCAACGACTTCGGCGTCGACATCTCGATGCCGATGGACGGCGGCGGCGTGGTCGTCGGCGAGAAGGTCCAGCTGACCCTCGAGATCGAGGCCGTGCTCCGCACCGCCTGATCCACGCGCTCCCCTGCGGAAGGCCCGCCCACCGACGAGGTGGACGGGCCTCCGGCGTTCTCGGGCCTTACGGGCGGATTCCGTCGGTGCGCGGCGGTAGCGTCGCCGCCGTGAGCTACCGGGAGCTGGCCCCGCCCGCGCCGCTGCGCGGGCTGGTCGAGTGCCTGTGGCGCACGGGGCCCACGGCACGCACGGGGCCCACCCGCGTGCTGCCCGACGGCTGCATGGACCTGCTGGTCGACGAGGCCGGCGGGCTCACGGTCGCCGGGCCGGACACCGCGGCGTTCGTCACGCGCGGCCGGCAGGGCGGGTGGACGGGCGGACTCCGCTTCCACCCCGGCGTGCTGCCCCGCCTGCTCGGCGTCCCGGCCGTGGAGCTGCGCGACACGCGCGTCGCACTGGCCGACGTCTCCCCCGCCGCCGCCCGCCTCGCCGGTCCCGCGGTCCCGTCCGACCCGGGCTCGCTGTTCCGGCTGGTCGCCGAGCTGGCCACGGCCGAGCCGGCGCGGGAGACCGCGCCCTGGAGCCTGCCCGCCCTGCGCCGGATCACCACGCGCCTCGGCGGCGGCGCGGCCGCCGGCGCGGTGGCCGCGGAGCTGGGCTGGTCCACCCGCTCGCTGACCCGGCACTGCACCGCGGTCTACGGCTATGGCCCCGCCGTCCTGCGCCGGGTGCTCCGCTTCCGCGCGGCGGCCACCCTGCTGCACGCGGGCGTCGCTCCCGCGGAGGTCGCGGCCCGCACGGGCTACGCCGACCAGCCCCACCTCTCCCGCGAGGTCCGTGCCCTCGCCGGCGTCCCCGCCACCGCCCTCCGCCCGACCTGATCGCGGCACGCACTCCGCCGATCACGGTTCCCGTGCAGCGACGGCGGCCACGAGCGTCTCCGGGCGATCGCTCCAGCGTAGGCCGGCAAGGTGCCCCGACACATCGCCGTTCATGTGCGCACAGGGCGGCACTCGGAAGCACGAGTGCACGCACTCGGCGATCATGGCGACCCTGGTGCCGGCAAGTGCCCCGACAGATCACCCCTCCCGTGCGCTCAGGGCTGCCCGAGCGACTTTGAGTGCACGCACTCGGTGATCACGACGATCCCAGCTTGATCATCAGGAGCTGAGGGCTCGATCTGCGCGCAGAAAGAACTCTCAGCTGCTGGTGATCACGTGCGCGGGCCGGGTCAGGTCTGCGGGAGGGCGGCGAAGAGGTCGACGTGGGTGCCGTCGGGGTCGCGGACGGTGGCGTAGCGCTGGCCCCAGAAGGCGTCGAAGGGCTCGCGCTCGGAGGGGGCGCCGGCGGAGGTGAGGGCGGCGTGGGCGGCGTCGACGTCGGCCGGCGTGTCGTAGCCGAAGGCGAGCGCGAGCCGGCCCTCCCCCGTCGGCGGGGTGTAGTCGGCGGTGAAGCTCGCGATCGTGGCCTCGGTGTCGAACGCGAGGCGGTTCCCGCCCGGTAGCGGCAGCTCGACGTGCGGCTGGTCGTCCGCCCCGTCGGGCACCTCCAGGCCGAGGGCCCGGTAGAAGGCCAGCGCCTTCGCCAGGTCGGCGGTCACGATCTCGATGACGGTGGAGCTCGGTCGCGGTCCCATGCCGCCACGCTACGAACCCCGCCCACCCGCCGTCGTGAACGAATCGGCCAGGCTCCGGGCCGGAGAACGGCGGAGGCCCCGCCCGGTGGACCGGGCGGGGCCTCCTCCGTGCTGCGCGTCTACAGGTACTGGCCGGTGTTCGACGCGGTGTCGATCGCGCGGCCGGTGGCCTCGTTCTTGCCGGTGACCAGCGTGCGGATGTAGACGATCCGCTCGCCCTTCTTGCCCGAGATGCGGGCCCAGTCGTCCGGGTTGGTGGTGTTGGGCAGGTCCTCGTTCTCGGCGAACTCGTCGACGATCGCGGACAGCAGGTGCGCGACCCGCACGCCGCGCTGCCCGGTCTCGAGAACCGACTTGATCGCGGACTTCTTCGCCCGGTCGACGATGTTCTGGATCATCGCGCCCGAGTTGAAGTCCTTGAAGTACAGGGTCTCCTTGTCACCGTTGGCGTAGGTGACCTCGAGGAACCGGTTCTCCTCGGACTCGTCGTACATCCGCTCGACGACGCGCTGGATCATCGCGTCGACGCAGGCCTTGCGGTTGCCGGCGAACTCCGCGAGGTCCTCCTCGTGAACCGGCAGCGTGTTGGTGATGTACTTCGAGAAGATGTCCTGCGCCGCCTCGGCGTCGGGCCGCTCGATCTTGATCTTCACGTCCAGGCGGCCGGGCCGCAGGATCGCGGGGTCGATCATGTCCTCGCGGTTCGACGCGCCGATGACGATGACGTTCTCGAGGCCCTCGACACCGTCGATCTCGGCCAGCAGCTGCGGCACGATCGTCGTCTCGACGTCCGACGACACGCCCGAGCCACGCGTGCGGAAGATCGAGTCCATCTCGTCGAAGAACACGATCACCGGGGTGCCGGCCGAGGCCTTCTCCCGCGCCCGCTGGAAGATCAGCCGGATGTGCCGCTCGGTCTCGCCGACGAACTTGTTGAGCAGCTCCGGGCCCTTGATGTTGAGGAAGAACGCCCGGCCCTCGTTCGGGTCGTCGCCGCGCTGGGCCGCGATCTTCTTGGCCAGCGAGTTGGCCACGGCCTTCGCGATCAGCGTCTTGCCGCAGCCGGGAGGGCCGTAGAGCAGCACGCCCTTGGGCGGGCGCAGCTCGTACTCGGTGAACAGCTCGGCGTGCAGGAACGGGAGCTCGACCGCGTCCCGGATCTGCTCGATCTGCCGGAACAGACCGCCGATGTCCTCGTAGCCGACGTCCGGGACCTCCTCCAGCACGAGGTCCTCGACCTCGGCCTTCGGGACCCGCTCGTAGGCGTAGCCCGCCTTGGTGTCGACCAGCAGCGAGTCGCCCGGCTTGAGCGCCACGAAGTCGGGGGAGGACTCGTCGAACAGCGGGGCGGCGAGCCACACGACCCGCTCCTCGTCCGCGTGCCCGACCACCAGGGCACGGCCGGCGAGGCCGTCCGTCGGCTCGGCGAGGACCTCGCGCAGGCCGCAGACCTCGCCGATCTTCTCCCAGTCGCCGGCCTCGACGACCGTGAGCGCCTCGTTCAGCCGCACGGACTGACCGCTGCGCAGGGTGTCGAGCTCCACCGCCGGGGAGACCGCGACGCGCATGCGCCGCCCGGAGGTGAAGACGTCGACGGTGTTGTCGTCGTAGGCGGTGAGGTACACGCCGTAGCCACTCGGGGGCTGGGCCAGGCGGTCGACCTCCTCGCGGAGGGCGACGAGCTGGCTGCGCGCCTCCTTGAGGGTCTCGGTGAGCTTCTCGTTGCGCGCGCTGAGCTGGGAGAGCCTGCTGGCGGACTCGGCGAGCCGCTGCTCGAGCAGTCGCGCGTGCCGGGGGGATTCGGTCAGCTTGCGCCGCAGCATCGCGACTTCTTCTTCGAGGTAGCGGATCTGGGCCGCCGCCTCCGCCGGGGACAGGGCCCCGCCGTCGCCTGGCTGGTGAGTGCCGGGACCGTCGTCGTAGGGGTTCACGGCATCCTCCCTCCGTGTTCCGTTTCCATACGGTACCCGTAGACGTCGCCCACGGCGGTGAGGCGATCTGGTGATCCGTCACTCACGCGGACGGCACCTTGACGCCACCGGGGTGTCTGGTTCCCGTAATCGAGCGGTTCTAACGGCTCGACCGAACGCCCTCAGCGACTGGTCGGTCTGCGCTGGGGGCGGGGCGGGACCACGCCCTCGGCCAGGCGGCGAGTCGTCACCAGGAACGCAGTGTGACCGATCATGCGGTGCTCGGGACGGACGGCGAGCCCGACCACGTGCCACGGCCTGATCAGCGATTCCCACGCCTGCGGCTCGGTCCAGCACTGCATTTCGCGGAGTTTCTCGACGAGCGTCGACAGCTGCGTGGTGGTCGCGACGTAGCCCACGAGGACACCGCCCGGGATCAGGGCGTCACGCACGGTCTCCAGGCACTCCCAGGGCGCGAGCATGTCCAGGATCGCGCGATCGACGGGTTCGGCGCGCCCGTCGTGGGTGGAGAGATCACCGAGGCGCAAGGTCCAGTTGGGTGGCGTGTCGCCGAAGAACCGTCGCACATTGCGTTCGGCGTGTTCGGCGTGGTCCGGGCGGATCTCGTAGGAGACCACCGAACCGGTGGGGCCGACGGCCTGGACGAGCGAACAGGTCAGCGCGCCCGATCCGGCGCCCGCCTCCAGCACGCGGGCGCCCGGGAAGATGTCGCCCCACACGAGGATCTGCGCCGCGTCCTTCGGATAGATGACGGCGGCGCCGCGCGGCATCGACAGCACGTAGTCGGCGAGCAGCGGCCGGAGCGCGAGGTACGGCGTGTTGGCCGCGGAGTGGACGACGGAGCCCTCGGGCTTCCCGATCAGGTCGTCGTGGGCGAGGGCGCCGCGGTGGGTGTGGTAGCTGCCGCCCGCCTCCAGCACGACGGTGTACTTCCGGCCCTTGGGGTCGGTGAGCTGCACCCGGTCCCCCTCGCGGAAGGGGCCGCCGCGGGCGCGGAACCCGGCCGGCTCCCCGGCGCCCAGCGCGATCCCGGCGTCGACGGGCTCCTCGCGGGCCGCCCCGTCGGCGTCGCCGGCGGGGTCCTGCGCGTCGAGGTCGCCGGCGGGGTCCTGCGCGTCGAGGTCGGCTGTGGGGCCGGTCCCGTCGGCGGCCCCGGGGTCGGCCCGGTCGTCGGCCCTGGGGTCGGCCCCGTCGGCGGCCACGGGGTCGGTGCGGAGATCGGAGTCGGGCACGGGGCGCAACGCTACTTCCCCGGCTCCGGGGCCCTCCGCGCGGCGCCGCGTTCCCGGCGGTCCGCCCGTCCGCGCCGACCGGGACTGTCGGTGGGCTCGCCTAGCCTGACGGGCGTGAGCGAGCAGGCGGGGATCCCCGCGACCGTCCCGGGCGCGGCACCGGCCGAGGAGGCGGCCGAGGAGCGCCGCCGCCCGGCGCTGTCCCCGTCGCGCGCCGCGGACTTCAAGCAGTGCCCGCTGCTCTACCGCTTCCGTGCCGTCGACCGGCTGCCCGAGGCGCCGAGCGCGGCGGCCCTGCGCGGCACCCTCGTCCACGCGGTGCTGGAGCGGCTGTTCGACCTGCCGGCCGCCGAGCGGGTGCCGGCGCGGGCGAAGGCGCTGGTCGGTGTGGTGTGGGCGGAGATCGCCGAGGAGGCGCCGGAGCTGGTGGCCGCCGTGCTCGCGGAGCTGCGGGAGCGCCGGGCGGCCGCCGACACCGACGGGTCCGACCAGGTGGAGCAGCCCGAGCAGCCCGAGCATCGTGCGGAGGCCGAGCAGCCCGGTGAGGCCGTCGCGGCCGAGCAGATCGCGGAGGCCGAGCAGCCCGTGCCGCCCCCGGAGCCCGCCGACCTCCTCCCGGGCTGGCTCGCCTCGGCGGAGTCCCTGCTCGACACCTACTTCGCCCTGGAGGACCCGCGCTCCTTCGAGCCGCAGTCCCGCGAGCTGCTCGTGGAGACGGAGCTGAGCTCGGGCGTACCGCTGCGCGGCTACCTCGACCGGCTCGACGTCGACACCGAGGGCGGCCTGCGGATCGTCGACTACAAGACGGGCGCGGCGCCGCGGGAGGCGTCGGAGGCGCGGGCGCTGTTCCAGATGAAGTTCTACGCGCTCGCCCTGCTCGAGCTGCGCGGGACAGTGCCCGAGCAGCTGCGGCTCGTCTACCTCGGCGAGGGCGGCGAGGAGCTGACCTACCGTCCGGAGGCCGGGGAGCTGCGGCGCTTCCAGCGGATCCTGGAGGCGATCTGGGCCGCGATCCGGGAGGCGGACCGCACCGGGGACTTCCGCCCGCGGCGCGGCCCGGGCTGCGACTGGTGCGCCCACCGCGCGCTGTGCCCCGCCTGGGACGGCACGCCGCCGCCCTACCCGGGCTGGCCCGAGCTGCGCGCCACGAACACCACCTCGGCCACCACCTCGGCCACCACCTCGTCCGGCACCGCACCCGACACCGCACCCGACACCGTGTCCGGCCCCGCACACGGGGGCGCACACGGCGGCGGGGCATCATCGGCCGCGTGAGCGAGGAGCCCTTCTACCGAATCGTCGACGAGAGCGCGGGCCGCTACCACGCGACGATGTCGACCGCCGGCCCGTGGTTCGCCGGTGCCCAGCACCTCGGGCCGCCGTCGGCGCTGCTGGTCCGCGCCTTCGAGCGCTGCGCCCCCAGCAGGCCCGACGCTCCCCCGCTGCAGCTCTCCCGCTACACCATCGAGATCCTCGGCGTGGTGCCCGTCGGCGATCTCGAGGTGCGCACGTGGGTCGAGCGACCGGGGCGGACGATCGAGATGCTGGCGGCGGAGATGACCGCGGGCGGCCGGGCCGTGCTGCGGGCCCGCGCCTGGCGGCTGGCGATCACGGACACCGCCGACGCCGCGGTCGGTGCGGCCGCGCCGCTGCCCGCTCCCGAGGTGGCGGCGCCGCAGGGCGAACGGCCGCACGGCTGGCTGCCCGGCTACCTCGACGCCGTCGAGTGGCGCTGGCTCGACGGGCAGTGGGACGACCTGGGCCCGGGCCGCGCCTGGGGCCGGCTGCGGGTGCCCGTGGTGGAGGGCGAGGAGCCCACGCCGCTGCAGTCCCTCGCGGCGATCGCCGACTCCGCGAACGGCGTGGCCGCGTCGCTGCCCATGAAGGACTGGCTCTTCGTGAACACCGAGCTGAGCGTGCACCTGCACCGCCCGCCGACGGGCGCGTGGACGGGGATCGACGCCACCACCGCGATCGGCCCGACGGGCACCGGGACCGTCACGGCCACGCTGTTCGACCTCGACGGGCACGCCGCGCACATCGCGCAGGAGCTGACCGTCCGGCACCGCTGACCAGGCCCGGGAATGCGACGGTCCCGGCGGCAGGAGCCGCCGGGACCGTCGTCCGGGACCTCTCGGTCAGTGCGGTCAGTACTGCCCGCCGTCGACCGCGCGGCAGGACCGGATCTCCGAGGTCAGGATGGCCTTCGCCCCGAGGGCGGCGAGCTCGTCCATGACCCGGTTCGACGCCTGCTTGCGCACCATCGACCGCACGGCCACCCAGTCCGGGTCCGCCAGCGGGGCGATGGTCGGCGCCTGCAGGCCGGGGGTGATCTCCTTGGCCGCGTCGAGCTTCGTCTTGGGGCAGTCGTAGTCGAGCATCAGGTACTGCCGGGCGTAGACGACGCCGCGGATCCGCTCGGTGAACACCCGCTTGAAGGCCTTGATCTCGTCGGGCTCGACGCGGTCCATCCGCGGCTCGCGCTCGATGAGCATGGCCTCGGACTCGGCGATCGGGTCGCCGATGACCTTGAGGCCGTGCTGGCGCAGCGTGCGGCCGGAGGACACCACGTCGGCGATCGCGTCGGCCAGCCCGAGCTGCACGGAGATCTCCACCGCGCCGTCGAGCTTGATGATGGTGGCGCCGATCCGCTTGCCGGACAGGTGCGAGCGGACGAGCCGCGGGTACGAGGTCGCGATCGTGCGGCCGTCGAGGTCCTCGAGCTTCCAGTCCTTGTCCTCGGGCGCGGCGAAGCGGAACTTCGAGGCGCCGAAGCCCAGTTTCAGGACCTGCTGGACCTGGCTGCCGGACTCCTCCATGAGGTCGTGCCCGGTGATGCCGAGGTGCAGGTCGCCGGAGCCGACGTAGGTCGCGATGTCCTTCGGCCGCAGGTAGAAGAACTCGATGCCGTTCTCCTCGTCGACCATCGACAGGTCGCGCGAGTCGCTGCGCTGCCGGTAGCCGGCCTCGCGCATCATCGTCGCGGCGGGCTCGGCGAGCGTGCCCTTGTTCGGGAGAGCGACGCGGAGCATGGGTGTGGCTTCCTTCGGGTGGGTGCGGCGGGTTCCGGACGGGGCGGGGGCGGTCGTCACGGTCGGCTCCTACAGGTACTTGTAGACGTCCTGCAGGCTCAGCCCGCGCCCGAGCATGATCACCTGGGCGCGGTAGAGCAGCTGCGAGATCTCCTCGGCCAGCGCAGCGTCGTCCTCGTGCTCGGCGGCGATCCAGACCTCGCCGGCCTCCTCGAGGAGCTTCTTGCCCTGGGCATGGACGCCGGCGTCGAGCGCCTCGACGGTGGCCGACCCGGCGGGCCGGGTGGCGGCCTTCTCGCGGAGCTCCTCGAAGAGCTCGTCGAATGTCTTCACGTCCCTGCCGATCCCTCTCCAGCCGACTCCTGCGCACCCAGTGTCGGGGGCGCTCCGCGCGGTCACGAACCGGATCGACCGCGGTGAGGCCGCCGGACCACGGGCTGCGCCGGGCGGCGACGCCGCCGGGCCGATCACCCGGACGGAGGCGCCGCTCGTCGTGCGTCCGACACGCCCGACGGTACCCCCCGGGACCAGGGCACCGGGCCGGCCGGGCGGATCAGGCGGCCTGGCGCTCCCGCACCTCGCGGTGGGCCGCGGTCAGGTCCGCTGCCGTGATCCCCTCCAGCGTGGGCCACACGACCCGGCCCGGCCCGGGCGGGATCGGCACCTCGCACGGCACGGCGAGCACCGCGGCCCCGGAGGCCTCGGCCGCCGCGATCCCGGTCGGCGAGTCCTCCACGGCCACGCAGTCCTCCGCCGCGAGCCCCAGCAGCGAGGCCGCGCGCAGGTACGGGTCCGGGGCGGGCTTGCCGCGGGGCACCTCGTCCCCGCAGACCGTGACGTCGAAGTGCTCCGCCCCGATCCCGAACAGGGCCTTGTCGGTGAGGTAGCGGCCGGTGTTGGTGACCAACGCCGTGGCGAAGCCGGCCTCGCGCACCGTCCGCAGCGCGGTGAGGGCCCCGGGCCGCCACGGCAACCCGCCCTCGAACAGCTCCGCGGTCCGGTCGACGAGCCTGCCCGCGGCCTGCTCGCTCAGCTCCGGCGTCTGCACCACGCCGGCCTCGCGGAACACGATCGCGAGGCTGCTGCGGAGGTTGCCGCCGAGGGTCTCCCGGCGCGCCTCCGGCGAGAGGTCGGTGCCGCCCAGCCACCGCAGCACCTCCACGAGCGAGCGGTCCCACACCTTCTCGGAGTCGATCAGCGTGCCGTCCATGTCGAACAGGACGGCACGGGGACCAGGCTCAGCCGGCATTGAAGTACTTCGCCTCCGGGTGGTGCGCGATCAACGCGTCGGTGGACTGCTCGGGGTGCAGCTGCAGCTCCTCGGACAGTTCGACGCCGATCCGGCCCGGCTCCAGCAGGCCGACGATCTTCGCACGGTCCTCGAGGTTCGGGCAGGCGCCGTAGCCCAGCGAGTACCGGGCGCCGCGGTAGCCCAGCGAGAAGAACTCAGTGACGTCCTCCGGGTCCTCCTCCGCGACGGAGCGGCCGGTGGACCAGGTGAGCTCCTCGCGGATCCGCTTGTGCCAGTACTCGGCGAGCGCCTCCGTGAGCTGCACGCCGAGCCCGTGGACCTCCAGGTAGTCCCGGTAGGCGTCCTTGGCGAACAGCGCGTTGGCGTAGTCCGCGATGGGCCGGCCCATCGTGACCAGGTGCAGCGGCAGGACGTCGATCTCGCCGCGGGCCAGCGCGACCTCGCGCGGCCGCCAGAAGTCCGCCAGGCACAGGTGCCGGTCGCGGCGCTGGCGCGGGAAGACGAACCGGTACCGCTCCGGGCTGTCCGCCTGCGGCTCGGTGAGCACCAGCAGGGAGTCCTTCTCGGCGACGGCCGGGAAGTAGCCGTAGACCAGCGAGGCGTGGGCGAGCACGCCCTCGGCGGTGAGCCGCTCCAGCCAGTACCGCAGCCGCGGCCGGCCCTCGGTCTCGACGAGCTCCTCGTACGAGGGGCCCGAGCCGCCCTTGGCGCCGCGCAGGCCCCACTGGCCCAGGAACAGCGCACGCTCGTCGATCATCCCGCTGTACTCGGCCAGCGCGACGCCCTTGACCACCCGGGTGCCCCAGAACGGCGGCGTGGGCACCGGGTTGTCCAGCGCCACGTCGGACCGCTCGGGCAGCGGGCCCGCGGACTCGGCCTCGGCGGCGCGGCGCTTCGCGGCGATCCGCTTCGACCGCTCGTGCCGCTCCTTGCGCTCGGCGGCCTTGCGCTCCTCCTCCGGGTCGACGGCGGGCGCCAGACCGCGCTTGCGGGCCATCGTGGCGTCCATCAGCCGCAGGCCCTCGAAGGCGTCTCGCGCGTAGGAGACGCGGCCGTCGTACACCTCGGACAGGTCGTTCTCGACGTAGGAGCGGGTCAGCGCGGCGCCGCCGAGCAGCACGGGCAGGCGGTCGGACACCCCGCGGGAGTTCATCTCCTGCAGGTTCTCCTTCATCACCACCGTGGACTTGACCAGCAGCCCGGACATCCCGACGGCGTCGGCGCGGTTCTCCTCGGCGGCCTGCAGGATGGTGGCGATGGGCTGCTTGATGCCCAGGTTGACGACCGTGTAGCCGTTGTTGCTCAGGATGATGTCGACGAGGTTCTTGCCGATGTCGTGGACGTCGCCCTTGACCGTGGCCAGGACGATCGTGCCCTTGCCCTCGTCGTCCGTCTTCTCCATGTGCGGCTCGAGGTGGGCCACCGCGGTCTTCATGACCTCGGCGGAGGCGAGCACGAACGGCAGCTGCATCTGGCCGGAGCCGAACAGCTCGCCGACGGTCTTCATGCCGGCCAGCAACGTGTCGTTGACGATCTCCAGCGGCGGCCGGGACCGCATGGCCTCGTCGAGGTCGTCCTCGAGCCCGTTGCGCTCGCCGTCGACGATGCGCCGCTCGAGCCGCTCGAACAGCGGGAGCGCCGCCAGCTCCTCGGCCCGCCCGGCCCTGGCCGACGAGGCGGTCACGCCCTCGAACAGCTCCATGAAGCGGTTGAGCGGGTCGTAGCCCTCGCGGCGGCGGTCGTAGACCAGGTCGAGGGCGACGGAGCGCTGCTCGTCCGGGATCTTCGACATCGGCAGGATCTTCGCGGCGGACACGATCGCGGTGTCCAGCCCGGCGTTGACGGCCTCGTTGAGGAAGACCGAGTTGAGCACCTGGCGGGCCGCGGCGTTGAGCCCGAAGGACACGTTCGACACGCCGAGGGTGGTCTGCACGTCCGGGAAGCGGCGCTTGATCTCCCGGATCGCCTCGATCGTCTCGAGGGCGTCCCGGCGGACCTCCTCCTGCCCCGTGGTGATCGGGAAGGTGAGTGTGTCGACGACGATGTCGGAGACCCGCATGCCGTGGTTCGTGGTGAGGTCGGTGATGAGCCGGTCGGCCACGCGGACCTTCCAGTCCCGCGTGCGGGCCTGTCCCTCCTCGTCGATGCACAGCGCGACCACCGCGCAGCCGTGCTCGCGGACCAGCTCCATGGTCCGCTGGAACCGCGAGCCGGGGCCGTCGCCGTCCTCGTAGTTGACCGAGTTGACGATCGACCGGCCGCCGAGCAGCTCCAGCCCGGCGCGCAGCACCTCGGGCTCGGTCGAGTCGAGCATCACCGGCAGGGTCGACGCCGTGGCCAGCCGGGAGGCCAGCTCGGTCATGTCCGCGGCGCCGTCCCGCCCGACGTAGTCGATGCAGAGGTCGATCATGTGGGCGCCCTCGCGGGTCTGCTCGCGGGCGATCGCGACGCAGTCCTCCCAGCGCTCCTCGAGCATGGCCTCGCGGAACTTCTTGGACCCGTTGGCGTTGGTCCGCTCCCCCACCATCAGCACGGAGGTGTCCTGGCGGAACGGCACCGGGGCGTAGAGCGACGACACGCCCGGCTCGGGGCGCGGCTTCCGGGCGGCCGGGGTGACCTGTGCGACGGCGTCGGCGACGGCCCGCACGTGCGCGGGCGTGGTGCCGCAGCAGCCGCCGACGAGCCGCAGGCCGTAGTCGCGGACGAAGGTGGAGAGCGCCTCGGCCAGCTCCTCGGCGGAGAGCGGGTACTCGGCGCCGTTCGGGCCGAGGACCGGCAGGCCGGCGTTGGGCATCACGGAGAGCGGGACGCGGGCCTGCTTGGAGAGCGTGCGCAGGTGCTCGCTCATCTCGGCGGGGCCGGTGGCGCAGTTCAGGCCGATGAGGTCGATGCCCAGCGGCTCGAGCGCGGTGAGCGCGGCGCCGATCTCGGAGCCCAGCAGCATGGTGCCGGTGGTCTCGACGGTGACGCTGGTGATGATCGGGATGCGCCGGCCGTCGGCCGCCATCGCGCGCTGCACGCCGTGCACCGCCGCCTTGACCTGCAGCAGGTCCTGGCAGGTCTCGATCAGGAACGCGTCCGCCCCGCCCGCCAGCAGGCCGCGGCCGGTCTCGGTGTAGGCGTCCCGCAGCTTGGCGAAGGTCTCGTGGCCCAGCGTCGGCAGCTTGGTGCCCGGGCCGATGGAGCCCAGCACGTAGCGCTCGCCGCCCACCTCGTCCGCGGCCTCCCGGGCCAGCCGGGCACCCCGCTCCGACAGCTCGCGGATCCGGTCCGCGATGCCGTAGTCCGCGAGGTTCGGCAGGTTGGCGCCGAAGGTGTTCGTCTCGACGGCGTCGGCCCCGGCCTCGAAGTAGGCGCGGTGGATGCCCCGCACGACGTCCGGCCGGGTCGCGTTGAGGATCTCGTTGCAGCCCTCGAGCCCCGCGAAGTCGTCGAGGGTGAGGTCCACACCTTGGAGCATGGTGCCCATGGCACCGTCGGCGATCACCACGCGCTGGTCCAGCGTCCCCAGGAGCGTGGTGTCGTAGCTGTGATCTGACGCGGCTGCGTTCACGGCTGACACCCCCTCAGGCTACCGGCGTCGCCCACCGGGCCCGTCGTGTTACCCGCGCGCGCCGTAGGGTGGACGGATGAGCGAGCGAGAGCAGCGGGCGGGGGTGCCCTCGGATCTCCCGGATCTGGTCGACCCGGTCATGATCACGGCGTTCGAGGGTTGGAACGACGCCGGTGAGGCCGCCAGCTCCGCGCTGGAGCATCTCGAGCTGAGCTGGGACGCCGAGCCGCTCGGCTCGATCGACCCCGAGGAGTACTACGACTTCCAGGTCACGCGGCCGCTGGTCCGGCTCGCGGGCGGCGTCACGCGGCGCATCGAGTGGCAGACCACCCGGCTCTCCACGGCCAAGCTCCCGGGCAGCGGCCGGCACGTCGTCCTCGTCAACGGCATCGAGCCGAACCTGCGCTGGCGCTCGTTCTGCGCCGAGCTGCTCGAGTACGTCGACCGGCTCGGGGTGACGAAGGTCATCAACCTCGGCGCCATGCTCACCGACGTCCCGCACACCCGGCCCACGCCGGTCCGCGGGACCGGCTACGACACCGCGTCGGCGAAGAAGATGGGCGTCGAGCCGTCGACCTACCAGGGTCCGACCGGCATCGTCGGGGTGTTCCACAGCCTCTGCATCGAGGCCGGCGTGCCCGCGCTGTCGTACTGGGCCGAGGTGCCGCACTACGTCTCGCAGGCCCGGGTGCCCAAGGCCGCCATCGCGCTGCTGCTGCGCGTCGAGGAGGCGCTCGACGTCGAGGTCCCGCTGGGCGGGCTGCCCGAGCAGGCCGAGGAGTGGGAGCGCACGGTCAACGAGATGGCCGACGCGGACGACGAGGTGCGCGAGTACGTGCGCCAGCTCGAGCAGCAGGCCACCGAGGACGACGAGGAGAAGCCGGTCGACCTGGCCGAGGCCAGCGGCGACGAGATCGCGGCCGACTTCGAGCGCTACCTGCGCCGGCGCGGCGGCCCCGGCGGCGGGAGCTGACCGAGGAGGCGTTTCGCGGCGTGTCGCTCCGGCGGGCCGGGCTCTACCTCGGCGGCTTCCTCGGGCCGTTCGGGGGCGGGGTCACCACGGCCATGCTGCCCGAGCTGGGGACGAGCTACGGCGTGTCCCCCGGGACGGCGTCGGCCTCGCTCACGGCGTTCCTGCTGCCCTTCGCCGCGGCGATGCTGGTCTCCGGCACGTTCGGCGAGCGCTGGGGGCGCAGCCGGACCGTCCGCGCCGCGTACGTCCTCTACACGCTCTCCTCCCTGGCGTGCGTGCTCGCGCCGACCTGGACGCTGTTCCTCGGGGCGCGGGCGCTGCAGGGCGTGGCCAACGCCTTCACCACCCCGCTGCTGATGGCCGCGCTGGCCGCGTCGGTCGCGCCGGAGGCCCTCGGCCGGGCGCTCGGCTGGTACGGCTCGCTGCAGGCCGCGGGCCAGACGTCGGCACCGCTGGTGGGCGGGCTCGCGGCGGAGGTGGACTGGCACTACGCCTTCTACGGCGTCGCCGCGGTGGCGCTCGCGCTCGCCGTGGTCGGCATCCCCGCCGACGAGCGCGGAGTGGCCCGGGCGCGGGTGCCGCTGCGCAGCGCGTGGACCCCTGGCGTGCTGCGGCTCGGGCTGATCGCCGCGCTGGGCTGGGGCTGCCTGGCGAGCCTCGGCTTCCTGGTCGCACTCCGCCTGGTCGACGTCTTCACCCTCGACGCCGGCCCGCGCGGGCTCGCCCTCACCGGGCTCGGCGCGATGGGGATCGTCACGGCCCGGCTGGTGGGTGCGGGCGTCGACCGGCTCGGGGCGCGGCGGTGCGTGCTGGCCGGCGCGATCTCCGGAGGGGTGCTGCTCGCCGGCGTCGGGCTCGCCCCGGTGCTGTGGCTGCTCGTGGCGTGCTGGGCGCTCGCCGGGATCTCCAGCCAGCTCATCCTCGTCGGGGTGAACGCGCTGGTCCTGACCCGGGAGGGCGGCAACCGGGGCGGGGCGGTGTCGGTGGTGCAGTCGATCCGCTTCTTCGGCGCGGCCGCCTCCCCCGCGGCGTTGCCGCCGGTCTACCACGCCGACCCGCTGGCGGGGTTCCTCGTCCCGGCGGGTGTGCTCGCCCTCGTCACCCCGCTGGCCCTCCCACGCCCCGGCGTCGACGACCGCACGCCCTGACCGGACCGCGCAGGCCCTCGACCGGGAGCACGAGGTCGTTCGGCCCCCTCGCGGGACACCCCGGCCCGTGAGACCGGCCGGGCGGACCCTGGAGGGGCTATGGACCCGATCGTGAAGACGCGGCACGGAGAGCTGCGGGGCGCATCGAGGACGGCGTGGCGGTGTTCCGGGGCATCCCGTTCGCCACGCCGCCCTTCGGCCTCTGGTCGCCCGAGGCGGGAGCGCGCTGATCGGCCCCGCACCTCGCTGACCAGCGCACTCGCCGTCGGGCCCCGTTTCGCCGACGACGGGACCGGGTACGGCCGGGACGTGGAACGAGAGGTCCGCGTGCGCGAGGTCGAGGAGGTGTCCGGCCGGTCGGGGACCACGCGCTACGTGCTGCGGGACGACGAGGGCAACGAGTACACGACCTTCCGCCCGCGTGTCGGGGAGGAGGCGCGGCGCTACGAGGGCCGCCGCGCCCTGGTCACCTTCCACGAGGAGGACCGGCGCGGCTTCCACAACGTCTACCTCGACGGGATCGCCGCTCCCGCCACGCCCGACGACGGGACCGACGGCGGGCGCGAGGAGCAGCGGCACGCGGACGAGTCGGCCTGGAACACGGCGCTGGAGGCGGCGCCGTGGATCGTCGGGACGCCGGAGCCTCAGGAGGCGGTGGAGCCGGAGGAGCTCTACGAGCGGCTGCACCCGTTCAAGGAGCTCGTCGCCGAGGACATCCGCCGGTCGTCCGACCCGCCCGGGGAGGACCGGGGTCGCTGACCCCGGCGGCCCGTCCCGCCCGGTGAAGGACGATCATCGACGCTCTGGCGTCAGAGGTCGATCCCGAGCAGGGCGTCGATCGCGGTGCGGGCCAGCGCCGGCGCGCCGGTGTCCGTGCCCCGCCGCTCCAGCGCCTCGCTCGCCCAGGCGTCGACGGCGGCGAGGGCGCGCGGGGTGTCCAGGTCGTCCGCGAGGTGCTCGCGCAGGCTCGCGACCAGCCCGGTCGCGTCGGGCGCCGCGTCGAGCGAGACGGCCTCGCGCCACCGCGCGAGCCGGGCCTCGGCCTCGGCCAGCAGCTCGTCCGTCCAGGGCCGGTCCTCGCGGTAGTGCCCGGAGATCAGCGCGGCGCGGACAGCATTGGGGTCGACGCCCTTCGACCGCAGCTTCGACACGAACACCAGGTTGCCGCGGGACTTCGACATCTTCTCGCCGTCGAGCCCGATCATGCCGCTGTGCACGTAGTGCCGGGCGAAGGGGTGGTCCCCGGTCAGTGCCTCGGCGTGCGCCGCCCCGCACTCGTGGTGCGGGAAGATCAGGTCCGAGCCGCCGCCGTTGAGGTCGATCTGTGTGCCGAGCCGGTTGAGCGCGATCGCCGCGCACTCCACGTGCCAGCCCGGACGGCCGCGGCCCAGGTCGGAGTCCCACGCCGGCTCGCCGGGGCGCTCCATCCGCCACAGCAGGGCGTCGACCGGGTTGCGCTTGCCGGGCCGGTCCGGGTCGCCGCCGCGCTCGCGGGACAGCCGGACCATCGTCTCCTCGTCGTAGGTCGACTCGTAGCCGAAGTGCCCCGTGGCGGCGGAGTCGAAGTAGACGTCCGGGTACTCGGGGTCGTCGATGCGGTACGCCGCGCCGTTGACCAGCAGTTTCTCCACCAGCTCGGCGATCTCCGGGATGGCCTCGACGGCGCCGATGTAGTCCCGCGGCGGGAGCACCCGCAGGGCCTCCATGTCCTCGCGGAACAGCGCCGTCTCGCGCATGCCGAGGACCACCCAGTCGTCCTGGTCCCGCTCGGCGCGCTCGAGCAGCGGCTCGTCGATGTCGGTCACGTTCTGGACGTAGTGCACCTCGTGCCCGAGGTCCCGCCACAGCCGGTTGACCAGGTCGAACGCCAGGTAGGTGGCCGCGTGGCCGAGATGGGTGGCGTCGTACGGGGTGATCCCGCAGACGTACATGGTCGCGGTGGCGCCGGGCGCGGTCGGCCGGACCCGCGCGGTCGAGGTGTCGTACAGGCGGAGCGGCGGTCCGCTCCCCTCGAGCACGGGGAGGTCGACGGGAGCCCAGGTCTGCATGACGTCCACACTAAATGCTCACGAGGGGTGTTCCGGGCCGTCGCCCGTCACGGTCACACCGTCCGGGCGTGCGCGACGAACGTGAACCGGTCCCCGCGGTACACCGACCGCGTCCACTCGACGGGCCGGTCGTCGGCCGTGTGGCTCAGCCGCCGGACGAGCAGCACCGGGTGCCCCGTGTCGACCGCGAGCAGCTCGGCCTCGCGCGGATCGGCCAGCCGGCTCTGCACGGCGTCCTGGACCCGGTCGACCCCGCGGCCGTAGGCCTCGCGCAAGGTGGCGTAGAGCGAGCCGCGCGCCTCCAGCTCGGCCGCGAGCCCGGGCAGGTCGCCGGCGAGCCGGGCGGTCTCCAGGGCGAGCGGCACGCCGTCGACGAGCCGGACCCGCTCCACGACCTGCACCGGGTGCCCGGCCGCGAGGCCCAGCCTGCCGGCGGTCTCGGCGTCGGCGGGCTCGGTGCGGACGTCGAGGATCCGGTTGGCCACGCGCTCGGGCCCCAGGTCGTCGGTGAACGACGTGAGCTGCTGGACCTCGACGAGCAGCGGCTCGGCGATGTAGGTGCCGCTCCCCTGCGTGCGGTCCAGCCGCCCCTCGGTGACCAGCTCCGCGATGGCCTGCCGGACGGTGGTCCGGGACGTGGCGAACCGCTCCGCGAGCTCCCGCTCGGTCGGCAGCGCGGTGCCCGGCGTGCCGGCGTCGACGAGGCCCAGCAGCGCCTGCTTGACCGTCCAGTACCGCGGCACCCGCACACCGACCCCCTTGACGCCCGAATTGGTCTATGCCAACCTACCAGCCATCGCTTTGGTATAGACCAATCAGAGGGGCTATACGACCGTGGGATTCATCGGGGAACTGCGCGGCTCGTCGAGGCTGGGACTCCTCGTCGCCGCGTCCGCCGCGACCGTCGGCGTCATCTACGGCTACGACCAGTCGAACATCGCCGGCGCGCTGCTGTTCATGACCGACGAGTTCGGGCTGAGCACGCGCCAGCAGGAGCTGGTGACCACGGCCGTCGTCGTGGGCCAGATCGTCGGCGCGCTGGGCGGCGGCGCGCTGGCCAACCGCGTCGGCCGCAAGCCCGCCATGATCGGCGTCGCGGCGACCTTCGGTTTGTTCTCGCTGCTCTCGGCGCTGTCGGTGAGCGTGCCGATGCTGCTCGTGTCGCGGGTGCTGCTGGGCCTCACCATCGGCGTGTCGATCGTGGTCGCGCCGGTGTTCGTGGCCGAGTCCTCCCCCGCCCGGGTCCGCGGCGGGCTGCTCGTGCTCTACCAGGTCGCCACGGTCGTCGGGATCATCGCCGGCTACCTGGTGGCCTGGGCGCTGGCCGGCACCGGGAGCTGGCGCTGGATGCTCGGCCTCGCGGCCGTGCCCGCCGCGCTGGTCACGCTGATGATCGTGCGGCTGCCGGACACCGCCCGCTGGTACGCGATGCGCGGCCGGCTCGCCGAGGCCCGCGCGGTCCTGGAACGGCTCGACCCGGGTGCGGACGCGGACGCGGCGCTCGCGGACATCACCGCCGAGTCCGGCGGGACGCGGCGCAAGGGCGTCTGGCGCGAGATGCTGCGCAAGCCCTACCTGCGGGCCACGCTGTTCGTCGTCGGGCTGGGCTTCTTCATCCAGATCACCGGCATCAACGCGATCGTCTACTACTCCCCACGGATCTTCGAGGCGATGGGCTTCAGCGGCGACGCGGCGCTGCTCGGGCTGCCCGCGCTCGTGCAGGTGGCCGGCCTGGTCGCCGTCGTCGGGTCGCTGGTGACGGTGGACCGGATGGGCCGCCGGCCCGTGCTGCTCGGCGGGATCGGGATCATGGTCCTGGCGAACGTGCTGCTCATCGCGGTGTTCGCGACCGGAGGCGGCACGGTGCTCGGGTTCGTCGGGCTGGTGCTGTTCACCGTGGGCTTCACGTTCGGGTTCGGCTCGCTGGTGTGGGTCTACGCCGGGGAGGCCTTCCCGGCCCGGCTGCGCTCGCTCGGCGCCAGCACCATGCTGACCGCCGACCTCGTGGCCAACGCCGTGGTCGCGGCCGTGTTCCTCACCCTGCTCAACGGGCTCGGCGGCGTCGGGACGTTCGTGGTGTTCGGGGTACTCGCCCTGCTGGCCATGGTGTTCGTGCACCGGTACGCGCCGGAGACCCGCGGCCGGGAGCTGGAGGAGATCCGCCTGTACTGGGAGAACGACGGCCGCTGGCCGGCGGCCCCGAACCACACGGAGCGGGAGACCGCGCGATGAGCGACCTCCTCGCGCTGGACATCGGCGGCTCGACGACGCGGACGTTGCGCTGCACGGACGGGCGCCGCCGCTCCTCGGAGACCGGCTCGGCCAACCTCGCCTCCGTCGGCGACGCCGAGGCCGGGCGCCGGCTCGACGCGGCGTTCGCCGGGCTCGGCGACCTCACCGGCGTCGAGGCGGTGTGCGCCGGGGCGGCGGGCGCGGACTCCCCCGCCACCGTCGCCCGCCTGACCGCGCTGCTGGCCGAGCGTGTCCCGCACGCCCGGGTCCTCGTCGTGCACGACACCCAGCTCATGCTGGCGGCCGCCGGGCTCGACGCGGGCGTCGTCCTGATCTCCGGCACCGGCTCGGTCGCGTGGGGCCGCCGGCCCGACGGCGGGCACTTCCGCGCCGGCGGCTGGGGCTACCTGCTCGGCGACGAGGGCAGTGGGTGGTGGGTGGCCCGCGAGGCCGTGCGGCACGCGCTCGCCCGACACGACCGCGGCCTGCCGCACGACGCCGTGACCGCCGCCCTGCTCACCGGCTGCGGGCTCGAGGGCTGCGACCAGCTGCTCGACCACGTCTACGGGCGGCCCGACCGCCGCTACTGGGCCGCGCGGGCCGACGCCGTCGCCGGGCTCGCACCGGGGGACCCGGCGGCCTCCGCGATCCTCGGTCGCGCCGCCGACGCCCTCGCCGACCTGGCCCGCTGCGTGCTCGACCGGCTCGACCTGCCCGGTCCGGTCGTGCTGGGCGGCGGGTTCGCCGTGCACCGCCCGCTGCTGCAGCGCCTGCTCCGCGACCGCCTGCCCGGCGTCGACCTGCAGGTCCTGCGCACCGATCCCGTCCTCGGCGCGCTGCACCTGGCGCGCGCCCTGGTGAGCGCCCCGGAGACCCCGGCCGGCGCCGTCCCCGTCCTGGAGGAGACCCCGTGACCACGACCCTTGGCGGCCCCGGTGCGCTGATGGCCTCGGAGACCGCCGAACAGCCCGCGGTGTGGCGACGGCTGCTGGCCGATTCCGGCCCGTCGGGCGCCTCCGGGGTCGACGCCGCGGCCGCGCTGGTGCGGCGCCGGTCCCCGCGGTTCGTGCTGCTGGTCGCCCGCGGCACCAGCGACCACGCCGCGCTCCACGCGAAGTACCTGGTCGAGATCACGCTCGGACTGCCCGCCGGCCTGGTCTCGCCGTCGACCTTCACCGCCTACGGCGCCCGGCCGGACCTGCGTGACGTGCTGATGATCGCGGTCAGCCAGTCCGGCGGCTCGCCCGACCTGCTGCGCACACTGGAGGTCGCGAAGGCCGGCGGCGCGCTCACGGTCTCGGTGACCAACAACGCCGGGTCCGCGCTGGCCACGACCGCCGATGCACACGTCGACGTCCTCGCCGGTCCGGAGCGGGCCGTGGCCGCCACCAAGTCCTACACGGCGCAGCTGCTGGCGCTGTACCTGCTGCTCGGCGGTGCGCCCTCCGCGGCCGCGCCGCTGCCGGACCTGGGGGCGGGCGTGCTGGACCGGGACGCGGAGATCGCCGCACTGGCGACCCGGTACCGCTTCGCCGAGCGGATGATCACGACCGGGCGCGGCTACTCGTACCCGACCGCCCGCGAGGCGGCGCTGAAGCTGATGGAGACCGCCTACGTCTCGGCGCAGGCCTTCTCCGGCGCCGACCTGCTGCACGGCCCGCTCGCGCTGGTGGAGCCGCGGGTCCCGGTGCTGGCCGTGGTTTCCGCCGGGCCGGGTGGCGAGGCCTTCCGCCCGGTGCTCGACGCCCTCGCCGAGCGCCACGCCGACGTGCTGACGGTGGGGAGCGCCGCTGTGTCGACGGCCGGCGGCGCCGGCGCGGAGATCCGGCTCCCGGAGACCCCCGACGCCCTCGCCCCCCTCCTGGAGATCCTGCCCTTCCAGCTGCTGGCCCGGCACGTCGCCGTCGACCGCGGCGGCGACCCCGACGCACCCCGGGGCCTGCGGAAGGTGACGGAGACCCTGTGACCCCCGACCCCGTGAGCGGCGACTGCCCCTCTAGCGGCACTCGCCACTCACGACCCCTGGTGAGCAGCGACGTCGCCGTCCTGGCCGCCGACACCGTCGTCCTGCCCGGGTCGTGCGGGCCGGGGTGGATCGGCATCGCGGGCGAGCGGATCGTGGCGACCGGCATTGGTCGCCCGCCGCGGCACGCGGACCGGGAGCTGGGCGCGACCGTCGTCGTGCCCGGGTTCGTGGACCTGCACGTCCACGGCGGCGGCGGGGCCGCCTACATGACCGGGGACCCGGAGGAGGCCGCCCGCGCGGTGGCCTTCCACCGCGCCCACGGCACCACGACCACGCTCGCCTCGCTGGTCACGGCCACGCCGAGGACGCTGCGCCGGGCGGTCGCGGCCCTCGCCGGGCTGGTGCAGGACGGCGAGATCGCGGGCGTGCACCTCGAGGGGCCGTGGCTCGCCGAGGGCCGCTGCGGTGCCCACGACCCGGCCCTGCTGCGCGACCCCGATCCCGCCGAGCTCGACGCCCTGCTGGGCACCGGCGTGATCCGGATGGTCACCCTCGCACCGGAGCGGGAGGGCGGGCTCGACGCCGTCCGGCGGGTCGCGGGCTCGGGCGCCCTCGCCGCCGTCGGCCACACCGACGCGGGATACGCGCTGGTCCGGGCCGCGATCGAAGCCGGGGCGCGGGTCGGCACGCACCTGTTCAACGCGATGGCCCCGCTGCACCACCGCGAGCCCGGCCCCGCCGCCGCCCTGCTCGGCGACCCGCGGGTGACGGTCGAGCTGGTCACCGACGGGCTGCACGTGCACCCCGCGCTGTGGGAGCTGGTGCTGGCCTCGGCCGGCCCGTCGCGGGTCGCGGCGGTGAGCGACGCGATGGTCGCCGCGGGCATGCCCGACGGCCGCTACCGGCTCGGCGAGCTCGACGTCCGGGTCGACGGCGGGGTCGCCCGGCTGACCGGGCGCGGCTCGATCGCGGGCAGCACGGCCACCGGCGACGCCCTGTTCCGCCGCATCGTCGAGAACGCACCCGACCGGACGTCTGGCCTGGTCAGGGCGGTGGCGATGACGGCGTCGACGCCCGCGGCGACCCTCGGGCTCCCGGTCGGCGTGCTGGAACCGGGCCGCCGGGCGGACGTCGTCGTGCTGTCGCCCGAGCTGGAGGTGCGGGAGGTCTACCGGCGCGGGGCGCGTCTGGCGCCGCCCGCGTAGGGCGATGCCGGCCGGACCGGACGGGCGGACCGTGCGGCCCCATGACCGCACTGGTGCGCCGGCACCGCCTCGTCGCGTTCTTCCTGCTCACCTTCGTACTGTCGTGGTGGTCGTGGCCGCTCCAGGCGGTCGGCCTCGCCCCGGTGGCCCACTGGAGCTGCGGTCCGCTGCTCGCGGCGCTGATCGTGGCCGGGGTCGCCGACGGCCGGGCGGGGTACCGGGACCTGGGCGCGCGGCTCGTCCGGTGGCGGGTCGGCGTCGGGCCCTGGGCCTTCGCGATTCTCGTCCCGCTGCTCGTGCTCGCGGTGGCCGTGGCGCTGAACGCGGCCGTCTGGGGTGCACCCGCGCCCGACCTCGCCCGGATCGCCTGGGGCGACCTGGCCCTCGTCGCCGCCGTCCGGCTCGTCAACCCGCTCGACGGGCCGATGGGCGAGGAGCCGGGCTTCCGCGGCTACGCCCTGCCGTGGCTGCAGGTCAGGCGGACGCCGCTCACGGCGGCGCTGGTCCTCGGGCCGATCGTGGCACTGTGGCACCTGCCGCTGGTCGTCACCGGGCAGCTGGCCCCGGTCGGGCTGCCGGTGACCGTGGTGATCACGGTCGTCTACGTGTGGCTGTTCGACCGGGCGCGCGGCAGCGTGCTGCTCACCCTGGTCTTCCACGTCCTGCAGGGGACCGTCGGCTACGCCGTGCTCGGCCTCACCGGCGCCGACGCCGCACGGATGGACCTGCTCACCGGTGCGCTCTGGACCGTGCTCGCCGTGGGCCTCGCACTCGACCCGCGGATGCGCCGAGCGGCCCCGGAGGAGGCGACGGTGACCCGGCTCGCGGCGCGCACCGCCTGACGGCCGTCACCACCACTCCCGCGGCAGCCGCGCCTCGATGTCCCGGACATGTTCTCGGGCGCAGGCCGGGCAGAGCGCGCTCTCCCGCCCGTCGGGTTCCCGCTCGACGCTCCAGGCCAGGCGCGCGGGATCGCCGGGCTCGACCGCCGCCCCGCAGCGCTCGCAGGTCCACATGCCGCTCCCCTCCCCCGCGAGCCGGCACTCTCGCGTCACGAACCACGCATTCCCGTTCCCCGGGATTCGACTCGCAGGATCAGGCGGGGACGGGCGCGGCGGCCGGCTCGTCTGCGTGCCGGGCCAGCCGGCCGGCGATCGCGGCGCAGGCCATCAGCTGGATCTGGTGGAACAGCATCAGCGGCAGCACGAGCAGCCCGACCTGCGGGCCCGCGAACAGCACGCCCGCCATCGGCAGCCCGCTGGCCAGGCTCTTCTTCGAGCCGCAGAACAGGATCGTGATCCGGTCGGCGCGCGGGAACCGACGCGGGACGAACCAGGTGATCGCCAGGACGACGCCGAGCAGCACCACGCACGTCGCGAAGAGGGCACCCAGCGCCGCCGGGGAGAGCCGCCCCCAGATCCCCTCGACCATGCCCTCGCTGAACGCCGCGTAGACGACCAGCAGGATCGAGCCGCGGTCGACGACCTGCAGGTACTTCTTGTTCCGCGTGACCCAGCCACCGATCCAGCGGCGCAGCAGCTGGCCGAGCACGAACGGCGCGAGCAGCTGCAGGGCGACGTCGACGATGGCGCCCCCGGAGATCCCGCCTTGCGAGGAGAGCAGCAGGCCGGTGAGCAGCGGGGTGATCACGATGCCGAGCAGGTTGGACAGCGAGGCCGCGCAGATCGCCGCCGGCACGTTGCCGCGGGCCACGGACGTGAACGCGATCGACGACTGCACCGTCGACGGCAGGCAGCACAGGAACAGCACGCCCAGCTTCAGCTCGGTGGGCAGCACCGCGGACGGGACGAGCTGGATCGCCAGCCCGAGCAGCGGGAACAGCACGAAGGTCGCCAGCACGACCGTGCCGTGCAGCCGCCAGTGCTTGAGCCCCTCGATCGCTTCGCGGGTGGACAGGCGCGCGCCGTAGAGGAAGAACAGCAGGCCGATGGCCACGGTCGTCGCGTGCCCGACGCCGGTCGCGACGGCCCCGCGCGCGGGCAGCAGCGCCGCGATCCCCACCGTGAGGAGGATCAGCGCCAGGAACGTGTCGATCCGGACCCGGTCCCGGAGACGCTTCAACCGCTGCAGCACGGATTCTATCGTCCGCCACCGACGCTCATTCGGAAACACGGACACCGCTCTGTCTGTCATCACGTCCTACGATGAGCGAATGCTGGACCCGGTGCTCCTGCGCTCGTTCGTGGCGGTCGCGCGCACGTTGAGCTTCACCCGCGCCGCGGACCGCCTCGCCGTCCGACAGTCGACGGTGAGCCAGCACGTCCGCAAGCTCGAGGCCGAGGTGGGCCGCACCCTGCTCGCCCGCGACACCCACACCGTCGCCCTCACCCCGGACGGCGAGGCGATGCTGGAGTTCGCCACCACGATCCTCGACACCGGCGAGCGGGCCCTGGCGCACTTCCGCGGCGCGCGGGTGCGGGGGCGGCTGCGGTTCGGCGTCTCCGAGGACCTCGTGCTCACCCGGCTGCCGACGATCCTGGCCGGGTTCCGCCGCCGCCATCCCGAGGTGGACCTGGAGCTGACCGTCGGGCTCAGCGAGACGCTGGAGGCCGAGCTCGACCGCGGCGAGCTCGACCTGCTCTTCGCCAAGCGCTCCCCCGGCCGGACGGGCGGCACGCCGGTCTGGCACGACCGGTTCGTCTGGGTGGCCGCCCCCGGTTACCGGCCCGACGACGGCGCGATCCCCCTGGTCAGCTACCCGCCGCCCAGCCTGTCCCGGGCCGCGGCGATCGCGGCGCTGGAGGCCGCGGGCCGGCCGTGGCGCATGGCCTGCACCAGCGGCTCGCTCTCCGGGCTGCGGGCGGCCGCGCTGGCCGGGCTCGGGGTCGTCGCGCACGCGGAGACGCTGCTCCCCAGCGGGCTCGCTCCGGTCCCCGGGCTGCCGCGGCTCGGCGAGTTCGACTTCACGCTGCAGACCGGCCGCCGCGCCCTGACCGCCCCGGCCGAGGCCCTGGCCGGGGCGATCCTGGACAGCGCGGGAAGCCTCCGCGTCCTGTGAGTGGCAATAGTCGCCATAGCGACTATTGCCACTCACGGGGGTCAGGAGCGGCGCTTCAGGTAGTCCGCCACCACCTCGGCGCCGAGGCCGTCGAGGGTCGGGTTGACCACGCGTCCGCCGACCCGCTTCGCGACGTCGTCCATGAACACCGCCAGGCGCGGGTCGTCGCCCAGCACGAAGAACGTGAACGCCGCCTTGAGCGAGGCCAGCTTGTCGAGCTCCCCGATCGTCGCCCGCAGGGTGTACGGGCTGGGTGGGTAGTCGAAGTAGGCCTCGCCGTCGGGCTCCAGGTGGGCCGTCGGCTCGCCGTCCGTGACCACGAGGACCACCGGGGTCGCGTCGGAGTTCTTGCGGAGATGCTGCCCTGCCAGCAGGAGGGCGTGGTGCAGGTTGGTGCCCTGCGCGTACGCCCCCTCCAGGCCCACCAGCTCCCCCAGCTCGACGGACTGCGCGTGCCGCCCGAAGGTCACGAGCTGCAGCGCGTCCCCGCGGAACCGGGTGGAGATCAGCTGGTGCAGGGCCAGCGCGGTGCGCTTCATCGGCACCCACCGGCCCTCGGCGACCATCGACCAGCTCGTGTCGACCAGCAGGGCGACCGCCGCGCGGGTGCGCTGCTCGGTCTCGACGATCTCCACGTCGCTGACGTCGAGCGCCCGCGGGTCGCCGGCGGCCCGCCGCAGCTGGGCGTTGAGCAACGTCCGCGGCACCGACCAGGCCTCGGTGTCGCCGAAGGCCCACGGCCGGGTCGCCCCGGTCGCGTCCCCCGCCGCACCGGCCCGGTGGGTGTCCCGCTGCCCGCTCCTCCCGCTGAGCTGCTCGGCGACGTCCCGAAGGATCGACTGCCCCAGCCGGCGCAACGCCTTGGGGGACAGCAGGAGCGACCCGTCGGCGGCCCGCTCGAACAGGCCCTGCCGCTGCAGCTCGCGCTCCAGCTGGGACAGCGTCCGGGCGTCGACGCCGGCCTGCTCGCCGAGCATCTCGGTGAGCGCGTCGAGGTCGATGTCGTCGAGCCGGGCGCCCGGGTAGCTCTGCGAGAGCTGCTCGGCCAGCGAGTCGAGCTGCCCCAGCTCCTCGAGCGCGCGGGTGGCCTTGCCCATGCCCATCGGGTTCTCCCCGCGGAACCGGCCGGAGCCCTCCCAGTCCTCGCCGGGCCGCATGGCCTGCAGCATCGAGTCGAGCCGGGCCATCTGCTGGGCCAGCCGCGGGTCGCCGAAGGCCTGCTGGGCCAGCTCCATCAGCTCCGCGCGCTGCTCGGCGGACATCGAGTTGAGCATCCGCTGCGCCGCCGCGGCCCGCTGCGCCAGCAGGTCCGCCAGCTCGTCCGTGTTCTGCGGGTTCTCGGGGAAGAAGTCCCCGTGCTTCTGCATGAACTCACGGAACTCGTCCGTGGTGTCCTGGCCGGCCGCGTGGTGCTCGAGCAGGTCGTTGAGATCCGACATCATCTCGTGGATCCGCTCGACGTCCTCGGGCGTCGCGTTCTCCATCGCCTGCTTCATGCCCTGGAAGCGCTGGTCGAGCATCTCCCGGCCGAGCAGGTCGCGGATGTCCTCGTACGCCTGCCGGGCCTCCGCGGACCGCCAGTCGTACTCGTTGAGCTCGCGGACCGCGCCGCCGGTGTCGTTCGGCAGCGCGTCGAGCTGCATCTCGCGGAACCGGGCGTCGTCGGAGTTCTCGTTGCCCAGCGACTGCCGCTCGGCGTCGAGGGCGCGCTGCAGCAGCTCGCGGACCTCCTGCAACGTGCCGTCGAGCCGGTTATCCCGCTGCAGGGTGCGGCGGCGCTCCCAGACCTGGCGGGTCAGGTCGTCGAGCCCGCGGCGGCCGTCGAGCCCCCTCCGGAGCAGCTCCTGCAGCGCCTGGCGCGGCGAGGAGCCCTCCATGACGTCCCGGCCGATCTGGTCCATCGCCGACCGGATGTCGAACGGCGGGGCGAGCGGGTCCGGCCCGCCGGCGTACGGGCCGTAGGCGTAGCGGAGTCTCCTGCGGCGCGGATCAGCCATATTCCACCGTGTCGCCGTCGTCGGTCTCGTCCTTGGCGAGCTTGCGGGTGAGGAACAGGTACTCCAGCGCCAGCTCCGCGGCGCTCGCCATCGGGCCCGGGTCCTCGGTGCCCTCGGCGCCGAGCCGCGTCGCGACCTGGGTCAGCGAGTCGACGGTCGGCAGCTTGGCGACGACCTCGGCCGCCGGCACCCGCTCGCCGGTGCGGACCGGGCGGGTGGCCACCTCGTCGGCCAGCTCGGAGAGGTCGACCCCGCGCAGCGCGAACCGGGCGGTGTCGGCGATGGCCCGGCGCAGCAGGTGCTCGAGGATCTCCTCCTCGCGGCCCTCCTCGCCGGACTCGAACTCGATCTTGCCGCGGAGCACGGCGGGCACGGCCTCGAGGTCGACGGGCCGGGCGTAGGCGCGTGCCTCCCCCGTCAACGCCGCGCGGCGCAGGGCGGCGGCGGCGACCGTCTCGGCGGCCGCCACGGCGAACCGGGCGGACACGCCGGAGCCCTGGTCGACCGCGCTCGACTCGCGCAGGTGCCGGGTGAACCGGGCGACGACCTCGATCAGGTGCCGCGGCACCTCCGCGGCCAGGTGGGCCTCCTGGACCACGAGGTCGACCTCGTCGGACACCTCGAGCGGGTAATGCGTGCGCACCTCCGCGCCGAAGCGGTCCTTGAGCGGCGTGATGATCCGGCCGCGGTTGGTGTAGTCCTCGGGGTTCGCGCTCGCCACGAGGAGCACGTCGAGCGGCAGGCGCAGCGTGTAGCCGCGGACCTGGATGTCCCGCTCCTCCATGACGTTGAGCAGCGCGACCTGGATGCGCTCGGCGAGGTCGGGCAGCTCGTTGATCGCCACGACACCGCGGTGCGCCCGCGGGACGAGGCCGAAGTGGATCGTCTCGGGGTCGCCCAGCGAGCGGCCCTCGGCGACCTTCACGGGATCGACGTCGCCGATCAGGTCGGCGACGGCGGTGTCCGGGGTGGCGAGCTTCTCGGTGTACCGCTCGGAACGGTGCACCCAGCCGACGGGCAGGTCGTCGCCCAGCTCGGCCGCGCGCCGCACGGTCTCGGGCGCGATGGGCTCGTACGGGTGCTCGCCGAGCTCGGAGCCCTCGACCACGGGGGTCCACTCGTCGAGCAGGTTGGCGAGGGAACGGAGCAGGCGGGTCTTGCCCTGGCCGCGCTCGCCGAGCAGCACGACGTCGTGGCCGGCGATCAGGGCGCGCTCCAGCTGCGGGAGCACGGTGGACTCGAAGCCGACGATGCCCGGCCAGGGGTCGCGGCCCTCGCGGAGGGCGGCGAGGAGGTTGTCGCGGATCTCGGTCTTGACGCCCTTGAGCTCGTGCCCGGAGGCACGGAGGGCGCCGAGGGTGCGGGGAAGATCGGAAGGTGCGGTGAACGGCACGTCCTCCACGCTACGCCCGCGTCATGATTACCGCGCAACGTTTCCGTGTTCGTGCAGGTCAACGGGCTATTGGCCGCTCGCGGATCCGGCCGGGGTCAGATCGGCATCGCGCTCGGGAAGCGGGTGCGGAAGTCGAGGATGCGCACCTGCTCGGGTGTGACCGCGATGCGCCACATCTCGACCTCGGGCGGGAACCGGCTCACCCACGCCGTACCTTGCTCCGGGCCGAAATAGCGTTCGGCTGCCTTCGCGTACTCGACGCAGACACCGGTGACCTTCGAGAGGTGCGCCCGCCCCCTGACCGAGAGGACCTTGTAGGGCCACTCCTCGGAGTCGATGGTGATGGCGACCGGTACGCCCTCGTCGAGTGCCTTCAGCTTGGGCGCACCCGGCGGCGTCGCCATCACGATCTCTGCGCCGTCCCAGTGGAACCAGATCGGCACCACCCGCGGGCTCCCGTCCCGCCAGGAGTAGGCCAGCCGGGCCGGGATCCTGGACGACAACAACTCACGGGCCACCGGATCGTCGAGGTCCGCGCGAGCCCTCCTGCTGTGGACGGCAGGGTCCGACGACATGTTCATGCACCTACCCGACTACCACCGCGGCAGCTGACTCTCGACCACGGCAGAGGGCAAGGCTCGCCGCGCTCGAACGCCGACGCAATACGGAGGAGTACGTACGGGGTCGTGAGTGCCGAGTGCCCCTCTAGGGGCAGCCAGCACTCACAGGAGGAGCAGCACCGTCGGGACCGCCACCAGTGCGAGTGCGCCGAGGCGGACGGCCACGCGGGAGTACCAGGGCAGCGGGCAGGGGTGGGCGGTGATGCGCTCGATGCGGGCGTCGAGGGCGTCGGTGAAGGAGCTGAGCGCCGCGGCGGGGGCGGAGCCGCCGACCGTCTTGAGCGCCCCGACGAGCTCGTGCGGCTCGGAGCGGCAGGCCGCCACGTCGTCCGCCCGCATCTCGATGAGCTCGGCCACCGCCACCTGGGCGCACACCATCCCGCGCACGAACGGGGCCGTGGCGCCCCAGGCGACGAAGGGCAGGACCACCAGGTCGTGCCGCTCCCGCAGGTGCGACTTCTCGTGGGCGAGGACCGCCCACACCTCCTCCGGCGACAGGGCCTCCAGGACCCCGGCCGAGACCACGAGCCGGGAGCTGCGGCCGGGCAGGCAGTAGGCGACGGGCTGGGGATGGTCGAGCACGCGGGTACCGGGCGAGTCCGGCCAGGGCGTGGCCAGCACGTCGAGCAGGTCCCGGTGCCGCCGGCGGGCGCGGACGGTGCGCAGGTACATCGTGCCCAGCACCCACACCAGACGCGCGCCCACGCCGAGCGCCGCGAGCATCGCGATCAGGTGGACGGCGTCGAACCGGTCCGGCCAGTGCCCCTCATTCCACTCCGTGAACAGCGTGCCGATGGCCGACGGGAGGGAGTCGCCGAGCGGGGACAGCCCGTAGACGACCCCCGAGCCGACCAGCGAGAGCCCGCCGGCCAGGCCGATCGCCTGCCACACGAGCAGCCCGCCCACGGGGTCGCGCCGCGTCCAGCGCGCCCGGGCGAAGGCACGGCTGACCGGCTCGGCGAGGAGCACACCGAGCAGGAGGAGGCCGAGCGCCGCGAGCGCCATCGGCCCATTGTCCGGGAGGCCGGGCGGGACTAGTCGAGCAGGTCCCGCAACTTGCGCCGCTCCTCGTCCGGGATGGAGCCGAGGAAGCGGGCGAGGGCGGCCCCGCGGTCCGGTGCGCCGTCGAGCGCGTCGTTCATCAGCTCGGCGACGTGGTCCTCGCGGCTCGCCGTGGCGCGGTAGTGGTGCGCCCGCCCGTCGCGCGTGCGGACGACGAGCTGTTTGCGCTCGAGGCGGCCCAGCACCGTGAGCACGGTCGTGGTGGCGAGCTCGCGGTCGGCGAGCGCCTCCTGCACGTCGCGGGCGGTCAGCGCGCCCCGTCCTTCGTGGGCTGCGGCCCAGAGGACCTCCATGACCGCACGTTCCAACTCACCCAGGCTCGGCACGGGATCGATTCTACTCGACGTAGAAGCCGACCGGCGCCAGAACTTAGGGTGTCCTTCACGTGACCTGTACCTCGTCGCCGACCTGGAGGTGGGTGAAGAAGGCCTTCGCGTCGGCCTCGAGGAGCTTCACGCAGCCGGCCGACGGCGTGTCCTGCCGGCCCTGGTGGAAGGCGATGCCGCCGGGGGCGAAGAAGACCGAGTACGGCATCTGCACCAGGTACTCGCGGCTCGTGTACTGCTCGGCCTTCCACTGCACGGAGAAGGTGCCGAGCGGGGTCGGGTCCTCCTGGTCACCGGTCTGCACCTGCACCGGTCCGCGGACGACCGTGCCGCCGTCCATCAGCCACGCCTTGCGGCCGGCCACGTCGACGCAGGCCCGGGCCGTCGCGGTGCACGGGGTGCCGGCGACTCCGTTCGGGTAGGTCGCGGGGGCCTCGCCGCGGGCGGCGGACGAGCCCGACGACGCGGCCGGGGCCGCCGCACCGAGCCGGGTCGGCGCACCGGTGCCGGTGCCCTCGGCCTCGTCGGTGTCGTCGGTGCTCGGCGCGGGGTCCGGCTCCGTGGTCGCGTCCTCGTGCGTGCCCTCGGCCGGCTCGCTCTCCTCGGCGTCCGACGCGGGCGACGGGTCGAGCAGGCCGCCCAGCGAGGGCACCACCGGGCGGGCGTCCGGCTGGGCCGCCGCGGGACCGAAGCCGACGAGTCCGACGACGAGGGCGACCACCCCCGCCACCACGGCTCCGCTGACCGCCGCGGGTCGTGCCCGCCCGGCCGCCCGCCGTCCGTCCTGCCGGACCATCCTCACCTCACCTGCCGCACGTCCTTCCCGGCTCAACGACCGGCCGCCGGGGCGGGTGACGGCCGCGGCCGCGCCGAGGTGACGATCCGTCGACATCGAGACCTTCGGGTGAGACGGAGGTTTCACCCTCACGACCACCTGGCTGATTCAGCTACCCGGAGTGGTCGAGCAGGACCGAACGGAGCAGTGCTGGTGTCGGACGGGCCGCCGTCAGCGGCCCTCGTAGGCCGGCACGCGCTTCTCGGAGCGCGCCGTCCGGCCCTCCTCGAGATCCGCGCTGCGCCAGCAGCCCTCGAAGGCGTCGGCGAGGACGGGGTCCTCCTCCCCCAGCTCGACACGGTCGAGCACCAGCTTGTTGTAGGCCAGGGTGAGCGGCGCGAGGCCGGCGAGCTCCGCGGCGAGGGCGCGCGCGTCCTCGAGCGTGCCGAGGCGGTCGACGAGGCCGCGGTTCAGGGCCAGCTCGGCGCCGACGGTGTCGCAGGCGAGCAGCAGCGCGCGGGCCGTGGCGCCGCCCGCGACCTGCGCGAGCCGGCGGATCGTCCACGGGTTCACGGCCAGCCCGAGCCGGGCCGTGGGCAGCGCGAAGACCGCGCCCTCCGCGGCGACACGCAGGTCGCAGGCGATGGCGAGCTGTGTGCCGGCCCCGATCGCCGGGCCGTTGACGGCGGCGACCACGGGCACCGGCAGGGAGTGCACGGCCCCGAGGGCGGCGTGCAGGGCGTCCCGGAACCCCTCGCCGTAGACCTCGCCGAAGTCGGCGCCGGAGCAGAAGCTGGTGCCGGTCCCGGTGACCACGACCGCCCGGACCGCGGCCGCCCGCAGCTCCTCGGCGGCGGCCACGATCCGCCCGCAGGTCTCGACGTTGAGCGCGTTGCGCCGCTCCGGCCGGTCCAGCTCGATCACGCCGACCCGGTCCACCCCGACCGTCACGTTGACCGCCACGTCCACACTCCCCCTCGCCCGCCGACCGACCGGCCGAGATTACGAGGTGCGGGTGCCGGTCCCGGGCTAGGGTCCGGCGCATGGCGGAGCAGGGGCTGCGGATGGGGACTCCGGCCGGGCGCTGGGTGTTGCTGACGACCGTGCTCGGCTCCAGCCTCGCGTTGCTGGACGGCACGGTGGTCAACGTGGCCCTCGCGCACATCGGCGAGGACCTCGACGCGGGCTTCACCGGGCTGCAGTGGACCGTCAACGCCTACACCCTCAGCCTGGCCTCGCTGATCCTGCTCGGCGGGTCGCTCGGGGACCGCTACGGGCGGCGGCGGATCTTCGTGATCGGTGTCATCTGGTTCGCGCTGGCCTCGCTGGCCTGCGGGCTCGCCCCGAACATCGAGACCCTGGTGGCGGCCCGGGCGTTGCAGGGAGTCGGCGGGGCGCTGCTCACCCCGGGCAGCCTCGCGATCATCTCCGCGTCGTTCCACGGCAGGGACCGGGCGGCCGCGGTGGGGGCGTGGTCCGGGCTCGGCGGCATCGCGGGCGCCGTCGGGCCGTTCCTCGGCGGCTGGCTCGTGGAGTGGACCTGGCGCGCGGTGTTCCTGCTCAACCTGCCGCTGGCGGTCGTCGTCGTGGCGGTCGCGCTGCGGCACGTGCCGGAGAGCCGGGACGTGGCGGCGGCCCGCGGGCTGGACCTGTCCGGCACGGCCCTGGCGGTGGCCGGGCTCGCGGGCCTGACCTGGTCGCTCACCGAACTGGGTGCCGGCGTGCGCTCGGGCGCGGTGTGGGCCGCGCTAGCCGTCGGGATCGGGGCGCTGCTGGTGTTCGTGGTGGTCGAGCGGCGCTCCCGGCACCCACTCGTGCCGCCGGTGCTGTTCAAGGACCGGGTCTTCACCGCCGCCAACGTCGTGACCCTGCTCGTGTACGCCGCCCTCGGGGCCCTCTTCCTGCTGCTGGTGCTGCAGCTACAGATCGTGGCGGGGTTCCCCCCGGTCCTGGCGGGCGCCGGACTGCTGCCCGTCACCGTCGTCATGCTGCTGTTCTCCTCGCGGTCCGGGGCGCTCGCCGAGCGGATCGGGCCGCGGATCCCGATGACCGTCGGGCCCATCCTCGCCGCCTGCGGGCTGCTGCTCATGATGCGCATCGGGCCGGCGGCGTCGTGGCTGTTCGACGTGCTGCCCGCGGTCCTGGTCTTCGCCGCGGGCCTCACCCTCACCGTCGCCCCGCTCACCGCGACCGTGCTCGACGCCGCGCCCGACCGCTATGCCGGGGCCGCCTCCGGCGTGAACAACGCGGTGGCCCGCGCCGCCGGGCTGCTCGCCGTCGCCGTGATCCCCGGGGTGGCCGGGATCGGCAACGCCGACTACTCCGACCCCGTGGCCTTCAACGCCGGGTTCCGTACGGCACTGCTGATCGGGGCCGCCCTGCTGGTGCTGGGTGGGCTGGTGTCCGCGCTGACGATCCGCAGCCGGCTGCGCGCGGAACCCGAGCCGCAGGCCGAGCCCGTCGGGCCGCCCTTGGAGCGGATCCCGCTCGAGCGCTGTGCGCACTGCGGGATCTCGGGCCCGCAGGTCTACCCGCGCGACTCCGCGGGTTCCTGAGCCCGCGCCCGCCCGCCCGCCAGGTCCCCCGCGAACCCGACGACGACCTGGTCGATCCGCCGCAAGGGCCGGACCGCCGCGAGCAGGTCCCGGCGCAGCCCGGGGTCGTCGCAGCGCGAGGCCCACGCCTCGGCGGCGTCGACGAGGTCCTCGGCCGACACGATCCCGTCCCTCGCGGCCGGCCCGCCGGGCCGCAGCAGGTCGCCGAGGCCGGCGATGTTGGCCCGGATCCGTTCGACGGCGGGGTCGAGTGTCGGCGCCCACCCCGGGACGACGATCCGGTCCGACAGCCGCGCGAGCGCGCGGGTGTAGTGGTCCACGGCCGTCAGCACCCGGAGGGCGCGCTGGTAGCTGCCCCGCCCGTGACGCCGAGGCAGCGGGTTGTCCAGTGGCTTCGCCCGCTGCCGCAGCGTGCCGAGCTTCTCGTCGGCGGCGCGGGCGAGCTCGACCGGCAGGCCGGTGGGTGGGCGCCCGGTCAGCCGGTCGACCGTGGCCTCCAGGGCCTCGTCGAGGGCGAGCACGGTGTCGTCGAGCGCCTCGCGGAAGGCGGCCCGGGTGTGCTTGGGCAGGATGACGAGCGCGGCCAGGGCGCCGAGCGCGCCGCCGGCTGCCGTCTCGATCACGCGCAGCACGAGCGTCTCGACCGAGAACTGCCCGATCAGGCCGTAGAGCAGGGCGAGCACCGCGGTGATCCAGAAGGCGAGCAGCCCGACGGAGATCCGGAACAGGTAGAGCGCGAGGAACACGCACGCCGCCAGCAGGATCAGCGTCGGGACCGCCCGGCCGCCGACGGCGAAGGCCAGCAGCATCCCCGCCACGACCCCGCCGACGGTCCCGATCAGCCGCTGCCACCCGCGGGCGAGGACGTCGCCGCGGCTCGCCGTGCCCGCGAAGACCACGAACGCCGCGATCACCGCCCAGTACCAGCGGGACGGGGAGATCAGCTCGCCGGCCACGATCGCGAGGCTGGTCGCGACCCCGACCTGCACGGCCTGGCGCGTGGACAGCGCGATCCGGTCGACCGGCCGGCCCGGGACCTCCTCCTCGTCCTCGGGGTCCTCGCTCTGCTGGGCCAGCGTGATCGGGGCCGGGACGGCGCTCTCGCCGCCCTCGAGCGCGTCGGCCAGCCGGATGACCGCGAACGCCACCCGCTGCTCGCGGGGCCGCGCACCGCTGTGTTCCTCGGCGAGCTCCTCGACGCTGCGCCGCGCCCCGGCGAGGACCGCCCCGCGCATGGCCTCCGGCGCGCCGGTCGCGGTGGCCGAGGCGAGCCCGCGCACGCCGTCGAGCAGCGCCTCCCGCACCTCGGGCTCGAGCGCGCCCGGCCGCTCGGGGTCGTCGGCCAGCCGCCGGGTCGAGACCGCGAGCCGCTCGGCCGCCAGCTCCAGGTCGGCGACGGCGAGGGACAGCGCGCGCCGCGGGTCGTCCTCGCCGGCCTCCTCGTCCGGGTTCTCCCGCTCGTCGCGCAGCTGCTCGATCCGGTCGACGACCAGCAGCATCGTGTCGTTCAGCCGGGTGCGGCGGCGGTGCAGGTCCCGCAGTGCGGCGTCGACGTCCTTCTCGTCGTCCGCCGGCGCCTCGAGGACGTCGATGACGGCCAGCGCGAGGGCGTGCACGTGCGCCCGGACCGCACGGAGCAGGTCGTCGAGCACCTTCTCCGGCTTCTCGGCGAACACGAAGCCGCGCAGCAGCAGCGTCGACCCGAAGCCGACGGCCACGGCCGCCAGCAGGGTGGGCAGCTGTCCCGGCTTCGCCTGCAGGAACTGGGTGAAGAAGTAGGGCATGAACATCGCCATGCCCAGCGCCATCCCGCGCGGCCCGTACCGGCGGATCCACACCGCCGCGATCATGACCAGCACGAACACGACGTCCGAGACGAGCCGGTGCTCGGCCAGCAGGGTGCCGAGGACCGTCGCCGCGGCGGCGGGCAGCACCATCAGCGCGGTGGTGACGCGGCTCCGGTGGAGGTCCGGCTCGTTCACCGACAGGTTGCTGACCATCGCCAGCACCGCCGCGAACACCACGACGGTGACGGGCTGCCCGGTGACCGCGCGGACGACGGACATGAGGGCGACGGCGAGCACCATGGCCGCCGTCGCCACCCCGGCGAGCCGCAGCCGGCCCAGTCCGGGGTCCACGCCCGTCACCCAGGTGCGCAGCTCCCCGATCCACGCCCGCCCGCGCACGGCTCGGAGTCTCCCACCGCGGTGATCGGCCCGCTCACGTCAGGCTCGGCTCAGGCCCAGCTCCGTGGCGAGCGCGCGCAGGGCCGCGCGGTACTCGTCGTCGGGCGTGCCGGACGCGGTGAGGATCTGGGCGCAGATGTGGTCGGCGCCCGCCTCGAGGTGGGCGTTCAGCCCGGCGGCGACGGCGGCCGCGTCGCCGTGCAGGACCAGCGCGTCGATCGTGCGGTCGCTCGCGGTGTCGAGGTCCTCCTCGGTGAACCCGGTGCGCAGCAGGTTGCGTCGGTAGTTCGACAGCCGCAGGTACGGGTCGCGGACCTTCGGCCGGCCGACCGTGCGGGCGTACTCCGGGTCGGTGGAGAGGACGACCTTGTGCTCCGGGGCGAGCAGCGGGCCGTCGCCGAGGATCTCGCGGGCCTCGGCGGTGTGCCGCGGGGTGGTCAGGTACGGGGCGGCCCCGGCGGTCCGCTCACCGGACAGGCGCAGCACCTTTGGGCCCAGCGCGGCCAGGGCGCGGGCCTCGACCGGGACCCCGGCGGCGTCGAGCTCGTCGAGGTAGCCGACGATCGTCTCGTACGGCGAGCGGTACTCCCGGACGGCCTCGGGGTGCCCGATCCCGACACCGAGCAGGAAGCGGCCGGGGTGGGCCTTCTCGATGCGGTGGTAGGACTCCGCGACCTCGGGTGCCGGCGCCTGCCAGATGTTGACGATGCCGGTCGCGATCGCGATCCGGTTGGTCGCCGCCAGCAGCTCCTCGGGCAGCGCCAGGTCGGCGGGCGGGGAGCCGCCGATCCAGATCGCGCCGTAGCCGAGCGCCTCGATCTCCGTCGCGAGCCCGGGGGTGAGCTGGTCGCGGCGCAGCCAGATCCCGTAGCGGTCCAGGTCCACCGACATGCGTTCCTCCTCGCGTGCGTCGTTGCGGGGGTGTTCCCCTTCCCCGGCAACCGGCCCTCACACGCCGCGCATTCCTGTCGGTGCCCGTCCGTAGGCTCCCGGGTGTGAATCATCGGGGCGTGAGTCGCACCCTCCCGTGGCGTCGCCGGCCTCAGGTCCTCGTCCCCGCCCGGCCGGACCGGCCCCGCCGGGTGCGGCCCGGCACGCGCGCGGTCGTGGTCGGCGGCGGGATCGCGGGCGTGAGCGCGGCGGTGGTGCTCGCCGAGCGCGGGGTGGCGGTCACGCTGCTGGAGGCCGCGCCCACCCTGGGCGGGCGGCTCGGCGCCTGGCCGCACACCCTGCCGGACGGGTCGGAGCAGGTCGTCGAGCACGGGTTCCACGCCTTCTTCCGGCACTACGACACCTGGCGCTCGATCCTGCGGCGGATCGACCCGGGGCTCGGGTTCCTGCGCCCGGTCGAGGGCTACCCGGTGATCTCCCGTCGCTGGCCGGCCGAGGACCTGGGGAACCTGCCGGCCGCGCCGCCGTTCAACCTGCTCGCGTTGTTCGCCCGCTCCCCCAGCCTGCGGCTGCGGGAGATCGCGGGGGCCGACGCGGCGCTCGGGTTCGCCCTGCTGGCACACGACCCGTCCGCGACCGCCGCGCGGTTCGACGAGCTGAGCGCGGGCGAGTTCCTCGCGCGGCTCGGGGTGTCGGAGCGGGCCCGGCAGATGCTGTTCGAGGCGTTCGCGCGGTCCTTCTTCTGCGACCAGGACGGGCTGTCCGCCGCCGAGCTGGTGGCGATGTTCCACTACTACTTCCTGGGCAACCCGGCGGGCATCGGCTTCGACGCGCCCGCCGAGGACCACCTCACGGCGATCTGGGTGCCGCTGGCCGCCCACCTGCGCGGTCTCGGGGCCGAGATCCGGACCGGGGCGCGCGTCACCTCGCTCGAGCACGCGGGGCGGGCGTGGCGGGTACACGGCGTGGCGGGGCCGGTGGAGGCCGAGCACGTGGTGCTGGCCCTCGACCCCGGGGCGTTGCGGACGCTGCTGGCCGAGTCCCCGATCGCCCCGGACCTCGCACAGCGGGCGGCGGCGCTGACGGTCGCCCCGCCCTTCGCCGTCACGCGGCTGTGGCTGGACCGGGACGTGCGGCCGGAGCGGGCGGTGTTCAGCGCGGTCTCGGGCGAGGCCACGCTCGACTCCGTCACCGTGTACTCGCGGCTGGAGGGTGAGTCGGCGCGCTGGGCCGCGCGCACCGGCGGGTCCGTCGTGGAGCTGCACTCCTACGCCTGCCGGGCTCCGGACGTCACGAGCGCCACCGCGCGAATGCGCGCGGAGCTGGCGGCGCTGTGGCCGGAGACCGCTGCCGCCGGGGTCGTCCATCTGCAGGAACGGCTCGAGGCCACCGCACCCGCGTTCCCGCCCGGCACCGCGGGCACCCGCCCGGGCGTCGTCACGGACGCGCCGGGGGTGCGGGTCGCCGGCGACTTCGTGGAGTGCCCCTACCCCTCGGGGCTGATGGAGCGGGCCGCGATGACCGGGGTGCTCGCCGCCAACGACGTCCTCGCCGCCGTCGGGGCCGGGCCCGAGGAGATCCGCGGGATCGCCGCGCGTGGGCTGCTGGCGGGGATGCCCGTGCACCGGCTCGGCAGGTTCGGGCGGGGCGGTCCGGTGGTGCCGCTCCCGGACCCGGCGCTGCGGTGAGCGTCTCGGGTCGCGTGGCCGCCGCTCGCCCACCCGGCGATGCGGTGAGCACGTCGGGTCGCCTGGGCGCTGCGTCCGTCGAGGTGGCCGCGCGGGCCGCCCGGCTCGCGGTGCACGTCGACGCCGAGCGCGGCGTGGCGTTGGTGCACCCGCTCGACGCGGCGGGCGAACCCGTCGCCGCCGTCCGTCCCGTGCCGCTGCCGGAGCTGGACCTCGGCGGTCAGCGGGCGGTGTGGCGCAACGCCCGCACGTACCGGACCCTGCTGGCCGCGGGCGTGCGGGCGGAGCGGGCGCACGACGTCGAGTTGGTCGAGGGCCTGCTCGTCGGCGCCGACGGGGCCTTCGGCGCGCCACACGGCCTGGCCGCCGCGGCGGCCCGACTGGCCGGTGAGCCCGTCCCGCCGGACGAGGGGCCCGAGGAGTCGGCCGACGAGCCGCCGGCCCTCTTCCGCCGCTCCGAGCCGGACCCGGTCGGGACCCTGGCCGCGGTCGTCGCGGTGCACGGCGCCCAGCAGCGGCGGCTCGCCGCCGATCCCCGGCTCCGGACGCTCGCCGCGGCGGAGTCGGCCGCCGGGATCGTCGCCGAGGAGATGCGCGCCGAGGGCCTGCCGTGGCGCGCCGACGTGCACGACGCCCTGCTCACCGAGGCGCTCGGACCCCGCCCGGCCGGGCACGGCCGGGCCCCGCGGCTCGCGGCGCTCGCGGCCGAGGTCGAGGAGGCGTTCGGGCGGCCGGTGAACCCCGACTCCCCCGCCGAGCTGCTGCGGGCCTTCGCCCGGGCCGGCATCGAGCTGCCCAGCACCCGGTCGTGGGTGATCAAGCGGGTCGACCATCCGGCCGTCGCGCCGCTGCTGGCGTACAAGGACCTCGCGCGGCTGCACGCCGCGCACGGTTGGAACTGGCTGCGGACCTGGGTGCACGAGGGGCGGTTCCGGCCCGAGTACGTCGTCGGCGGGGTGGTGTCGGGGCGCTGGGCCACCCGCGGCGGCGGGGCGCTGCAGATCCCGAAGGCCGTGCGGGCGGCGGTGCGCGCCGACGCGGGGTGCCGGCTCGTGGTGGCCGACGCCGCGCAGCTGGAACCGCGGATCCTCGCCGCGATCGCCGGCGACGCCGCACTGGCCCGCGCCGGCGGCACCGAGCGGGACTCAGATCTCTACGCCGGTCTCGCCGCCGAGCTGTTCGGGGCGGGTGTGCCGGACGGGCGGGCGAGGGCCAAGCTGGCGGTGCTGTCGGCGATCTACGGGCAGACGTCGGGCGACGCCGGCGCTCACCTCGCGCTGCTCCGCCGCCGCTTCCCGGCCGCGGTCGCGGTGGTCGAGGAGGCGGCGCGGGCCGGCGAGGAGGGGCGGCTGGTCCGGTCGTGGCTGGGCCGCACGTGCCCGCCGGCGCGGCCGGGCGACGAGGTGCCGTCCCGGGCGCGTGCGCGCGGGCGGTTCACCCGCAACTTCGTCGTGCAGGCCACTGCGGCGGAGTGGGCGCTGGTGCTGCTCGCGGAGCTGCGGACGATGCTGCACCGGGCCGGGAACCCGTCCCGCCTGGTGTTCTTCCAGCACGACGAGGTGCTGCTGCACGGCCCCGCCGCGGCCGCGCCGGAGGCCGCCGAGCTGGTCCAGGCCGCCGCGGACTCCGCCACCCGCACGCTCTTCGGCGCCACACCTGTCCGCGTCCCGATGCCCGCCCGCGTGGTGGAGTCCTACGCCGAGAAATAGCAGCGCATTATGGTTCCACAACGCGCGATTTCTGCTCGCCAAACCGCATTATGGTTCCATCACGCGTCATAGTTCGCCCCTCAATCGCGTTGTGCTTCCGTACTGCGAGTTTGGGCCGGGCCGCCGCGGCCGTCGCCGGCGATCTTGCGGGAGTCGTGGGTCTGGGGGTACGAGACCGGCTCCACCCGGATCAGCACCCGGCGGGGGCTGTCGAGGAGCCGCAGCATCCGGTCGGGGTCGCGGGGCTGGAGGCGCCGGGCGAGGAGCGGGAGCACGGCGTCGAGCGTCGCCCGGTCCCGGTGTACCGTCGCCCGCCCGCGGATCCGCACCATCCGCCGGCCCGGCAGGTCCGTACCGAGGTTGCTGATCACCAGCCCGACGCGCGGGTCCCGCTCGGCCGCGGCCGCGTGCGCGCGCCCGGTGACCGCCGTCAGCCAGAACACGCCGTCGTGGAACAGGTGGCTCATCGTGACCCCAGCGGGCCAGCCCTCCTCGTCGGTGAAGAGGAACGTGCACTCCCGGGCCGCTTCGACCAGCTCGGCCCGGTCGGCCGCGGCCAGCCGGGCCTGGTCCATGCCTTCGAGGTCCCGGTCGCCGACGCGCGTCACGAGCCGAGCGTAGGCCGTCGGACGGCCGTTTGGTAGGGCTCCTACGCGGCCGCCGGTATGGGCGCGCCGAGCGCCGCGAGGACCGCGGCCCCCATGGCCTCCATGCCCTGTGCGTTGGGGTGCACCGGTGCCGCCGGCGAGGTCGGCAACAGGCCCTCGATCCACTTCACGCCTGGCAGCCGGCACATGTCGTGCCCGATCGTCGGCGTGTAGGTGTCGACGTACGTCGCCCCGCTCGCGCTCGCCTGGGCACCGAGCATCGCGTTGAGGTCCTTCTCGATCCCGCGCAGCCACGCGACGTCACCCGGGCTGAACGGCACCACCGGGAAGCAGCCCGGCCCCTCGTCGGGCAGCAGCGCCGGGTACCCGACGACGGCGACGCGCGCCCCCGGCGAACGGGTGCCGATCGCCCCGAGCGCGGCAACGATCTTCGGCGCCGTCTCCGCGATCCGCTGGTTCAGCTGGTCGCCGTAGAAGTCCCGGCAGGCGGCGCCGAGCGGCTGCTGCGGCGACCGGAGCGCACACTCCTGGATGATCTCGCCGAACCCGATGTCGTTGCCGCCGATGGTGAAGGTGACGAGGTCCTCGGTCCCGGTCAGCGCGTCGAACTGGGCCGGGTTCTCGCCGAAGGTGACCTTCTGCGGTGCCGTGAAGTCCGCGGTGGTGGCGCCGCTGCAGCTCACGTCGACGAAGTCCGTGGCGCCCGTCCCCTCGGCCACCACGGACGGGAAGTTGGAACCCGACCGCAGGCACCCCGCGGGTTGCCCGGTCTGCGGCGGGACAAGCGGGCCCGCGCTGTAGGAGTCGCCGAGGGCGACGTACCGGCCGGCCTGCTCGGTGTCGTCGGCCAGGGCCGTCCCCGCGGTGCCGACGGTGCCGACCAGCGCGAGCACCACGCCGACGAGCACGGCCAGGGACCGACGAGTGGCCGGAAATCGACACGGGACACGGCGCACGGGCGGCCTCCGGGGAGCGGGCGGGGCGGGGAGCGCCCGCCGGGGAGGCGGGCGGACGGCACCGGGCCCGGCACCACCGGGACACTAACGAGATGATCGCGCGGCGGGATCGATCTCCATCCCAGTGAGTGAACGCCGCAGGCGCAGCGGGGGGACGAGTGCGGCCCGCAGCGAGGCGGCGTCGAGCGTGTGGGGCGCGTAGCCCAGCCCGTCGAGACAGGCGGCGACCAGCTCGGCGGGGTCCTCGGGGGGCGCGTCGGGCAGCCCGCAGACGAACGCCCACTCGTGCTCGGGGCTGCCGACGTAGACGCGGTGCGGGAACACCGCACCGAACCGCTCCCACGCCGCGCGGAGGGTGGCGTCACGCCACTGCGCCGGGCTCCCGGCCTGGCTCACGACGACGCCTCCCGGCCGCAGCCGCGCCGCGCAGCGGGTCAGGAAGTCGCCGGTGTAGAGCCGGTTGAGCTGGGCGCCGGGCTCGTCGGGGCGCTCGTCGGGCAGGTCGACGACGATCACGTCCCAGGTGCCGTCGGTCGTGTCGACGAAGGCGAGCCCGTCGTCGTAGTGCATCCGGACCGGCCCCTCGTGCGCCTCGGCCGCGGCGAGCGCGGCGGGCGTGTAGCCGTACGGCAGGTGCTCGGCGCAGAGCCGCACGCAGTCCCGGTCCAGGTCCACGTGGTCGACGCGCACCGCGCCGCACGCCACCGCGAGCTCGCTCACCACGCCCTCGCTCGACCCGATCACCAGCACGCGTTCGCGGCGCTCGGCGAGCAGCGCGGCCGGCACGAACAGCGCCTCGTGGTAGGTCAGCTGGGTGTGCTCGGCGCTCTGCCGCTCACCGTCGCAGAACAGCGTGACGCCGTGCGCGGTGTCCGCGATCAGCACCTCCTGCAGCGCGGTGCGGGTGCGCACCCGGACCGCGTCGAGCTGCCAGTGCCTGGTCAGCCCCGGCGAGATCGGCTCGTCGACACGTCCCGCGCCGCCGCGGTCCACGACCTCGATGGCGGCGTCGTCGGCGCCGAGGGTGAGCGCCAGCCGTCGCACGGCGTACACGGGGTCGGCGCCGTCGCCGCAGGTGAAGGCGTCGACGAACGCCGACCCGAGCTCGGGCCAGGTGTGGATCGACGCGTGCGACTCGGCCAGCAGCGCGACGACCGTGACCCCCTGCGGCTCGAACGGCTCCGCGACGACCTGCCGCACGTCCGCGCCCGCGGCCAGCAGCGACGTGCGCAGCGCGTGCCGGAGGCCGTCGGCGTCGTCGAGCAGGGCCGGATCGATGCCGCGCAGCTCGCCGAGGACGTGCCGGCCGACGGGATGGGACGTCTGCACAGTGCAGAACCCTAGGTTGCGTTCAGGACGTGCACGGGCAGCGGGCCGAACCCGTTGAACCCGACCGAGGCGTAGCTCGCGGTGTACGCGCCGGCGTGCAGGAGGTCGACGGCGTCGCCGGCGGCGAGGTCGAGGGGCAGAGCGTAGGGCTTGCGGCGGTAGAGGACGTCGTCGCCGTCGCAGGTGGGGCCGGCCAGGACGACCGGGCCGGGCGGGCCGCTGCGGCCGGGCGCTCGCACCGGGTAGTCGATCGCCTCCCCCTCCGCCTCGGCGAGCCCCTGGTAGCGGCCCGCGTCGAGGTAGACCCAGCGGCGGTGGTCGATGCCGGGCCGCCGGGAGACCCGCAGGGCGGTCGTCCGCAGCACCCCCGCCTCGGCGACGAGGACGCGGCCGGGTTCGAGGATCAGCCGGACGCCGTCGACGTCACCGGCCGTGACCGCGGCGGCGACGGCTCCGTGGATCGCCTCGGCGTACGCGTCGAGCGGCGGGACCTCGGCGCGGTACCGGACGGGCAGCCCACCGCCGACGTCGAGCACCGGCCGCGCGATGCCCGCCGCGTGCGCCACCCGCAGCGCGACCCGGACCCCCTCGGCGAACGCCGCGGACCTGAGCTGCTGCGATCCCGCGTGGAACGCGACCCCGGCGGTCCCGCGGGCGAGCCGGGCGGCCTCGGCCGGGGTCGCCCCGAACTTGCCGAGGAACGGGGTCGCGGCGCCGTCGTCGGCGACGAGGACGCGCACGAGCACCTCGGCGCCGGCCGGCAGGCCCGCGAGATCCTCCGCACTGTCCGTGACGAACCGGCGGACGCCCTGCGCAGCGACGGCCGCCGCGGCGCCCGGGCCCCGGACGGGGTTGCCGTGGCACAGTCGGGCCGGGTCGGCCCCCGCGTCGAGGCACAGGGCGATCTCCTCGGCGCCGGCCACGTCGAAGCCGCTGCCGAGCGCGGCGAGCGTGCGCAGCACCTCGGGCTCGGGGCACGCCTTCACCGCGTAGAGGATCTCCGCACCGGGGAAGGCGGCCGCGAGCTCGGTGTACCGCTGTGCCACCAGCCCCGTGTCGAGCACCAGGAACGGCGTCGGTCGCGGCTCGGCGAGGAATGCCTCCAGGGCGCGGGTGGGCACGGATCGATCCTCCCCGACGACCCCGAACCCTCGTGAGCGGCAATCACTGCTATAGCGACTATTGCCACTCACAGGGGCAGCACGCGGCCCGCCGTCCCGTCGACGACCACCTGCTCGCCGGTCCTGATCCGCGCGACCGCGCCGGGCACCCCGACCACGGCCGGGATCCCGTACTCGCGCGCGACGACCGCCCCGTGCGAGTTCGCCCCGCCCATCTCCATGACCAGCCCGGCGGCGGTGAGGAACAGCGGCGTCCAGCCGGGGTCGGTCGAGGGGCAGACGAGGATCTCCCCCGGCTCGAGGCGGGCGTCGGCGGGATCGAGCACCACCCGCGCGGGTCCCTCGGCCACACCGGCCGACGCGGGGGTGCCGCGCAGCTCCCCCGGCACCGCCGGCGGCGCGGCGGGATCCGGCAGCGCCTCGGGCTCGGTCCCGTCCGAGAGCAGGATGCGCGGGACGTGCCGGCGCCGCCGTTCGCGGTCGTGCACCGCACGCCGGGTGGCCACCAGCGCCCGCAGGTCGGCCCCGGCGAGGCCCGCCCGGCAGTCGTCCGCGGTGAGGTGGACGACGTCGCCGGCCGCGGCGATCCGGCCCTCCGCGGCGAGTGCCTCCCCGACGGCCAGGAGATCGGCGCGGGCCGCGTCGAGCACGGTGACCAGGGTGAACTTCGGCAGCTCGCGCAGCCCGGCGAGCGCCCGGGCCCGGCCCAGCAGCAACCGCACCACCCGGCCGCGCAGGCCGCCCACCCGGGCCGCGAGGGCCGCGGCCGTCTGCTCCGCCTCGGTCGCCGCGGCGGCGAAGACCCGGTCCGGTGAGCGCGCCGGGTCGACCCGCAGGTACCCCGCCAGGACCCCGAGCAGGTACGACGGGTCCTCGCGCCATCGCGGCACCCCGAGGTCGATCTCGGCGATTCCGCGGTGCCCGTAGCGCCCGAGGAACTCGCGCAGCCCGTCGGCCAGGACCGCGGGCGCCGTGCCGGCCGCGAGAGCTGCCCGCGCCGCCTCGACCGGGCCGCCGACCAGTGCACGCGAGGGCGGGTCAGCGGCGATTCGGCCGGCCAGTGCCCACAGCGCGAGGTCCATCTCGGTGGTGACGTTGTGCGGCAGCCCGCGCAGGACCGTCGACAGCTCGCCGGGCCGGGCCCGGCCGCGCAGCAACGCGGCGGCCAGCCCGAACGCCACGAACCCCGCCGCGGCCACCGGGAAGGCCCGCCCCGCCACGGCCGGCATCTCCTGCGCGAGCGTCGCCTCCAGCCGGTCGAGGCGCGCCCTCGGGGGCAGCGGGCCGCGGTCGTCGAGCCGGTCGCGCAGGTCGCCGACCGCCGCGACGACCGCCCGGCGGGCCCGGTCCGGCGCCAGCAGCGCCAGCACCAGCCGCGGCGGCACCCGGAACCGGCGGAACACCCGGGCCAGCGCGCGGGCGAAGCGGAACCGCCGCCCCGGCAGCACCGCGAACGCAGGGTCGGCGACGACCCGGCGCAGGACGGCGGCGGAGCGCGCCTCCATGACGTCGAACAGGCGCGGGATCACGATCCGACCGACCGGGTGCCGCAGCGCCCCGGTCACGTCGACCAGCAGCCGCTCCCCCGCCACCGTCAGCACCGGTGCGCCCGCGCGGACGTCGGGCACCGGAACCCCGAACAGCCGGGCGATCGAGCCGGTCAGGACCCGGAAGGCGCCCTGCCCGGCGGTGGTGAGCGGGCCGAGCACCCCCTGCGCGACGTTGACGTTGAGATAGATCCGCAGGCCTGGCGCCCGCGGCTCGGGGAGCGGGTAGAGCGTGGTGACCGGCCGCGCCTGCACCAGCCAGACCCGGTCCGTGCCGTCGACGGCCCACTCGAGGTCCTGCGGCCCGCCGTGCTGCTCCGCGACCCGCCGGCCGAGCGCGGCGAGCTCGCGGGCGCGGTCGTCGGACAGGCAGGGCCCCACGCCGCCGGCCCGCCGCTCGACGACCCGGCCGCCCGCGTCGAGCACGAGGTGCTCGGGATCGACCGTGCCCGAGACCACGGCCTCCCCCAGCCCCGGCGCCGCGTCGATCACCGTCTCGCCCCGCCGGCCGGTGACCGGGTTCGCGGTGAACAGCACGCCCGCGGCCGCGGCCGGCACCATCCGCTGCACGACGACGGCGAGGGCGACCGTGCGGTCGTCGATCCCGTTGGCCGCCCGGTAGGCGACGGCGCGGTCGGTCCAGAGCGAGGCCCAGCAGCGGCGGACCGCGTCGAGCAGGGCGTCGGGGCCCTCGACGTCGAGGAACGTGTCCTGCTGGCCGGCGAAGCTGCCGTCGGGCAGGTCCTCGGCCGTGGCCGACGACCGCACCGCGACCGGGCCGTCGGCGAGCGCCCGGATCGCCGCGGCCAGCACCGCGGGTACCGGGGCGGACCGGACGGCCGCGCGCAGGTCGGCGGGCGCGGCGCCGGCGTCGAGCAGGGGCCGCGCGACCGGGTCGGCCACGGCCCGGTAGGCCACGGTGGTGACGCAGCTGCCGGGCGGGACCGGGAATCCCGCGCGGATCAGCCGGCCGAGGGAGGCGGCCTTCCCGCCGACCAGCGCCGGATCCGCGGCCGCGGCCAGGTCGAGGGTCCGTGGGCCGTCCGTGAGCGGCAGCGTGTGCGTCATGGCGCACCTCCTCGTGCGTGGCAGGAGCGTAGCCCCGGTTCGCCCTTTTTTCAACGACCGTTGAATGAGGTGGTTCGCGAGCGGGGAACGCCGCGCTCCCGTGGGCCCGGCGCGGCTCCTACCGTCCGGGGACCATGCGACGCAGCACGGAGCGGATCCTCACCACCCACGTCGGCAGCCTGGCCCGACCCCACGACCTGCTCGAGGTCATGCGGGAGAAGGAGCACGGCCGGCCCTACGACGCCGACGCGTACGCCAAGCAGATCGCCGCCGCCGTCGCCGACCGCGTCCGCGAGCAGGCCGCCGACGGCATCGACGTGGTGACCGACGGCGAGATGAGCAAGGTCAGCTTCCTGACCTACGTCAAGGACCGGCTCACCGGGTTCTCCGGAAGCACCGGCGAGAAGCTCATGCCGCCCTCGTGGCAGGCGGAGATCGACGCGTTCCCGGAGTACTACGCCGGCTACCTCGGCAAGTACAAGGACACCGTCTCCCCCATGACCACCATGGTCTGCACCGGGCCGGTCGGCTACGCCGGGCACGACCAGCTGCGCGCGGACGTCGAGAACCTCCGCGCGGCGCTCGACGGGCAGGACGCCGCCGAGGCCTTCCTGCCGAGCACCAGCCCGAGCGGCTTCGGCCGCAACGAGTACTACTCCTCCTACGCCGACTACCTCGGCGCGGTCGCCGAGGCCCTGCGCGAGGAGTACCTGGCGATCGTCGACGCCGGGTTCCTCCTGCAGGTCGACGACCCGTGGCTGATCGAGTACCTCAGCCACGACGACCGTGCCGAGGGCCGCCGCCTCGCGGAGCAGCACGTCGAGATCCTCAACCACGCGCTGCGCGGAATCCCGGAGGAGAGGATCCGGCTGCACACCTGCTACGGGCTCAACCACGGCCCGCGGATCCACGACCTGCCCTTCGCCGACATCGCGCCCGTGATGCTGCGGATCCACGCCGGAGCCTATTCCTTCGAGGTCGCCAACCCCCGCCACCAGCACGAGTGGCGGGTCTGGGAGGACCTCGCCCTGCCCGAGGGGAAGGTGCTGATCCCCGGCCTGCTCGGGCACGCCAGCAACTACGTGGAGCACCCGCAGCTGATCGCCGACCAGCTCGTGACCTACGCGGGCCTGGTCGGCCGGGAGAACCTGCTCGCGGGCGCGGACTGCGGCTTCTCCTCCCGCGCGACCTTCCATCCCGAGGTGCACCCGACCGTCGTCCGGGAGAAGTTCCGGGCGCTCGCCGAGGGTGCCCGGCTGGCCACCGCGCGTCTCTACCGATCGGTAATGTCCGGGCCATGACCGCACCCAAGACCCAGCGCCGGGGCCGGGCCATCGCCATGACCGACGACGAGCGGGACGCCTTCCTCGCCGAGGAGCGGACCGTCCGCGTGGCCACCAACGGCACGCACGGCCCGCACGCCACCCCGCTCTGGTTCCACTGGGACGGGTCCGCGATGTGGCTGACCTCGCTCGTCCGCGCGCAGCGCTGGGCCGACCTGGAGAAGGACCCGCGGATCGGGGCGGTGGTCGACGCCGGGCACGACTACGACCAGCTCCGAGGCGTCGAGATCCGCGGGCGGGTGGAGCCGGTGGGCGAGATCCCCCGTACCGGCGAGCCGAACCCCGAGCTGGAGCGGGTCGAGCAGGCCTTCGCGGACAAGTACACCGGCGGGCACGTCGTGATCGACGGCCGGCACGCGTGGCTCCGGCTCACCCCGGAGAAGATCAGCAGCTGGGACTTCCGCAAGCTGCCGGGCGCGCGGCAGCAGCCCGGGACCTGACCCGCCGCTCCCTGCCGGCCGGCATCCCCGCGCGGGGATGCCGGCCGCACCCCTCAGGGCGTGCCGGTGAGCAACGGCCAGAGACCGTCGGCGCCGGCCTCGAGCGCGCGGGCGCCGACCCGGTCGTTCCAGTAGGCCTCCGAGCCGTCCTCGTCCCGCCAGGCCCACAGCCGGGTGGTGACCAGCCGCAGGTCGTGCTCGCGGGTGAACCCGATGGCGCCGTGCACCTGGTGGGTGATCCGGGCGACCTGTCCGGCCGCCTCCCCCGCGCGCGCCTTGGCCGCGGCGATCGCGAACGACGCTTCGGCGAACCCGTGCTTGTCGACCTCCCGTGCCGCGGCCTCGGTCGCCGCCGCCGCGGCGGCCACCTCCGCACCGGCCAGCGCGAGGGACTGCTGGATGGCCTGCAGCTTCGCGATCGGGCGGCCGAACTGCACCCGCTCGGTGGCGTACCGCACCGCCATCGCCACCGCCCCGCGGGCAGCACCGGCCAGCAGGAGCGCCCGGCCCAGCGCCGCACGCAGCGGGAACTCGACCAGTGCGACCGACGGCACGTCGGCCACGTGCCGCACGGTCAGCTCGTTGAGCACCAGGTCGTCCCGGGGCTCCTCGGCGAGGTTGGCCCCCTCCTCGACCCCGGCACCGGTGGTGTCGATCAGCAGGACCTGCTCGCCCGCCAGCACCGCGACCGCGCCGACCGCACGGCCCCACGGCACCCGGCGCAGCGTGCCGGACACGTCCGCGCCGGCCCCGCCGGCCGCCGGCTGGATCGACAGGTTCCCCGCGACCGTCGCCGACAACGGGCCGGACGGCACCTCCAGCCCGGCCGCGTGCAGCAGCCAGGCCGCCAGCAGGTCGGTCTCCACCAGCGGCACCCGCGCCGCGAACTGCCCGGCCGCGGTCAGCACCGCCGCCGCGTCGGACACCGTGCCGCCGCTGCCCCCGGCCTCCTCGGGCAGGGTCAGCCGGGCCAGCCCGGTCTGCTCGACGGTCTTCCACAGCTCGGCGTCGAACGCGTCCGTGGAGTTGTCCCAGGCGTCGCCGAAGACCGACTCCGCCATCTCCCGCAGTTCGGCACTCATCAGCGCAGCCCCAATCCGCGGGCGACGATCCCGCGCAGGATCTCGTTCGTCCCGCCCCGCAGCGTGAAGCCCGGGGCGTGCAGCACCGCGTCGGCCAGCAGCCGCGCGTACCCGCCCTCGGCGGCGCCCCGGTCCGGCGGGATCGACACCAGCAGCCGGGCCGCGTCGATCACCTCGTTCTCGAACCGGGTACCCAGGTCCTTCACCACGGCCGCGGCCAGCTCGGGCGCCTTGCCCGCCTCCAGTGCACCGGCGATGGCCAGCGACATCCGCCGCAGCGTCCAGTACCGCGAGACCAGCCCGCCGAGGTCCCGGCGCCGCCCGGCGTCCAGGTCGCTGCCGGCGATCTCCCCCAGCAGCGCCACCACCAGCGGGAAGGTCGACAGGTACCGCTCCGGGCCGGAGCGCTCGAAGGCCAGCTCCGAAGTGACCTGGTGCCAGCCCTGCCCGATCTCGCCGAGCACCATCGAGTCCGGGATGAAGACCCTGTCGAACACCACCTCGTTGAAGTGGTGCGCCCCGGTCAGCAGCGGGATCGGCCGGATCGTCACCCCCGGCGCCTTCAGGTCCACGATCAGCTGCGACAGTCCGGCGTGCCGGTTGGTGTCGTCCTTCGGCGAGGTCCGGACCAGCGCGAAGAAGGCGTGCGCGTGGTGCGCCCCGGATGTCCAGACCTTCGTGCCGGTCAGCTCCCAGCCGCCGTCGACGCGGTCCGCCTTCGACCGCACCGACGCCAGGTCCGAGCCCGAGTCCGGCTCCGACATCCCGATCCCGAAGTACACCTCCCCCGCGGCGATCCCGGGCAAGAACTTCTGCCGCTGCTCCTCGGTGCCGAAGCGCATGAGCGACGGGCCGATCTGCCGGTCCGCCACCCAGTGCGCGGCGACCGGCGCGCCGGCCGCCAACAGCTCCTCGGTCACCACGTACCGGTCCAGCGCGCCGCGCCCGTGCCCGCCGTACTCGGTCGGGATCGTCATCCCCAGCCAGCCGCGCCGGGCCAGCTCCTTGGTGAACCGCTCGTCCCACCCCGAGAGCCAGGTGTCCGCGCGCGGACGCCAGGCCCCGGCGGCGCGTTCCTCCGCGAGGAACGCACGCACCTCGGACCGCAGCGCCGCGACGCGCTCCGGCAGCTCCACCGGCGGGGGCACGAGATCCGGCAGTGTCGCCATCGTGTCCGTCACCCGTCCTTCCTAGCCCACGGATCGGGCCCGTGCATCAAGGTGTGGCGGGATGGGAACATCCGGGACATGACGAACCCCGATCTCGAAAGGAAGGTCCTCGAGGCCGTCCCCACCGGGCTGCTCATCGGCGGCGAGTGGCGGCAGGCGGCGTCGGGGGCGACGACGAAGGTCGAGGACCCGTCGACCGGCGAGGTCCTCGCCGAGGTCGCCGACGCGGGCCGGGAGGACGGGCTCGCGGCGCTCACCGCCGCACACGAGGCGCAGGCCGGCTTCGCGGCCATGGCCCCGCGCGAGCGCGGGGAGATCCTGCGCCGCGCGTACGAGACGATGATCGCGCGGGTCGAGGACCTCGCCCTCCTGATGACCCTGGAGATGGGCAAGCCGCTGGCCGAGTCGCGCGGCGAGGTCACCTACGCCGCCGAGTTCTTCCGCTGGTTCAGCGAGGAGGCCGTGCGGATCGACGGCGGCTACGCGACCGCGCCCGCGGGCGGCAGCCGGTTCCTCGTGATGAAGCAGCCGGTCGGGCCGTGCGTGTTCATCACGCCGTGGAACTTCCCGCTGGCCATGGGTACCCGCAAGATCGGCCCGGCGATCGCGGCGGGCTGCACCGTCGTGATCAAGCCCGCCCACCAGACCCCGCTGTCCATGCTGGCCCTGGGCCAGATCCTGCTCGACGCCGGGCTGCCGGCCGGCGTGCTCAACGTCATCACGGCCACGGACGCGGGCGGCGTGATGGAGCCGATCATCAAGGACGGCCGGGCGCGCAAGCTCTCGTTCACGGGTTCGACCGGCGTCGGCAAGATCCTGCTGGAGCAGTGCGCCGCCAAGGTGCTGCGGACGTCGATGGAGCTGGGCGGCAACGCGTCCTTCCTCGTGTTCGACGACGCCGACCTCGACAAGGCCGTCGACGGCGCGATGCTGGCGAAGATGCGGAACATGGGCGAGGCGTGCACCGCGGCCAACCGCTTCTACGTCCAGCGCGGCGTCGCGGAGGAGTTCGCGGCCAAGCTCGCCGAGCGGATGGGCGCGCTCAAGGTGGGCCGCGGCACCGAGGACGGCGTGCAGGTCGGCCCGCTGGTCGACGCCAAGGGCCGGGACAAGGTCGTCGACCTGGTCGGCGACGCGATCGCCAACGGCGCCCAGGTCAAGGTCGGCGGCGAGGCCGCGGAGGGCCCCGGCTACTTCTACCCGCCGACGGTGCTCACGGACGTGCCGCAGGACTCGCGGCTCAACCACGAGGAGATCTTCGGCCCGGTCGCGCCGATCTCGGTGTTCGACACCGAGGACGAGGCCATGGCCGCGGCCAACGCCACCGAGTTCGGCCTGGTCAACTACGTGTTCACGGAGAACCTGAACCGGGCGCTGCGGGTGTCGGAGAAGCTCGAGAGCGGGATGGTCGGGCTCAACACCGGGCTGGTGTCCAACCCGGCGGCCCCGTTCGGCGGGACCAAGGAGTCCGGGCTGGGCCGCGAGGGCGGCACGGTCGGGATCGAGGAGTTCCTCGAGCTCAAGTACGTCGCCATCGGCGGACTGGGCTGAGCCGCATTATGGAACCATAACGCTCGCTTTCCACCCGGATTCGGGCGTTATGGAACCATAACGCTCGTTTTTCGCCCGAATGAGAGCGTTATGGTTCCATAACCCATCAGTTGGTCGCGACGTTGCGGCGGCGCAGCCGCGGCCACACGATCACCGCGACCGCACACACCAGCTGCGAGATCGCGTAGCCCACCGCCACCGGCATCAGCTGCTCGACGGGGTGCGCGCCCGAGGCGTCGGCCGGCCCGATCGGGATGAACAGCACCACGACGATCACGAAGGCCGTGCTGATCAGCTGCAGCCGGGCGAAGCCGACGCCGTCGTGCCGCGCCTGCCGCACGCCGAGCTCGTGCGAGATCACCAGCCGGGCGATCATGCCGATCAGCAGCACGCGGAGCACGTCGTCCGCCTGGGCGTAGCCCGGCCCGAAGAACTCCAGCCCGAACCGGGCCAGCAGCACGCCGACCACGATCATCGGCAGGAAGATCAGGTAGAGCCGCTTGCGGGAGGCCCGGATGTGCGCCGCGGAGTTCTCCGGGTCCCGGGCCAGTTGCGCCGACAACGACTGCATGAACCGCTGCGCCGCGATGTCGATCACCATGACCGCCTGCCACGCGATGAAGAACGCGGCACCGGTCGTCGCGCCGAAGCGCTGGGTCACGATCACCGTGACCTGGTTGAACAGCAGCACCGTGCCCCAGTGGGCCAGGGTCGTGGGGCCGAGGAAGGACACGGCCTCGCGGCGCGTCGGCAGCCACTCCTTGTCCGAGAGCTGCGCGAACTTGCGGGTGTAGATGCCGCCGATCACCGCGCTGCCGAGCGTCCACAGCGCGATCGGCACCACCCAGGACAGCACGACGCCGAACGGCCCGAGGCTCGCGCCCACGGCGACCAGCATGCCGATCCGGGCGAGGGCGAAGGCGATGTTGCGCCACGACGCCCACCAGGTCTTGCCGACCGCGATGAGGCTGAAGTCGTGCACGCCCCACAGGCCCCAGCCGATGGCGGCGGCGAGGAACAGCAGGCCGCCCGCCCAGACCGGCAGGACGTCGCCGGCGCCCGTCGTGGCCATGAGCGGCTCGAGCACGACGTAGGCCAGCCCGACCAGCGCGCACGACGGGATGATCACCAGGTGGCTGCGCCAGAACAGGGTCGACGCCTTGCGGCCCGACCGCGGCATCCACAGCATCATCGCGGAGTCGAGGTTCAGCTGCGCCACGCCGGCGACCAGCAGGAACGCCGACACGAACGCCGAGGCGTAGCCGACCGCCTCCTGCGGCATGATCCGCGCCGCGATCAGCCAGCTGACGAACCCGGCCAGCGAGCCGACGGCGCCGCTGATCGAGAGGGACAGGCCGTCGGAGAGGGCCCGCTTGCCGGAGCCGCCCGACGACGACCCGAGGTCCTTCCCGGCCTCGGCCGGCGGTTCGTCCTCGGCCGACGCGTCGCTGCGCACGGCCACCGCACCGGGCGCGAGCTCGACGGTCGGGGGGTCGTGGGGCCGGGGCGGGCTGTCGAACCAACCGGCCGGTCTCGCCGCCGGGGATCCCGCGGACTGGCCCGGGCGGCCCGCCGCGGATCCCCCGGGGCGGCCCGCCGCGGATCCCCCGGGGCGGCCCGCCGCGGATCCCCCGGGGCGGCCCGCCGCCGTGCCGCCCGAGGGGGTCCGCCGGTCGCCGGGTGTACCGGGGACGGCGTCGTCGAAGAGGGGTGCCGGTCGCCGATCGAGGTCGGGGACCGGGGGTCGGGTGCCGCCCGAGGGCGGGTCGGGCTCCTCGCGCCGGTGCGCGGAGACAGGGGTGCTGGCCTCGGAGTCCGGTCGTGTCACTGCGCCTCGGCAGCGACGGGAGCGGACGACGGGACAGCTCCGACCACGGGGGGCAGGTGGGGAAGCCAGGCCGTCAACATGAGCGCCGATGCTACCGGCGGGTTCGCGGCGTCCCCCGTGCGGCCGAGCGCGACCGGGTGTGCTGCGCGGGACGAACCGGACGTCCCGGGACGGCTGGCCCGCCCGTGTACCCGGTGGGGCGATCCGGGCCCGCGCCGACGCGCTGGGGATCACCCGATGGGGTCCTTGTAGGGTCCGGTCCCGAGATCGCCGCCGCACTCAGGGGGGACCGGACGGAATGGGGGACGGGTACACAGTGGAGAGCAACGGTCCGATCGGGATAGCCGTCGTCGGCGGCGGGTACTGGGGTCCCAACCTCGTCCGCAACGCACAGCAGACCCCGGGCCTGCACCTCGAGTACCTGTGCGACCTCAACGCCGACCGGGCCCGGCAGGTCCTCGGCAACTACTCGACCGTGCGGGTGTCCACCTCGCTCGACGAGGTGCTGGCCGACCCCGCGGTGTCCGCCGTCGCGATCGCGACCCCGGCCGCCACCCACTTCGACGTGGCGATGCGCGCGCTCGAGGCCGGCAAGCACGTGCTGATCGAGAAGCCGCTGGCGCCGACCTACGAGGAGGGCCGGCAGCTGGTCGAGGCCGCCGAGCGACTCGGCCGCGTGCTCATGGTCGACCACACCTTCTGCTACACGTCCGAGGTCCGGCACATCCGCGAGGTCGTGCGCAGCGGCCGGCTCGGCGACCTGCAGTACATCGACTCGGTGCGGATCAACCTCGGCATCGTGCAGCCCGATGTGGACGTCCTGTGGGACCTCGCCCCGCACGACCTGTCCATCTTCGACGCGATCCTTCCGGACGACGTGTTCCCGGTCTCGGTGGCCGCGCACGGCTCGGACCCGGTGGGCGCGGGACACGCCTGCGTCGCGCACCTCACGCTGCGGCTGTCCAACGGCGCGCTCGCCCACGTGCACGTCAACTGGCTCTCCCCCACCAAGATCCGCACCTTCGTGGTGGGCGGGTCGAACCGGACCGTGATCTGGGACGACCTCAACCCCACCCAGCGCCTCTCGGAGCACGACCGCGGCGTCGACCGGATCTCCCCCGAACTGGAGGACGCGGACGTCCGCGGCCGCCGGCTCGTCTCGTACCGCACCGGCGACACCGTCGCCCCGGCCCTGGCCAACCTGGAGGCCCTGCGGTCGGTCATGGTCGAGTTCGCGGCGGCCATCGCCGAGAACCGGCGCCCGCTCACGGACGGCTTCGCGGGCCTGCGGGTGCTCGCGATCCTCGAGGCCGCCTCCGAGAGCCTCGCGAAGGACGGCATGTCCGTGCCGATCCGCGCGATCCAGGAGACCCCGCGCACCACCGCCGGGGTGATCGAGGACGTTCCGACCACGATGGCCCAGCGCGGCCGCGGAGAGGTGACGGTGTGACCAGCAGCGAGAAGGCGGCCCAGCCGGTCGAGGGCCAGCGGGTCCTGGTCACCGGCGGTGCCGGAACCATCGGTTCGACCCTGGTCGACCAGCTCGTCGAGGCCGGCGCGGCCGAGATCGTCGTGCTGGACAACCTGGTGCGCGGGCGGCGGGAGAACATCGCCGCGGCGCAGGAGGCCGCGGGCGACCGGCTGACCCTCGTCGAGGGCGACATCAACGACCGCGGTCTGGTCGGTGAGCTGACCGCCGGCAAGGACCTGGTGTTCCACCTCGCCGCGCTGCGCATCACCCAGTGCGCCGAGCAGCCGCGGACCGCGCTGGAGAGCCTGGTCGACGGCACCTTCACGATCATCGAGGCCGCCGTCGAGCACGGGGTGAAGAAGATCGTCGCGAGCTCGTCGGCGTCGGTCTACGGGCTGGCCGAGGAGTTCCCGACCACGGAGCGCCACCACCCGTACAACAACGACACCTTCTACGGCGCCGCCAAGGCGTTCAACGAGGGCATGCTGCGCAGCTTCCACGCCATGAACGGCCTGGACTACGTCGCGCTGCGCTACTTCAACGTCTACGGCCCGCGGATGGACGCCTACGGCGTCTACACCGAGGTGCTGATCCGCTGGATGGAGCGGATCGCCCGCGGCGACCGCCCGCTGATCTTCGGCGACGGGAAGCAGACGATGGACTTCGTCCACGTCCACGACATCGCCCGCGCCAACGTGCTCGCCGCGCAGGCCCCGGTCACGGACGACGTCTACAACATCGCCACCGCCCAGGAGATCAGCCTGGCCGGCCTGGCCGAGGCACTGCTGAAGGCCATGGACTCCGACCTCACCCCGGAGTTCGGCCCGGCCCGGCAGGTCAACGGCGTCACCCGCCGGCTCGCGGACATCTCCGCCGCCGCCCGCGACCTCGGCTGGAAGCCGACGATCGGGATGGACGAGGGCCTGCGCGGGCTCGTGCAGTGGTGGAGCGAGGAGACCGGCACGAAGGTCGGCGCATGATCCCGGTGATGAAGCCCCTCCTCGGCGAGGAGGAGGCGGAGGCCGTCGCGGCCGCCGTCCGGTCCGGCTGGGTGGCCCAGGGTCCCCGGGTCGCCGAGTTCGAGAAGGCGTTCGCCGCCCACGTCGGCGCCGCGCACGCCGTCGCGACCTCGAACTGCACCACCGCGCTCCACCTGTCGCTGTACGTGCTCGGTGTGGGCCCGGGCGACGAGGTCGTGTGCCCGTCGTTCTCGTTCATCGCGACCGCCAACGCGATCCGCTACTGCGGTGCGACCCCGGTGTTCGCCGACGTCGAACCGGGGACGGGGAACGTCACCGCCGAGACCGTCGCGGCGGTGCTCACCCCGCGGACGAAGGCCGTGCTGGCCGTCCACCAGGGCGGGCAGCCCGCCGACATCCCGGCGATCGAGGCGGTCTGCGGGGACGTCCCGGTCGTCGAGGACGCCGCGTGTGCCGCCGGTGCCACGCTGCACGGGAACCCGGTCGGAACCGGTGCGCTGCTCGCGGCGTGGTCCTTCCACCCGCGCAAGCTCCTCACCACCGGTGAGGGCGGCATGGTCACCACGGACGACGCCGGGTGGGCCGCGCGGATCCGCCGGCTGCGCGAGCAAGGCATGACCGTCTCCGCGGCCGACCGGCACGCCGCCGGCACGAAGGTCGTCCTCGAGGGCTACGACGAGACCGCCTTCAACTACCGGATGACGGACATGCAGGCCGCGATGGGCCTGGTCCAGCTCGGCCGGCTGCCCGGCATCGTCGCGCAGCGCCGGGCCATCGCGGAGCGCTACCGCGAGCTCCTCGCCCCGCTCGGGGTGCGCGCGGTCGGCGACCCGCCGCACGGTACGTCGAACTACCAGTCCTTCTGGGTGGAGCTGCCCGAGGGGGCCGACCAGGTCGCCGTGCTCGGCGCGCTCGCCGAGTCGGGGATCTCCGCCCGCCGCGGGATCATGGCCGCGCACCTGGAGCCCGCGTACGCCGGGCACCCGCACGGGCCGCTGCCCGTCACCGAACACCTCACGCGCCGGACCGTGATCCTGCCGGTGCACCACGAGATCGGGGAGACCGAGCAGCGCGCCGTCGTCGACGCGCTGGCCGGTGCCCTCGGCCTCGCCACCAGCTCCCCGAGCCACTAGGAGCCGCATGGCCGCCCCCACCACCCCGGTCCCGCACGCCCCGATCCCCCTCGTCGACCTGGCGGCCCAGCACGCCGAGGTGGCCGCCGAGGTCGCCGAGGGCTGGGAGAAGGTGCTCGCCCGCACCGCCTTCGTCGGCGGACCGGCCGTCGCCGAGTTCGAGGCCGACTACGCCGCGTATTCCGGCGTGGACCACGTCGTCGGCGTCGCCAACGGCACGGACGCGCTCGAGCTCGCCCTGCGCGCCCTCGGCGTCGGACCGGGTGACGAGTGCATCGTCCCGGCCAACACGTTCATCGCCACCGCCGAGGCGGTCGCCCGCGCCGGGGCCGAGGTCGTGCTCGTCGACTGCGAGCCCGGCACCGCGCTGATCGACGTCGACGCCGCGCTGGCCGCGGTCACCGACCGGACCCGCGCGGTCATGCCGGTGCACCTCTACGGCCAGGTCGCCGACGTCGCGCGGCTGAAGGCGGGCCTGCCGGACCACGTCGCGATCTGCGAGGACGCGGCGCAGTCCCAGGGCGCGCGGCGTGACGGGCTGCAGGCCGGCGCGATCGGCGACATCGCCGGCACCAGCTTCTACCCGGGCAAGAACCTCGGCGCCTACGGCGACGCGGGCGCGGTGCTCACCGGCTCGGCCGAGCTGGCGGACCGGGTCCGGCTGCTCGGCGCGCACGGCTCGCCGCGCAAGTACGAGCACACCGTCGTCGGCGTCAACAGCCGGTTGGACGCGCTGCAGGCCTCGGTGCTGTCCGCGAAGCTGCGGCGCCTCGACGCGTGGAACACCCTGCGCCGGGAGGCGGCCGCGCGCTACGACGCCCTCCTCGCCGACCTCCCCGGCGTCACGACCCCGACGGTCACGCCGGGCAACGAGCCCGTCTGGCACCTGTACGTGATCGAGGTGGACCGCCGCGACGAGGTCCTGGCGCACCTCAACGCCCACGGCGTGGGCGCGGGCATCCACTACCCCACGCCGGTGCACCTCACCGGCGCGTTCGGGCACCTCGGCAAGACCGGCGACTTCCCGGTGGCCGAGGCGACGGCGGAGCGCATCCTGAGCCTGCCGCTCTACCCGCAGCTCACCGAGGAGCAGCAGCAGCGCGTGGTGGACACCCTCCGCACCGCCCTGTAACTCCCCGTGAGTGGCGATAGTCGCCAGAGCGACTATCGCCACTCACGAGGTCAGCGGGGGCCGAGGAACCACTCCTCCCAGTTGTCGAAGGCGCCGTTCAGGGCGGCGCGGAAGATCAGCGGGCGGTCGATCTGGGTGATGAAGGTGCGCGGGATCGTGCCCGCGGGCCGCGTGTCGACGGCCTGCGCGTACACCGTGCGGTAGACGCGGCTCGCGATGGCCCCGGCCTCCGGCGTCCAGTTCGCCGACTGCCCGAACGGGATGGCGAACTCGTCGATCCCGTGACCGAGCATCGTCTCCAGCCGGCGCCGGGACTCGACGAGCTCGCGCTCGGCCGCGGCCGGGTCGAGCCGGCCGAAGTCGGGGTGCGACGCCGAGTGGCTGGCCAGCGTGACCCCGGCCGCCTCGAGCCGGGCCAGCCCGGCCCAGTCGAGGACGTGCGCGTACCCGGCGTCGTGCCCCCCGTCCGCCCACCCGCTGACCGCGAACATGGTCGACGGGACGCCGTGGTGGCGCAGCACCGGCACGGCGTTGTCCAGCACGCTGGTGGCGCCGTCGTCGAACGTGATCGCCAGCTGCCTGAGCTCCGGGGCGGCCAGCACCTGGGCCGGGGTGGCGAAGGTCCAGCCGTCGTCCACGGCGACCTGCAGGTGCCGCTCGAAGTCGGCCGGCCGCACGTCGTTGACGCCCCACTCGTCCGTGCCGATCGAGTGGTAGGCGAGGATCCGGCCCGTCGCGGCGCCGCGGGGGCGGGTCAGGCCGGTGCGGGTCCGCAGCGCCTCGTCGAGGGCCAGACCCCACCGCTCCGCCCGCATCCGGCCGGCGACGGCGCACCGGTAGGCGGCCTGGGCGGCGGGGAGCTCGCCGAGGCTGCTGCGCAGGGAGGAGACCGGCACGTCAGCCCCTCCGGCCGACGCCGCTGAGGATCACCCCGGCGAGCAGCGCGGGGACCGTCCACTCGACGGCGTGGATGGTCGTCTCGGGGACCTCCTTGCTCCCCAGCACGGCAGTCCCGGCCACCGCGCCGACGGCGGCGGTGGTGAGACCGAGGCCGACCAGGTCGGCCCTGCTGCGGCGCTGGGCCAGCAGCCCGACGCTGCCGAGCAGGTGCGCGGCCGCCGCGGCGCGGAAGATCGGGGTCCAGCGCGCCCAGCCGGCGGAGACGACGCGCTCGCGCTCGAGCGGGCCCCCGGCGGCGTCTGCGGCGGCGTTGAGGCCCGACGCCCCCATCAGAGAGCCGCCGAACCAGGCGGCCGCGCCGACGTCGCGCAGGGCGCGCAGCGCTGTGCTCGCGGTGGAGGCGGTGGTCTGGGCGGCACGGGCCATCTCGGTCTGCTCCTCGGTCCGGTGTGGTCGGCACGGGACGCCCGGCTCGCTCCGCCGTCGGGGTGGCGGAGGCGGCGTCCCGCGGCGGGGCGGCCGGCCGGACGCCGGCGGGGACCCCGGTGGACTCTCCCGCCGGGGGACTCTAGCGACGGGCCGCTCGGGTCCGGACGCGCAGTCCCTCCCCCGCCCGCTCGTGCGCGGTCCCGCACTCCGGGCACACCAGGTCCTCGCCGAGCCGGTCGCCGCACACGCAGACCCAGCCCTTCACCCGCGCCGGGTTCCCGGCGACGAAGGCGTGGGCCGGCACCGAGCGGGTCACGACGGCGCCCGCGGCGGCGAAGGCGTGCTCGCCGATCTCCGTGCCGCACACCACGACCGAGCCGGCCCCGAGGGTCGCGCCCCGCCGGACCACGGTGGGCAGCAGGGCCTCGGGCCCGCGCTTGATCGCCGCGCGCGGGCGCAGGTCGTTGGTGAACAGCACGTTCGGGCCGAGGAAGACGTCGTCCTCACAGGTCACGCCGGCGAAGACGAGCGTGCCGTTCTTGACCGTGACGTTGTCGCCGAGCACCGCCCCGTCCTCGACGAAGGCGCAGTCGCAGATGTTGCAGTCCCGGCCGACCCGGGCGCCGGGCAGGACGTGCGCGAAGGCCCACACCCGGGTGCCCTCGCCGACGTCCGTGCTCTCGCAGAGGCCCTGCGGGTGCACCCGCACCCCGGTCGTGCTGCCCGTCGTGGCGGTCATGCGCGCTCCCGCTCGTCGTCCGTCGTGTGTGGCGCCGACGATAGCCGCGGGGTCCGACGGTCCCGTCCCCCGATCCCGTGAGCGCCGGGTGCGGTGGCGCACCGGGACGGGGCGTAACGCGCTCCGTGGGGTGACCGATGGACGACCGAGGGTCCGCCTCCGGACCCCCGCGCGCGAACCGGGCAGGTTACACCCGGAGATCGACGCCGGCGAGTCGACCATTAGGCTCGGGCGAACCGAGACGAAGAGCGGCGACCGGCGCCCGGCGGGTGCGCGCGGCACGGACAGGTCTGACGGGGTACTGCGGTAGTGGAGCGAGACAGGGGTCCGGTGCGCGGCGACGAGCGGATCGCGGGCGGCCCCGGCCGTCCCGCCGCGGCGGTCAACCGGATCAGCGGGCCGGGTGCGGACCCGTACGCCGATCCCCCGACCGAGCGCTTCGCCGCCGTCCAGGTCCCCGCGCCGGGCACCGCGGAGAACGCCGTGCTCGACACCGTCGGCCTCCGCACCGCGCAGGTGCCGGAGGTCGCGGAAGCCCCGGCGGTCCCGGCGGCCGAGCCGACGTCCCCGGAGACGGCCGAGCTCCCCGAGACGCCGGGCGCCGAGACGCCGGGCACCGAGACGCCGCGCAAGCGGCGCTCGCTGCTGCCCAGCCTCGAGCTCAACGCCTTCGCGCTCATGGCCGCGACCGGCATCACCGCGCTCGTCGGGCTCGGCTTCTGGGCGATCGCCGCCCGGCTGCCCGCCGCCGAGGTGGGCCGGTCCTCGGCGATCCTGTCCACCGCCACGATGCTGTCGCAGGTCGCGGCGTCGAACGTCGGACTGCTCTTCGGTCGTGTCCTGGCCTCCGCCGGCACGAAGGCGCGCAAGCTCGTCGTGGGCGGCTACGCCATCGCGACCACCATCGCCCTGCTGCTCGGCGCGGGCTTCCTCGTCTTCTTCCCGCACGACGAGCTGTTCCCCACCCTGTGGGACCGGGCGGCGTTCCCGCTGCTCGTCGCGCTGCTGGCGCTGTCCACGCTGCAGGACTGGGTGCTCACCGGGCTGCGCCGCTCCACCTGGATCCCGCTCGAGCAGCTGCTGTTCGCGCTGGGCAAGATGGGGCTGCTGATCCTCTTCGCGAACCTCGCGTTCGAGAAGGGCATCCTCGTCGCCTGGGCGCTCCCCATCATCGCGCTGCAGCTGGTGATCTCGCCGATCCTGTTCCTGCGGCTGCTCCCCCGCGTGCCCCCGCCCGGCGAGGGCACGCCGCCGATGCCGGACCGCCGCGGGCTGCTGTCGATCTTCCTGGCCGAGTACGCCACCGGCGCCGTCACGGTGATCATCCCGCTGGTGCTGCCGCTGCTGGTCGTGGCACGGCTGGGCACCGAGGCCAACGCCTACTACGCGCTGCCCTGGCTGATCGCCGAGTCGTTCAGCGTGCTCATCTGGAACATCAGCTCCTCCTACGTCGTGGAGGCCAGCCACGACCGGCGCGAGCAGTGGGCGCTGATGAAGCGCACCTTCCGGCTGAGCTACCTCATCGGCGGCCTCGGCGTGCCCGCGCTGTTCTTCCTGGCCCCGTGGGTGCTGTCCGTGCTCGGCGACACCTACTCCGACCAGGGCACCTGGGTACTGCGCTACGCGGTGCTCGCGATCCCGTTCACGATCATCAACATGAACTTCATCAACACCTCCCGGCTGCGCAACCAGATGGGCCGCGTCGTCGTGCTCGAGGTGTTCACCGCGGCCCTCGTCATCGGGCTCGCGGTGGTGCTCATGGACCGCATGGGCATCGGTGGCGCCGGCCTGGCCTTCCTCCTCGCCCAGGCCGTCACGGCGCTCGTCGTCGCCGTCCCGCTCGTCCGCTTCATGCGGACGCTGCGGCACGACGCCGTCGAGGAGGAGACCGGCCGTACGTCCGGGGACGGGGACGACCCCGCCGGCCCCACCGACCGTTCCGACCCCCCGACAGAGCCGACCCCCGTCGCCGGACTGGCGACGGGAGCAGGCCGGCGCCCGTCCTGACGGACGGCCTTCTTCACACACGAGGGAGACCCGAGGAGTGAACGCGCACAGCGCTCCCCGCGCGAGCCGCTGGCCCACGGACCGGCCGCTGCGCCTGCTCGTCGTCCTGCACAACCTGGACATCGGCGGCAGCCAGCGCAACTCCGTGGACCTGGCCGCCGGTGTGCGGGACATGGGCCACGAGGTCGTGGTCGCCGGGCCGCCCGGTGTCCTCGAGGACGTCATCCACAAGCGCGGGGTGCGGTTCGAGGCGGTCGAGGAACTGGTTCCGGACAACATCGCGCCCACCGCGCGGGCCGCGTACAAGCGGGTCCGGGACCTGTCCCGGCGGCTGCAACCGGACCTGATCCACGCCTACGAGCTCACGCCCTCGCTGCTGACCTTCCTCGGCCCGCACCGCCTGGACGACGTGCCGATGACGATGACGATCAACAGCATGTCCGTGCCGGACTTCATGCCCGGCTCGGTGCCGCTGCAGGTCTGCGGGCCGTTGATCGCCATGGAGACCCGGGAACGCAGCGGCTCGATCGGCGTCCTCGAGATCCCGACGGACACGGTCGGCCAGTACCCCGACTACCCCGGCGGCGACGCGTTCCGGGCCGAGCTCGGGATCGCGCCGGACGAGATCGCCGTGGTCGTGGTCAGCCGGTTCGCCCGGGCGCTCAAGCAGGAGGGCCTGGAGACCGCGATCCGCGCCGCGGGCCGCATCCCGCCGCACCACCGGCTCCGGCTGGTGATGGTGGGCGACGGGCCGGCGATGCCCGAGCTGCGGGCCCTGGCCGACGCGACGAACGCCCGCGCGGGCCGCGAGGTCGTGCTGCTGCCCGGGATGCGCGTCGACCCGCGCCCCGCCTACGCCTCCGCGGACATCGCGCTCGGGATGGGCGGGTCGATCCTGCGGGCGATGGCCTTCGGGAAGCCCTGCATCGTGCAGGGCGAGCGCGGCTACTTCCAGACGCTCGACCGCGAGTCGGCCCGGCTGTTCCGCTGGCGCGGCTTCTACGGCATCGGCGACGGCGGCACGGGCGAGGACGCGCTGGTCCGCGAGCTGACCACGCTCCTGGACGACCAGGTGCGCCGCAAGGAGAACGCCGCGTTCGCCCTCGAGCTCGTGCGCCGGCACTACAGCCTCGAGCACGCCCTGCGGGTGCAGATGGAGTGGTACCAGAAGGCGCTCGCCGAGCACGTCCGCCCGAGCCGCAGCGAGGTGGCGCGCACGGTCGCGTCCGTCGGCGCCTGGTTCGCGGCGCGGGCGGCGGGACGGGTCAAGCCGGACACGTTCAACAGCTCCGAGCGCATCGCGCCGGGCATCGCCGGCCCGGTGCCGGACTGGTTCGACCCGGACATCGACACCGACACCGGCAGCATCGACATCGCCAACGCCAAGACCCTGAAGCTGAGGGCGGTCCGCCGGGCCTGATCCCGCCGCGGCCCCGAGAACGACACCGGCCGGTGCCCCCGCGGGGCACCGGCCGGTTCGTGTCCGGAGGGATCAGCCGGAGTACTTGTACTCCTTGATCCAGTCGACCTGCATCTCCGAGGGCTTCACGTTGTTCGGGTCGCCGTCCTCGGGGAACCAGTCGAGCTGGATGCACAGGTGCATCGGGCCCGGCGGCAGCGTGTCCTTGTCCTCGATCCGGTACCACTCGCGGCCGTCGAGGTAGCCGATGACGTGGTCCGGGGTCCACTCCACGGCCCAGTTGTGCCACTCGGTGCCGTCGACGTCGACGGAGTGCTCGATCTGCTTGTTGTCCTCGCTGTAGTGCAGGAACGAGTTCACGTTCTGCCGGTCGCCCGAGGTCGCCTCCATGAAGTCGACCTCGCCGCCCTCCGGCCAGTTCTCCTCGTCCGGCCACAGCAGCAGCAGGGCGTGGTAGGTGGGGTCGCTGGCCGGCATCTTCACCCGGCCCTCCCAGCGCCCGTACATCTGGCCCGGGTTGAGCGCGAGGCCGCCGGTGTTGCCCTGCGCGTCGCCCTTGATGGTGAGGATGCCGTCGTTGACGTGGATCGACTCGGTGGTCCGGCGGCCGTTGCCGTCGTGCCCCTCGCCCTTGTAGATGCTCCAGCCGGCGGGGCGCGGCCCGTCGAACTCGTCGACGCGGCTGGGCTCACCCCAGCCCTGCAGGGTGGCGGCGCTGGTGTCGGAGCCCGCGCTCTGGGTCTGCGTGGGCGTGGTCGGGCCGGGCGGCTCGGACACGCTGCCGCTCCCGGAGGTGTTCCCGGAGTCCGACGACGGGCTGCCGACGAGCACGGCGATCAGCGCGAGCACGGCCACGACGGCCACGCCGCCGATGATCAGGCCGGTGCGGCGGGAGATCCCCCGGGTGGGCGCTCCGCCGCCACCGGGCCCGGACTCTTCGGACACTGGGACTCCTCGTCACATCGGACAGCTCAGATCGGACATTCCGGACAGATTGCGAGCGTAGAGCACCGCGTGGACGCCCCCGTCACCGAGTCCAACGACGTCAGCGGTCGGACGTGACGTACGAGTTCACCGGGGACAGCCGGGGCACCCGCCCGCCGACCCGCCGGGTCGCCCGGCGCCCCCGGACGTAGGCCGAGCCGCCGTCGACGATCCACGCGAGCCGCTCCCCCAGGCTCCCCGCGGCGACGCCCTCGCCGGCGGTGGACTCGCGCGCGCCGATCTGCCGGAACTGTGCGAACGCGGCCGGGATGCGCTTGGCCGCCATCGCCCCGGCCCGCGGGTCCAGGGCGATCTTGGTGAGGAACGCGCCCAGGCCCATCGAGTAGCCGCGCAGCTGGCTGCGCAGCTCCTCCGGCGACGACCGGTGGTGGTGCCAGACGAACGCGCCCGGGTCGTAGCCCACCCGGTGCCCGGCCAGGACCAGCCGGACCATGAACTCGCAGTCCTCGCCGCCGCGGGTCGGGGCGCCCGCGCCGAGCGCCTCGTCGAACCCGCCGACGGCGCGCGCGACGTCCGCCCGGACGGCGAAGTTCGCGCCGATCCCGAACAGGCCCGGCGAGAAGGGGAAGATCGCGGAGTCCGCGGGCGGGTCGGCCAGCGAGTAGCGGCGCGCCTCGAAGCCCCGGTTCCACACCAGGGCACGCTCGGCGGCCAGCTGCTCCTCGGTCTCCAGCACGGCGCCGATCACCGGGCCGCTGAGGCAGGCCAGGTCCGGCTCGGCGGCGAACACGGCGGCGATGCGGCCGGCCCACTGCCGGTCCACCTCGGTGTCGTCGTCCGTGAACGCGACGAGCCGGGTGACCGCCTCGCGCAGCCCGCGATTGCGGCCCACCGAGAGGCCGCGGCGCCGCTCGCGGACGTAGACCACGCCCCGGTCGGCGAACTCCTCGGCGACGAGCCGGGTGCTCTCGTCCGGCGGGTCGTTGTCGACCACGACCACGGTGACGGCCGGGTGGTCACCGGCCACCACGGCGGCGATGCTGGTGCGCAGGCTCTCCGCCCGGCCGCGCGTCGCGATCACCACGGTGAGCGGCTCGACCGACGGCGGCAGCGCCTGCTCCTCCCCCGTGTCCGGACCAAGCTGCTCCTCGATCGCGGCCCGCACGGTCGACGTGGTCGCGCGGCCGCCGGTGAGGCCGACCGAGATCAGCCCCGCGGGCACGCCGCCCGCGGTCACCAGCAGCCGGGCCGCCAGGTACCGGGGGTCCACCGACAGGTCGAGGGCGTCCGGCCCGTCGGTCCGCCGCTCGACCCGGCCGACCCAGGCCGGCGCCCGCCCCGGCAGCTCCATGGTTCTCCTTCGTGGTTCGTCGGCGGTGCGCCTCCCGCACCGCCCGGTCGCGTCAGGCCTGGCCGGCCGGCGCCACCACGTCCTCGGGGGCCGCGGACGGCCGCGCCTGCGAGACGACCTGCGGGCGGGCGAGGTGCACCGGCTCCAGCGGCGTGTTGCCGAGGATCATGTCCGACGCCTTCTCGGCCACCATCAGGGTGGGCGCGTAGGTCTGGGTGTTGGTCACCGTCGGGAAGATCGACGCGTCGACCACGCGGATCCCGTCGACGCCGTGCACCCGCAGGGTGTCGGGGTCCACGACGTCGTCCGGGGTGCGGCCCATCCGGGCGCTGCCCGTGGGGTGCAGCCCGGTCTGCGCGGTGTGCGAGATCCAGTCGAGGATCTGCTCGTCCGTCTGGAACTCCGGCCCCGGGACGACCTCGCCACCGTCGACGCCCGAGAAGGCCGGCTGGGCCATGATGTCGCGCGCGATGCGGATCGCCTTGACCCAGTCGTCCCGGTCCCGCTGGTTGTCCAGGTAGTTGAAGATGATCCGCGGGTGGGCGGCCGGGTCGGCCGAGCGCAGCGTGACGCTGCCGCGGGAGCGCGCGGCCATGGTGCCGACGTGCACCTGGTAGCCGTGCCCCTCCACGATCCGCTTCTCGTCGAAGGCCATCGCCATGGGCGCGAACCCGACGATCACGTCGGGGAACTCCATGTCCTCGTTGCTGCGGATGAAGCCCGCCGCCTCGAACAGGTTGCTCCCCGCCGGGCCCCGGCCGGCGAGCCACTGCAGGCCCATCTTCGGCCAGTTCTTCTTGTCCTTCATGTGCACCATCGAGATGGGCTGGGTGCACCGGTGCTGGACCTGGACCGCCAGGTGGTCCTCGAGGTTGTGGCCGACCCCGCGCAGGTCGTGGATCGGCGCCACGCCGACCGCCTCGAGCTCCTCGGCGCGGCCGACCCCGGACAGCTGCAGCAGCTGCGGGGTGTTGAAGGCGCCGCCGGACAGGATGATCTCCTTGGCCCGGACGATCTCCTCGTGGCCGCCGGCGGCGCGGAACGTCACCCCGACCGCGCGCGTCCCGGAGAACACGACCTGCGTGGCCAGTGCGCGGGTGCGGACCTCGAGGTTGGGCCGCCCCATCACCGGGTGCAGGTACGCCTGCGACGACGACTGCCGCCGGCCCCGCCGGATGTTGCGGTCGAACGCCGCGAAGCCCTCCTGCACCGCGCCGTTGAGGTCCGCGGTGAGGTTGTACCCGGCCTGCTGGGCGGCCTCGAAGAACAACGCGAACAGCGGGTGGTCGGCCGGGGCGCGCTCCACCGTCTGCAGACCGCCGCGACCGCGGTACTCGTTCCCGCCGAAGGTCAGCGAGTCCTCGATCTTCTTGAAGTACGGCAGGACGTGCGCGTAGTCCCAGGCGTCGTCGCCGACGACCTTCGCCCACTGGTCGAAGTTCGCCGGGTGGCCCCGGACGTAGGTCATGGCGTTGATCGAGCCGGAGCCGCCGAGCAGCTTGCCGCGCGGCAGGTCCATGCGGCGGTTCTGCATGAACGGCTCGGGCTCGGAGACGTAGTGCCAGTTGTGGCTCTTGCTGGCGATCGCCAGGCCCATCGCGGCCGGCATGTGGGTGAACACGTCCCAGAACGGGTCCGATTTCCCGGCCTCGAGAAGGAGCACCCGGTGGGCGGGATCGGCGCTCAGGCGGTTGGCCAGGACGCACCCGGCCGCACCGCCGCCGACCACGACGAAGTCGTAGACCTTGTCCGACATGAGGTGTTGAGCCCTCCTCCTGGGAACGCTGCGTGCCTGCCCCCCGCGTCGCCGCGGCCCGGCACTCCCCGGGTCGCCGCGGCCGCAGCGGCGGTCACGATATCGCGGTGAAATCCACCACCCCGACTCAGGTCAGGGCGCGGCTCCTGCCGCGGGTGCGTTCGGGTCTGCGTTCGGATCAGCGTTCGGGTCGGTGGCCGCGGGGGCGTTCGGGTCCGCCGCGGCGGGGGCGTTCGGGTCCGCGGGCGGGGCCGGAGCAGGCTGTCGCGGCTGGTCCAGCGGGAGCCCGGTGACGGGGTCGGTGCGGGTCAGGACGGAGTGCACGACCTGCTGTCCACCCTGGACGGTGAGCAGCGCGACGACGACGGCGACCACGCCGACCGAGGCCGCCGTGAGCGCCCGCACCCGCGTGGGCGTGCGCCCCGGCCGGCCGCGGCTGCTCTCCACCACCCAGGCCCGGATGCCGAGGACGACCAGCAGGCCGAGGAACGACAGCCACACCCACTTGTCGAATCCCGGGTCGATCGTCATCCGGGCCTCCCCGCGGTACCGCCGGGGAGCACGGGCGCCCCGACCTTGCGCAGCACGTAGTCGTACGGGTCGTCCGGGCTCTGGTACCAGAAGTAGTACGTGCCCTGCTGGACCAGGGTGTTGGCGTAGTCCAGCGACCAGTTGTGCGGCTTGCCGTAGAGGTAGACGCCCTGGGCCTCGATCGACCCGAAGTTCACGATGACGTCGGGCGAGACCTTGGCCGTGCAGCCGATCGGGTCGTCCGAGACGCCGATCCGGCCGCAGCCCGGCACGCCGCCGCCGCGCCCGAAGAGCGTGAGGCCCTCGATCGCGAACGGCCCCGGGTCGGAGACCGGGATGACGTTCTGCCCGGGTGGGGTCGTCGCGACGACCGACCGGAACATCGCGGCGTCCTCGGGGTAGACGACCTGGTAGGAGTCGTTGCCGCCGCGCAGGAACACGAGCATGCCGAACAGCGCGACCATCCCGACCGCCAGCACCGGCCGCATCCACGCGCGCTTGCGGACCGTCCAGCGCAGGAAGTCCGCGCCCAGGATCGTGAGGATCGGCAGGCCGAACAGCACGATCCGCAGGAAGCCCTCGCTGCCGTAGCCCTGCGCGGCGAACGCCATCGGCACCACGGCGAGCCCGATCGGCACGAGGTCGCGGCGGCGCCGCCAGTAGACCCACGCGCCCACGATGCCCAGCAGGTACGACAGCCCGGCGACGAGCACGCGCCCGTACTTGACGACGATCTGACCTGCGTCGCCGGTCAGCCGGTCGGCCACGCCCTCCTGCAGCGCGGCGCCCGTGTCGCCGGTGCCGATGAACAGCGTGATCTGGTTCATCCAGATGGAACGGGCGGCGATCAGGATGAAGAGGATGACGCCGATCATGCCGACCAGCACGAGCCCGCGGCCCCGGTAGCGGCCCACGACGGCCAGCAGGAACAGCTGGCCGAGGATCGCGAACGGGGTGAGCTGGTGCGCCGGGATGACGGCGAGGATGCACAGCGCCGCGCAGAAGTAGACCAGCAGCAGCTGCCGCGGGGGCAGCGTCGGCCGGTTCGGCGGCGTCATGCCGGAGACCAGCCAGCGGTGCAGCAGTGGCAGGCGCTTCGCGCCGCGGTGCGGGGCCGGCCAGCCCGGCACGCCGCTCGGGTCCGTCCGGCGGGTGGCCAGCGGGCCGAGGGCGAACGTCAGCACCGTGAGCAGCAGGCAGATGCCCGTGGCCTGCGGCGAGAAGTAGTCCTGCTCGATCCAGTTCAGGCCGACGAACAGCCAGGCCGCGGCCCAGGGGGCACGGGTGCCGCCGAGCATCGAACGGGCCAGCGCGTAGATGCCGATCGCCCACACCGTGACGACGGCGGGCGGGAACCAGCGCAGCACCTCGTCGAGCTGGTCGGCGCCGCCGGCCTGGCGGAACCACGCCCACTGGGCGAAGAACGCGGGCCAGGAGAACCGGGCGTCGAGACCCTGCGGCGGGACGCCGTTGGCGACCGCCACGGCGTCGACGAAGCCGGTGATCGTCCAGGCCGTGCCGAACCGCGCGGCGGGCTCGACGACCGACGGCAGGCCCGTCGAGCAGAGGATGAGGACGCCGGTGGCGGTGCCGAGCATCGGGATGCGCGGGCGCCGGGCGTAGAGCTCGGAGAGGCAGGAGCCGATCGCGAACAGCAGGGCCAGCCAGCCCGGGATGCCGAGCACCTTGGCCAGGCCCCAGCCGTCGAGCGCCTGCAGGTCGGTGGTGACCACCGCGAGCGGCAGCATGGCCACCGCGAGCAGGGCGAGTGCCGGCGAGAGCCAGCGGTCGACGACGACCCGGTTGCGCCGGAACCACGACGGCTCGGCGGGCGGCTCGGCGTCGACCGGCGGTGCCGCGGGCGGGACGACCGGGATCGCCGCCGTGGGCGGGTCGGTGCCGTCCGGGCCGTTCCCCGGCGTCGCGCCGACGGGGCGGAGGACCTGCGTGGCCTCGGGGTCGCTGCGGACGGCGCCGCCGCCCTGCGCGTCCGCGGCGCGGCCGCCGTCCTCGCGCGGGGTCCCGCCGTCGCGGGCATCCCGGCGGGTGTCCTGCGTGGTCACTGGGCGACCACCGCGTGCCGGAGCAGGAAGGGGATGCTGATCCCGGTGACGATGTAGAGCATCAGGTCGGGGTGCCACCAGACGGTGCTGACCATGATCTGCGCGGCGAGCAGCGTGGTCGCCACGCCGACGCCCAGGGTCAGCAGCCAGACGTGCGCCGCGGGCGCGCGGCGCAGGAAGCCCGCCGCGGACCAGCCGGGGCCCAGCAGCAGGAAGCCGATCGTGACGAAGAGGCGGATGTCGCCGACGGTGCCGCCGGTCACCTTCAGCAGGCTCAGGGCGCAGGCCGCGACGCCGGCGACGACGAGCATCAGCGCGACGCCGCGACGCGCGGTGCGGGCGCGCGTCAGCTCCGCCGCGGAGGGCATGCTCACCGCGTCACTCCGTTCCCTCGCCGGACGTCGTCCGTGGCCGACACCGTTCCCGTGCCCGGCACCGTGGGGATGCTCGGCACCGTCTCGCTCGACACCGCGTGGCGCACCGGCCCGCGCGGCGGGACCAGGGCACACCGTCCGGCGCCGGACGGACCCCGGCGCCCGTCAGGAGTATGCCGGGCGCCGGTGATCCGCAGGAGGCGACCCCTCAGGAGGCCTCCTCCTCGAGGGCGTAACGCGCGTCGAGCGCCTCACGCTGCGCCGTGGCGCGCTGGGGCGCGGGACGGTCGGTCCCGGCCGCCGGACGGTTGCCCGGGCGCGGCGACGGGCGCGGCGGGGCGGTCGCCGCGGGAGGCGACGGGGGCACGGCCGTGGCCGTCTCGACCTGCTCGATCGGCTCGGCGGGCTCGGTCGTCGGGGGCACCGGCAGGGTGTCGGCGGTCCCGCGCGGGCGGCCGTTTCCGTGCCCGTTCGCGTGCCCGTTGATGTGGCCGTTGGTGTGGCCGTGGCCGTTCACGTGTCCGTTGTGGACGGCGTGCCCGTTCTGTCCACCGTGGCCGTTCGACGGCGCGTGCCCGTTCCGCGTGTGCCCGTTGACGGCACCGTTCACGGATCCGTTCACTGCACCGTTCAGCGGGGCGCTCACCGGGCCGTCGAGGGGCGTGCCGTACCGCGCCGCGACCGGAGCCGCCACCGCCGGTGGCTCCACTCGCCGCTGGTTGGCGCGCCGCCGCTCGGCGGCCAGGGTGCGCAGGACCCGCGTGCCGTCGGCGAAGGTCCGCAGGTTGGTGTCGCCGAAGAGGCGCTCGCGCTCGTAGGACGGCACCTCGGTGACCTTGAGCTCGGCCGCGGCGACCCGGCAGGCCAGCACGGTCTCGATCTCGAAGCCGTCCCCCCAGAGCATCGACCCGTCGTCCGGTGCGGGAGCGTCCACCGCCGGCAGCTCCAGCAGGGGCAACAGGTCGGCCCAGAAGGCGTTGTAGCCGTAGCAGAGGTCCGAGTGCCGCGTGCCGAACAGCGCGTTGGCCACGCCGTTGAGCCCCGCGTTGCCGGTCCGCCGCAGCAGCGTGATGTCGTCGCTGCCGCCGCCGCGCGCGAAGCGGCTGCCCTTCGCGAAGTCGGCGCCCGCCTTCAGCGCCGCCACGAACGCCGGGATCTCCGCCGGGTCGGCCGAGCCGTCGGCGTCGAACATCACGATGATGTCGCCGGTGGCGGCGGCGAACCCGCACGCCATCGCGTTGCCCTTGCCCTTGCGCGTCTGCTCGACGATCCGCACCCACGGCAGCACCCGCCGCGCGGTCTCCACCGTGCCGTCGACGGAGTTGCCGTCGACGACGATCACCTCGTGCACCGCGGGCCGCACGGCCGCGATCGCGGGCAGCACCACCTGGAGGTTGCGGGCCTCGTTCCGGGTGGGGACCACCACGGACACGGTCGGATCGTCACTGCGCTCAACCCTGCGCCGATCACTGCGCTGCATCGCAGTCTCCCCCTCGTCGCACCTCGTGTGCTGTCGCGCTGACGCTTCGGCGCCCGACTTCTGCAGGTCGAGATGTCACCCGGTACTCCGTCATCGCTTGGCTTATCTGTCGGCCTCGTCGGCGCGTTACGTGACGGGGCGCTGCCCCGACTGCGTGTACTCCGTTCGCACCGTCCCCCGTTCGGGCCCCGGACAACCACGCTCCGGTCGCTCCGCGGGCGCTCGGCTGCTCCGGGTCCACGACGCGAACCTTACGGACAGTGCGATCGGCCCGCCGACCGGGGGCGTCCTGTGTGCTCGGTAGAGTGCCGCCCCATGGACAGCACGGACCGCCACGCCCACGCGGCGGAGCAGCGGGAACCGGGCGCCCGGTGACCGCGGCCGGCTTCCCGGGCGCCTACCAGGCCACCGTGTCCGTGGCCGCGGCCGTCACGGACGGCGAGCGGCACCTGGCCGAGACGATCGGCTCGGTCCTCGAGCAGACGGAGCCCGAGTTCGAGCTCGTGCTGTTCGACAACGCCAGCACGGACGCGACCCACGAGATCATGCGCTCCTTCGCCGACCCGCGCATCCGGGTGGAGCGGACGGGCGAGCGGCTCCCCCGGGCCGAGGCCCGCAACCGGGCCGTGGCGCTGAGCCGGTCCCCGCTCGTGAAGACGATCACGGACGGGGACATCCTGCACCCGCGGTGCCTCGAGCTGCAGACCCAGCCGCTGCTCGACGACCCCGGCCTCACGCTCGTCGCGGCCCGCCGGCACGTCGTCGACGACAAGAGCCGGGTGCTCGTCCCCCGCCGCGGGCTGAACGGACTGATCGGCACCCGCAGCGGCGACGAGGTGGCCCGCAAGATCGTGCGCAGCCGCAGCAACCTGGTCGGCGACGCGTGCAACGTCACGTTCCGGCGGGAGAGCTTCACCGCGGCGGGCGGCTGGCGGGGCCGCCGGGACGAGCTGCTCGACCTGGACTGCTGGCTGCGCCTGCTGCACCACGGGGACTTCCTCGGACGGCCCGAGCCGCTCGCGGCCGTGCGGATCAGCGGCGGCCCGCGCCAGCCGGGCTACGCCGAGCGGGTCCGCGGGGAGCACACGGCGATCGTCGCCGAGCTCGGCGACTCCCCCGCCTACGAGGTCCGTGCGCTCGACCGGCTGGTCGGCGCGGTGCTCGCGCCCGTGGGTGCGCTGCGGCGGGCCGGCCTGTCGGTGCTGGCCTCGCGCTCGGAGAAGCGCGAGGAGCGGGAGCGCGAGCGGGCGCTCGCCGCGGCCTGACCCCGGACCCCGGCCGGCGGCGGACCGACCGGACCGGACCTGCCCGTCGGGCGGGCCGGCCCCTCCGACCGGACAGTCGCACCGGTCTCGCTCCCGCACATTGTTTGCGATTGCCTCGCCGACGCGTTGAGATGGGGGCGGCGCCGTGTCCGGCGCTCCCCTCGGCACCCGGGAGGTCTCCTCCATGGTCACCATGGTCACCGCCATGCACATGAGCGACGGGCTGGTGAACGCCACGACCTCGCTCGTCTTCGGGGCCGTGGCCGTCGTCGGCCTCGTGCTCTGCCTCGTCCGCGCCCGCGCGGACCTCGACGAGCGCACCGCGCCGATGGCCGGGTTGGTCACCGCGTTCGTGTTCGCCGTGCAGATGATCAACTTCCCGATCCTGCCCGGCGCCAGCGGCCACCTCCTCGGCGGCGCCCTCGTCGCGATCCTCGTCGGCCCGTGGGTCGGCACGGTGTGCATCGCGATCGTGCTGCTCGTCCAGGCGCTGCTGTTCGCCGACGGCGGGCTCACCGCGCTGGGCACGAACATCACGAACATGGCGCTCATCGGCGTCTTCACCGGCTACGGCGTGGCCCTGTTGCTGCGCCGGGTCGCCCGGCGCAGCCGCAGCGGCCTGGTCGCCACGGCGTTCGTCGCCGCCTTCGTCAACACGGTGATCGCCTCGCTGGGCTTCGTCATCGAGTACGCCATCGGCGGCAGCGGCGGAGCCGGGCTCGGCACGGTGTTCGCGCTGATGGTCGGCCTGCACGCGCTGATCGGCGTCGGTGAGGGCGTGATCACCGCCGCGACCGTCGGCGCCGTCGCGGCCGTTCGGCCGGACCTCGTGTACCTGCTGCGGGGCACGGCGACACCGCTGGTCCGCAGGTCCGCGCCGGCCACGCCGGCCGCCGGGGGTGCGGCGTGAACGGGCGGCGCGGGTTCCTCCTCGGCTTCCTGGTGGTCGCCCTGCTCGTCGCCGGCGGGCTCTCCTACTTCGCCAGCTCCAGCCCCGACGGGCTGGACACGGTCGCGCTGCACGGCTGCCAGGTCACCGAGACCGGGGGCGGCGAGCAGCTCGACGGCACGTGCATCGCGCAGAACGCCGGCGAGCACGCGACCTCGGGCTCGCCGCTGGCGGACTACTCGGTGTTCGGCGGCGACGGCACGGTCGGGATCGCCGGCGTCGTGGGCGTGCTGGTGACCCTCGGCGTGGCCTTCGTGCTGTTCCGGGTGCTGGCCCGGTCCGCCCGGTCCGCCCGGTCCGCCCGGTCCGCCCGGTCCGCCCGGTCCGCCCGGTCCGCCGAGCCCGAGGACGACTGACGTGGGCGCGGGACACGCCCACCCGCTGCACCTGCATCGCGACTCCCCCGTCCACCGGCTGCCGCCACAGGTGAAGATCGTCGCCGCGTTCCTCGGCGTGGTGTGCGTGGTCGCGACCCCGCGCGAGGCCTTCCCGGTCTTCGCCGGCTACCTCGTGCTGCTCCTCGGCGTCTGGGTCGCGGCCCGCATCCCGGTGGGCTGGATCCTGCGCCGCTCGGTGATCGAGCTGCCGTTCGTGGTGCTCGCCGTGCTGCTGCCCATCACCGGACCGGACCCGCGGATCGAGTGGCTCGGGATGTCGCTCTCCGAGCCCGGGCTGCTCGGCGCGTGGAACATCCTGGTCAAGGGCACGCTCGGTGTCCTCACCTCGCTCACGCTGGCGGCCACCACGCCGATGCGGGACCTGCTCGTAGGGCTGCAGCGGCTGCGCGCCCCGGCGCTGGTCACCACGATCGCCACGCTCATGCTCCGGTACGTCGACGTGATCGCCGGGGAGGCCCGGCGGATGCGGCTGGCCCGGGTCGCCCGCGGGCACGACCCGCGGTTCCTCTGGCAGGCCGGTGCGACCGCCCGCGGCGTCGGCGCGCTGTTCGTGCGCTCCTACGAGCGCGGCGAGCGGGTGCACCTCGCCATGCTGTCCCGCGGCTGGACGGGCGCGATGCCGGTCCTCGCCGAGAACCGCACGACCCGGCGGGACTGGGCCACCGGGCTGGCGCCGGTCGCCGTCGCCGCGGCGCTGGCCGTGACCGGATGGGTGATCGCATGACCCGGGCCGACCCGCTGGCCGCCGCCGACGCGGTGGTCCCCGCGCCGCCGTCCCTCCTCGTGCGGGACCTGCTGTTCGCCTACCCGGACGGCCACCAGGCGTTGCACGGCGTGGACCTGCGGATCGAGCCGGGCGAGCGGGTCGCCCTGCTCGGGCCCAACGGCGCCGGCAAGACCACCCTGGTGCTGCACCTCAACGGGATCCTCGTCCCCGGCGAGGGCACTGTCGAGGTGGGCGGACTGCCCGTGAGCAAGGAGCACGTGCAGGAGATCCGGCGCCGGGTCGGGATCGTCTTCCAGGACCCCGACGACCAGCTCTTCATGCCCTCGGTCCGCGAGGACGTCGCCTTCGGGCCGGCCAACTTCGGGCTGAGCGGGCCGGCGCTCGCCGAGCGGGTCGACCAGGCGCTCGCGGCCGTCGGGATGGGCGAGCACGCCGACCGCTCGCCGCTGCACCTCTCCGGCGGGCAGCGCCGCCGGGTCGCGCTGGCCACCGTCCTGGCCTGCGACCCCGAGATCCTGGTGCTCGACGAGCCGTCGTCGAACCTCGACCCGGTCGCCCGCCGCGAGCTCGCGGAGGTGCTGCTCGGGCTGGGCCGGACCATGCTGATGGTCACCCACGACCTGCCCTACGCGCTGCAGCTCTGCCCGCGCAGCGTGGTGCTCGACGACGGCGTGGTCGTGGCCGACGGGCCGACCCGGGAGCTCCTCGCGGACCGCGCCCTGCTGGAGCGGCACCGCCTGGAGCTCCCGTTCGGCTTCGCCCTGTCCTGATTCGCATTATGGAACCATAGTGCGGATTCCGACCGGCTTTCGTCGCGTTATGGAACCATAATGCTCAGAATGGGCCGCCTGGGAGGCGTTGTGGAACCATAATGCGCTGAGTGATCCAGTTGGCCGCGCATTATGGTTCCATGATGCCGGTCAGCGGGGCGGGGCCTCCTCGGACCAGTCGCCGCGGGCGGGGACGCCGTTGGGCGGGAGCCCCCCGGTGCCCAGCGCGGGTCGCGCCTCCTCCCCGATCGCCGGCACGTGCTGGGTCGCCTCGGCCGTGGCCGCCGCGACCTGCCGCGCGATCTCGGGGTCCCCGGTGGTGTCGAACCAGTCCTTGACGGACTCCTCGTCCTCCTCGGGGACCGAGCGCACGCCGTCGTCGGGCGAGGGGGTGTACTTGAAGACGCCGTCCTCGCCGGGCGCGCCGAGCATCTTGGTGAAGCCCTCGAGCGCCTTGCCGAAGTCCGACGGCACCAGCCACACCTTGTTCGCCTCGCCCGCCGCCATCTGCGGGAGGGTCTGCAGGTACTGGTAGGCGAGCAGCTCCGGCGTCGGGCGGCCGGCCTTGATCGCGGCGAACCGCTTCTCGATCGCCTTCGCCTCACCCTGCGCCCGCAGGTACTGCGCCGCCCGCTCACCCTGCGCCCGCAGGATCCGGGACTGCCGCTCGGCCTCGGCGTTGAGGATCGCCGCCTGCTTGGCACCCTCGGCGGTGAGGATCTGGCTCTGCTTCTGGCCCTCCGCGCTGCGGATCGCCGACTCCCGCTGGCCCTCGGCGGTGAGGATCATGGCCCGCTTCTCGCGGTCCGCCTTCATCTGCCGCTCCATCGACTCCTGGATCGACGGCGGCGGGTCGATGGCCTTGATCTCCACGCGCTCGACGCGGATGCCCCAGCGGCCGGTGGCGTCGTCGAGCTCGCCGCGCAGCACGTTGTTGATCTGGTCCCGGGAGGTGAGCGTCTCCTCCAGCGTCATCCCGCCGACGACGTTGCGCAGCGTGGTCGTGGTGATCTGCTCGACGCCGGTGATGTAGTTCGAGATCTCGTACACCGCGGACTTCGGGTCGTTGACCCGGAAGTAGACGACGGTGTCGATGTTCACCGTGAGGTTGTCCTGCGTGATCACCGGCTGCGGCGGGAAGGACACGACCTGTTCGCGCAGGTCGATCCGCTCCCGGATCCGGTCGACGAACGGCACCAGGAACGCGAGCCCCGGGTCCTGCGTGGTCTTGTACCGGCCGAGCCGCTCGACCACCGCGGCGGTCGCCTGCGGGATGATCTGCACCGCCTTCGCCAGCGTGATGATCACGAATATCACGATCAGCACGACCACGACGAGCAGTCCGACGTTCACCGTCTCCATGTCCCTTCCCCCGTCTACTCGGCGAGCACGAGCACGGTGGCGCCCTCGATGCGCACCACCGTGACCCGGTCCCCGGGCTCCATGACCTGCTCGCCGTCGAAGGATCGGGCGGACCACTCGTCCGGCCCGATCCGGACGCGGCCGCCGTGTCCGTCGACCCGCCGGGAGACCACCGCCGGCCCCCCGACGATCTTGTCGGTGTGGTGCACGTAGCCCTCCACCGACTTCTGCGCCTTGCGCCGCAGCACCGGCCGCACCCCCGCGAGCAGCAGCACCGAGGAGATCGCGAACAGCAGTGTGCTGCCCAGCCACCCCAGGCCGAGCAGCGCCGAGCCCCCCGCCGCGACGAGCGCCCCGCCGCCGAGCATCAGCAGCACGAACTCCCCCGCCAGCATCTCGCCGGCGAGCAGGGCGATCCCGGCGATCAACCAGATCAGCGGAACCATGGCCCCAGGATGGCAGAGCTCACGGACCGAGGTGGCCGAAATGATCATTTCGGTCGCACAACGGTCGCGGTCAGCCCTCCTGGGTGACGAAGTCGATCAGCTGCTCGACGGCGCCGATCAGCGAGGAGTCCAGGTCGCGGAAGGACTTCACGGCGCCGAGCACGCGGCGGGCGCCGTCGGCGGGCTCGCCCCAGCGCAGCGCCTCGCACACGCCGGTCTTCCAGTCCTTGCCGCGCGGGACCTTCGGCCACGCCCGGATCCCGACGGCCTGCGGCTTGACCGCCTCCCAGACGTCGACGAACGGGTGGCCGGTGACCAGCACGTTCGGCCCGGCAGCCAGATCGTTCATGACGGAAGCGGCCTGGCGGGTCTCCATGCTCCCGGCCACGAGGTGGTCGACGAGGATCCCGAGCCGCCGGTGCGGGGCCGGACCGAACTCGCGGACGGCGGCGGCGAGGTCGTGCACGCCGTGCAACGGCTCCACGACCACGCCCTCGACCCGCAGGTCGTGACCCCAGACGGTCTCGAGCAGCGCGGCGTCGTGGATGCCCTCGACCCAGATGCGGGCCGCACGGGCGGTGCGCGCCTTCAGGTTCTCCACCCGGACCGAGCCCGACGCCGAGCGGACCGGCCCCGTCGGCGCGGCCGCGGGCTTCACGAGGGTGGCCGGGCGACCCTCGAGCAGGAAGGCCGCCGGGCGCAGGGGGAACACCCGTCGCGCGCCGAACCGGTCCTCGAGGGTGACCTCGCGGACGTCGACCTTCACCACCGCGCCGCAGAACCCGCTCGCCGGGTCCTCCACCACGAGACCGGGCTCGGCGGGGACCTCCGGGATCTCCTTCCGCGTGCGGACCCGGGTCCCGTCGGCGCCGAACGCGCCGTGGTAGTCGTGCGTGCGGGGTGCGGGCATGTCCGGGTTGTATCCCAAGGGGCACATCGGGTCGCGGGCGACACGCGGAGGGGCGCCCGAAGAGTGCATCACCCCCGCGGCCGACCGGCCGCCGTTCACCGAACGTCACGCAGCGTCACCCGCACGGCAGAGGCCGGGTTCCCGTCGCCCGTGGTTAGCCTGGCGTTCGTGCCCCGCTCCTCCGCCACCTTCGCGGTGTGGTCCTCGGCCTGGCTGGCCGGGTCCGCCGCGCCGGACGACGTGCTCGACGCGCTCACCCCCTGGGCCGAGGCGCACGACGTCGTCGCCGCCGACGAGGCCACCGCCGCCGCCACGGACCTCCCCGCCCCGGGCGCGCCCGTCTCGTCGCTGACCTTCCTGCTCGCGGCGCTGCGCCGGGCACCGCGCGGCGCCGGCCGCCTGGTGCTCCCGGTCGCCGGCGACATCCGCGGCCTGCCCGGGCCCGGGTCCTTCACCTCCGCCGCCATCGCCGCCGGAGAGGGCGTACTGTACGGCGAGGCGGGGCTGGGCGTGGTGCCGAGCCCGATCGCCGACGGCGTCCTGCGCTGGACCGTGCACACCGTTCCCGCGCCGGTGCCGCCCGCGGAGTACGTGCCGCTGGCGGAGGCCGAGCACGAGCTGCGGTCGCAGGTGCGGCAGTCGACGTCGCTCCTCACCGAGCTCGGCGTCGCCCGGCACCGGCCCGGGGTGCGCGAGGAGATCGCCGCCGCCCTGCGCGCCCGGCCGGCCACCCACTGGCCCGCCGGGATGCCGGGGCGCGCGCTGCGGGTGCTGCAGCAGGCGGACGAGGTGGAGGCGATCCTCGCCGCCGCCTCCGCCGACGAGCCCGGCGGTGCCCTCTCGGCCTCCGCCGCCACCGCCCGTCGCGAGGCCCTCCGCCCCCTCGACACCGCCGTCCGGATCGCCCGCCGCGCCGCGGTCGCCGAAGCGGTCCGCACCTACGCCCCCACCCCTTAAGGCGACGAGCTCCGAGGTTCGACAGCCCGGTCCCGCGAGTCGGGACTTCCAGCACCGCGAGTCGGGATTTCCGGCACCGCGAGTCGGGATTTCCGGCACCGCGAGTCGGGAGTTCCGGCACCGCGGGTCGGCAGTTCCGGGCGACCGAGAGGCACATCTCCGTCGCTCCCGACATGTGTCGTTCGGTGGCCCGCAAATGCCCACTCGCGGGGCTCAGCTCCGGGCCCGCGCCGCGGCGATGAGGGCCCGCGCCGCAGGTCCGTTGGGACCGCCCGCCCGCCACGCCAGCTCGATGCGGCTCCGCACCTCCGGCACCAGTCGCGCGGCCCCGACGTCTAGCCCCGCCGCGCGGATCGCGCTCGCCGGCAGCACCGCGACCCCCAGGCCGCGCGCGGACAGCCGCGCGAGCAGCAGCGGGTCCCCCGCCTCGAAGGCGACCCGAGGGCGCACGCCGGCCGACGCGCACGCCGCGTCGAAGGCGCCGCGCGGCCCCGTCCCCGGCGACATGCACATCAGGGGCCGGTCGAGCAGCTCGTCCAGCCCCACCTCGTCGGCGTCCAGCCCGACGGCGACCAACGGCTGCTCGGTGATCGTCCGCGTCGCGACGCCCGGCGGCGGATCGCCCGCGACACCCGCCCACACCAGGTCCACCTCCCCCGCGACCAGCTGCGCGAGCAGCGCCTCCGAGGTCCCCTCCCGCAGCGAGATCTCGACCGCGGGGTGCGCCCGGCGGAACTCCGCGAGCAGGTCCGGCAGGTCGGTCGCGGCCAGCGACGGCGCCATCCCGACCGCCACCCGCCCGCGGACCAGGCCCTTCAGCTCGTCGACGGCCAGCTGGGCCCCCTCCACCGCCGCGAGCGCCGCCCGGGCGTAGGGCAGCACGGCCTCCCCCGCGGCCGTCGGCGTGACCCCACGGGAGGTCCGGGTCAGCAGTGGCTCGCCGAGCTCGCGCTCGAGCTGTCTGAGCTGGGCACTCACTCCGGGCTGGGCGACGTGCAGGCGGGCGGCCGCCGCCGTCACGGTGCCCTCCTCGACCACGGCGACCAGATACTGCAGGTGACGCAGCTCCATAACCGCGCATGCTAGTCGAGATACAATCCATCTCTTGGACTTCTGGTCGAAGCCGGCCGAGGGTGGAGCCATGTCCACGACCAGCACCCTCACCGGCACCGTCCTCCGCCCCGACGACCCCGGCTACGACGCCGAGCGCGGCGGGTTCCAGGCCGCCCGCACGCACCGTCCGGACCTCGTGGTCGTCGCCTCGAGCCCGGCCGACGTCCGTGCCGCCGTCAACCATGCCCGCGACCACGGGCTCGACCTCGCCGTCCAGTCCACCGGGCACGGCCTCGCCACCCCGCTCGACGGCGGACTGCTCGTCAGCACCCGTCGGATGTGCACGGTCACGGTGGACCCGACGACCCGGCGCGCCCGCGTCGAGGCGGGTGCGACGTGGGGCGACGTCGTTGCCGCAGCAGCTCCGCACGGCCTCGCGCCGCTCAGCGGCAGCTCCCCCGGCGTCGGGGTCGTCGGCTACCTGCTCGGCGGCGGGTTCGGTCTGCTCGGCCGCACCTTCGGGTTCGCCGCCGACCGGATCGGTCGGGTCGAGGGCGTCACGACCTCCGGCGAGGTGGTCGAGCTCGACCACCTGCCGAAGGACGGCACCGTCATCACGGCCGTCGAGACCGAGCTCGTCGAGCTCAGCGAGGTCTGGGGCGGCTCGCTCGCCCTCGAGCTCACGCCGGTCGTGCTCGACGGTTGGGCCGCCTGGAGCGCGGACCTGCCGGAGGAGGTGACGACCGGGATCTCGCTCGTGCCCTTCCCCGACGACCCGGCCATGCCCCCGCCGTTCCGCGGCCGGCACATCGCCATGATCACGGTCGCCGCCACCGCGGACGTCGACGGTCTCGTCGGACCCCTGCGCGAGCTGGCGCCGGTGCTCCACGAGCGGCTCGGGTGGCTCCCGGTGGCGGAGTCGCACACGATCCACCACGACCCGACCGAACCCGAGCCCTACGCCGGCGACGGCCGCCTGCTCCGCACGCTGGACGGCGACGGGCTGCGGGCGATCCCGGCTCTGACGGGCCCGGCTGCGCCGGTCCCCTCCGTGGTGGAGGTGCGTCGCCTGGGTGGGGCGTACACGCGCGGCCGGACCGTGCCCGCCGCGTTCCGCGAGGCCGGATATCTGCTCCGGGCCATCACCATCCTCGACGGCCCGGACGAGCCGGCCGCCCGCGCGCTCCACCGGGAGCTGTTCCGCCCGTTCGCCGCCGACGACCTGGGCCGGGCGTGGACCTTCGCCTACGGCCTCACCGCTCCGAACTAGTCATTGACAAGTTCTCTCGGTCGCGCCAGTCTTGTCAGTGCCTAGTTCGAGGAGGGAGCTCGCGATGTCCGTCCTGACGACCACCGTCCCCACGCCCCTGGTGCGGGGGAACTGGCAGGTCCTGGAGCCCGTGCACGCGGTGCTCTACTACGCACCCGAGGTCGCCGCGGAGGTGGCAGCGCTCGGCTTCGACACCGCCACCCGCTGGCCGTCGTACTTCCCGCTGCGGGCCGCGCCGCTCGGCCGGCCTGGCGCGAAGGTCGTGACCTCGGCCTTCTACAGCTTCAGCCCGGCGATGGTGGCCGAGCACATGCGGAGCGCCTGGGCCACGTCCTCGCCCGACGACGTCCTCGCCGCCCGGCTCCGCGGCGTCGACGCCGGGCTCCGCGCGCTGCTCGGCCCGCTCGCCGACGCGCCGGCCACCACGGAGGCCGCCGAGCTCGCGTGGCGGGCGGCCGAGGCGGCCGTGACCGCGGGCCGGCCGTTGGCGGCCGCCAACGCGGAACCTCACGCCCCGGACGAGCCGCTGCTGCGGCTCTGGCACGCCGCCACGATCCTGCGCGAGCACCGCGGGGACGGGCACGTCGCCGCCCTGCTCGACGCGGAGCTCGACCCGTGCGAGGCGCTGGTCTCGTTCGCCGCCGTCGGGGCCGCGCCGCGGGAGACCTTCGCGAGCCGCGGCTGGAGTGACGACGAGTGGGAGGCCGCGGCCGAGCGGCTGCGTGCCCGGGGCCTGCTCGACGACGACGGCGTGGCCACCGAGGCCGGGCGGGCGCTGCGCGAGCGGGTCGAGGCCCGCACGGACGCGCTCGCCGCCCAGCCCTACGCCGCCGTCGGGATGCCGGAGATCGCGCGGCTCCCGCAGCTCGTCGGGCCGCTGACCGCGAAGATCGCGCAGTCCGGACTGCTCCCGGCCGTCAGCACGCTGGGCATCCGCAAGCCCGAGTGACCCGCGAGTCGGCGGTTCCGGGCGACCCGAGTTGACATCCCAGGACCCTCCGGGGTGTGGTTCGGACTCCCGAACTGCCGACTCGCGGTGCAGGAACTCCCGACTCGCGGTGCCGGAACTCCCGACTCGCGGTGCCGGAACTCCCGACTCGCGGTGCCGGAACTGCCGACTCGCGGGGCCGGCTACGGGCGGGTGGGGCGGCGGACCGGTTCGCAGCAGGTGACGGCACAGGGGGCGCCGTCCGTCGTGCAGCCCGCCCGCGCGACCCCGCCGAGGGATCGGGCGGGCGCGTCGACCAGGTGCTCGGCCATCAGCTCCACCACCATGTCGGCGAAGCGGGGGTCGGGGCCGGCGGTGGCGGCGCGGGCGAAGGCCATGCCCAGCTCCTCCGCCTTCTCCGCGGCCTCGTTGTCGAGGTCCCAGATGACCTCGATGTGGTCGGACACGAACCCGACCGGCGCCACGACGACCGCCTCGACGCCCTTCTCGTGCAGCGCCTCGATGTGGTCGACGACGTCCGGCTCCAGCCACGCGATCTGCGGCGGGCCGGACCGCGACTGCCACACGACGTCGTAGTCGGTGATCCCCACCTGGGCCGCGACCAGCCGGGCGGCCTCGGCGATCTGCCGCGAGTACCGGTGCCCGCCCTCCTCCGGCACCCCGGCGGCGGCGTCGGCGGCCACCGGGATGGAGTGCGCCGTGAACACGACTCGCGCCCCCTCCGGCACGGTCGCGAGGGCGGCCCGCACCGCGTCGGCGTTGGCCTCCACAAACAGCGGGTGGTCGAAGAAGTGCCGCAGCTTGGTCAGGTGCGGTGCTCCGTCGCCGACGGCGGCGCGGGCGCGGGCGATGTCGTCGTCGTACTGCCGGCAGGCCGAGTAGCCGCCGTAGGCGCTGGTGGCGAAGACGAGCGCGTTGCGCACGCCGTCCCGGGCCATCTCCGCGACGGTGTCCTCGACCATCGGGTGCCAGTTGCGGTTGCCGAAGTACACCGGGAGGTCCGTCCTCGACCGGATCGCCGCGATCAGCTCCCGGTTGCGGGCGTTGATCGGCGAGACGCCGCCGAAGTGCTGGTAGTGCTCCTCGACGGCGTCGAGCCGCTCCGGCGGCACGCCGCGGCCGCGCACCACGTTCTCCAGGAACGGGCGCACCTCGTCCGGCCCCTCGGGACCGCCGAAGGACAGGAACAGCAGCGCGTCGTAGGAACCCACGGGCCTCATTCAACCGCGCGCCAGTGGGCCCCGCGCGTCACACCCCGACGGCGTGGAACCCGCCGTCCGCCATCACCATCGAGCCGGTGGTGGTGGGCAGCCAGTCCGACAGCACCGCGCACACGGTCTTGGCGACGGGCACCGGGTCGGTGACGTCCCAGCCCAGCGGGGCGCGGGAGTCCCAGTTGTCCTCGAACGCCGAGAAGCCCGGGATGGACTTGGCGGCCATGGTCTTCACCGGGCCGGCGGCGACCAGGTTGACCCGGATGCCCTTCGGTCCCAGGTCACGAGCCAGGTACCGGGTGACGGACTCGAGCGTGGACTTGGCGACGCCCATCCAGTCGTAGGCCGGCCAGGCCTGCCGGTTGTCGAAGTCCATCCCGACGATCGACGCGCCCGGCCCGAGCAGCGGCAGCAGCGCCGTCGACAGGGACTTGAAGGAGTACGCGCTGACCTGGATGGTCGTGGCGACGTCCTCCCACGGGGCGTTGAGGAAGGCCCCCTCCCCCAGGCAGGACGCCGGCGCGAACCCGATGGAGTGCAGCACCCCGTCGAGCGAGGGCGAGTCCCCCAGGTGCGGGGACACCCGCTCGACCAGCGAGTCGAGCTGCTCCTGGTTCGACACGTCGAGCTCGACGACCGGGGCGGGCTTCGGCAGCCGCTGCGCGATCCGCTCGACCAGCCGCATCCGGCCGAACCCGGTGAGGACGACCTCCGCGCCCTGCTCCTGCGCGATCTTCGCCGCGTGGAACGCCAGCGACGCGTCGGTGATCACACCGGTGATCAGCAGCTTCTTGCCCTCGAGCAGTCCCATCAGGACCCTTTCGCCGTCGTTCGGGGAGTTCGGGGAGTTCGGGGAGGTGACGCTCAGTGGCCCATGCCGAGGCCGCCGTCGACCGGGATGACGGCCCCGGTGACGTAGCCGGCCTGCTCGGAGCCGAGCCAGGTCACGGCCGAGGCGACCTCCTCGACGGAGGCGTAGCGGCCCAGCGGGACCTGCTTGGTGATCTCGGCGCGCCGGTCGTCGGAGAGCGCGCGGGTCATGTCCGTGTCGACGAACCCGGGGGCGACGACGTTGGCGGTGACGCCCCGCGACCCGAGCTCGCGGGCGACCGAGCGGGCCAGCCCGACCAGCCCGGCCTTGGAGGCGGCGTAGTTGACCTGCCCCGCGCTGCCCAGCAGCCCGACCACGGACGAGATGAAGATCATCCGGCCGCCCCTGGCCTTGAGCATCCCGCGGGAGGCACGCTTCGCGACCCGGTAGGCGGCGGTGAGGTTGGCGTCGAGCACCGAGGTGAACGAGTCCTCGCTCATCCGCATGAGCAGCCCGTCGTCGGTGATCCCGGCGTTGGAGACGAGGACCTGGACCGGCCCGTGCTTCTCCTCGACGGTCGTGAACGCGGCGTCGACGGCGGCGGCGTCGGTGACGTCGCACTGCACCGGCAGCAGCTCCCCGGGGAGCCCCTCCGCCGAACTGCGGTACGTCACCGCCACCTGGTCCCCCTGGGCCGCGAACGCCTCCGCGATCGCCAGGCCGATGCCGCGGTTTCCTCCGGTGACCAGCACGCTCCTACCCACGGGCACAGAACCTAGTGCACGGGCGTCCGCGGGGCCGCGACACGCGTCACGGCAGGCGGCGGCCCAGCAGCAGCCCGCTGCCGAGACCGACCACGAGCAGCAGTGCCCCGCCGGCGAGCCACGGCCTGCTGGTGTCGACGCGGCGCACCTCGTACCCGATCTGCTCGGACAGGTCCGCGTATACCCGGCGCAGCTCGTCCTCGCTCGCGGCGGTGAAGAACTGGCCCCCGGAGAGGTCGGCGATCTGCTTCATCGAGGCGTCGTCGACGGCGACGCGGGTGCGCCCGCCCTCGATGTCGATCGTCCCGTACTCCGTGCCGAACGAGATCGTCGAGACCGGGATCTTGGCCTCGGCGGCCTGCCGGGCCGCGGTGAACGCGCCGCGCGGCTCGTTCTCCCCGTCCGGGCCGGGGACGGTCTGCTTGCCGTCGCTCATCAGCACGATCCGGGCGGGTGGGGGCGCGTCCTCGGTGCCGGTGCCGCCCGCGCCCGCGACGGACTGCGAGAACGACTCGATCGACTGCATCGACGCGAAGATCGCCTCACCGGTCGCCGTGGACTCGGACAGCTTCAGGCTGTCGACGGCCCGCTTGACCGCGGTGCGGTCCGTGGTCGGCGAGACGAGCACGGCGGCGGTGCCGGCGAACGACACGAGCCCGAGGTTGATCCCCGGCGTGAGCTGGTCGGCGAACGACTTCGCCGCGGCCTGCGCGGCCGCGAGCCGGGTGGGCTCGACGTCCGTGGCCTGCATCGACAGCGACACGTCGATCACCAGCATCACGGTGGCGCGGTTGCGCGGGACCTTGGCCTCGGCCTGCGGCCCGGCGAGCGCGATCGTGAGCACCGCCAGCGCGGTGATCAGCGCCGCCGCCGGGAGGTGCCGGTACCAGCCGGGACGTTTCGGGGCGACCTTCTCCAGCAGCTCGAGGTTGGTGAACCGGACGACGTCCCGGCGCCGCCTCCGCTGCAGCAGCAGGTAGCCGGCCACCGCCGCGGCGACGACCAGCAGCCCGAGCAGCCACCAGGGCGAGGAGAACGTCACCGCCCGCCCCCCGACCAGGTCCGCTTGCGGGCCAGGGCGAACCGCACGATGTCGGAGATCCAGTCCGAGTCGGTGCGCAGCCGCAGGTGCGCGGCCCCGCAGCGGCGCAGCGCGTCGGCCACCTCGTCGCGGTGCTCGGACGCGGCCGCGGCGTACTCGCGGCGCAGCAGCGGCGTGGTCTCGACCTCGCGCTGCCGGCCGGTCTCCGGATCGGCCAGGACGACCGTCCCGACGTCGGGCAGGTCCAGCTCGCGCGGGTCGAGGACCTCGACGGCGAGCAGGTCGTGCCGGGCGCTCAGGCCGCGCAGCGACCGCTCCCAGTCCGGCTCGCCGAGGAAGTCCGAGATCACGACGGCGAGGCCGCGCCGGCGCGGCGGGCGGCGCAGCTGTTCGAGGGCCGCGGTGAGGTCGCCGCGCGTGCCGTCCCCGGCCCGGGGCACCTCGGCGACCCGGCGCACCACGCTGCGGGTGTGGGCGAGCCCACCGCGGGCCGGGATCCGCACGGTCTCCGCCCCCGTCGAGACGATCGCCCCGATCCGGTTCCCGCCGCCGCGGGTCAGGTGCGCGACGGCGGCCAGCGCGGCGACCGCCAGGTCGCGCTTCTCGCAGTCCGCGGTGCCGAAGTCGAGGCTGGGCGACAGGTCGACGACCACCCACGTCTCGAGCTCGCGGTCGGCGATGGTCTCGCGGACGTGCGGCTCGGTGGTCCGCGCGGTGACGGCCCAGTCCATCCGCCGGACGTCGTCGCCCGCCCGGTAGGGACGCGCCTCCGCCGGGTCGGACCCGGGCCCGGGCAGCAGACCGAGGTGGTTGCCCTGCAGCAGCCCGTCGAGCCGGCCGCGCACGCTCAGCTCCAGGGTGCGCAGCGCCGCCTCGAGGTTCCCCCCGCGCAACGACGGCGGGCCGTGGGAACGGCCCGTGCGGGGGCCCGCCGGGCTCGGGGCCGTCACGACGGACCGGGCGCCGGCGGATAGGCGGCCGTCGGCTGTGCCGGCTGTGCGGCCGGCGCGGGCTGCACCTGCGGCCGGGCGGTGACCTGCGGCAGCGGCACGGTCTGCAGCACGCGCTGGAGGATGTGCTCCATCGGGACCTGGTCGGCCACGGCGTCGTAGGACAGCACGAGCCGGTGGCGCAGCACGTCCGGCGCGACGTCGAGGACGTCCTGCGGCAGCACGTAGTCCCGGCCGCGGACCAGCGCGAGCGCGCGGGCGCCCGCGACGATGCCGAGCGTGGCGCGGGGCGACGCGCCGTAGGAGACCCAGCCCGCGATGTCCTGCAGGCCGTGGTCCGCCGGGGTGCGGGTGGCCACGACCAGCCGCACGACGTAGTCGACGAGCGCGTGGTGCACGAAGACCTGCGAGGCCACGCCCTGCAGCCGGACCAGCTCCGCCGGCTCCATGATCTGCTCGGCCACCGGCGGCGTCGCGCCCATCCGGTAGACGATCTCGCGCTCCTCCTCGACGCCCGGGTACTCCACGATGATCTTGAAGAGGAACCGGTCCCGCTGCGCCTCGGGCAGCGGGTAGACGCCCTCGTTCTCGATCGGGTTCTGCGTGGCCAGGACCAGGAACGGGTCGGGCATCGGGAAGGTGCGGCCGCCGATCGACAGGTGCCGCTCGGCCATGACCTCGAGCATCGCCGACTGGACCTTGGCCGGGGCGCGGTTGATCTCGTCCGCCAGCACGAAGTTGGCGACGACCGGGCCCAGCTCGACGTCGAACTCCTCGCGGCCCTGCCGGTAGATCCGGGTGCCGAGGATGTCCGAGGGGACGAGGTCCGGGGTGAACTGCAGGCGCGCGAACGTGCCGCCGACGACCTTCGCGACCGTCTCCACCGCGAGGGTCTTCGCGACGCCCGGGACGCCCTCCAGCAGCAGGTGCCCCTTGGCGAGCAGCCCGACGAGCATCCGCTCGACCAGCCGGTCCTGCCCGACGATCACGCGCTTGATCTCGAAGACCGCGCGCTCCAGGAGCTCGGCGTCGTCCTTCGGGGTGGAGGTGGCGGCGGGGACCGCCGGGGTACCGGAGGGCGGCGTCGACTCGGGGGATGGCTGCACGCTCACCGCACCATCACACCGGACACCCCGTGAACTACGGGTGAGCGGGGCGCGACGGCGTTCCTAGATCACCCGAGCGACGGTCGGCAGCAGCCCACCCGAGTACCGCACTGGCGAGATCTTCACCGACGCGCCGGAGTAGGGCGCCTCGATCATCTTGCCGTTCCCGATGTAGAGGGCGATGTGGTATACGCGGCCGTTGCGGGCCCACGACAGCATGTCGCCGGGCCTCATCTGCGCGAGCGGGACCTGGTCGCCGAAGGCGTGCTGGTTGCCGCTGTACCGGGGCAGCTTCACCCCGACGCCCGCGAAGGCGTAGAGCATCAGCCCGGAGCAGTCGAAGCCGACCTTGCGGTAGTCGCCGAAGCTGTCGGCCACGCCGCCGTCGCGGATGCCGCGCGACGGGCCGCGGGCCGTCCCGCCGCCCCAGGCGTAGGTCACGCCGAGCTGCGCCATCGCCCGGTCGATCACGGTCTGCACCGCAGCGGATCCGGTCCGCCGGGTCGTCGGCGGCGGCGCCGAGGCGGAGGAGCCGGCCCGGGAGGCGGCCTCCTCGCGGGCGGCGCGCTGGCGGGCCGCCTCGGCCTCCTCCTGCGCCCGCTGCCAGTCCTGGAACCGCTGCCGCTGGGCGCGGAGCCCGGCGTCGGCGTTCTCCGCGGCGTCGAGCTGCGCCTGGACCTGTGCCTGCTCGCCCGTCACCGCCCGCAGCCGCTGAGCCTGCTCGTCGGCGGCCTGCTGCGCACCGGCGAGGGCCTGGTCGGCCGCGGTCTTGGCCTCGGCGGCGGCCTGCCGGCGCTGCTCGGCCTCCTCCTGCGCCTTCCGCGCGGTGGAGTCCGCGTTGGCCTGCTGGACGCGGGCGCGCTCGAGCCCGTCGAGCGCGGCGGCCTGCTGCTGGGCGAGGGCGTCGGTGAGCTGGGCCCGGTCGACGAGGTCCTGCGGGCCGGTCGCCGTGGTGAGCAGCCCGATCGGGCCGAGGTCGAGGCCCTGCGAGTAGGTGCCGGCGACGAAGTCGTCGAGCCGGGTGCGGGCGGCGTCGACGGCCTTGCCCGCGGCCTGGGTCTGCGCGCGGGCCGAGTCGGCGCGGGCGGCCGCGGCGTCGGCCTCGGCCTGGGCGCCGGTCAGCACGTCGAGCGCCTGGTTGGCGGACTCGTGCTGCTCGGCGACCTGGATCTGCAGGTCGTCGGCCTCCGCCTGGAGCTCGGAGAGCCGCTGGGTCAGTCGGGCGACGTCGGCGGCCCGTCCGCTCACGGCGTCGCGGCTGCGCTGCAGGTCCTCGTTGCTCGGGTTCGGCGGCGGGGTCGGGTCGGGCGCGGCACCGGCGGTCGTCACCGAGGTGACGGTGAGCAGGGCGACGAGCAGGACCAGCAGCAGCCCTCGCGCGATCCGCACCGCTCTCCCCCCACCGGTGATCGACTGGATGGTCGGCACCCTGGCACCGCCGGGTCGTCACGCCCGGTCGCCACGCCGGTACGGCCCGGCAACTTCCACCACTCGGTGGACTGCGGCACCGCCGGGGCGGGGCGGGCGCTGCTCCGGACGGAGCACCGCATCTCGGTACTTCCACCCTGTTCGGACAGCGGCACGTCCACCATGATCCTCCGGACGCATCCGGTCCCGGGTGCCCGACGAGGGGTGGGAACAGTGAGCGACGGCGGACACCGACCCGGCGCGGTGCCGGGCGGCCCGGACCCGGCCGACCCCCGGTGGGCCGACCCGCAGGGGGCGGACCGGCAGTGGGCGCAAGGCCCGGGCGCGGGCGCGGCCCCGGACCCGTACCGGCAGGGGTGGTCGCCGCAGGGGCAGGGGACGGCCCGGTACCCGGCGCAGCACCCCGCACAGCCCGGCTCGACGCAGCAGTACCCGGCCCCCCACTACCCGACCCCGCAGTACCCCACCCCGCAGTACCCCACCGAGGCCTACCCGGCGCAGGCGCCGCAGTACGGCGGCGGTCAGCCGCCGGCCTGGGGGCCGCCGCCGGGGTACGGCGACGGCGGGGCGCCCCGGAAGAAGCGTCGGTGGCCGCTGATCACGGCGATCGTCGCGGTCGTCGTGCTGCTGGCGGGCGGCGGCCTGGCGGCGTGGACGTTCCTCGGCGGCAGCGGCGGCACGAGCAGCCCGAACGCCGCCGTCACCGCGCTGGCCGCGGACCTGGAGGGCCGCGACTACCTGCGCGCCTACAGCCGCATCGCACCGAACGAGGCGACCCTGCTCACCGACCTGAGCTCGGTGCTCACCACCGAGCTGCAGCGTCTCGAGGTGCTGCGGCCGGACGCCCGCGCCGACGCCGGCCTCGACACCGTGACCTTCGCCGGGCTGCGGTTCGACGAGGCCGGCGCCGAGCAGGTCCGCCCGAACGTCACGATCACCAAGCTGGTCGCCGGCACCATCACGACCACGCAGGACCCGGCGAGCCTGCCCTTCACCGACTCGTTCAAGGCGAAGGTCTACCCGAACGGGGCCCCGCCCGCGGACGTCCCGGAGACGATCGACATCGCACAGGTCGTGCGCGAGCAGGGCGAGCCGATCCGGATCGCGACCGTGCAGGTCGGCGGCGAGTGGTACGTCAGCGGCCTCTACACCGCGGCCGACTACGCGCTGAAGGACGCCGTGGAGCCGTGGCCCACGACGTCGATCGACGCCCGCGGGGCCACCACCGCCCAGGACGCCGTCCGCGACCTGGTCCAGGCCGCGCTCGACGCCGACGTCCGCCGGGTCGTCGAGCTGACCGACCCGACCGAGATGGCGGCCCTGCACGACGCCGGGCCCGCCCTCGTCGACGGGGCGGCCGCCGCGCAGCCCACCGGGGCGAAGATCGTGGACCTGCAGACCACCGAGACGGACGTCCGCGGGCACACCGCCCTGTCGCTGGCGAGCGTGACCGTCGACGACGGCAGCGGCGCCCGGGTCACCGTGACCCGCACCGGCGACTGCGTGACGATCAGCGGCGTCGAGGGTGCACCGCCGCAGCTGTGCGCGAACCAGCTCGGCTCGCTCGTCGGCGCCCAGGTCGGCACCTCGCCCGCCCTCCAGGAGCTCACGCCGCGGCTGGCCACGGCCGTGCTCGACGTCAAGGTGGTGACGTCCGAGGACGGCGGGTCCTGGTACGTCTCCCCCGGCCAGACCGTCGTGCAGCTCTACGCCGACCTGCTCGGCGCGCTGCAGCCCGGTGATCTCGACGCCCTGATCGCCGGCAACTGATCCCCGCCTGATCCCCCACCCGACGCGACGGCCGGCGGCGCACCCGCGCCGCCGGCCGTCGTGCGTTCCCGGGCGAATTCGGGGTACGCCCGTGACCTGCGACCCCCTGCCTCGACCCCGTATATAGGACAGGCGTACTGTTTGGGGCGGGACGGGGGTCACGCTGCCGTGGAGCCCACGGTGCGCGAGACTCCCGCGGGACACCCGAGAAGACGCGCCCACCACGCCACCAGGAGGAGAGCCGAACAGTGGCCAGTACCGACAGCTTCGGAGCCAAGGGGACCCTCGGGGTCGGGGGCAGCGAGTACGAGATCTTCCGGCTTTCGGCCGTCGAGGGCTCGGAGAAACTGCCCTACAGCCTCAAGGTGCTGCTGGAGAACCTGCTGCGCACGGAGGACGGTGCCAACGTCACCGCCGACCACATCCGGGCGCTGGCGAACTGGGACCCGACGGCCGAGCCCGACACCGAGATCCAGTTCACGCCCGCCCGCGTGATCATGCAGGACTTCACCGGCGTCCCGTGCGTCGTCGACCTGGCGACCATGCGCGAGGCCGTGACCGAGATGGGCGGTGACCCGTCGAAGGTCAACCCGCTCGCCCCGGCCGAGCTGGTCATCGACCACTCGGTGATCATCGACATCTTCGGCCGGCCGGACGCGTTCGAGCGCAACGTCGAGTTCGAGTACGAGCGCAACCGCGAGCGCTACCAGTTCCTGCGCTGGGGCCAGGGCGCGTTCGACGAGTTCAAGGTCGTCCCGCCGGGCACCGGCATCGTGCACCAGGTCAACATCGAGCACCTGGCCCGCACCGTCATGGCCCGCAACGGCCAGGCCTACCCGGACACCCTGGTCGGCACCGACTCGCACACCACGATGGTCAACGGCCTGGGCGTGCTGGGCTGGGGCGTCGGCGGCATCGAGGCCGAGGCCGCGATGCTCGGCCAGCCGGTCTCGATGCTCATCCCGAAGGTCCTGGGCTTCAAGCTGACGGGCGAGATCCCGCCGGGTGCCACCGCCACGGACGTCGTGCTCACGATCACCGAGATGCTGCGCAAGCAGGGCGTGGTCGGCAAGTTCGTCGAGTTCTACGGCGAGGGCGTCGGCGCCGTGCCGCTGGCCAACCGCGCCACCATCGGCAACATGAGCCCGGAGTTCGGCTCCACCGCCGCGATCTTCCCGATCGACGACGAGACGGTCCGCTACCTCAAGCTCACCGGCCGCTCCGCCGAGCAGGTCGCCCTGGTCGAGGCCTACGCCAAGGAGCAGGGCCTCTGGCACGACCCGCAGGCCGAGCCGCAGTACTCCGAGACCCTCGAGCTGGACCTGTCGACGGTCGTCCCGTCGATCGCCGGCCCGAAGCGGCCGCAGGACCGCATCGAGCTGTCGCAGGCCAAGGAGGCGTTCCGGTCCTCCCTGGCGGACTACGCCTCGACGCCGGACCAGACCGACCCGGACGACGCCGCGTCGTCGGGCTCCACGGTCGACGAGGCCGGCGAGGAGTCCTTCCCGGCCAGCGACCCCGCCTCCCCGGCGCACGACGGCAACGGCGACGCCGGCAAGCCGCACGCGCCGATCTCGGCCGCCGCCGGCTCCGGTGGGCGGGTCAGCAAGCCCACCAAGGTCACCATGGGCGGCGCGGAGTTCGAGATCGACCACGGCGCGGTCGTGATCGCCTCGATCACCTCCTGCACCAACACGTCGAACCCGTCGGTCATGCTGGGCGCGGCCCTGCTGGCCAAGAACGCCGTCGACAAGGGCCTCGCGGTCAAGCCGTGGGTCAAGACCTCGATGGCGCCGGGCTCGCAGGTCGTCACCGACTACTACGAGAAGGCCGGCCTCTGGCCCTACCTCGAGAAGCTCGGCTACCACCTGGTCGGCTACGGCTGCACCACCTGCATCGGCAACTCGGGCCCGCTGCCCGAGGAGGTCTCGGCGGCGGTCAACGAGGCCGACCTCGCCGTCGTCTCGGTGCTGTCCGGCAACCGGAACTTCGAGGGCCGGATCAACCCGGACGTCAAGATGAACTACCTGGCGTCCCCGCCGCTGGTCATCGCGTACGCCCTGGCCGGCACGATGGACTTCGACTTCGAGTCCCAGCCGCTGGGCAAGGACACGGACGGGACGGACGTCTTCCTCGCCGACATCTGGCCGTCCGCCGAGGACGTCCAGGCGACGATCGACGGCGCCATCACCGAGGAGATGTTCGCCAAGGACTACGCGGACGTCTTCCGCGGCGACGAGCGGTGGCGTTCGCTGCCCACGCCGGAGGGCCGGACCTTCGAGTGGGACCAGGAGTCCACCTACGTCCGCAAGCCCCCGTACTTCGAGGGCATGGCGTCGGAGCCCGCGCCGGTCGAGGACATCTCGGGCGCCCGCGTGCTCGCGCTGCTCGGGGACTCGGTCACCACCGACCACATCTCCCCCGCCGGCGCGATCAAGCCGGGCACCCCGGCCGCGCAGTACCTCGACGAGCACGGCGTGGAGAAGAAGGACTACAACTCCTTCGGCTCGCGCCGCGGCAACCACGAGGTGATGATCCGCGGGACGTTCGCGAACATCCGGCTGCGCAACCAGCTGCTCGACGACGTCTCCGGCGGCTACACCCGGGACTTCACCAAGGACGGCGCCCCGCAGGCGTTCATCTACGACGCCGCGCAGAACTACGCGGCCGCGGGCACCCCGCTGGTGGTGCTGGGCGGCAAGGAGTACGGCTCCGGGTCGTCGCGCGACTGGGCGGCCAAGGGCACCGCGCTGCTGGGTGTCAAGGCCGTCATCGTCGAGTCCTTCGAGCGCATCCACCGCTCGAACCTCATCGGCATGGGCGTCATCCCGCTGCAGTTCCCGCAGGGCGAGTCGGCCTCGTCGCTGGGCCTCGACGGCACCGAGACCTTCGACATCGCGGGCATCACCGAGCTGAACGACGGCACCACCCCGCGCACCGTCAAGGTCACCGCGACCAAGGCGGACGGCGGGAAGGTCGAGTTCGACGCGGTCGTCCGCATCGACACCCCCGGCGAGGCGGACTACTACCGCAACGGCGGCATCCTGCAGTACGTGCTCCGGGGCATGCTCGCCTCCTGACCCCGTGAGTGGCAACTGCCCCTAGAGGGGCAGTCGCCACTCACGACCTGCCCTGAGCTGCGAGAACGAGCCACGCACCATCCCGGTGCGGGGCTTCGTTCGTTCTCGGCTCCCGCCGCACCGGTGATCACCGTCTGCGTGCGCTGATGGCCGGCTGCGCAGCCTGACCGCACACAAATGACGATCATGGACCGGGCCGACTCCTGCCGCGCCTCGGTGATCGTCATCAACGTGCACTGGGGGCCGTGAGCACAGCCCTGTGCGCACCCTCCCGCCGATCACCGACGAGCCCGACGCGGGCCGCCCATCATGAACACCGTCTGCGTGCGGTGGCGGCTTCCAGCACGACCTGCACTGCACACGAACGACGATCACGGCGCGCGAGTCGTCCGCCGACCGCCCGCACCACCTACGGTCGAACCCGTGGTGGTGCTGTGGGCCGGCCTGGTGGTGGCGGCGGGGGCGGTGATCCAGGGGACGGTGGGGTTCGGGCTGGCGCTCGTGGCCGCGCCGCTGCTGGCGCTGCTGGACCCGCAGTACGTGCCGGTGCCGCTGATCGTCGTCGCGGGCGTGCACGCGCTGTTCCAGCTCGTGCGGGAGTGGCACGACGCCGACTGGCGGGGCGTGGGATGGGCGCTGGCCGGGCGTGTCCCCGGCGCGGTGCTCGGCGCGACCGTGGTGGCGTTGCTGCCGTACCGGGCCTTCGCGTCGTTCGTGGCCGTCGCCGTGCTGCTGTGCGTGGCGGCCTCGCTGGTCCGGCTGCATCTGCGCCCGACGCGGCCCGCGCTGCTGGTGGCCGGGGCGGTCAGCGGGGTGTCGGGCACGGCGGCCGCGATCGGCGGTCCGCCCGTCGCGATCCTCTACCAGGACGAGCACGGCGCAACGGTCCGCGCGACCCTCGGCGCCTACTTCGGTGTCGGCACCGCGTTGTCGCTCGGCGTCCTCGCCGCCGGCGGCCAGGTCGACGCGTCCCATTTGCTGCAGGGCGCGGTGCTGGTCCCGTTCGCGGCCGCCGGCCTGCTGCTGTCGAACCCGCTGCGCCGGATCCTCGACCGGGGGTGGACGCGCCCGGCCGTCCTGGGCCTGGCCGCGGCCGGCGCTGTCACACTCCTCGTCCAGGCCCAGTTCACGTAACCGCACGTCAACGGGGGTCGTGAGTGCCGACTGCCCCTCTAGGGGCAGTCGGCACTCACGGGGTCAGGAGGCCAGCCAGTCCAGGGCGACGGCGGCGGTCCAGGACTGCATGGCGGAGCCGAGGGCCTCGCCGGTCATCGGGTCGAAGTACTCCGCGAAGCCGACGTGGCGCAGCGAGTCGAGGGAGGCCTCGCGCAGGGCGGCGGCACGGGCGGTGTCGCCACCGTCCCGCAGGCCCTTCCAGTACAGCCAGTTGACGATCGGCCAGACCGGGCCGCGCCAGTAGTTGCGCGGGTCGAAGCACACCTCGCGGGGGCTGGTGCTCGGCAGCATCGCCCAGCGCAGATCCGGGTGGCCGGCGAAGTCCTCGGAGTCGAACAGTGCCCGGGCCCGGGCGCGCTGCACGGTCGGGGCGCCGGCGTCGAGCAGCGGGGACATGCCGGCGAAGGTGGCGACCTGGATCGGCGCCTCCGTCCCGAGGTCGACGTCGTAGGCCATCCCGCTCGCGGCGTCGGTCGCCGCTGCCACGCCGGCGCGGGCCCGGTCGATCCAGCCCTGGATCGTGGCGCGCTGCGCCTGGGTTGCCCCCACGACGTCCGCGATCTCCAGCAGCGCCCGGTTCGCCATGATCAGCACCGAGGTGAAGAAGACGTCCTTGACCAGGAACGGGTAGCGCTCGTGGATCACCGCGTCGTCGTAGCGGTACCGCTTGAGCAGCTCGAGCAGCCAGAGGAAGCGGTCGTAGTGCGCGTCGGTCGGCCGCTGCCCGGCGTCGGCGACGTGCTGGACGTCCCGGCGGGTGTAGGCGGGGACCTCGCCGACCTCGAGCCGGCCGAGCACGCCGTCCCAGCGCGGGGAGTTGTCGATGCCCTCCCACGGGTGGTAGGTCGTGACCAGGCCCGACGCCGACGGGTCGCGGTTCTCGGCCAGGTAACGGTGCCAGGCGAGGAGCTTCGGGAACAGCGCCCGCAGCTGCGTCCGGACGTCCTCCTCGGCCTCGGTCCCGAGCGCGATCTCCCAGATGCGCGCCACGGCGATCGCGTGCACCGGCGGCTGGCAGATGCCACTGGTCTCCGCGACACCCACCGGCGCCTCCGGCGACACCTCCACGGCCCAGCGCGCGGGGTCCGGGAAGTACGACTCCGGGCCGGCCAGCGAGTTGAAGACGATCTGCGGCACCATCCCGTTGCGCCACTGCGCCTCGAACAGCCGTTCCTGCTCGGTCATCGCCCGGCGCACGTCGACCTGGGCCCAGCCGATCGACACGAACGCGCTGTCCCAGCTCCACTGGTGCGGGTAGAGCAGCGGGGCCGCCTTGGTCCACCCACCCATGTCGTTCGTCCGCAGCACCTCGGCGGCGTGGGCGCCGAGCCCGACCTCGGTGAGGGCCGTGCCGTACGCCGCGCTCGACGTCCCGGGACCGGGGGGAGCGGTGAAGGGAGCGGTCGGATGGTTGCCGGTGTCGGACTCCGTGCTCACGGGGATGTGCTTCCTTCCGGCGTAAATCCACGCCTCATCGGTATCAGCGGTACTTAACTGCAGAGTAACAACGGGTATCCGACCGCTCAATACCTCGCCGCTCGCTCCATCGGGGTCGCCGCAGAGGCCTTACGCCGTCCGGGTCACCGGTACGGGTGGTCAACGAGCAGGGCGGCGTCACGATGCGTCGACCTGCGGCGGGGATGGGCCGCGCCGGAAGGGACGAATCGTTTCCCTGTACTCGGGTCACGATTCCGGCGCGTTACGCCCGGTCACCGCACAATCCGGTGTGGACACCGGACGGAAAGGTGCTCAGCCGCTGCTCACGGCGGCGCCGGCGCGGTCGGTCCCGGCGCGGTCGGTCCCGTCGAGGGCGCGCTCGCTCGCCGGGTCGAACCAGCGCACCCGCTCCGGGGGCACGCGCAGCCACAGCCGGCTGTCGTCGCCGGCCGGGAAGTCGGTCGGCGTGAGGAGCTTCACGCTCTCGTCCCCCACCGTCACGGACACGAGCAGCTGCGACCCCAGCGGCTCGACGAGCCGGACGCGCGCGGGCAGCGCCCCGGGCACCTCGGTCGTCGAGGGCTCGATGTTCTCGGCGCGGATCCCGGCCCACAGCTCGTCGCCGACGCGGTCGGCGTGCTCCTCGGGCACGGCGAAGGGCTCGCCGGCCGCTGTCCACCCGTCCTGCGCGCGCCGGACCGGGAGCAGGTTCATGGGCGGGGTACCGAGGAAGCCGCCGACGAACCGGGTGGCGGGCCGGTCGTAGACCTCCATCGGCGTGCCGCACTGCACGATCTCGCCGGCACGCATCACCGCGACCCGGTCGCCCAGCGAGAGCGCCTCCACCTGGTCGTGGGTGACGTAGACGATCGTGGTGTTGAGCTCCTTGGCCAGCGCCTTGAGGTCGGAGCGGAAGCTCAGCCGGAGCAGGGCGTCGAGGTTCGACAGCGGCTCGTCCATCAGCAGCACGCTGGGGCGGACGGCGACGGCCCGCGCCACGGCGACCCGCTGCCGCTGCCCGCCGGACAGGGCGGAGGGGTAGCGGTCGAGGACGTCGTCGAGCCGGACGAGACCCGCGGCGTACTCCACGGCCTCGGCGATCTCCTGCTTCGGCGCCTTGCGCATGGCGAGCCCGAAACCGATGTTCTCGGCCACGGTGAGGTGCGGGAACACGGCGTAGCCCTGGAAGACCATGGCGATGTCGCGCCGGCGCGGCGGCAGCCCGGTGACGTCCCGGTCGCCCAGGTGGACGGTGCCGGCGTCGGCCTGCTCGAGGCCGGCGATCGTGCGGAGCAGAGTCGTCTTGCCGCAGCCGGACGGGCCGAGGAGCACGAAGAACTCCCCGTCGCGGACGGTCACGGACACGTCGTCGACGGCAGGGGCGGCGTGGCGCGTGTACCGCTTCGTGATCCCGGTGAGCCGGATGTCGGACAACGGATGCTCCTCTACCGCAGCGTCGGGCCGCCGCCGACGCCGAGCAGCCGGCGCCGGATCAGCAGGATGAACAGGAAGGCCGGGGCCAGCAGGAACAGCGCGCCCGCGTAGCGGAAGGGCAGCGGCGCCTGGGTCAGGCCGGTGAGCACGAAGACCGGCAGCGTGGGCTGCTGGAGGGTGAGGATGGAGGCGGCGAAGACCTCGTTGTAGCTGAGCAGCACGGCGAAGGTCGCGGCGGCGGCGAGCCCGGGGGCGGCGTTGGGCACCACGGCCCGGCGGAAGGCGCCGAACCGGCTGCAGCCGAAGACCTGGGCGGCCTCCTCCAGGTCCACGGGCACCCCGGCGAACACGGCGCTCACCATGAGCACCACGAAGGGCAGCGCCAGCGCGGTGTGCATCAGCGCGACGCCCCAGACGGTGTCGTAGATCCCCCACTGCAGGAAGAACACGGCCAGCGGGATGGACAGGACGACCACGGGGAACGCGCGCGTGGACAGCACGGCCAGCCGGTAGGCGTCCGCCCCGGGGAAGACGAACCGGGCCAGGGCGTAGCCCGCGGGCGCGGCGAGGAGCAGGGTGACCACGCCGGTGAGCACCGCGACGATCACGCTGGACAGCAGCGCCTGCGGCACGCCCGCGGAGGTCACGAAGAACCGCATCGACTCCAGCGACCAGTCCGGCCAGGCGGCGAGCGGGTAGGAGTAGACGGCGTCGGCCGTGCTGAACGCCCCGACGACCACGAACCAGATCGGCACGAGGACCCAGCCGGCCAGCAGGACCGCCCCGCCGTAACCGAGGACGCGCCGCGCGGTCACTCGCCGCGCTCCTTCCGGGTGGGCAGCGCGACCAGGATGATCCCGACCGCCACCAGCGAGACCAGCAGGATGACCAGCCCGTAGGCCGAGGCCAGGTGCGCGTCCTGGTACTCGGTGTAGGCGCGGTTGGCCTGGGTGGCGAGGACGTCCGTGCCCGTGCCGCCCAAAGCGATCACGGTGGCGAACACCTCGAAGGCGAGCACCGTCCGCACGATGAGCGCCGTCCGGATCGTCGGGCGCATCATCGGCAGCACCACGTGCCGCATCCGCTGCCACGGCCCGGCGTGGAAGACGTCGGCGGCCTCCAGGTAGTCCCGCGGGATGGCGCGCAGCCCGCCGACCAGGATGATCACGATCAGCGAGGTGGACCGCCACGCCTCGGCGACCACGATCGTGCCGATCACCCGCCACGGCTCGCGGTAGTCCAGCCAGATCACCGGCCGGTCGATCAGTCCGAGGGACTGCAGCACGGTGTTGAGCCAACCCTGCTCGACGAAGATCGAGTACCAGAGGATGCCGGCCCCGAGCTCGCTGACGCCGAGCGGCAGCAGGAACACGTAGAGCCAGAGGCCCGATCCCCGCAGCCGCGAGGTGATCACCATCGACATCGCCATGGCCAGCGCGAACTGCAGCGGAAGCAGCACCACGAGCAGGATCACCGTGGTCCACACGGCGGGCCAGAAGCGGTCGTCGCCGAGCATCGCCCGGATCGACCCGAGCCCCCACTCCCCCGTCGTGCTGGTGAACGCGAGCCCGAACGCCTGGATCATCGGCGACGCGAAGAAGATCAGCAGGTAGGCGACGCTGGGCGCGAGCAGCAGGTACGGCAGCCAGCGCTGCGGCCCGCCACGGCGCTCCGCCGCGACCACCGGGGCCTCGGTCACCGCCTCAGCCAACGCGACACACCCCCTCGCCCACCGGGTCCGGCGCCCAGCAGGCGGCCTGAGCGCTGTCGAGCACGCCCTGCAGCGCGGCGGCCTGGGTGGCGAGCACGCCCCGGACGTCGCCGCCGTCGAGCACGATCGAACGGAACGCGTCCGTGAACACCTTGTCGTAGGTGCCGCTCTGCCCGCCGAGCCCGACCGCGAGCGACGACGCCACGGCCCCGGGGGTGCCGACCATCCGCTGCAGCGTCTCCGCCTCCTGCCCGACACCCGGCGGCAGCCCGCCCGGGATCGCCGCCAGGTCCTGCGGCGGGAACCACGCCACGGTCCGCAGCGTGGTGGAGACCCGCGCGGGATCGGTGAGGTGCCGGATCAGCTCGATCGACGGCTGCGGGTCGGCGACCGCCTTCGGGATCGACAGGCCGCCGAGCACGGGGAGGTAGCCCAGTCCCCTCGGCCCGGTGGGCGCGGGGAAGGAGACGATGTCGTCCGGCCGGGTCTGCAGCGCGTCCACCAGCCGGACGGCGTGGTCCCACGCCACCCACACCTCACCGGAGAGCAGCGGTTCCTGCATGAAGCCGTAGGTCACGGACTGCGGGTTCGCGGTGCCCCAGATCGCGCGGAGCCACTCCCACATCGCGGCGGCGTCGGCGCTCGCGAAGGTGGTGTTCACCCCGCCGGTGAAGCTCGGGTACGCGTAGCCCTGCAGGAACCGCTTGAGCAGACCGTTCTCGCCCGCGGGCAGCCCGAACCGCGGCGAACCGGTGGCCAGCTGGATCGCCCGCGTCCAGTCCAGCAGCTGGGTGTAGGTGAGCGCCTGCAGATCGGCGCCGGCGGGCAGGAACTGCAGCGCCTCGCGGCGGGCGGCCATGATGTAGCTGGCCGAGATCCACGGGACGAAGGCGTACCGGCCGTCGATGCGGGCGAGGTCGAGGTACTGGCGGGTGAACCCGCGGTCGCCGAGCTGCTCGACGACGTCCGTCATGTCCCGGAGCAGGCCCTCCTTCGCCAGCGTGGCGAACTCGCCGTGCAGTGCCCCGAGCAGCGCGATGCTCGAGGAGCCGGCCCGCGCGTCGGCACGGACCCGGTCGAACATCTTGGTGGCCGAGCTGTCGCCGGCGAACTGCACCTCGCGCGGGAACCCGGCGAGGATCTGCCGCCGGACGGCCTCGGCCTCCTCGGTCGTCGCCAGCTGGGTCGAGTAGAAGACCAGGCCGTCCGATCCTCGGGACCCGGGGGCGCCGGTGGTGTCGAGCGCGCAGCCGGCGAGCAGACCGGTCGCGGCCGCACCCAGCCCGAGACGCAGCACCTCGCGCCGCGACAGCTGCATGCCGCCCTCCCCCGCCTCGGTGGGGCGAACACTATCCAGTAAGGACCGATCACGCAGAGCGAGAGCGCACCATGGAGCCATGACGCGTCACACCGGCCGCCGAGAACGCAGTAGGGAACCATGACGCGCCAGAAAGCGGCCTGAAGTCGCGTTATGGTTCCCTACTGCGGTTCAGACGGCTGTGGCCAGGGAGAGGGCGAAGCGGCGGTCCTCGTCGGCCCACCAGCGACCCAGGTCGAAGCCCGCCTCGGCCAGCATCTCCCGCACGCCGGCGGGCCGGAACTTGGCCGAGATCTCCGTGCGCATCTCCTCGCCCTCGGCGAAGTCGACCGCGAGGTCCAGCTCCTCCACCCACACCCGCATGTCCTTCTCCGCCCGCAGCCGCATCTCGATCCACTCGTGCTCGGCGTCCCAGGCCGCGACGTGCGAGAACGCCTCGGGGAGGAAGTCGGCGCGCAGCTCGCGGTTGAGCACGTGCAGGACGTTGCGGTTGAACTCCGCGGTGACGCCCGCGGTGTCGTCGTAGGCGGCGAGCAGGGTGGGCTCGTCGATCACCAGACCGGTGCCGAGCAGCAGCTGCTCGCCGGGCTCGAGCACCGAGCGGACGTGCGCGAGGAACGCCGTGCGCTCCGCGGGCCGCAGGTTGCCGATCGTGCCGCCGAGGAAGGCGATCATCCGACGCCCGCCGGTCGGCAGCGCGGTGAGGTCCTTCGTGAAGTCGCCGACCACGCCGTGCAGCGCCAGGTCGGGGTACTCGACGGCGAGCGCGTCGAGCGCCCCGCGCAGCGCCGCCTCGCTGACGTCCTGCGGGACGTACCGGCGCAGGGTGCCGGCCGCGCGGAAGGCGTCGAGCAGCAGCCGGGTCTTGGCCGACGAACCCGACCCGAGCTCGACGACCGTGTCCGCCCCGGAGGCCTCCGCGATCGCCGCGACCGACTCCTCGAGCAGGGCCCTCTCGGTGCGTGTCGGGTAGTACTCGGGGAGCTCGGTGATCTCCTCGAAGAGCTCGCTGCCCCGGGCGTCGTAGAAGTACTTGGGCGGGAGCTCCTTGGGGTCGGCGGTGAGCCCGGCGCGGGCGTCCGCCCGGAGGGCGGCCTCGGCGTCGGCCGCGGTGAGGTGGACGTCGAGCTCGGTCAGGCGGTTCGGCCGGGTCATGATCGTGCTCCTCGCGGTGCGTCCGGGCGGGCCCGGTCGAGCAGGGGGCCTGCTCAGGAGTGGGGCGCGCGGGTCCCGCGGTCCGGGATCCCGGTGTCGGTGGGGAGGTCGGTGCTCGAGGGCCCGATCGGGCGCCGATCCAGCCGGCCCGGCGTCGCGACGACGAGGTGCCGGTCCGGCAAGGGCTCCCAACCCGGGTCGGTGTCGATCGGCTCCGACGCCACGGTGGCGGCCCGGTCCGTGACCCGCACCGACAGCGCGTGGTCCCAGGCCGTGCCCCAGATCGTGGTGCCGTCGGTGAGCAGGAGGTTGAGCCGGGACGCGGGCGCGGCGGCCTCGACGGCGAGGACGGTGTCGGGCAGCACCCGCGCCGGGTCCTCCCCCGCCCGCAGCCGGTTCCGGACCAGCGCCCACAGCAGGGCCGAGTCCGTGGGGGCGTCGAGGGTCAGCAGGTCGACGACGGGCAGCCCGGCGGCCAGGTCCGCGACCGCGCCGGGCCACCCGCGCACCACGCCGTTGTGGCTGAACAGCCAGCGGCCCTCGGCGAACGGGGCGGCCGCGGTGCTGGTGACCGGCATCCCCGTGGTCGCGGACCGGACCGCGGCGAGCACCGCGGAGCTGCGGGTGGCCGCGGCCAGCGAGGCGAACGCACCGTCCGACCACATCGGCTGGTCGGAGCGGTACCGGGCCGGTTCGGACGGGTGGCCGTTGCCGCCCGGGTCGCCCGGCGGGTACCAGCCCGCGCCGAACCCGTCCGCGTTGACGGTGCCCCCGCCGCGCATGTCGGCGGGGGCGTAGGACTGGTGCAGCAGCCCGTGCGGCGGCTCCAGCAGCAGCGCGGACAGCGTCGTCGGCGGGCCCAGGTGGGCCAGGTGGCGGCACACCGGTCAGGGCAGACCGGCGGCGTCGGCCCTGTCGGCCGTGTCGGCGGGCGAGGCGTCCCGCGCGCAGCGGAAGCCGGAGAAGATCTGCCGGCGGACCGGATGGTCCCAGTTCCGGAAGGTCGCCCGGACCGCCGACGGGTCCGTGCCGAACGAGCCGCCGCGCAGGACCTTGTAGTCGCCGCCGAAGAACACCTCGGAGTACTCGCGGTACGGGAAGGCCTCGAACCCCGGATACGGGTGCCAACCCGAGTCGCACCACTCCCACACGTCCCCGATCAGCTGCTCGACGCCCAGCGGCGACGCGCCCTCCGGGTAGGCGCCGACCGGGGCGGGACGCAGGTGGCGCTGGCCGAGGTTGGCGTGCCGCTCGGCCGGGGACTCGTCCCCCCACGGATAGCGCCGGCTGCGCCCGGTCGCCGGGTCGAAGCGGGCGGCCTTCTCCCACTCCGCCTCGGTGGGCAGCCGCTTGCCGGCCCACCGGGCGTACGCCGCGGCCTCGTGGAAGCAGACGTGCACCACCGGCTCGTCCGCCGGCACGCGCTCGACCACGCCGAACCGCCGCCGCCACCACTCGCCCGCGGAGTCCCGCTCCCAGAACCGCGGTGCGACCAGGCCCTCGGCGGTGCGGTGCCGCCAGCCCTCCGCGCTCCACCACCGCGGGTCGGTGTACCCGCCGGCCTCGACGAACGCGACGTACTCGCCGTTGGTCACCGGGTGGGTGTCGATCCAGAAGGCCGGCAGCGACACGGCGTGCGCCGGGCGCTCGTTGTCCAGCGCCCACGGCTCGGTGGACGTGCCCTGGATGGACACGCCCGCGGGCACCAGCACCTCGCGCGCGGCGAGCCGGCGCCCGGGCGGGGGCTCGGGCGCCTGCAGCACCGGCGCCCCGGCCCGGAGCTGGTGGGTGGCCAGCATCGTCTCGTCGTGCTGCTGCTCGTGCTGCACGATCATGCCGAAGGCGAAGCCCTCGTGCTCCAGCCGGCGGCCGCGCAGCGGGCTGCGCTCCAGCGCGTCGAGCGCCTTCTCCCGCACCTCGGCGACGTACTGCCGGGCCTCGGCCGGGGTGAGCAGGGGCAGCTCGATGCGGCTGGCGCGGCTGTGCTGGAACGCGTCGTAGAGCCCGTCGATCTCCGGGCGCAGCGGCTCCCTGCCGCCGACGTCCCGGACCAGCCAGAGCTCCTCCTGGCTGCCGATGTGCGCGAGGTCCCACACCAGCGGGGACATCAGCGGCGAGTGCTGCGCGACGAGGTCGCCCTCGTCGACGGCGTCGGTGAGGCCGGTGCTGCGGGTACGGGACCGGTCGAGCAGCGCCGCGACGTGGCCGCGGAGCTGCTCCGGGGTACAGAAGGGGTCGGTCTCGGGCGTGATCGTCACGGGAGTGCTCCCTCCGTCGGGGACGGGATGATCTCGAGGGTCTCGAGGGGGCCGCCGGCGGGCGGCTCGCCGGGCAGCGGGTCGTCCGCGGGGCAGCGGCCCGCGGCGACGCGGCGTTCGGTGACCTCCACCAGCCGGGACAGCAGGCCCGGCGGCGGGTCGAGCGCGGGCAGCTCCGCGCAGGCCAGCGCGAACACCTCGGCGGCGGCCGCGGCGAGGACGCGGTCCTCCAGGCCGTGCCGGGCCGCGGAGGTCCAGCGCAGCCGGGTGGGGGCGCAGATCTCCCGGACCCGGTCGACGACGGCGGGCCGCGCGGTGAGCGCGGCGAGCACGGCCACCGGGAGCGCCCAGTCCGCGCCCTGCTGCCCGTCGACGTACCGGACCTCGAGGAACCCGCGCGGGCGGACCGGCGGGAACAGCGTGGAGATGTGGTACTCGAGGTCCGCGACGGTCGGCCGCCGGCCGTCCAGCCGGCCCTCGACCCAGTCGGCGAAGGTCACGCCCTCCGGCGTGGTCCACTCGCCCGCGCCGCGCACACACAGCAGCGGCGTGTCCACCACGCGTTCGGCCCAGGCGCCGGCCGGGTCGCCGTCGACGGACGGCGGCGGGGCGGTACGGGCGGGGTCGAGCGCCAGCCAGGCGGCCAGCCTGCTGGACTTCCAGCCGGTGCGCCGCCCGTGCAGCAGCGGGGAGTTGGCGAAGGCGGCCACGAGGACCGGGCCGAGGTCGTGCAGCGCCGCCCAGCGGGCGGGGAGCTCCGTGCGCTCCCCCGCGTCGAGCGCCACCTGGACCGCGGACGTGGAGCACATGCCGCTGCGGCCGTGCGGGCCGAAGCGGTCGAAGGCGCGCTCCATGGCGCGGTAGCGCGGGAGCTGCAGGAGCCGGCGCGCGGGCCGGACGGGATCGGCGGCGCGGGGCTCGGGGCTCAGACCGCGGGCGGCGAGCCGGGCGTGGAGGGCGGCGGAGTCGGCCTCGACGGCGGCGACGAGGGGGCCGAGCCCGGCGATCGGCGGGCTGGCGAGCTCGACCTGGCCGCCGGGCTCGACGGTGACGACCGAGCCGTGCGGGAGCGGGGCGGCGGGGGAACCGGGGACGAGCGGGGCGGGGGCGTGCGGGCCGAGCGCGCCGAGCAGGTCGGCGAGGTCGGCGGGGTCGGCGGGCCGGGCGGGGCGCAGGAGCCACTCGAGCTCCACGCCCAGGTACCGCGGGGGGCCGTGTTTGAAGCAGACCGAGGCCACGTACGCCTCGGCCTCCGCCCGGCTGCGCAGCTCGGTACCGGCCGCGGGCCGCTCCGCCCCCTGGCCCGCCTGCACGGGGATCCCGGAGTGCGCGCGAGCGCCCTCCGGCCCCGGGACGGCGGGCACGATCCCCGCGTCTGGAAGCACGGATCGAACGCTACCCGCGGGGTCCGACAGTTGCAGGTCCTTCCCGCGGCCTTTCCCGGCGCGCGTCGCGCGTCCTGCACCACAAGACGTACGTACGGGATACTGGGCCGGTGCCCCGTGTGAGTACCGACCAGCTCGCCGCCCGGCGCCAGCACATCCTCGACGGCGCCCGGCGGTGCTTCGCCGCGCACGGGTACGAGGGGGCGACGGTCCGGCGGCTCGAGCAGAGCACCGGACTCTCCCGCGGCGCGATCTTCCACTACTTCCGCGACAAGGACGCGCTGTTCCTCGCCCTGGCCGAGCAGGACGCCCGCCGGATGGCCGACGTCGTCGCCGAGCAGGGCCTGGTCCAGGTCATGCGGGACTTGCTGGGGACCGCCCGCGGCGAGGGGACGGACGGGGCCGCCGAGGCGGACGGCGCGAGCGACCGCAGCTGGCTCGGCACCCGGCTGGAGGTGTCCCGCCGGCTCCGCACCGACCCGGACTTCCGGCAGCGGTGGCAGGCGCACTCCGCCGAGCTCACCGCGGCCACCCGGGAGCGGCTCGAGCGGCAGGCCGCGGCCGGGGCCCTGCGCGACGACGTCCCGGTCCCGGTGCTGGCCCAGTACCTGGAGCTGGTGCTGGAGGGGCTGGTCTCGCACCTGGCCATGGGCCTGCCGGCCGACGCGCTCGACGGCGTGCTCGACCTCGTCGAGCAGAGCGTGCGCACCCTCCCCCGCTGACCCGGCGTCCGAACACGCCCTCCGACGACGGCAGGCCCGCCGGCCCCGGAGGGGGTGCGGGGCCGGCGGGCAGGTCGGGAGCGGACGGGTCGGACGGACCCCCTCAGGCGGGCTCGACCTCGACGCGGGTGTCGGAGAAGGTCGGCGCGTTGCCGAGATCGGCGAACTCCGTGGGGTTGACGGCGTTGACGGTGGCCAGGCCCTTGGCCTGCGACCGCCACTGCCCCATCGACGCCAGGACGACGCCGCGGGCCACCTCGTCGGACACCTTGACCTTGACGAGGAACTCCCCGCGCTCGTTGAAGACCCGGATCAGCGAGCCCTCGACGATCCCCCGGGTCTCCGCGTCGGCCGGGTGCACGATCGCGGACGGCTCGCCCTGCACCCGCTGCTGGGCCCCGAGGTTCCCGTAGGACGAGTTGAGGAACGCGTGCGCCTTGGGCGAGACCAGGTGCAGCGGGTAGTCGCTGTGCGCGGGCGGGATGTAGTGCGGCAACGGGTCCACCTCGCCGCCGGGCTGGGCCTCGTTGCTGCCCTGCCGGAACAGCGGGAGCACGAAGTTCCCGCCCGCCGCCGCGGCGGACGCGAACTCCTGCTTGCCCGACGGCGTCGGGAAGCCGCCGATGTCGTGCGGGGCGTAGTGGTCGGCGTCGGGCAGGGTCAGCCGCGCCCACCCCGTCTTCGCCAGCGACTTCGGCGTGATCCCCTGCAGCGCCGGCGCGCCCCAGTCGTACGCCTGCTCGATCAGCTCCTCGTCGGTCATCCCGAAGCACTCGTCGTCGAACCCCATGGCGGCGGCCAGCCGCCGGAACAGCTCGGTGTTGGGGATCGCCTCGCCCACGGGCGCGATCGAGGGCCGGTTGAGGCCGATGTAGAAGTGCCCCCACGAGAACATGACGTCGAGCTGCTCGAGCTGCGTGGTGGCCGGCAGCACGATGTCCGCGAACTGGGCGGTGTCAGTGAGGAACTGCTCGCTGACCACGGTGAACAGGTCCTCGCGGGACAGCCCGGCGACCATCTTCTCCTGGTCCGGGCACACGATCATCGGATTGGCGTTGTAGACCATCAGCGCGTGGATCCCGGGGTCGAGCCCCAGCTCCCCGGTCAGCGCCTTGCCGAGCAGGTACTGGTTGACCACGCGGGTGCCCTCGGGCCGCAGCTGCGGCTGCGACAGCGCGTCCCAGTTCACCGGGAAGGCCCACAGCGGCAGGGCCAGCAGGCCGCCGCCGGGCTTGCGCCAGGCACCCACCAGGCCGGGCAGGCACGAGATCGCCCGCACGGTCTGCCCGCCGCCGGAGTGCCGCTCGATCGCGACGCCGATCCGGATCATCGACGGCTGGCCGGCCGCGTACTCGCGGGCGAGGGTCCGGATGTCCTCGGCCGGGACGCCGGTCTCCGCGGCGGCCCACTCCGGCGTGCAGTCCCGGACCCGCTTCTCGAGGTCCTCGACCCCGACGGTGTGCTCCGCGACGTACTCGGCGTCGGTCAGGCCCTCGGCGAGGATGACGTGGATGAGCGCCAGGGCCAGCGCGCCGTCCGTCCCCGGGCAAATCGGGATGTGCCAGTCGGCGCGCTTGGCCGTGCGGTGCTTCACCGGGTCGATGACCACGACCTTGGCGCCCCGCTTCTGCGCCTCGGCCACGAACGGCCACAGGTGCAGGTTGGTCGAGACCATGTTGCAGGCCCAGATCACGATGTACCGCGAGTGCACCAGGCTCTCGGGGTCGACGCCGGCCGTCGGGCCGAGGCTCATGACGTACGCCGTCGACGCGCCGGAGTCGCAGAAGGTGCGCTCGGCGACCGTGGCGCCCAGCTTGTTGAAGAAGGGGTCGCCGACGTTGAGCCCGTTGAGCGTGCCCTGGGTGCCCAGGTAGCTCACGGGCATGATCGCCTCGGCGCCGTGCTCGGCGACCACCGCCCGGAACCGTGAGGTGATCTCCGCGATCGCCTCGTCCCACGAGATCGGCTCGAACCGGCCGGAGCCCTTCGGTCCGCTGCGCCGCAGGGGCGTGGTGACCCGGTCGGGGCTGTAGACCCGGTCCACGTAGTTGTTCACCTTCACGCACAGCCCGCCCCGGGTGAACGGGTGGTCGGGGTCGCCCCGGACCCCGGTCGCCCGCCCGTCCTCGACGGAGACGAGCATCGAGCAGCCGTCGGGGCAGTCGTGCGGGCAGATGGCGCGGTGGGTGCCCGTCTCCCCGACGGCGAGGAGGGGCAGGTCGGCGAGAGTCATCGCGGTCGCTCCCGGATCGTGGTGGGGTGATCCATCCTCGGTCGCCGCGGCCCGGCCCGGCTTGGCACCGAGCGACCGGAGGTGGGCAGCGAGTGACGGCCGCGCGCGGACCCGTTGGGCGCGACCGCGTTTGACGTGCCCGCAACACACTGCGAACCTTCGTCTGGTTCCCTCCGGAACGGGCCGGCGGGAAGGCCGCCGTCCGCAGGAGGTGACCGTGGTCCTCGCACCAGGCTCCGCGCCCGGCGGCACGGACAGGCACGCCACCCGCCGGTTCGACGAGTGGCGGGACACCATCCGGCACGACTTCGTCGCCCTCGACATCGCCGCCGACCGCCGGCTCGGCACGTTCGCCGGCACGGTGCGCAACGCCACCGTCGCGCACCTGCAGGTCTCGGAGGTCTGCTCGGTCGACCAGGTCTGCCGCCGCACACCCTCGCTGGCCGCGGCCGACGACCAGGAGTTCCTGCAGATCGGGATGGTCACCCGGGGCACGGGCGTGCTGGAGCAGGACGGCCGCCGGGCCGCGCTCGCCGGGGGCGACTTCGCGATCTACGAGACCGGCAGGCCGTTCCGCTGGCGGCTGGGCGGGGACTGGTGCCTCGAGGTCTTCACCTGGCCCCGGGCATCCGTCGGGCTCGACGCCGGGGAGTCGGCCCGCGCCACAGCGCTGCGGATGGACGGCCGCGAGGGGCTGTCCGGGATCGTCGGCGGCATGCTGCGCGGGCTGCTGGCCGCCCCGCCCCGGCTGACGGCCGCCGGCGCCGCCCGGGTGGCCGACGAGACCGGCGACCTGGTCACCACCCTGGCCGTGGAGCACCTGGCCGGGCCGCTCGCCGTCGACCGGCCACAGCAGGCGCTGCTGCGCGAGATGCTCACCTACGTCGACGCCCACCTCGCCGACCCCGGCCTGGGCCCGGCCGCAGTGGCGCGGGCGCACTTCGTGTCGGTGCGCCAGCTGCACCGGCTCTTCGCGACCACCGGCGAGACGGTGAACCGGCGGATCCGGCGGCTGCGGCTCGAGCACTGCCGCCGCGAGCTGGCCGACCGGCGGCGGGCGGGTGACCCGGTCACGGACGTCGCGCGGCGCTGGGGTTTCCCCGACCTGGCCACCTTCAGCCGCGCGTTCCGGGGCGCCTACGGCGTCTCCCCCACCACCTACCGGGCGCGCCACCTCGGCGGCTGAATCAGAGCGGCGGCTGAATCAGAGCGGCGGTGGGATCAGAGCGCCGCCAGGATCCGGTCGAGCTGGGCCAGGTCCTCGGCCGGCAGGGCGCGCAGGACCGGGGGCGGGTCCCCCAGGATCGCCCGGGCGGTGGCGGCGGCCCGCAGCCCGTCCGGCGTCGCACTGACGATCTTGCAGCGCCGGTCGTCCGGGTGGTGCTCGCGGCGGACGAGGCCGCGCTTCTGCAGCTCGTCGACCACGACCGTGGCGTAGGGCCGGTCCACCGAGAGCCGGTCGGCGAGATCGGAGAGCGTCCCGGGCTCGCGCGCCACCTCGAGCAGCGCCTTGACGCGGACGAAGCTCAGCCCGACGGCCTCACAGGCCTCGCGCCGCCGGTCGTGCTGGTCCACGACCAGCGCCCGCATCCGGCCCCAGGCACGCACGGCCGGGTCGGCCGGGTCGAGCTCCCGCGGCGCCGTCACGCCACACCCGCCCTGGCCGGGGCGTCCGCGGTCGCGAACAGCTCGGCCGTGCGGGTCGCGCTCCGTCGCGCCCACGCCGTCGTGGTCACCAGGCCCAGCACGAGGACGACGGCGCCGCACGCGATCTGCACCGCCCAGCCGACGTGCGTGGCCTCGGCGAGCCCGGTCGGCAGCGGCCCGACGACGGACGCCGTGACCGCCGACCCGATGACCGCGACGCCGAGCGCGGTGCCGACCTGCCGGCTCGTCGACGCCACCGCGGAGGCGACCCCGGCCTGCGCGGCCGGCATGCCGGACACCGCGGTGTTGGTGATCGGCGGGTTGACCATGCCGAACGCGATCCCGAACAGCACGTACGCCGTGATCGGCACCCACAGCGGCGAGTCCGTGCGCAGCCACAGCAGCACCACGCCGGAGAGCACGATCCCCACGCCGCCGACGACGAGCGGGATCCGCGCGCCGCGGGTGGCGACGAGCCGCCCCGCGACGGTCGGCAGGACCGCGGCCATCGCGGCCATCGGCAGCGTGAGGAGCCCGGCGTGCAGCGGCGAGTACCCGCGGGCGGTCTGCAGGTAGAGCGCGTTGACGAAGAGGAAGCCGGCGAGGCTGGCGAAGGCGCAGACCGCGATCACCGTGGCGCCGGCGAACGGGACGCTGCGGAAGAAGCGCGGGTCGAGCAGCGGCTCCCGCCGGCTCCGCTCCCACGGCAGCAGCGCGACCAGCGCGGCGAAGGCCACGGCCGCGCAGGCGAGGACCCCCGGCGAGGTCCAGCCCTGCGCCGGGCCCTCGATGATGGCGAACGTGGCGCCGCCGAGCAGCAGCGCCATCAGCAGCTGCCCCACCGGGTCGAGCCGCCGCGGCCGCGGGGCCCGGGACTCCGGCACGAACCGCGTGGCCAGGACCACGGCGGCCACGACCACCGGCACGTTGATCCAGAACACCGACCGCCAGCCGACGACGTCGACCAGCGCGCCGCCGATCACCGGGCCGAGCGCCATGCTGAGCCCGACGACACTGCCCCACACCCCGATCGCACGGGCGCGCTCACGCGGGTCGGTGAAGACGTTGACGATGATCGACATGGCGACGGGGTTGAGCATCGCGCCGCCCAGCGCCTGCACCACCCGGAACCCGACGAGCGCGCCGGCCGAGGGCGCCACGCTGCACAGCAGCGAGCCGAGGCCGAACAGCACCAGCCCGATCCGGAAGACCCGCTTGCGCCCCACCCGGTCCGCCGTCGACCCGGCCAGCATGAGCAGGCTCGCGAGGGTGAGCGTGTAGGCGTCGATCGTCCACTGCAACGAGGTGACGGACGCCGACAGGTCCGCCTGGATCGCCGGCAGCGCCAGGTTGACGATGGTGGCGTCCATGCTGACCACGAACAGGCTGGAACAGCAGATCACCAGCACCAGCAGGCGGTGCCTGCGGTCGAGTTCGGGCACGGGTCCTCTCCGCGGCGGTTGCGGCGACACAATCATTAGCACGGTACAACCGATTGGGCCGCGGCGTCAGCGCATGAGAGGCAGATCGCCCTCGTCGTGGGTGTGGTCGCAGCCAGGGACGAGGCAGCGCGTGTCCGTGGGGCTGTCCGGGTCGGCGAACTGGGTGCGGTGCAGCGTGGCGTAGCGCCCCTCGGCGGCCAGCAGCTCGGCGTGCGTGCCCTGCTCGGTCACCCGTCCCGCCTCGATCACCGCGATCCGGTCCGCGGCCCGGATGGTGGACAGCCGGTGCGCGATGACGATCGCGGTGCGCCCCACCAGCGCCTCGGCCAGCGCCTCCTGCACCGCGGCCTCGGACTCCGAGTCGAGGTGGGCCGTGGCCTCGTCGAGCACGACGACCGGGGGGCGGGCCAGCAGCAGGCGCGCGATCGTGAGCCGCTGCCGCTCGCCGCCGGAGAGCCGGTATCCGCGCTCCCCCACGACCGTCTCCAGCCCGTCCGGCAACTGGTCGAGAAGCTCGCCGAGCCGGGCGCGGCGCAGGGCCTCGCGCAGCTCGTCGTCCGTCGCCCCGGGGCGGGCGTAGCGCAGGTTGGCCGCGATGGTGTCGTGGAAGAGGTGGCCGTCCTGCGTCACGACGCCGACGGCGCCGCGCAGGGCCTCGAACGTCAGGTCCCGCACGTCGACGCCGCTGAGCTCGACGGCCCCGGAGTCGACGTCGTAGAGACGCGGGAGGAGCGAGGCGATGGTCGACTTGCCCGCCCCGGACGGCCCGACCAGCGCCAGCAGCGAGCCCGCAGGCCCCTCCAGGTCGACGCCGTGCAGCACCTCCCCCGGCGCCCGGCGGTCCAGCACGGCGACGTCCTCGAGCGACGCGAGCGACACCTGCTCGGCCGTCGGGTAGGAGAAGTGCACGTCGCGGAACCGCACCGACACGGGACCGGGCGGCAGCCCGCGGGCGCCCGGCCGCTCGGTGATCATCGGCTGCAGGTCGAGGACCTCGAAGACCCGCTCGAAGGCGACGAGCGCGGTCATGACGTCCACCCGGGCGTTGGCCAGCGCGGTCATCGGCGTGTAGAGGCGCGTGAGCAGCAGGGCCAGGGTGACGACGGTGCCCGGCTCGATCTGCCCGGTGACCGCCAGCCACCCGCCCAGGCCGTAGACCAGCGCCTGGGCCAGCGCCGACACCAGCGACAGGGAGGCGACGAAGACCCGCGAGACCATGGCCGTCCGGACCCCGATGTCGCGGACCCGCTCGGCCCGCTCACCGAACTCCCGCGCCTCCTCCCGCGGCCGCCCGAACAGCTTGACGAGCGTGGCGCCGGCGGCCGAGAACCGCTCGGTCATCTGCGTGCTCATCGAGGCGTTGAGGTTCGCCGAGTCCCGCCGCAGGTCTGCGATCCGTCGGCCCATCCGCCGGGCGGGCAGCACGAAGATCGGCAGCAGGAGCAGGGCGAGCACCGTGACCTGCCACGCCAGCCCGATCATCACGGCGAGCGCGAGGGTCAGCTGGATGACGTTGGACAGGACGCTCGCCAGCGTGGTCGTGATCGCCGACTGCGCGCCGATGACGTCGTTGTTGAGCCGGCTGACCAGCGCGCCGGTGCGGGTGCGCGTGAAGAACGCGATCGGCATCCGCTGGACGTGCGTGAACACCGCCGTGCGCAGGTCGACGATCAGGCCCTCGCCGATGCGGGCGGAGAACCACCGGGCGCCGAGACCGATCAGCGCCTCGCCCACCGCCAGCGCGGCGATGGACAGGGCGAGCGTGACCACCTCACGACCGGCGCCCGCGCCTCCCGCCACGATGGCGTTGACCACGCGGCCGGCGAGGATCGGGGTGACGACGCCGATCACCGCCGTGCACGTGGTGAGCAGCAGGAACGACAGCAGCCACAGCCGGTACGGCCGGGCGAAACGCCAGATCCGCGGGACGGTCCCCCTGGCGACGGAGCGCGGGGCGTCGGCCGCCCGCGTCATCCCGCGCATGATCGTGATCGGCCTGTCCACACACCTCACCCGAACCGCATCATGGGGCCACGACGCGTCGCCGGAGGCCGACCCGAGAGCTTCGGGTCGACACTAGTGCGCGGCTCGGGGCCGCGCGCGTCACGCGCGGGGTCGGGACGCGGTCGGCGCGCGGTCGGACGGGTCCGGGAGGGTGTGGCACACGTCGACCCGCCGCCGTGCGCAGGCGACGGAGGCGGGTGCGTGTCGACGTGGACGGGCCCGGGACGGCTCCCGGCGCCCTACTTCTTCTTGGTGCGAGTCGCGCCGCCCCGGCCGCGAAGCGTCACCCCGGTCTCGCTGAGTACACGGTGCACGAAGCCGTAGGACCGTCCGGTCTGCTCGGCCAGGGCGCGGATGCTGGCGCCCTTCTCGTACTTCTTCTTCAGATCGGTGGCGAGTTTGTCCCGCTGGGTGCCCGTGATCCGGGCGCCCTTCTTCAGGTCGGCCACGACACTTGACCTCCTCTGCCCCACCGCGGAACCCCGTCCGCGGACCGGAGCCGCCGATCGGCTCGTCGGTGCGAGCCATGATGATCCTTCTGTCGGGATGTGGCCAGCGCAACATCCCGCATGATCGGTGAACGGTTCCCCCGTTCGGATCACGCGGACGGGTGATCGCTGCGGGCGCTCTCGCGACGGTGAGGTCACCTCCGCGTCACGGGCGGATGGCCTACGCCAGCTGGACGAGTTCCAGGTAGTCCGCCGACCAGTGGTCCTCGGTACCGTCCGGAAGCACGATCACCTTGTCGGGTTCGAGTGCCTCGACGGCACCCGGGTCGTGGGTGACCAGCACGACGGCCCCCTCGAAGCGGCGCAGCGCGTCGAGCACCTGCTCCCGGCTGGCCGGGTCGAGGTTGTTCGTGGGCTCGTCGAGCAGCAGGACGTTCGCCGCGCTGGAGACCAGCCCGGCCATCGCGAGCCGGGTCCGCTCGCCGCCGGAGAGCGTGCCCGCCGGCTGCTCCAGCTGCTCGCCGGAGAACATGAACGTGCCCAGGACCGTGCGGAGCTGCTGCTCCGGCGCGTCGGGCGAGGCGTGCCGGATGTTGTCCCAGACGCTGGCGTCCATGTCGAGCGTGTCGTGTTCCTGCGCGAAGTACCCGGTGCGCAGCCCGTGACCCGGCACGACCCCGCCGGAGTCCGACTTCTCGGTCCCGGCCAGCAGCCGCAGCAGGGTGGTCTTGCCGGCGCCGTTGAGGCCCAGCACCACGACCTTGGTCCCGCGGTCGACGGCCAGGTCGACGCCGGTGAACACCTCCAGCGACCCGTAGGCCTTGGACAGGTTCTCGGCGGTGAGCGGCGTGCGCCCGCACGGGGCCGGCGTGGGGAACCGGATCTTGGCCACCCGGTCCGCCTGCCGCTCGGGCTCGAGCCCGGCCAGCAGCTCGTCCGCCCGGCGCGCCATGTTCTTGGCCGCGACGGCCTTCGTGGCCTTTGCGCCCATCTTCGCGGCCTGGGCGTGCAGCGCCGAGGCCTTCTTCTCGGCGTTGGCCCGCTCGCGGCGGCGGCGCTTCTCGTCCGTGGCGCGCGCCTCGAGGTAGCGCTTCCAGTTCATGTTGTACTGGTCGACCTCGCCGCGGGTGGCGTCGAGGAACCACACCTTGTTCACCACGGCGGCCAGCAGGTCGGTGTCGTGGCTGATCACCACGAGCCCGCCCTCGTGGGACTGCAGGAACCCGCGCAGCCAGGTGATCGAGTCGGCGTCGAGGTGGTTGGTCGGCTCGTCCAGCAGCAGCGTGGTGGCGCTCTGGGAGCCGCCGTCCGACGCCGCGAACAGGATCCGGGCCAGCTCGACGCGCCGGCGCTGCCCGCCGGACAGGGTGGCGATCTGCTGGTTCAGCACCCGCTCGGGCAGCCCGAGGTTGGTGCAGATCCGGGCGGCCTCGCTCTCGGCGGCGTACCCGCCGAGGGCGGCGAACCGCTCCTCGAGCCGCCCGTACTCGCGGACGGCCTTCTCGTTCTCCGGGCCGTCGACCAGCTCGGCCATCGCGGTCTGGACCTTCTCCAGCTTGCGCAGCAGCTCGTCGAGGCCGCGCGCGGAGAGCACCCGGTCCTTCGCGGTGACGGAGAGGTCGCCCTCGCGCGGGTCCTGCGGGAGGTAGCCGACGGGCGAGTTGCTGGTGACGGTGCCGCCGTAGGGCTCGCCCTCCCCCGCCAGCACGCGCATGGAGGTGGTCTTGCCGGCGCCGTTGCGGCCGACGAGGCCGATCCGGTCGCCGGGCTGGACGCGCAGGGTGGCACCGGACAGCAGGATGCGGGAGCCGGCGCGCAGCTCGAGGTCGGTGGCGGTGATCATGAGAAGGACTCCGGGGACGGGGTCGGACGAGGAGGGCGGCCTGCGGGCACACGTGTGCCCGGGCGCGGCGCCTACTCGATCAGGATCACGCCACCAGGCTACCGGCACGCGCACCCCGATTTCCCCCGTAGGGTCACCGCCATGACCGAAGTCACCGCCGACGGCACGGGGGACCTCGCCGGTCGCGCCGCGCTCGTCACGGGCGCCAGCCGCGGGATCGGGCTCGCGGTCGCCGCCGAGCTGCTGTCCCGCGGCGCGTCCGTCGCGATCACCGGCCGCAAGCTCCCCGACCTCGAGGCCGCGGCCGCGGAGCTCGGCGCGCCGGGGCGCGTGCTGACGATCGCCGGCAACGCGGGCGACGCCGCCCACCGCGCGGAGGCGGTCACGCGGACCGTCGAGGAGTTCGGCAACCTCGCGATCCTCGTGAACAACGCCGGCATCAACCCGCAGTACGGGCCGCTGGTCGACGCCGACCTCGGCGCCGTCTCGAAGATCTTCGACGTCAACGTGGTCGCCCCGCTGGGGTTCGTGCAGCTCGCGTACCGGGCGTGGATGCGGGAGCACGGCGGCGCGATCGTGAACGTCGCGTCGATGGCGGGGATCCGGGCGACCGGCGTCATCGGGGCGTACGGGGCGTCGAAGGGCGCACTGATCCGGCTCACCGAGGAGCTGGCGGGCCAGCTCGGCCCGGGCATCCGGGTCAACGCGGTGGCCCCCGCCGTCGTCAAGACGCGGTTCGCGGCCGCGCTGTACGAGCGGGACGAGGAGGGCGTGGCGAACCGCTACCCGATGAAGCGGCTCGGCACCCCCGAGGACGTCGCCGCGGCCGTCGGGTTCCTGGTGTCCGACGCGTCGGGCTGGATCACCGGCGAGACCGTCCGGCTCGACGGCGGAGCCCTGGCCTCCGGGGGGAACGGCTGAACGTGCGGGAGCCCGCGGCAGGGACGGCGCACGTCCCGGCCCCTCCCCCGGGCGCGGTCGACGTGCTGGTCGCCGGCGGCGGCCCGGCGGGGCGCGCGCTCGCCGCCGCCTGCGCGCGGACCGGCCTGCGCACCGCTCTCGCCGACCCCGCTCCGGACCGCCCCTGGCGCGCGACCTACGCGGCGTGGGCGGGCGAGCTGCCGGCGGACCTGCCGGCGGAGGTGGTGGCGACGCGGGCGCGGGGCCGTGCCGTGGCGCTCACCGAGCACCGGCTGGGCTGGGAGTACACGGTGCTCGACACCGCGGCCCTGCGCGCCCACCTCGACGCCGGGCTGAGCGGCGTGACCGTCCACCGGGCGAAGGTGGTGGGCAGCGAGCCCGGGTACGCCCGGCTGGCCGACGGGTGCATCCCCGCGCGGCTCGTCGTCGACGCCACGGGGCACCGCCGCGACCGTCGTCCCGCCGCCGAGCAGACCGCGTACGGGCTGGTCGTCGACGAGGCCGTCGCCGCTCCACTGGTGGCGCCCGGCGAGGCGTTGTTCATGGACTGGCGGCAGGACCATCACCGTCCCGGCGGCGCCTGGCCGACCTTCCTCTACGCCGTCCCGCTGGGCGGCGGCCGGGTGCTGGTCGAGGAGACGTCGCTGGCCCGCCGACCCGGCCTGTCCCTGCCCGAGCTGCGCGAGCGGCTGCACGCCCGCCTCGCGCACCGCGGGGTGCGGCCGCCCGCCGACGCCGAGGAGGAACGCGTCCGCTTCCCCGTCGAGGGGCCGATCGGCGCGACCCTCGCCCCCGGGCCCGCGTTCGGCGCCGCGGGTGCGCTGGTCCACCCCGCGACCGGTTTCTCGGTGGCGACCGCGCTGCGGCTGGCCCCGCTGCTCGCGGAGGCGCTCGCGGGGTCCGCGCCCCGGCGCGCGGCGCGGTCGGTCGTGTGGCCGGCGCAGGCACGCGCGGTGCACGTGCTGCGGCACCGCGGGCTCGAGGCGCTGCTGCGCATGCCGCCGGACCGCGTGCCGGCGTTCTTCGAGGTGTTCCTCGGCCTGCCCGCGCACCACCGCTGGGCCTACCTCACCGGCCGCGCCGACCTGCCCGGCACCGCCGCCGCGATGCGGGCGCTCTGGGCACGGGCGGACTGGCCGTTGCGCGCCCGGCTCGTGGGTCCCGCGCTGCTGCCCCGGGCCCGGCCCGCCACCACCGGGTGACGCTCGCGAGTCGGGGCAGGTCAACGAACTACCCGCCGGTAATCTGCGGGGACCATCGTGTGACCGATCCCCCGGAGGGCACATGTCCGCCTACACCACCGTCGTCGTCGGCACGGACGGATCCCCGACCTCGTACGTCGCCGTGGAGCGCGCGGCGGCCGTCGCCCGCGACTCCGACGCCGAGCTCGTGCTCGTCTCGGCCTACACGCCGGCCTCCCGCGAGGACACCCTCGAGGCCGAGGACGCGCTCGGCGCGGAGGCCTACCAGGTGCGTGGCTGGTCGCCCGCCGAGGAGGCCCTGCGCACCGCCGAGGACAAGGCCGCCGCGGTCGGCGCCACCAAGATCACCAAGGTCGCCGAGGACGGCGCCCCCGCCGACGTGCTGCGCAAGGCGGTCAAGGAGCACGACGCCGACCTGCTCGTGGTGGGCAACAAGGGCCTCAACACGCTCAGCGGCCGCATCCTCGGCTCGGTCCCGTCCGACGTCGCCCGCCGCTCCGGCGTCGACGTCCTGATCGTGCACACCACCTGAGCAGCCCGTGAGCGAGGGCTGGGTCCGGGACCTCGAGGCGTTCCTCGCGGCCGCGGACCGCGGCGAGCGGCGGCGGCTCGACGAGTCCACCGCACTCGTCACGGCACTCGAGGAGATCGTCCTGGGCGGCCCGCGGCGGCACACCCGCGCCGAGGTCGTCCAGCTGGCCGGCCTCTCCGACGAGGAGGGTGTGCGGCTCTGGCGGGCCCTCGGCTTCCCCGAAGTGCCCGACGACGCGGTGTTCTTCACCGACCGGGACGTCCAGGCCGCGTCGATGCTCGGCCGCGACCCCGCGGCGGCGGCCATTCCCGCCGACGTCCGCGAGGCGATGCTGCGGGCCGTCGCCCAGTCGGTCTCGCGGCTCGCCGAGTGGCAGATCGGCATGCTGGCCCGGATGCTGGCCGACCGCGCCGGGCAGGTCTCCGCCGAGCAGGCCGTGGAGTTCACCGCCGGGCTCCTGCCGAAGCTCGAGCTGCTGCAGGTCTACATCTGGCGGCGGCACCTGGCCGCCACGATGTCCCGGTTCGTGGTCGGCGGGATCCAGGACGACCCCGCCGCCGACACCGCCGCCGAGACCCGCACCCTCAGCGTCGGGTTCGCGGACATGGTCGGCTTCACCCGCACCACGCGCCGGCGCTCCCCCGCCGAGCTGTCCGAGATGATCGAGCACTTCGAGGCCAGCACGACCGACGTGATCACCGAGTGCGGCGGGCGGCTCGTCAAGACCGTCGGCGACGAGGTGCTGTTCGTGACCGACGAGCCCGCCGGGGCCGCTTGGCTGGCCCTGCGGCTGCGCGACCGGGTGCGCCGCGAGCCCTCGCTCCCCCCGCTGCGGATCGGGCTCGCCGCCGGGGACGTGCTGCTGCGCTTCGGCGACGTCTACGGCGAGCCGGTCAACATCGCCGCCCGGCTCACCACCCACGCCCGCCCGGACACGGTGCTGGTCGACCGCGAGGTCGCGCACGGAATCGAGGACGACGAGCGGTTCAGTGTGCGCCGGCTCAAGCCCCTGCAGGTCCGGGGCTACCGGCACCTGCAGCCCTACCTGCTGCGCGAGCGCGGCGACGGCGGCTGACAGCGCACTATGGAGCCATCATGCGATTCTCGAACTGTTTTGGACGCATTATGGAACCATAATGCGCTTCGGAGCCGACTCTGAACGCACTATGGAACCATAATGCGCGTTCGAGAACCCTCTCTGCGCATCATGGTTCCATAGTGCGATTACTCAGACGCGGAAGCCGAGGGCCCGCAGCTGCTCGCGGCCGTCCTCGGTGATCTTCTCGGGACCCCACGGCGGCATCCAGACCCAGTTGATCGTGATGTCCTCGACCAGGCCGCCGGTGCTGCCGCCGGTGAGGGCGGAGCGGGCCTGCTCCTCGATCACGTCCGTCAGCGGGCAGGCCGCCGACGTCAGGGTCATGTCGATGATCGCCTTGTTGTCCTCGACCTTCAGGCCGTAGACCAAACCCAGGTCGACGACGTTGATCCCGAGCTCGGGGTCGACCACGTCGCGCATGGCCTCCTCGATGTCGTCGAGCGAGGGGCCCTCGCCGGCGGCCTGCGCGGCCGGCGGCTCCGGCATGCCGGCCGCCCCCCGGACGATCTCCGGGTCGGTCGTCCCGGCGGTGTTGTCGCTCATGCCTCCTCCTTCACCCGCGCCACCGCGTCCTTGAACGCCATCCAGCCCAGCAGAGCACACTTCACGCGCGCCGGGTACTTGGAGACCCCGGCGAACGCGATGCCGTCGCCGATGACCTCCTCGTCGCCCGCGATCTTGCCGCGGCTCTGCGCCATCTCCTGGAAGGACTCGAGGATCCGGAACGCCTCCTCGACGCTCTTGCCGACGACGAGGTCGGTCAGCACCGACGTCGACGCCTGGCTGATCGAGCAGCCGAGGGACTCGTAGGACACGTCCTGCACGGTCCGGTTCGCGCCGTCCCCGTCGAGCTTGACCCGCAGGGTCACCTCGTCCCCGCAGGTGGGGTTGACGTGGTGGGTCTCCGCGTCGAACGGGTCCCGCAGGCCGGCCCCGTGGGGCTGGCGGTAATGGTCCAGGATGATCTCCTGGTACATCTGTTCGAGCTGCATCACGCGACCCCGAAGAACTCCCGGGCGGCCCGCACGCCGTCGGCGAGCTGGGCCACCTCCTCCACCGTGGTGTACACGTGGAAGGACGCCCGGACGGTCGCCGCGATTCCGAAGCGCCGGTGCAGCGGCCAGGCGCAGTGGTGCCCGACCCGCACGGCGATGCCGCGGTCGTCGAGCACCTGCCCGACGTCGTGCGCGTGCACCCCGTCGACCACGAACGACACCGCGCCGCCCCGCTGCTCGAGCGAGTCCGGCCCGATGATCCGCACGCCCTCGACCTCGCGCAGCGTGTCCAGCGCGACCCTCGTCAGCTCCCGCTCGTGCGCGAAGACCGCGTCCATGCCGATCGCGGACAGGTAGTCCACGGCGGCGCCCAGGCCCACGGCCTGCGACGTCATCGGCACGCCGGCCTCGAACCGCTGCGGCGGCGGGGCGTAGGTCGAGCCCTCCATCCGCACCATCTCGATCATCGAGCCGCCGGTGATGAAGGGCGGCATCGCGTCGAGCAGCTCGGTGCGGCCGTAGAGCACGCCGACCCCGGACGGGCCGAGCATCTTGTGCCCGGAGAAGGCGGCGAAGTCGACGCCGAGCTCCGTCAGGTTGACCGGCATGTGCGGGACGGACTGGCACGCGTCGAGCACCGTGAGCGCGCCGACGGCCTGTGCCCGCCGCACCAGCTCCTCGACCGGGGCGAGGGAGCCCAGGACGTTGGACTGGTGGGCGAAGGCCACGACCTTGGTGCGCTCGCTGAGCTCCAGCGAGTCGAGGTCGATCCGGCCGTCCTCGGTGACCGAGTACCAGCGCAGCGTGGCGCCGGTGCGCCGGCACAGCTCCTGCCAGGGCACCAGGTTGGCGTGGTGCTCCAGCTCGGTGACGACGATCTCGTCGCCGGGCCCGACCGCGAACCGCTCCGACTCCGCGCCGAGGCCCGTGCGGATCGACGAGTTGCTCATCGCGTACGCGACGAGGTTGATCGCCTCGGTGGCGTTCTTGGTGAACACCAGCTCCTCGGGCTCGGCACCGGTGAAGACGGCGATCTTCGACCGCGCGGCCTCGTAGTCGTCCGTGGCCTCCTCGGCGAGCTGGTGCGCGCCGCGGTGCACGGCCGCGTTGTGCGTCTCGAGGAAGAGCCGCTCGGCGTCGAGCACCTGGCGCGGGCGCTGCGAGGTGGCGCCCGAGTCCAGGTAGACCAGCGGGCGCCCCTCGCGGACGGTGCGCGACAGGATCGGGAAGTCGTCGCGGATCGTGGCGACGTCCAGACCCGCCGTGGGGGTCTGGAGGGTGGTCACGACGCGACCTTCACGAACCGCTCGTAGCCGTTCTTCTCCAGGTCGTCCGCCAGCTCGGGGCCACCGGACTCGACGACGCGTCCGCCGGCGAAGACGTGCACGAAGTCCGGGGTGATGTGCTGCAGGATCCGCGTGTAGTGCGTGATCAGCAGGACGCCGTTCTCCGGGGAGCGGTACCGGTTCACGCCCTCGGACACGACCCGCAGGGCGTCGACGTCGAGACCGGAGTCGGTCTCGTCGAGGATCGCGATCTTCGGGTTGAGCAGGGCGAGCTGCAGCACCTCGTGGCGCTTCTTCTCGCCGCCGGAGAAGCCCTCGTTGACCGAGCGGTCCGCGAACTCCTCGGAGATCTCGAGGTCGGCCATCGCGCCCTTGACCTCCTTGACCCAGGTGCGCAGCTTCGGGGCCTCGCCGCGGATCGCGGTGGCCGCCGAGCGCAGGAAGTTCGCCATCGAGACGCCCGGCACCTCGACGGGGTACTGCATGGCGAGGAACAGACCGGCGCGGGCCCGCTCGTCGACGGTCATCTCGAGCACGTCCTCGCCGTCGAGCAGGACCTGGCCCGAGGTGATCTCGTACTTCGGGTGGCCCGCGATCGCGTAGGCGAGCGTGGACTTGCCGGAGCCGTTCGGCCCCATGATCGCGTGGGTCTCCCCGGCCTTCACGGTCAGGTCGACCCCGCGCAGGATCGGCTTCGGACCGTCGTCGGTGCTGACCGACGCGTGCAGGTCCTTGATCTCCAGGGTGGACATCGCTGTTCGGAACTCCTGTGGTGGGAAGGGCTAGACGCCGGTGACGGCGAGCTCGGCCTCGATGGCCGCGTCGAGCCGCTCACGCAGCGCCGGGAGGGCGCCTGCGCCGTGGGTCGGGATGCGCTGCAGGATCTCGCCGAAGAACGCGCGGACCACCAGACGCCGGGCCTGGTCCTCGGGGATGCCGCGGCTCTGCAGGTAGAACAGCTGCTCGTCGTCGAAGCGGCCGGTCGCGCTGGCGTGGCCCGCCGACACGATCTCGCCGGTCTCGATCTCGAGGTTCGGCACCGAGTCCGCGCGGGCGTGCTCGGTGAGCACGAGGTTGCGGTTGAACTCGAAGGTCTCGGTGCTCTCCGCCTCCGCCTGGATCAGCACGTCGCCGATCCACACGGTGTGCGCGTCCGTGGTGCCCGCGCGGCCCTGCAGGGCGTTCTTGTAGAGCACGTTCGACTTGCAGTGCGGCACCGCGTGGTCGACCAGCAGGCGCTGCTCGAGGTGCTGCCCCGCGTCGGCGTAGCCCAGCCCGACCAGGTCGACGTCGCCGCCCGGGGCCCGGTAGGTCACCGTCGGGCTGACGCGGACGAGGTCCCCGCCGAGCGAGACCGACACGACCCGGAGGGTCGCGTCCCGGCCGATCGACAGGTGCTGCGCCGACACGTGCACGGCGTCGTCCGCCCACTCCTCGGTGACCACCAGGGTCAGCCGCGAGGAGTCCGCGAGCACGACCTCCAGGTTGTCCGCCAGCACGCCGGACCCGCGGTGCTCGAGCACCACGGTGGCCTCGGCGAACGGGGTGGTGCGCAGCTGCAGGTGCCCCGCGGCCGTCGAGCCGGCGCCCGGGCCGTCGACGGTGATCGTGAGGGGCTCCGGGGTGCCGTCGAACGTGACGACGGTGGCCTCGGCGAACGCCGACCAGGCCTGGGCGGCCACGCGGTCGGCGGGGACGCCGCCCTCTCCGATCCGCGCGTCGTCCCGCCCGACGGTCTCCACGGTCACGCCCTCGGCGGCCGGCACCGTGACCGGCGCCCGGCCGTCGAGCGCCGCGCTGCCGTCGTGCAGGCCCTTGAGGCGCTTGAGCGGGGTGAACCGCCAGTTCTCCTCGCGCCCGCGGGGGACCTCGAAGGCCTCGACGTCGTACGAGGTGAAGCGCTCACCGGCGGAGAGGACGGGCTTCTCGCCCTGCCCCTCCTTCGCGCCGGCCAGCTCGGGGGCGAGCCCCGCGACTTCGGGGGCTGTGTTCGGAACCGTCATCCGACGGAACCCTCCATCTGCAGCTCGATCAGGCGGTTCAGCTCGAGGGCGTACTCCATGGGGAGCTCGCGCGCGATGGGCTCGACGAACCCGCGCACGACCATCGCCATGGCCTCGTCCTCGGTGAGCCCGCGGCTCATCAGGTAGAAGAGCTGGTCGTCCGACACCTTGGAGACGGTGGCCTCGTGGCCCATCTGCACGTCGTCCGTGCGGATGTCGACGTACGGGTAGGTGTCGCTGCGGCTGATCGTGTCGACCAGCAGCGCGTCGCACTTCACCGTGCTCTTCGAGTTCTTGGCCCGGGGGTTGACCCGGATCAGGCCGCGGTACGACGTGCGCCCGCCGCCGCGCGCCACCGACTTCGAGATGATCGTCGACGACGTGTTCGGCGCCAGGTGCGTCATCTTCGCGCCCGCGTCCTGGTGCTGGCCCTCGCCGGCGAACGCGATGGACAGGACCTCGCCCTTGGCGTGCTCGCCCATCAGCATCACGGCCGGGTACTTCATGGTCACCTTCGAGCCGAGGTTGCCGTCGACCCACTCCATGGTGGCGCCCTCTTCGGCCTTGGCACGCTTGGTGACCAGGTTGTACACGTTGTTCGACCAGTTCTGGATGGTCGTGTACCGGACCCGGGCGTTCTTCTTGACGACGATCTCGACGACCGCCGAGTGCAGCGAGTCCGACTTGTAGATCGGCGCGGTGCAGCCCTCGACGTAGTGCACGTACGAGCCCTCGTCCGCGATGATCAGCGTCCGCTCGAATTGGCCCATGTTCTCGGTGTTGATCCGGAAGTAGGCCTGCAGCGGGATGTCCACGTGCACGCCCGGCGGCACGTAGATGAACGAGCCGCCCGACCACACGGCGGAGTTCAGCGCGGAGAACTTGTTGTCGCCACTGGGGATCACCGAGCCGAAGTACTCCTGGAACAGCTCCGGGTGCTCGCGCAGCCCGGTGTCGGTGTCCAGGAAGATGACGCCCTGCTCCTCCAGGTCCTCGCGGATCTGGTGGTAGACGACCTCGGACTCGTACTGCGCGGCGACACCGGCGACCAGGCGGGCCTTCTCGGCCTCCGGGATGCCCAGCTTGTCGTAGGTGTTCTTGATGTCCTCGGGCAGGTCCTCCCAGCTGGAGGCCTGCTTCTCCGTGGACCGCACGAAGTACTTGATGTTGTCGAAGTCGATGCCGGAGAGGTCGGAGCCCCACCGCGGCATCGGCTTGCGTTCGAACAGGTCGAGGGCCTTGAGCCGGAAGTCGAGCATCCACTGCGGCTCGTTCTTCAGGCGGGAGATGTCGGCCACCACGTCGGCGGACAAGCCGCGACGGGCGGACGCGCCGGCGACGTCCGGGTCCGACCAGCCGAAGTCGTACCGGCCGAGCGTCGCGAGCGTCTCCTCCTGCGTGAGCCCTGGCTTCACCTCAGGAGTGGTCGTCATGAAGACTGCCTCCCTCTCGGGGACGTGGTGGTCGCTTGCTGCCCCAACGGTCCCGGGCGCTGCCCGGTACGGAGGCGTTCGGGAGCCTCCGGGAACACGGTGGGGACGTGGGTGGTGCACGCGGAGTCGCCGCGCGCGATGGTGGCCAAGCGTTGCACGTGCGTGCCGAGGACCTCCGCGAAGGCCGCGGTCTCGGCCTCGCATAGCTCCGGGAACTCCGCCGCGACGTGGGCCACCGGGCAGTGGTGCTGGCACAGCTGCACGCCGTGCCCGGCCTCGCGGGCCGCCGCGGCGTAGCCCCGCGACGTGAGCACCTTCGCGAGCGCCTCGGCCCGCTCCTCCGGCGTGCCGGCCGCGTGGATCTCGTCCTCGGCGCCGCCGAGGAGCTCGTGCACGCGCGAGCGGGCGAACTCGCCGACGGCCTGCTCCCCCGCGTGCGCCGCGAGGAACCGCAGGGCCGAGGTGGCGAGGTCGTCGTAGCCGTGCCCGAAGCGGACCCGGCCGGCGTCGGTGAGCAGGAAGTGCTTGGCCGGACGGCCGCGCGAGCGCCGGGTGCGCCGCGGCGCGTCCCGGGTCTCCGCCTCGCCGTCGGCGATCAGCGCGTCCAGGTGCCGGCGCACGGCGGCGGCCGAGAGCTCCAGCTCGGCGGCGACCTCCGCGGCCGTGATCGGCCCCTGCTCCAGCAGGAGCCGGGCCACGGCGAGCCGCGTGCGTCCCTCGGCATGGGCGGGGACGTGCGCCACGTGCCCGGCCGGTGCGGGCACGGCGACGGCGGACGCCTGCGGCGCCCGGGTCGTGGTGCTCGGTCCGGCTGTTTTCACAACACCAGTGTTGCGTATATGCCCCGGCGCGGCAAAGGCGGCCCCCCGGGCAGGTGATCGGACTCACCATGAGCACCCGTCCGGTGCCGTTCGTCCGCCCGTGGCGGGCCGTCCGCAGTGCCGGGAGCCCGGCTCCGGGCGGTCGTCCCGAGGCCGGTCGATACGCTCCCGGCATGGCCGCCCCCGCCCTGGACCCGACCGGGTCGCCGCCGGTGGACCGGCCCGCCGGGGCCGATCCGGCCCGGCTCGCCCGGCGGCTCGGGCTGACCGGCGCCCTGCTGATGGCCGTCGGCGCCCTGGGGGCCGGGGCGCTGCCCGTCCCCAACCCGCTCAACGGCCTGCGGCTGATCGGCCTTCCCTCCCGCAACGCCACGCTCGCGATCGCCCTGACCTACGCCGGCATGGGCATGCTCGTGCTGGCCTGGCTGTGGATCGGGCGGATGCTCTCGGCGCGGGGCGCGGTGCCGCCCGCGCCGGACCGGCTCTCCCTCGGCCGGGCGGGGATCCTGTGGGCGCTGCCGCTGGCCGTCGCGCCGCCGATGTTCTCCAAGGACGTCTACAGCTACCTCGCGCAGTCGGCGATCGTCGCCCGCGGGCTCGACCCCTACGTCCTCGGCCCGGCGCAGGCCCTCGGCGTCGACGACCCGTTGACCCGCACGATCCCGACGATCTGGCGGGACACACCGGCGCCGTACGGGCCGCTGTTCCTCGTCGTCGGGCGCGGGATCACCGCGCTGACCGGCAACGACGTCGTGTTCGGCGTCCTGGCCCACCGCGCGCTGGCGCTGGGCGGCGTGGCCCTGATCCTGTGGGCGCTGCCGAAGCTGGCCCGCCGCTGCGGCGTGGAACCCGGCCTTGCGCTGTGGCTCGGCGCGGCCAACCCGCTGGTGCTGTTCCACCTGGTCAGCGGCATCCACAACGAGGCCCTGATGCTCGGCCTGCTGCTCGCCGGCCTGCACCTGGCGCTCGGCGAGCGGGACGTGCCGGTCCCGTGGCCGCGCTGGGTCGCGGGCGCGGTGCTCATCACGCTGGGCGCCTCGGTGAAGCTGCCCGCGCTGCTCGCCCTCGGGTTCCTCGGGATGGACCTGGCCCGGCGGTGGGGCGGACGGGTCCGGGACGTCGTGGTCGCGGCCGCGGCCCTCGCCGGCGTCGCCGTCGCGGTCTACGCCGTCATCGGGGTCGGCACCGGGCTGGGCTTCGGCTGGATCTCCACCCAGGGCACGGCCAACACCATCCGCAGCTGGATGTCGCTGTCCACGGACCTCGGCCAGCTCTCCGGGCAGATCGGCATCCTCGCGGGGCTCGGCGACCACACCGACACCACGCTGACCATCACCCGCGGGCTCGGCGGCCTCGCCGCCGCGGTCGCCTGCGGGTGGTTGCTGTGGCTGTGCCTCAAGGGCCTGGTCGACCCGGTGACGGGCGTGGGTGTCGGGCTGGGGGCCGTGGTGCTGCTGGGGCCGGTGGTGCACCCGTGGTACCTGCTCTGGGCCGCGATCCCGCTCGCCGCCACCCGCGGGATGCCGCGCTACCGGCGCTTCGCCCTGGCCGCGTCGGCGGTGATCGCACTGATGGTCCCGCCCACCGGGGCGGACTTCAACTTCCGGGCCTACCAGCTGCCGTTCGGGATCGTGGCGGGCGCCGTGGTCCTGCTCGTCGGGTTGCTGCTGGTCCGGCGCGCCCTGCGCCGCGAGGCGGCCCGCGATCCGGGTGCCGCGCCCGCCGCCCGGACCCCTGCCTAGACTCGTCGGCTGTGCAGATCCCCCCGTCGGCCCGGTCGGGCGAGGCCGCTCCGGACCCTGCCGCGCCCGTCGCGGAGTCCGCGGCGGACATCGCCGTGTCCGTGCGCGGCCTGGTCAAGCGGTTCGGCGCGACCACGGCCGTCGCGGGGCTGGACCTCACGCTGCGCCGCGGCTCGGTGCTCGCGCTGCTCGGCCCCAACGGCGCCGGCAAGACCACCACGATCGAGGTCTGCACGGGTTTCCTGCGCGCCGACTCCGGTGAGGTCCGCGTCCTCGGGTTCGACCCGGCCGGCGCGCCCGACGCGCTGCGCGCCCGGATCGGGATCATGCCGCAGGGCGGCGGTGCCTACCCCGGCGTCAAGGCCGGCGAGATGCTGCGCGTGGTGGCGGCCTGCGCCGCGAACCCGCTCGACCCCGCCTGGCTGATCGACGTCCTGGGCCTCTCCGGGGCCACCCGCACCCCGTACAAGCGGCTCTCCGGCGGCCAGCAGCAGCGGCTCGCGCTGGCCTGCGCGGTCGTCGGGCGGCCCGAGCTCGTGGTGCTCGACGAGCCCACCGCGGGCATGGACCCGCAGGCCCGCCGGGTGGTGTGGGAGCTCGTCTCCGCGCTGCGCCGGGACGGGGTCGCGGTCCTGCTGACCACGCACCTCATGGAGGAGGCCGAGGCGCTGGCGGACGAGGTCGTGATCGTCGACCACGGCCGGGTCGTCGCCGCCGGCAGCCCGGCGGAGCTCACCTCGGGCGGGGACGAGCAGGAGCTGCGCTTCCGCGCGCGCACCGGCATGGACGTCGAGGCCCTCACCGCCGCGCTGCCCGCGGGCTACCGCGCGGCCGAGACCGTGGCGGGCCGGTACGTCGTCCGCGGACGCATCGACCCGCACGTCCTCTCCGCGATCACCGGCTGGTGCGCGGGCCAGGGCGCCCTCGCCGACGACGTCCAGGTCGCCCGGCGCAGCCTCGAGGACGTCTTCCTCGACCTGACCGGACGGGAGCTGCGGTCGTGAGCGAGCTCTTCGCACCGGGCACCTTCACCCCCGCGCCCGGGCGGGGCCAGCTCGGCCGGATGCTGCTGGCCCAGGCCGGCACCGAGACCCGGCTGGCGCTGCGCAACGGCGAGCAGGTGCTGCTCACCCTGCTGATCCCCGTCGTGCTGCTCGTCGGGCTGTCGGTGCTGCGGGTCGTCCCGCTGCCCGAGCCGCGGGTGAACTCCGTGGTGCCGTCCGTCCTGGCGCTCGCGGTGATGTCCACGGCCTTCACCAGCCAGGCCATTGCACTGGGCTTCGACCGCCGCTACGGCGTGATCCGGCGGCTCGCCGCCACCGCTCTGCCCCGGTGGCTGCTGGTGGCCGGGCGGCTCGCGGCCGTGCTGGCCGTCGTCGTGGTGCAGCTGGTGATCCTCGGGGTGGTCGCGGCGCTGCTCGGCTGGCGGCCCGACGCCGCCGGCCTGGGCTGGGCCCTGCTGATGGTGCTGCTGGGCTGCGCCGCGTTCGGCGCGCTGGGGATCCTGCTCGGCGGCACGCTCCGCGCGGAGATGGTGCTGGCCGTCGCCAACCTCGTGTGGTTCGTGCTGCTGCTCGGCGGCGGCATCGTGATCCCGCTCGACCAGCTGCCCGCCGGGATCGCCGCGGTGGCCGCGGCGCTGCCGTCGGGAGCGTTGGCCGAGGGCCTCCGCGCGCCGCTCGTGGCGGGGACGGCACCCGGGATCGGCCCGGTCCTGGTGCTGGTCGCGTGGGCCGTCGTGGCCGGCGGGGTGGCGGTGAAGGCCGTCCGCCTGCGCTGAGGCGCATCTTCTACCATCTGTAGTCGTGAACCTCCTGCGGCGCGTGCCGGCGACGTCCCCGCTGTGGATGCGGCGGCTGGCGATCCTGTCGCTGATCGGCCAGGCCGGGATCATGGTCACCGGGGCCGTCGTGCGGGTGACCGGCTCCGGCCTGGGCTGCCCGACGTGGCCCAACTGCTTCCCGGGCTCGCTCGTCCCGGAGCCGCACCCCGAGATCGCGCCGCTCACGCAGTGGGTCGAGTTCGGCAACCGGCTGCTGTCGGTGTTCCTCGTGGTCGTGGCCGGGCTGACCTTCCTCGCGGCGCTGAACACGCGCCCGCGCCGCCGCCGGCTCACCTGGCTGGCGCTGGCGATGCCGCTCGGGGTGGTCGCGCAGGCCGTGATCGGCGGGTTCACCGTGCTCGCCGGGCTGGTGTGGTGGAGCGTCATGCCGCACTTCCTGGCCTCGACGATCCTGGTGTGGCTGGCCGTCGAGCTCGTCGACGAGGCCACCGGCGGCGGCCCGGTCACGCGCACGGTCCCGCGGCCGGTCCGGATGCTGACCGTGGTCAGCAGCGTGGTGCTCGGTGCCCTCCTGGTCGCCGGCACGCTCGTCACCGCCGCGGGCCCGCACGCCGGCGACGCCGCCACCCCGCGCCTCGACATCGGCGTGCCCGCACTGGCGCAGCTGCACGCGGACCTGCTGTTCGCCTACCTCGGTCTCCTCGTCGGTCTCGGCTTCGCGCTGTGGACGGCCGGTGCCGACGCCCGGCTGAAGCGCCGCTACGGCGTGCTCGTGGTCGTGGTGCTGGCGCAAGGTGCGCTGGGTGGGGTGCAGTACGCGCTCGGGGTGCCCGAGGTTCTGGTCGCCCTGCACGTCCTCGGTGCGGCGCTCACCACCGCCGCCGCCGCGGGGGTCTGGGCGGCCACGAGCCGCCGCGCCCCCGCCGTCCCCGCTGTCGAGTCCCCGACCTCGGAACCCACCCTCGCCGCCAGCCGCTGAGGGCAGGTGTGAAGCAGCACAGCCCCCCGGAACTCACGCTTCCCGGCGGCTCGCCCGAACCGTGAGCACCAGCGCCACCAGCGCGAGTACAGCGATGATCGCGGAGAACACCACTCCCGCCGGCACCAGCCCGAAGGCCTGGGCGGCGGCACCGACCCCGATCACGGGCAGCGAGATGGCGACGTAGAGGACCAGGAAGAACGTCGCGACCACCGCGCCACGGACGGCCTGCGGGGCGCGCGAGCCGACCGCGCCCAGCCCGGCCCGGAAGCTCATCCCCTGCCCCAGCCCGGCGATCGCGGCGCCCGTGCAGAACAGGGCGAGCGAGGCCGTCGCGATGCCCGTCCCGATCAGCGCCACACCGACCGCCAGCCCGGCACAGCCGGCCGGCAACGCCACCCGCTCGGGGACGGAGAACGACAGCAGCTGCCCCAGCGCCGACGCCCCGAGCATCAGGAACACCACGAGCCCGACGACGACGTGGCTGCTCCGCCCCATCACCTGCACCAGCACGGACGGCGACACGGCCGTGAACAGGCCCAGCACGGCGAACCCCGCGAACCCGCCGATCGCGGCGCGGACGAACACCCCGCGCACCTCCTCCGGCACCCCGCCGACCCGCAGCGGCTCGATGCGGAAGGGCCGGCGCTGCTCGACGGGCTCGGGCACGAACCACAGCGCCACGGTCGCGGCGATCACGAGCGCCGCGTGCACGAGGTACGACAGGTCCAACGGCAGCGGTGCGTACTGGGCGAGGATGCCGGCGAGCACCGGCCCGAGCCCCAGCCCCAGCATGTTGACGGCCGCGGCGACCAGCCCGGCGCGGGCCTTCCGGTCCTCGCGGGCGAGGTCGATGATCGTGGCCGTGGCGGTGCCGGTGAAGATGCCCGCCGAGACCCCGGACAGGAAGCGCCCCACGAACAGCGCCGGCTCCACCGGAATCAGGAACACCAGCGAGCTGAGCACCGCGGCCGCCAGCCCGGCGAGCAGCACGGGCCGCCGGCCGATCCGGTCGGAGAGGTTGCCGAGCACCACCAGCGCGGCGCCGACGCCCACGGCGTAGGTCGCGAAGACGACCGTCACCATCAGGCCGCCGAACCCGTACCGCTGCTCGTAGAGCGGGTAGAGCGGCGTCGGGAGGGTGGTCCCGATCATGGTGACGACGAACGTCACGGCGACGACCGCCGTCCCCGCGCCCCTGCTCATCACCCGCCGTCCGGTCGCCCGCGCTGCGGTCGATGACGTCACCCCGGTCCCCTTCCGTCGTGCCGCGGCCATTCTTCCGTCGCGTCCGACCGGCGCAACGCCGCGTGCCGCCGGAACCCTCCCCTCCCGACGGACGTCACGGTGTAGGTATGGCACGTGTCCGATCCCGTGTCCCCGCCCCCCACCTCGTTCGCCGACCTGCAGTCGTTCGTCGCGCTCCCCCGCCTCGCCGGGCTCGCCCTCTCCCCGGACGGGTCCCGGCTGGTCACGACCGTCGCCGGGCTCGACCGCGACCGGACGGCGTGGCGGCCCGCGCTGTGGGAGGTCGACCCGGCCGGCGAGGCCCCGGCCCGCCGGCTCACCCGCGGCCCCAAGGGCGAGTCGTCGCCCGTCTTCACCCCGGAGGGTGATCTCCTCTTCGTCTCCGCCCGACCCGATCCCGACGCGAGCGCCGACGCGCCGGACACGGCCGCGCTCTGGTCGCTGCCCGCCGGCGGCGGCGAGGCCCACGTCGTCCGGACCCGGCCGGGCGGGATCGCCACCCCGCTCGTGGCCCGCGAGGCCGGCACCCTGCTCGTGACCTCGGCGACCCTCCCCGGGGCCGTGACCGGCGACGACGACGCCGCCCGCCGGAAGGCCCGTACCGAGAAGAAGGTCTCGGCGATCCTGCACGACGGCTACCCGGTCCGGTTCTGGGACCACGACCTGGGCCCCGACGAGGCCCGGCTGCTGGGCGCGCAGCCCGGCGAGCCGTGGACCGACCTCACCCCCGCCCCGGGCCGCGCGCTCGTCGACACCAGCGCCGACATCGCGCCGGACGGCCGCACCGCGGTGACCGGCTGGACCGTGTCGGACGGCCACGGGGTGTCCCGGTCGGTCGTGGTGGCGTTCGACACCGCCACCGGCGAACGCCGCACTGTGCTCGACGACGCGGATCACGACTACGGCACGCCGCGCGTCAGCCCGGACGGCAGCACCGTGGCCGCGGTGCGGACCCGCCGCTCCGCGCCCGAGCGGGCCCCCCGGATGACACTCGTCCTCGTCCCGCTCGCCGGGGGTGAGGCCCGCGAGCTCGCCGCCGACTGGGACCGCTGGCCGAGCGCCCTGGCCTGGACGCCCGACTCGTCCGCGCTGGTCGTGACGGCCGACGAGCAGGGCCGCGGGCCGCTGTTCCGGATCGAGGTCGGGTCGGGCGCCGTCACGCGGCTGACGGGCGACCACGGGGCCTACACAGACCCGGTCGTCTCGCCCGACGGCGCCTCCGTCTTCGCGCTCCGGTCGGCCGTCGACAGCCCGCCGGCCCCGGTCCGGCTCGACGCGCACACCCCGGACCCGCAGCCCACACCGCTGCCCGGACCCGCGGAGGCACCGGCCCTGCCGGGCACGCTCACCGAGGTCACGGCCACGGCCGAGGACGGCTCGCCGCTGCGCGCCTGGCTCGTGCTGCCGGACATCAGCGAGCCCGCCCCGCTGCTGCTCTGGGTGCACGGCGGGCCGCTGAACAGCTGGAACGCCTGGCAGTGGCGCTGGAACCCGTGGCTGATGGCGGCTCGCGGCTACGCCGTGCTGCTCCCCGACCCCGCGCTGTCGACGGGCTACGGCCAGGCGTTCGTGCAGCGCGGCTGGGGCGCGTGGGGCGGCCCGCCCTTCATCGACCTGATGGCCCTCACCGACGTCGCCGAGGCCCTCCCCGAGATCGACGCCTCGCGCACCGCGGCCATGGGCGGCTCGTTCGGCGGCTACATGGCCAACTGGATCGCCGGGCACACCGGCCGCTTCCGCGCGATCGTCACGCACGCCAGCCTCTGGGCGCTCGACCAGTTCGGCCCGACCACGGACTTCGCCGACTACTGGCTCACCGAGATGACCCCGGAGATGGCGGCGGCGAACAGCCCGCACCACCACGTCGACGCGATCACCACGCCGATGCTGGTCATCCACGGCGACAAGGACTACCGCGTCCCGATCGGCGAGGGCCTGCGGCTGTGGTGGGACCTGCAGTCGCGCGTGCCGGACCCGGCCGCCAACCCGCACCGGTTCCTGTACTTCCCGGACGAGAACCACTGGGTGCTCACGCCGCAGCACGCCGTGCTCTGGTACGAGACCGTGTACGCCTTCCTCGCCCACCACGTCCTCGGCGAGCCCTGGCAGACCCCCGATCTCCTGCGCTGACGCGCCTGTGCGCGGTAAGTGGTGCTCCAGCACCACTTACCGCGCACAGGCGGCGAAGCCGCAGGTCAGAGGACGGTCGGCAGGCCGATCGCGGCGTCGACGGCGATGGTGAGGAAGAGGCCGCAGAGGTAGAGGTTGGAGAGGTGGAACAGCCGCATCGGCGCCACCTCCCGGCCCGCCTTGACCCCGGCGTGCAGCCGGTGCGCCGAGACCACGAAGTAGACGCCGCCGGCCAGTGCGAACGCGGCGTAGATCCACGAGGTGACCGGCAGCAGCAGGAAGGTCCACAGCGCCATCACCCAGGAGTAGGCGACGATCCGCACCGACACCTGCCGCGGCGTGGCCACGACCGGGAGCATCGGCACCTCGGCGGCGGCGTAGTCGTCCTTGTACTTCATGGCCAGCGCCCAGAAGTGCGGCGGCGTCCAGAAGAAGATGACACCGAACATCACCAGGGCGGGCCAGCCGACCGTGCCGGTGACGGCCGACCAGCCGATGACCACCGGCATGCAGCCCGCGGCGCCGCCCCACACGATGTTCTGCGAGGTCCGCCGCTTGAGCACCAGCGTGTAGACGAGCACGTAGAACGCGATCGCGGCCACCGAGAGCAACGCGGACAGCAGGTTCGTGGTGGCCCAGAGCCACACCGCCGACAGCGCGCCGAGCACCAGGCCGAAGATCAGTGCGTTGCGCCGGGGCACCTCGCCGCGTGCGGTGGGCCGCCGCGACGTGCGCTTCATCTTGGCGTCGATGTCGGCGTCGGCCACGCAGTTGAGGGCGTGCGCGCTCGCGGCGGCCATCGCGCCGCCGACCAGGGTGGCCAGGATCAGCCAGACCGACGGCATGGCGCGCTCGGCGAGGATCATCGCCGGGACCGTGACCACGAGCAGCTGCTCGATGATGCGCGTCTTGGTGAGGCCCAGATAGGCGCGCACCGTGTCCCGGAACCGTGCGAGCCGGCCGCGGGCGGGTGCCGGCGACGCCTGCCCCGGGGTGCCCGTCCGCTCGGGCCTCTCGGCCGCTCCCCGGTGTGAGACGGGTGCGCTCACCAGTTGCTACCTCGCATGCCGACGGACTGTGGTGGGTGCCGCGTCCACCGGCCCGTATCGAACCCACAGCCCACGGACCGACTTCTACAACGCGTCGATGCTAACCGGTGGAGTGCGCGCCGGGGTCCCGGGGTAGTCCCGTCGGTGTCCGATCGACGCAGGATCGGGCGGCGTCCGTCCCCCGGCCGCTAGAGTCCGGGGTCGAGCCGGACGCGCCGACCGGTCCACGCCGTCGAGGACGTGGCGGACCCGAGGGGCATGGACGTTGCCCTCGCCGGGTAGGTCGGCGCCCCCACCCACGAGGACAGGAGCTTCAGGCGTGTCTGTGACGGAGCCCGACATCGCAGCGCTGACCACGGCGCACGTTCCGGACGACTGGACCGAGCTGGACAAGCGGGCCGTCGACACGATCCGCGTGCTCGCGGCCGACGCCGTGCAGAAGTGCGGGAGCGGTCACCCCGGCACCGCCATGAGCCTCGCGCCGCTGGCGTACCTGCTCTACCAGCGCGTCATGCGGCACGACCCGAGCGACCCGGGCTGGGTCGGGCGGGACCGGTTCGTGCTCTCCGCCGGCCACTCCAGCCTCACGCTCTACATCCAGCTCTTCCTCGCCGGCTACGGCATGGAGATGGAGGACCTGGAGGCGCTGCGGACCTGGGGCTCCAAGACCCCGGGCCACCCGGAGCTGGAGGCCACCCCCAACGGCGTCGAGATGACGACGGGGCCGCTCGGCCAGGGCCTGTCCTCCGCGGTCGGCATGGCCATCGCCTCGCGCCGCGAGCGCGGCCTGTTCGACCCGGACGCCCCCGAGGGGTCCTCGCCGTTCGACCACTTCATCTACGTCATCGCCTCCGACGGGGACATCGAGGAGGGCGTGACCAGCGAGGCGTCGTCCATCGCGGGCCGCCAGGAGCTCGGCAACCTGGTCGTCTTCTACGACGACAACAAGATCTCCATCGAGGACGACACCACCATCGCGCTGTCCGAGGACACCGCGAAGCGCTACGAGGCCTACGGCTGGCACGTCCAGGTCGTCGAGGGCGGCGAGAACGTCTCGGGGATCCTCGAGGCGATCGAGAAGGCCAAGGCCGAGACCGGCCGCCCCTCGTTCATCCTGCTCCGGACGGTCATCGGCTTCCCGGCGCCGACCAAGATGAACACGGGCAAGGCGCACGGCTCCGCCCTGGGTGCGGACGAGGTCGCCGAGGTCAAGCGCATCCTCGGCTTCGACCCGGACGAGAGCTTCCAGATCGCCCCCGAGGTGCTCGAGCACACCCGCTCGGTCGGCGAGCGCCAGGGCGGCGCCATCGACCACTGGCGCAACGCCTTCGACGACTGGGCCATGCGCGAGCCGGAGCGCAAGCAGCTCTTCGACCGGCTGCTGGCCAACGCCCTGCCGGACGGCTGGGCCGACGCGCTGCCCACCTGGGAGCCGGACGCGAAGGGCCTCGCCACGCGCAAGGCGTCGGGCGAGGTGCTGAAGGCGCTGGCCCCGGTGCTGCCGGAGCTGTGGGGCGGCTCGGCCGACCTGGCCGAGAGCAACAACACCACGATGGAGGGCGCCGACTCGTTCGGCCCCAAGAGCGCCGCCACCAAGATGTGGAACGCCACCCCCTACGGCCGCACGCTGCACTTCGGCGTCCGCGAGCACGCGATGGGCGCGATCCTCAACGGCATCGCCCTGCACGGCCCGACCCGCCCGTACGGCGGCACCTTCCTGCAGTTCAGCGACTACATGCGGCCGGCGGTGCGGCTCGGCTCGCTGATGAAGTCGGCGGCCATCTTCGTGTGGACGCACGACTCCATCGGCCTCGGTGAGGACGGCCCGACCCACCAGCCGATCGAGCACCTCGCCGCGCTGCGTGCGATCCCGAACCTCTCCGTCCTGCGCCCGGCGGACGCGAACGAGACCGCCGCCGGCTGGAAGGCCACCATCGAGTGGCAGGACGGCCCGGTCGGCATGGCGCTCACCCGGCAGAACGTGCCGACGCTGGAGGGCACCTCGGTCGAGGGCGTCAAGAAGGGCGGCTACGTCCTGGCGGACGCCTCCGACGGCGACCCGCAGGTCGTGATCATCGCCACCGGTTCCGAGGTCCAGTTGGCGGTCGCCGCCCGGAAGACCCTCGAGGCGGACGGCGTTCCCACCCGTGTGGTGTCCATGCCCTGCGTGGAGTGGTTCGACGCGCAGGACGCCGCGTACCGCGACTCGGTGCTCCCGCCGTCGGTGAAGGCCCGCGTCGCGGTCGAGGCCGGCATCGCGATGCCGTGGTACCGGTTCGTCGGCGACGCCGGGCGGATCGTGAGCATCGAGCACTACGGCGCCAGCGCCGACGCGGCCACGCTGTTCGAGAAGTTCGGCTTCACGCCGGAGGCCGTCGTCGACGCCGCCCGCGCGAGCCTCGGCAAGTCCTGAACCCGCCACCTGAAGAAGGAGTACCGGCAATGAGCACCAACGAACGGCTCGCCGCGCTGTCCGAGGCGGGCGTCTCCATCTGGCTCGACGACCTGTCCCGCGAGCGGATCACGTCCGGCAACCTGGTCGAGCTGATCACCGAGCGGTCCGTCGTCGGCGTCACCACCAACCCGACCATCTTCGCCGCCGCGTTGAAGAACGGCGAGGCCTACAACGCGCAGGTCAACGAGCTGGCGGGCCGCGGCGCGGACATCGCGGCGTCGATCCGCGAGATCACCGTGGCGGACGTGCAGCAGGCCTGCGACGTCTTCAGCGGCACCTGGGAGGCCACCCAGGGGATCGACGGGCGCGTGTCGCTCGAGGTCGACCCGACCCTGGCCCGGGACACCGAGGCCACCGTCGCCCAGGCGCTCGACCTGTGGAAGGCCGTCGACCGGCCGAACCTGCTGGTGAAGATCCCGGCCACCGAGCCCGGCCTGCCGGCCATCACCCGCGCGCTGTCCGAGGGCGTGAGCGTCAACGTCACGTTGATCTTCTCGGTCGAGCGGTACAAGGCCGTCATGGAGGCGTTCCTCAGCGGCCTCGAGCAGGCCGACAAGAACGGCCAGGAGCTCTCCCGGATCGCGTCGGTCGCCTCGTTCTTCGTGTCCCGGGTGGACACCGAGATCGACGCGCGGCTCGACAAGATCGGCACGGACGAGGCCAAGGCGCTCAAGGGCAAGGCGGGCGTCGCCAACTCGCGGCTGGCCTTCGCCGCCTACGAGGAGGTCTTCGGCTCCGAGCGGTGGGCCGCGCTGGAGGCCAAGGGCGCCCGGCGGCAGCGGCCGCTGTGGGCCTCGACCGGCGTGAAGAACCCCGAGTACCCGGACACGATGTACATCACCGAGCTCGTGGTCCCGAACGTCGTCAACACCATGCCGGAGAAGACCCTGCAGGCCTTCGCCGACCACGGCGAGGTGGAGGGCGACAAGGTCACCGGCACCGCCGCCGAGGCGCAGCAGGTGTTCGACGACCTCGAGCGCGTCGGCATCGACCTCACGGACGTCTTCCTCACCCTCGAGAACGAGGGCGTGGACAAGTTCGAGAAGTCGTGGTCCGAGCTGCAGGAGTCGGTGCAGCAGCAGCTCGACGCCGCGAAGTAGGGCCGCGAACCAGGCCGCACCGCACGACCCCAGGAGGCTCACCCCCGTGACCTCGCGACCCGCCGTCGGGCTCCCCGTCGTGGAGCTCGGCGGCGGTTCCCGTCCCGGCACCGGTCCGCTGGCCCGCGAGGCCCGGCGGATCGCCACCGAGCTCGCCACGGACGTCGTCGCGTCCCGGATCACCGACGCGGACCCCTCCGCGTGGGGCCCGGCCGCCGGCGACGGCCTGGGCTGGGCGGCGCTGCCCCGCACCTCGCGCCCGCTCGTCGGCCAGGTCGACGCCCTGCGCGAGGCGTTCCGCGTGGAGGGCGCCGCGCGCGTGCTGCTCGTCGGCGATGCGCGCTGGACCCTCGGTGCGCAGGTCCTCGCCGGCGAGTCCGGCCTGCTCCGGGTGCTCGACTCCCCCGATCCCGGCGCGGTCTCGCACGCGCTGGCCGCCGACCTGAGCGGAACGGTGCTCGTCGTCGCGGACCCGGCGGGCGACACGCCGTGGATCGCGGCGGTGCACGAGCTGCTCACCGCGGCCGTCGCCGAGGAGGTCGGCGCACGCCGGGCGGCGGAGCGCACCGTGGTCCTCACCGAGGCCGGCTCGCCGCTCGACGAGAGCGCCCGCGCCGCCGGATCCGTCGTGATCACCACCGAGCGGGACGTGCCCGGCGCGTGGTCCGTGCTCGGGGCACCCGGGCTGGTGCCCGCCGGCCTCGCCGGGGCGCCGGTCGGCGAGGCGCTCGACGACGCCCGGTCGGTGGCCGAGCTGCTCACCGCCGACGAGGCGGAGAACCCCGCGCTGGAGCTGGCCGGGGTGCTGGTCGCCGTCGGGGCGGGGGCGGTGCGCCTCGACCCCGCCGAGGGCCCGCCGGCACTGGCGGAGTGGGTCGCCGCGCTGGTCGCCGCGGCCGGGGGCTCGCCGGTGCTCGTCGACGGGACCGATCCCGACGGGCTGCCGGACGGGCCGACCCTCGCACCCGCCTCCGCCCGGCACCCCGACGCCGCGCCGGACGACCTGTCCGAGCTCCTCGACGGGAGGTCCGGCGGCAGCATCGGGCACGCGGGCGTCGAGCCGACCGTCGACGCGTTGCTCGCCGAGGTCACCGGGGTGGGCGACGACCCGGACGAGGGCAGTGACGACGACGAGGACCTCGCCGGCGACCCCGCCGACGAGATCGTGCGCACCGGCGGCCCGCTGGGCGCCGAGCTGCTGCTGTGGCAGTACGCCGCCGCGGCGGCCTCCCGCCTGCTCGACGGCGAGGCCTTCGGCCCCGAGGCCCCCGCCACCGCGGGCGCGACCGCACCGGGGCCCCTTCCGCGGCTGGGGTCGGACGGCCTCGTCGACGTCCACGCGGCGGAGTCGCTGAGCGGCGGGGCCGGCGATCCCGGCACCGCGTTGCAGGCGCTGGTCGACGCCGTCCCGCCGGGCGGGCACCTGGCCCTCTCCGTGTGGCTGGACCCGGCCGACGACGCGTCCGTGGCCGTGCTGCGCGGCGAGCTGGCCCGGCGGGCGGGCGTGCCCGTGACGTTCGGCTGGGGCCCGCGGGACCGCGGTGTGCTGGCGCCGTTCCGCCGGGACGACCCCCGACCGGGTGTCCTCTGCCTGGTCACGGGCGACCCGCCGGACGATCTCGTTCCCGATCCCGGGCCCGCCCTGACTAGTCTGGCGCTGACCGAGGCAGGCAGCGTCGCGGCCGACGTCGCGGCACGGGGCGTCCCCGTGCTGCGGCTGCACCTCGCGGACCGGGTGGCCGGGCTCGTCTCGCTCGCCCGCGCGGTCCAGGGGCTGCGCCCGGGTCCGGCGACCCGGACCGACTGATCGAGCCGAGAGACCGAGCCGAGAGACGGAGCGTGTCATGACCAGCGGGACCAAGGGCATCCCCGCGACGACCGCGCACTGGGTGAATCCGCTGCGGGACCCCCGCGACAAGCGGCTCCCCCGCATCGCGGGCCCGTGCGGGCTCGTGATCTTCGGTGTGACCGGTGACCTGTCGCGCAAGAAGCTGATGCCGGCCATCTACGACCTCGCCAACCGCGGGCTGCTGCCGCCGGGCTTCGCGCTCACCGGCTTCGCCCGCCGGGACTGGGACGCGCAGGACTTCGGCCAGGTCGTGTACGAGGCCGTGAAGCAGCACGCGCGCACGCCGTTCCGGCAGGAGGTGTGGGACCGGCTCGCGGAGGGCTTCCGCTTCGTGCAGGGCACCTTCGACGACGACGACGCGTTCGACCGGCTCGAGCAGACCGTGCGCGATCTCGACCGGGTCCGCGGCACCGGCGGCAACCACGCCTTCTACCTGTCGATCCCGCCGTCGGCCTTCCCGGTGGTGTGCAAGCAGCTGGCGCGGTCGGGCCTGTCCGCGCAGGACGCCGACCAGTGGCGCCGCGTCGTCATCGAGAAGCCCTTCGGCCACGACCTGCAGTCGGCCAAGGAGCTCAACGCGATCGTCAACGACGTCTTCCCCGAGGACTCGGTCTTCCGGATCGACCACTACCTCGGGAAGGAGACGGTGCAGAACGTCCTGGCGCTGCGCTTCGCCAACCAGCTGTTCGAGCCCATCTGGAACAGCAACTACGTCGACCACGTGCAGATCACGATGGCCGAGGACATCGGCCTGGGCGGGCGCGCGGGGTACTACGACGGCATCGGCGCCGCTCGGGACGTCATCCAGAACCACCTGCTGCAGCTGCTCGCCTTCACGGCGATGGAGGAGCCGACCTCCTTCTCCTCCGACGAGCTGCGCGGCGAGAAGATCAAGGTGCTGCGGGCGACGAAGCTGGTCCAGCCGCTCGACGAGACCACCGCCCGCGGGCAGTACAGCGGCGGCTGGCAGGGCGGTGAGCTGGTCCGCGGGCTCAAGGAGGAGGAGGGCTACGACCCGAACTCCACCACCGAGACCTTCGCCGCGATCACCTGCGAGATCGAGACCCGGCGCTGGGCGGGCGTCCCCTTCTACCTGCGCACCGGCAAGCGCCTCGGTCGCCGGGTCACCGAGATCGCCGTCGTGTTCAAGCGGGCGCCGCACCTGCCGTTCGACTCCACGATGACGGAGGAGCTCGGGCAGAACGCGCTGGTCATCCGGGTGCAGCCGGACGAGGGCGTCACCATGCGGTTCGGGTCGAAGGTGCCGGGCAGCCAGATGGAGGTCCGGGACGTCACCATGGACTTCGGCTACGGCACCGCGTTCACCGAGGCCTCCCCCGAGGCCTACGAGCGGCTGATCCTCGACGTGCTGCTCGGCGAGCCCTCGCTGTTCCCGGTGAACGACGAGGTCGAGCGGTCCTGGGAGATCCTCGACCCGGTCATCGACCACTGGCACGCGCTGCCCGAGGGCCCACCGCCGTACCCCGCCGGCAGCTGGGGCCCGGAGCAGGCCAACGAGATGCTCGCCCGTACCGGCCGCAGCTGGCGCCGGCCGTAAGGAGCCCCGGATGATCGTCGACCTGCCGTCGAGCAACACCTCGGCGGTGAACAAGAAGCTGGTCGAGCTGCGCGAGCGCGGCGGCGTGCTCGCCCTCGGCCGCGTGCTCACCCTCGTCGTCGTCACGGACGACGGGGCCGCGATCGAGAGCGCCATCGAGGCCGCCAACACCGCGAGCCGCGAGCACCCCTGCCGGGTGATCGTCCTGGCGCGCGGCCAGCGCAAGGCCGCGGCCCGGCTGGACGCGCAGATCCGGGTCGGTGGGGACGCCGGCGCCAGCGAGGTGATCGTGCTGCGCGGCTACGGCGCGTTGGCCGGGGGTGAGGCCGGCGCCGGCATGGTGATGCCGCTGCTGCTGCCCGACGCCCCGGTCGTCGCCTGGTGGCCGGAGGAGGCCCCGGCCGTCCCGGCCGAGGACCCCATCGGCCAGCTCGCCCAGCGCCGGATCACCGACGCGCTGTCGTCGAAGAACCCGATCAAGGCGTTCGAGCAGCGCCGGGCGCACCACGTCGCCGGCGACACCGACCTCACCTGGACCCGGCTCACCCAGTGGCGCGCGCTGCTTGCGGCGGCGCTCGACTTCCCGCCGCACGACGAGGTCACCGGCGCGCTGGTGGCCGGCGAGCAGGTCTCGCCGTCGACCGACCTGCTCGCGGGCTGGCTGGTCACCCGGCTCGGGGTGAAGGTCAAGCGCTCCCCCGCCTCGCGCGGCCAGGGCATGTCGCTGGTCCGGCTCAGCCGGGCGTCGGGTGCGGTCGAGCTGATCCGGCCGGACGGCAAGACGGCCACGCTGTCGCAGCCCGGCCAGCCGGACCGGATGATCGCGCTGGCCCGCCGCGGCGTGCCGGACTGCCTCGCCGAGGAGCTGCGCCGGCTCGACCCGGACGACACCTACGGCGAGGCCCTCGCCGGCGTCGACAACATCTCCCGCGGCCGGACGGCGGTGAAGGTGTGAGCGGCGGCGCTCCCGAGATCGCCCTCCACTCCGACGCCGACGTGCTGGCCGCCGCCACGGCGGCGCGGCTGGTCACCCGGCTCGTCGACCTGCAGGCCACGGGGAACATCCCGCGCCTGGTGCTGACCGGCGGCGGGGTGGGCATCAAGCTCCTCGCGCACATCCGGGACTCGCCGGCCCGGGCCGCGGTGGACTGGTCGCGCGTGGAGTTCTACTGGGGCGACGAGCGCTTCCTGCCCGCCGGCGACCCCGAGCGGAACGAGACCCAGGCCCGCGAGGCGCTGCTCGACCACGTCGACGTCGACCCGTCGCTGGTCTACCCGATGGGCGCGGACGTGGGCACCGGTCCGTCGGGGGCGGACGAGGCGGCCGCGGAGTACGCCGACCTGCTGGCCCGCAAGGCGCGGCCCGAGGACCACGGGGACGTGCCCGCGTTCGAGATCACGCTGCTCGGCATGGGGGGCGAGGGGCACACGGCCTCGGTCTTTCCCGAGTCGCCGGCGGTCTACGAGACCGAGCGGACCGTGGTGCCGGTCTACAACTGCCCCAAGCCGCCGCCGACCCGCGTCTCGCTGTCGCTCCCGGCCATCCGCACCTCCCAGGAGGTCTGGATCGTCACGGCCGGCGAGGAGAAGGCCGCGGCCGTGAGCATGGCGCTCGGCGGGGCGGGTGAGGTCGCGATCCCGGTCGCGGGTGCCCGCGGCCGGCTGCGCACCCGCTGGCTGCTCGACCGCGCGGCCGCGTCGAAGCTGCCGTCGGACCTGCGCAACCCGTAGCGGCGATCCGTGCGGCACCTGATCGTCGACGGCGCCAACGTGGTCGGCGCCCGCCCGGACGGCTGGTGGCGGGACCGGGCGGGCGCGGCGGGCCGGCTCGCCGCGCAGCTCGCCGAGGCCCGGCGATCGGGGGCGCTGGCCGGGCTCGGCGACCGGGTTCTGCTGGTGCTGGAGGGGGCGGCCAAACGCGCCGACGTGCCCGACGACCTCGACGTGCTGCTCGCCCCGCGGGACGGCGACTCGGCGATGGTCGAGCTCGCCCACGACCTCGGCGAACGGGACGAGGACGTGTGCGTGGTGACCGCGGACCGCGAGCTCACGCGACTCCTCCACGCGGTCGGCGCCAGCACGGTGAAGCCCCGCGCCCTCCTCGCCCTCCTGTGAACGAGCGGCACTCTCGTGCGGACCTCGCGCACGACGGTGCCGTTCGTCCAGTTCCGGGGCGGGGTCAGCGGGCGCGGGTGGAGCGGGCGGCCGCGGCGGCGCGGGCGTGCACCGCGCCGGCGACGACGGAGCGGCGCGGCAGCGGGCTCGAGTAGACGACGCTGGTGGTCACCCCGCCGAGCCCGGCGATCCGGCCCGTGACCTCCTCCAGGTGCCGCATCGTGCGGGTCCGGACGGTGAGCACGAAGCAGTCCTCGCCGGTGACGTGGTGCGCCTCGATGATCTCAGGCGTGGTGGCGAGCAGGTCCCGGAAGGGCGTGTAGTTGCCGCTCGGGTAGCGCAGCCGGACCAGCGCCATGATCGGCAGACCGAGCTTCTCGGGGTCGACCTCGCAGCCGTAGCCGGTGATCACCCCGCTCTCCTCGAGCCGGCGCACCCGCTCGGTGACCGCGCTGGGCGAGAGCCCGACCAGCCGGCCCAGGTCGGCGTAGCTCGCCCGCCCGTCCCGCTGGAGTGCTTCCAGCAGGCGCCAGTCCGTGTCGTCCAGGGAATCCGCGGGCATGACGGCACTCTAGCCGTCGAATCCGCGGCCCCCGCTCCCCACCGATGAGTTCGTCCGGTTCGTGCCGTCTCCCCTGCAACCGAGCAGGAACCGCACGAGCCGAGCACGAGGAGTCCCCGATGAAGCAGATCGCCACCTGCCTGTGGTTCGACGGCCAGGCGCAGCAGGCCGCGGAGTTCTACACCTCCGTGTTCCCGAACTCGGAGATCACCGAGATCCAGCGCTACCCGGAGGGCGCGCCCGGGCCCGCCGGCGAGGTCATGATCGTGTACTTCACCCTCGACGGGCGGGAGTTCGCCGGGCTCAACGGCGGCCCGCAGTTCCCGCACACCGAGGCGATCTCGTTCGTGGTGCCGTGCGAGACCACCGAGGAGATCGACCACTACTGGGAGGCGCTGATCGAGGGCGGCGAGCCCCAGCCCTGCGGGTGGCTGAAGGACAAGTTCGGGGTGTCGTGGCAGGTCGTGTCGCTCGAGGCCGAGGAGTGGATGAAGGACCCCGACACGGCGGCGGCCAACCGCACGATGCAGGCCATGCTGTCCCAGTTCGGCAAGCCGGACGTCGAGGCGATGCGCAAGGCCCACCTCGGCGAGACGGCCGACGCCTGAGCGGCGGGGGTGTCGATCCACACGGAACCTAAGCTGGTCGCATGACCGGCCCCGTGCGTATCGGCACCCCGCTCGCCCCCTCCGCCACCCGCGTCATGCTGCTCGGCTCCGGCGAGCTCGGGAAGGAGGTCGTGATCGCCTTCCAGCGGCTCGGCGTCGAGGTCGTGGCGGTCGACCGGTATCCCGACGCGCCCGGTCACCAGGTCGCACACCGCGCCCACGCGATCGACATGACCGACCCGGTCGCGCTCACGGCGCTGATCGAGCAGGAGCAGCCGCACTACGTCATCCCCGAGATCGAGGCGATCGCCACCAGCGCGCTGCTGGCCGTCGAGGAGGCCGGCACGGCCACGGTCGTCCCGACCGCCCGCGCCACCCGGTTGACGATGGACCGCGAGGGGATCCGCCGGCTGGCCGCCGAGGAGCTCGGCCTGCCCACCTCGCCGTACGCCTTCGCCGACTCGCTCGACGAGGTCCGTGACGCGATCGAGGGCGGCGCCGGGGGCGGGATCGGCTACCCGTGCGTGCTGAAGCCGGTGATGTCGTCGTCGGGCAAGGGGCAGTCCGTGCTGCGCTCGGCGGCGGACCTCGAGCCGGCGTGGCAGTACGCGATGGCCGGCGGCCGGGTCGCCGGGACGCGGGTCATCGTCGAGGGCTTCGTCGACTTCGACTACGAGATCACCCAGCTCACGGTGCGGGCGGTCGGCCCCGACCACACCACCGGCACCCACTTCTGCGCGCCGATCGGACACGTGCAGGAGGACGGGGACTACGTCGAGTCGTGGCAGCCGCAGCCCATGTCCGAAGCTGCGGCTGCGGCGGCCCGGGACGTCTCCGGCCGGATCACCGAGGCCCTCGGCGGCCGCGGCATCTTCGGGGTCGAGCTGTTCGTGCGCGGCGACGACGTGCTGTTCTCCGAGGTCTCGCCGCGTCCGCACGACACCGGGCTGGTCACGCTGGCGACCCAGCGGCTCTCGGAGTTCGAGCTGCACGCCCGCGCCGTACTGGGCCTGCCGGTCGACGTCACCCTCCGCTCCCCCGGCGCCTCGGCGGTGATCTACGGCGGGGTCGACGCCAAGGCCGTCGGGTTCGAGGGCGTCGACGCGGCGCTGGCCGTACCGGGCTCGGACCTCCGCCTCTTCGGTAAGCCCGAGAGCTTCGTGAAGCGTCGGATGGGTGTGGCGGTCGCCGCGGCCGACGACGTCGAGACGGCCCGCGAGCGGGCGAAGGAGGCCGCCGGACTCGTCCGCGTCGTCACCGAGTAACCGGGGAATCCACGGCGACGACCTACATGCACCGTGGATTCTCTCTTCCCGAGGCCGCCGCATCTGCCTAGCGTCCGGGGCATGACGATCTCCGCTCCGGTCTCGCCCGTCCTGGCCGTCCCGCCCGGGTCCCCCGCCGAGGCGGCGGCCCACTTCGCGGCCCGGCTGACCTTCTTCACCGACGTCTCCGACGTGCACGCCGCCCTCGGCGGACCGGAGCCCGGCTTCGTGCTCGTGGACACCCGCAGCCGCGCAGCGTGGGACCAGAGGCACGTGCCCGGCGCGGTGCACCACCCGCACGCAGCGCTCCCCGGCGACCTCGATCCGGCGGTCCCCGTGGTCACGTACTGCTGGGGACCGGGCTGCGACGGCGCGACCCGCGGCGCGCTGGAGCTGGCCCGCGCGGGCTTCCGGGTCAAGGAGATGCTGGGCGGGATCGAGTACTGGATCCGCGAGGGCTTCGCCGTCGAGACCATCGAGGGTGTACGGGAGAACGAGCCGGATCCGCTGACCACGCCCTGCGGCTGCTGAGCGGCGTCAGGTGCTGGGCACGGTGCCCGGCGGCAGCTCCCGCTCCCCGTCCGAGGTGCCCTCCGCGGCGCGGTGGCGGTGCCAGTGCGGCGGCGTGAGGTGGATCTGCGCGGCGTAGACGATCCAGCCGGCCACCGACAGCCCCAGCCACGTGATCAGCCGGTAGACCAGCACGGTCGCGGCGGCGGGCGCGGCCGGGGCACCCGAGGCGAGCAGCACGCCGAGCAGCCCGGTCTCAGCCAGGCCGGCACCGCCGGGGAGCACCTGCAGCGCGATGCTGAGCTGGACGACGAGGAACCCCAGCGCGAGGGTCGTCCACCGGGCGTCGAGCCCGAGGGCGGTGGCGCAGGCGTGCAGGGCCAGGAAGTCCGCGGCCCAGCTGGCCAGGGCGGTGCCGGCGAGCAGCAACCACTGCCAGGGCGTCGGGTGCAGGATGTTGATGCGCTCGGTCAGCCGGTTCGCGGTGGCCTCCGGGTCCGACGCCCAGCCGCCGCGGCAGTCGTGGCACACGCCGGGCACCCGGCGCCACAGGTGCACCAGGCCGAGCAGGATCCGGTGCAGCACCGAGGCGTGCGTGAGCACCGACCAGAACCCCATCGTCCCGACGGCGATGGCGGCCGCGACCATCAGGGCCAGCCACATCGGCATCCAGCCGGCGGAGCCGACGATGAACACGGCGCCGACCAGCAGGACGATCGTGGACAGGGCGCCGGGCAGGAACACCGACCACGAGGCCAGGGCCGCGTCCACGCCCCGGCTGCGAAGCCGGGCGATGGAGTACGCGAGCGCACCGGCCCCGCCCACGACCGGGACCGTGTTGGCGATGGCGTTCTCGGCGAAGGTGATGGCCTGGACCGTGCGGCCCGACACCCGCGCCCCGCCGATCACGAGCATCACGCGGTGCAGCTCGCCGTAGAGCATGAGTGCGGCCACCGCGAGCGCCACCGCGAGCCCGAGCCAGCCCGGACGCAGGTGCGACAGCGGCTCGTCCGCCTCGCGGACGGCGCGCGCCATCTCCGGCAGCTGCCACGCGATGTAGCCGAGCGCGGCCGCCACCAGGATCCAGTGCAGCACCGTCTTGAGGTGCCGCAGCGGCCACGTCAGGGCCGAACGCAGGCGTGGTGCCGCCATCGACCCTCCCCGGTGCTCCGCCTCCGACCCAGGCTAGCCCCCGGGCCCGGGCGGGCGACCGGGTCTCAGCCCTGCTCCTCCGGCAGCCGGCCGTTGTTGTGGTCGTCGTAGGCCGACAGGTCGAGGAAGCCGTGGCCGCTGTAGTTGAAGAGGATCACCTTCTCCTCCCCCGTCTCCTTGGCGGCCAACGCCTCGTCGATCGCGGCCCGGACCGCGTGCGCGCACTCCGGCGCCGGGATCTTGCCCTCGACCCGGGCGAACTGCACCGCCGCCTCGAAAACCTTGCCCTGCGGGTAGGCCACCGCCTCCATCCGACCCGCCTTGACCAGGGACGACACCAGCGGCGAGTCGCCGTGGTAGCGCAGTCCGCCCGCATGGATGGACGGCGGCACGAAGTCGTGCCCGAGGGTGTACATGGGCATCAGCGGGGTCAGCCCGGCGACGTCGCCGAAGTCGTACTCGAACCGGCCCCGGGTCAGGGTCGGGCAGGACAGCGGCTCGACGGCGAGCAGCCGCACGCCCTCGTCCGGCACGAACGGGAACGCGATCCCACCCAGGTTGGACCCGCCGCCGCAGGACGCGAGGACGACGTCCGGCAGCCGCTCGCCCGCCAGCTCCAGCTGCTCCTTGGCCTCGAGCCCGATCACGGTCTGGTGCAGCAGCACGTGGTTCAGCACCGAGCCCAGCGCGTAGTGCGTGTCCTCGCGGCCCACGCAGTCCCGCACGGCGTCCGAGATCGCGGAGCCGAGCGAGCCGGGGTGGCCGGGCTCGTCGACCGGGGACGGGACCACCGAGCCGCCCCAGGTCTCCATCGCGATCCGGCGGTACGGCTTCTGCTCGTACGAGGCGCGGACCATGTAGACCTGCAGCTCCAGGCCGTACTGCGCGGCCGCGTAGGACAGCGCGGTGCCCCACTGCCCCGCCCCGGTCTCCGTGGTGAGGCGGGTGATGCCCTCCTTGGCGTTGTAGAACGCCTGGGGCACGGCGGTGTTGGTCTTGTGGCTGCCCGACGGCGAGCCGGACTCGTCCTTGAAGTAGATCCGGGCGGGCGTGCCGAGCGCCCTCTCCAGCCGTTCGGCCCTGACCAGCGGGGTGGGGCGCCACAGCTTCAGGATGTCCAGGACCTCACCGGGGACGTCGATCCACGGCGCGGTCGACACCTCCTGCCCGATGAGCTCCATCGGGAACAGCGGCGCCAGGTCCTCGGGACCGACGGGCTCGCGGGTGGCCGGGTGCAGCGGCGGGTCCACCGGCTCCGGCAGGTGCGGCGCCACGTTGAACCAGGCGCTCGGGATCCGGTCGGGCGGCAGCGTCCAGCGACTCATGGCGCGCAGGCTAGCGATCACCGGGCCGGCGAGGAAGGGCCCACCGACTGCTCCGCCGGCACCTGCGTACGCACGTCCGGCCGGCTCCGCCCGGACGGAACGGGACCTGTGGTCCTTGACCGGTCCGCGGCGGCGTCACGAGCATCGCCCGCACAGCACGGCCGCGCGGTCGCGGCGGCCGGCCGGGCGCCCTGCCCGGCCGGGGCCGCGGCGGCGCCGCCGCGGGAGGCTCCATGCCGGCACCGGTCCGTCCCGACCCGCCCACCGCTCCCGTGGCCCGGCCGGACCGCGCCGAGGCCACCGCCCTCGCCCGCGCCGCCGGCGGCTCGGGGATCGTGTTCGCCGCGCTGTTCGTCGTCGCGCTCGTGCTGGTGTCGCAGGGCCCCGGCCTCGACGCCCCGGACGACGCCTACACCGCCTTCTTCACCACGGGCCGCGACTCGCTGCTCGTCTCCGTCGGCCTCTACGTGGTGCCCTTCACCGGGATCGCGTTCCTCTGGCACATGGCCGCGACCCGGACGTACCTGCAGGTCATGGCGCCGCGATCGTGGGCGCGCATCCCGCACTGGCTGCACCTGGCGTCGGGCGTCCTCTTCGTGGCCCTGCTCTTCGCCGGCACCGCCACCGCCGGCGGCGCCGCCCTGCTCACCCGCTTCTCGTCCGCCGCGCCCCCGCCGCCCGACGTCGTCCGCACCCTGATGACGGTCGGTTTCACCATGGTCTTCGTCTACGGCGTCCGCGCAGCCGGCATGTTCATGATCACGACGACGACCGGGCTGGGTCGCGCGCTCCCCCGGCCGCTCGCCGTCGTCTCCTACCTGGCCGCGGCGTTCCTGCTGGTCAGTACCACGTTCCATCCCTCGGTCCTGCTGGTGTTCCCGGGCTGGGTGCTCGTGCTGAGCGTCCTGCTGCTGGTGCGCCGCCCGGGGCGGGAGGACGGCCCCACGAAGGAGGACCAGGATGAGCAGTGAGACCGGCAGCGCGGGGACGGGCGGGATCATCGGGATCGACGACCTGCCCGGCCCGCACCCGCTGCCCCTGCTCGGCAACCTGCTCGACATCGACAGCGTGGCCCCGCTCGACGGGTTCGCGCGGATGGCGAAGGAGTACGGCCCGATCTACCGGATCAGCATGCCGGGCGGGTCGCGGCTGATCCTCTCCGGCGCCGCGCTCGCCCAGGAGGTGTTCGACGACAGCCGGTTCGACAAGGCGTTGGGCGGCGGGCTGGCCCAGCTCAGCGAGGGACCGATCGGGAACGGGCTGTTCACCTCCCGCACCGGCGACCCGCTCTGGCACCGGGCGCACGAGATCCTCATGGCGCCCTTCTCGATGCGCGCGATGCGGGACTACGTGCCCCGGATGGTCGACATCGCCGAGCAGCTCATGGAGAAATGGGCCCGGCTCAACCCCGGCGAGGAGGTCGACGTCCCGGCCGACATGACCCGGCTGACCCTCGACACCATCGCGCTCTGCGGGTTCGGCTACCGGTTCAACTCCTTCTACCGCGACACCCCGCACCCCTTCGTGCAGGCCATGACCCGGGTGCTCACGGAGGCGCAGGGCCGGCAGCGGCAGCTGCCCATCCAGACCCGTCTGCGGGTCCGCGCGCAACGGCAGCTCGAGGAGGACGCGACCTTCATGAGCGACCTCGTCGACGGTCTGGTGCGCGACCGCCGGGCCCAGGGCGAGGCCGCCGACGACACCGACCTGCTCGGCCGCATGCTCGTCGGCCGGACCCGCGACGGCGAGTCGCTGCCGGACGAGAACATCCGCGCGCAGTGCATCACCTTCCTCATCGCCGGCCACGAGACCACCTCCGGTCTGCTGTCCTTCGCGATCTACGAGCTGCTCAAGAACCCGGAGGCGGCGCGGCGGGCCCGCGACGAGGTCGACGAGATCCTCGGCGACGACGCCGCGCCGACCTTCGAGCAGATCGGCCGGCTCCGGTACGTCCGCCAGGTGCTCGACGAGACGCTGCGGCTGTGGCCGACCGCGCCCGGCTTCACCCGCCGGCCGCGCGAGGACACGGTCATCGGCGGCCGCTACGCGATCCCGGCGGACACGCCGATCACCGTGCTGGCGGGCGCGCTGCACCGGGACACCTCGGTCTGGGACGACCCGGAGCGCTTCGACCCCGACCGGATGGCCGCGGACAGGATCGCGGCCCTCCCGCCGCACGCCTACAAGCCGTTCGGCACCGGGCAGCGCGCCTGCATCGGCCGGCAGTTCGCGCTGCAGGAGGCCACGCTCGTGCTCGGCATGCTGCTGCAGCGGTTCGAGCTCGAGGACCAGCTCGACTACCAGCTCCACACGAAGACCACGCTGACCGTCAAGCCGGACGACTTCCGGATCGTCGTGCGCCCGCGGACCGGCCGCACCCTCCGCGCGGCGCCGGCCACGGACGGCGCGGGCACCGGCACGGTGCGCGAGGCCGTGCCCGCCGCGGCACCGGAGCCACTGGTCGGGCGGCACGGCACGCCGCTCGCCGTGCTGTTCGGGTCCAACCTCGGTACCGCGGAGGCGCTGGCGACCACGCTCGCCGGCGAGGGCACCGCGCGCGGGTTCGACGTGACCCTCGGCCCGCTCGACGACCACGTCGGCGCGCTGCCGGAGAAGGGTGCGGCGATCGTCGTCAGCTCGTCGTACAACGGCACCCCGCCGGACAATGCGGCGAAGTTCTGCGACTGGCTCGCCGGACCCGACGCCCGCGTGCCCGGCACGGCCTTCGCGGTCTTCGGCTGCGGCGACAGCGAGTGGGCCGGCACCTACCAGGCCGTCCCGACCCGGCTCGACGACGGGCTGACCGCGGCGGGCGGCCGGCGGGTCCACCCGCGCGCCGGCGGCGACGCGAGCGGCGACTTCGACGCGGCCTACCGCGACTGGCACGCGGGCCTGTGGGCCGACCTGGCCGGCGCGCTCGGCCTGCCGGACGAGGTGGGCGCGGAGCTGCGGCAGGGCCCGCGGCTGACGGTCACGCTCACGAACCGGCAGGTCACCAACCCGGTGGTGCTCTCGTACCACGCGCGGCCGGGCCGGATCACCGTCAACCGCGAGATGATCCTCGGGTCGAACGGCAAGCCGCCGGAGCGCTCGACCCGGCACGTGGAGATCGCCCTGCCCGAGGGCGTCACCTATGGGGCCGGCGACCACCTCGGCGTGCTGCCGCGCAACGGCATCGACCCGATCCGCCGCGTGATCACGCACTTCGGCCTCGACGGCGCCCAGTACCTCACGATCATCCCGACGGGCACGGCGCCGACCCATCTGCCGGTCGACGAACCCGCCCCGCTGCTCGGGGTGCTGGCCACCTGCGTGGAGCTGCAGGACGTGGCGACCCGCGGCGACGTCGAGACGCTCGCCCGGTACACCGAGGACCCCGCCACGAGGGCCGAGCTCGAGGCGCTCGCCGGCGACGGGTACCGCGCGGGGGTGGCCGAGCCCTACCGCTCGGTGCTCGACCTGCTCGAGGCGTTCCCGGCGTGCGACCTGCCCTTCGCGGAGTTCCTCGACCTCATGCCCCCGCTGCGGCCGCGGTACTACTCGATCTCGTCGTCGCCGCGGGCGGGCCACGACGACTGCAGCATCACCGTCGGCGTGGTCCGCGGGCCCGCCCGCTCGGGGTCAGGGGTGTACCAGGGCACCTGCTCCGGACACCTGTCGGCGCTGCCGGAGCAGGGCACGGCGTTCGTGTTCGTCCGCAAGCCGACGATCGCCTTCCGCCCGCCGGCCGACCCCAGCACCCCGATGATCATGATCGGGGCGGGGACCGGGCTCGCGCCGTTCCGGGGGTTCCTGCAGGACCGGGCCGCCGACGCGGCGGAGGGGCGGACCGTCGGCCGCTCGCTGCTGTTCTTCGGCTGCCGCAGTCCCGAGACCGACGAGCTCTACGCCGACGAGCTGCGCGGGCTCGAGGAGCAGGGCCTCGTCCACGTCGTCCCGGCGTACTCGCGCTACGCCGGGGCGCCCCGGCAGTACGTGCAGGAGTCGATGCTCGAGCACGCCGACGAGGTGTGGGGGCTGCTCCAGCAGGGGGCCGCGGTCTTCGTGTGCGGCAACGCCTCGACCATCGCCCCCGGGGTGCGGGCGGCGCTGCGGCAGGTGTTCCGGGACCGGACGGGCGCGTCCGAGGCCGACGCCGACGCGTGGCTGGCCGGGTTGCGCGCCGCCGACCGGTTCCTGGAGGACATCTGGGGCAGCGGCACCGGCTGAGCCGTCGCCGAGAACGCCGCCGGCCCCGCGGGAAGCGGGGCCGGTGGCGGGTCACTGCTGGTGTCTCGCTGCAGGTCAGAGCTCGCGCGAGGCGCGCAGCCGCGCGAGGGCCTCCTCGAGGATGGCGGCGCCGTCCTCGTCCGAGCGGCGCTCCTTCACGTACGCGAGGTGCGTCTTGTACGGCTCGTTGCGCGGCGCGGCGGGCGGCGAGGTCTGCTCGCGACCGGCCGGGAGGCCGCAGCGCGGGCAGTCCCAGAACTCCGGGATCTCCGCCTCGGCCGCGAACGACGGCCGCGTCTCGTGGCCGTTGGCACAGAAGTACGGGATCCGGGCGCGCGGGGCGGTCTCACCCCGCTCCGACTCCCCCATCGGGCCGGCCCCGACCCGGGTACCTCGGATCGCGTTGCCGCCGGACATCGCCATGGTGCTCTCCTCCGCTCGACGCCGCTGTGGTGCAGGGCGTGACTGCAGGGCGTTCGGTCAGGCCCCGACCTTGACCAGCAGGCCGGTCCCGATGATGGCGACCAGCCAGATCGCCGCGGTGAACAGCGTCAGCCGGTCCAGGTTCTTCTCGACGACACTCGACCCCGAGAGGCTCGACTGCACACCGCCGCCGAAGAGGCTCGACAGCCCGCCTCCGCGTCCGCGGTGCAGCAGGATCAGCAGCACCAGCACGACGCTGGACACGATCAGCACGATCTGGAGCGCCAGGATCATCCCGTTCTCATCCGCCCTCTCGAAGCCCGGCAGGGGTGTCCACTGTAACCGGCGCCGCTCGCCCGCTCGCCCCGGGCCGTGTTCCGTGGGTCGCCGGGAACAGGCGCTCCGTTACCGGACCGCCGACCGCACCCCACCGACCGTCCAACGGCCGCGGCAGGTCCCCGGTTCCCGAGAACGCACGAACGGCGCCCCCGCTCCCGGAAGGAGCGAGGACGCCGTCCGCGGGATACCGGGCGCGGCCGACTAGGGCAGCGGGCCGCCCGCGGCGATCGCGCAGAGCTGCGCGAACTCGTCCGCGTCGAGCGAGGCCCCGCCGACGAGCGCGCCGTCGACGTCCGCCTCGGCCAAGATCTCGCCGACGTTCTTCGCCTTCACCGAGCCGCCGTAGAGGATCCGCAGCGCGTCGGCGACCTGGTCGCCGTACTTCTCGCGGACCGCCTCGCGCAGTGCGTGGCAGACCTCCTGCGCGTCGGCCGGGCTCGCCACCTTGCCGGTGCCGATCGCCCAGACCGGCTCGTAGGCCACGACGACCTGGCCGATCTGCTCGGCCGTGACCTTCTCCAGGGCCGCGACCAGCTGCGCGGTGGTGTGCGCGACCTGAGCGCCCGACTCGCGGACGTCGAGCCCCTCTCCGACGCAGAGGATCGGCTGCAGCCCGTGCTTCAGCGCGGCGCGCACCTTGGCGTTGACGACGCCGTCGTCCTCGCCGTGGATCTCGCGCCGCTCCGAGTGCCCGACCACGACGTACGTGCAGCCGAGCTTCGCGAGCATCGCCCCGGACACGTCCCCGGTGTAGGCCCCGGAGTCGTGCGGCGAGAGGTCCTGCGCGCCGTGGACGAGCTTGAGCTTGTCCCCGTCGATCAGGGTCTGCACGCTCCGGATGTCCGTGAACGGCGGGATCACCGCGACGTCGACGTGGTCGTAGTACTTCTCCGGCAGCGCGAAGGCGACCTTCTGCACCAGGCCGATGGCCTCGAGGTGGTTGAGGTTCATCTTCCAGTTGCCGGCGATGAGGACCTTGCGTGCCATCTACCGCTCCAGGACCGCGACGCCGGGCAGGGACTTGCCCTCGAGGAACTCGAGGGAGGCGCCACCGCCCGTGGAGATGTGCGAGAAGCCGTCCTCGGGCAGGCCCAGCGCGCGCACGGCCGCGGCGGAGTCCCCGCCGCCGACCACGCTGAACGCCCCCGAGGCCGTGCTGTCCACGATCGCCTGCGCCACCCCGCGGGTGCCCTCGGCGAACGGCGCCAGCTCGAACACGCCCATCGGACCGTTCCAGAACACCGTCTTCGCCCCGGAGAGCACCTCGGCGAACGCCCGGACCGACTCCGGCCCGATGTCCAGGCCCATCCAGCCGTCCTCGATCGCGTCGACCGGGACGGTCTTGGTCGCGGCGTCGGCGGCGAACCTGTCCGCGATGACGACGTCCGTGGGCAGGACGATCTTCCCGGACTCCAGGAGCTTGCGGGACGAGTCGATCTGGTCGGACTCGAGCAGCGACGAACCGACGCCGTAGCCCTGCGCGGCGAGGAAGGTGAAGCACATCCCGCCGCCGACCAGCAGCGAGTCGACCTTCGGCAGCAGCGCCTCGATCACGGCGAGCTTGTCCGAGACCTTCGACCCGCCGAGCACGACCGCGTACGGCCGCTCCGGCTCGCCGGTGAGCGTCTTCAGCACCTCGACCTCGGACAGGACCAGCCCGCCCGCGTAGGCCGGGAGGTCCTGCGCCACGTCGTAGACCGACGCCTGCTTGCGGTGCACCACGCCGAAGCCGTCCGACACGAAGGCCGCGTCGGCCCCGACGAGGTCGACGAGCTCGCGGGCGAACTCGGCCCGCTGGTCGTCGTCCTTGCTGGTCTCGCGCGGGTCGAACCGGATGTTCTCCAGCAGCGCGACCCCGCCGTCGGCCAGCTCCGGGCGCTGCCCGTGCGGCACCAGCGGGACCTCCTTGCCGAGCAGCTCGCCGAGCCGCACCGCCACCGGGGCCAGCGAGTAGTTCGGGTCGGCCCCGCCCTTCGGCCGGCCGAGGTGCGCGGTGACGAGGACCCGCGCCCCGGCGTCGGCCAGGGTGGAGATCGTCGGCACGGACGCGCGGATGCGGCCGTCGTCGGTGATGGTCTCGCCGTCGAGGGGGACGTTCAGGTCCGAGCGCACCAGCACGGCGCGCCCGCTCACGCCCTCGGCGACGAGGTCGGAGACCGTCTTCACAGCTTCGACGCCACCAGCGCGGTGATGTCGGCGAGCCGGTTCGAGTAGCCCCACTCGTTGTCGTACCAGCCGACGACCTTGACCTGGTTGCCGATGACCTTGGTCAGGCCGGCGTCGAAGATCGTGGAGTGCGGGTCGGTCACGATGTCCGACGACACGATCGGGTCCTCGGTGTACTTGAGGATGCCCTCGAGCGGACCTTCGGCGGCCGCCTTGAACGCCGCGTTGATCTCCTCGGCGGAGGCCTCCTTGCGCACCTCGACCGTGAGGTCGGTGGCCGAGCCCGTGGGGATCGGCACGCGCAGGGCGTAGCCGTCGAGCTTGCCCTTGAGGTGCGGCAGGACCAGCGAGATCGCCTTCGCGGCACCGGTCGAGGTCGGCACGATGTTCAGCGCGGCGGCCCGGGCGCGGCGCAGGTCCTTGTGCGGGCCGTCCTGCAGGTTCTGGTCCTGCGTGTACGCGTGGATCGTGGTCATCAGACCCTTCTCGATCCCCAGCAGGTCGTCGAGCACCTTGGCCAGCGGCGCGAGGCAGTTGGTGGTGCACGACGCGTTGGAGACGATGGTCTGGCTGCCGTCGTACTGGTCGTCGTTGACGCCCTTGACGATCGTGATGTCCTCGCCGGTGGCCGGCGCGGAGATGACGACCTTCTTGGCGCCCGCGTCGAGGTGCTTGGACGCCGCCTCGCGCTTGGTGAACAGGCCGGTGGACTCGACCACGACGTCGACGCCGAGGTCCTTCCACGGCAGCTCGGCGGGGTCGCGGACCGCGAGGCCCTTGAAGCCCTTGCCGTCGACGACGATCTCCTCGTCCGTCGAGGAGACCTCGTACGGCAGCCTGCCGAGGATCGAGTCGTACTTCAGCAGGTGCGCCAGAGTCGCGTTGTCGGTGATGTCGTTCACCGCCACGATCTCGATGTCGCTCGTGCCGGCGGCGCGCTGGGCGTCCACCGCCCGCCAGAAGTTGCGGCCGATGCGGCCGAAGCCGTTCACGCCTACCCGGACCGTCACACGAACCTCCACTGGTGTCGTCTTGGGGATCGGGGCAACCCTAGCGGCATCCGCCGCCCTTCACAGGGGCCCCGCGGGCGTGACCTGCACGGCATTTCCGCAGGTGGTCACGCCTCTTCGAGCATCTCCGGGGTGACCGCGGACTCGGTGTCCGGGATGCCCAGGTCGGCGGCGCGCTTGTCCGCCATGTGCAGCAGCCGGCGGATCCGGCCCGCGACCGCGTCCTTCGTCATGGGCGGGTCGGCGAGCTGGCCGAGCTCCTCGAGCGACGCCTGGGTGTGCTCGGCCCGCAGCCGGCCGGCGGCCAGCAGATGGTCCGGGACGTCCTCGCCGAGGATCTCCAGGGCTCGCCGGACCCGCGCCGCCGCGGCCACCGCGGCGCGGGCCGAGCGGCGCAGGTTGGCGTCGTCGAAGTTGGCGAGCCGGTTGGCGGTGGCCCGGACCTCGCGGCGCATCCGCCGCTCCTCCCACGCCATCACGGACTCGTGCGCGCCCATCCGGGTCAGCAGGGCGCCGATCGCGTCCCCGTCCCGGACGACGACCCGGTCCGCCCCGCGCACCTCGCGCGCCTTGGCGGTGACCCCGAGCCGGCGCGCCGAGCCGACGAGCGCCAGCGCGGCCTCCGGGCCGGGGCAGGTCACCTCGAGCGCGGAGCTGCGGCCCGGCTCGGTGAGCGAGCCGTGCGCGAGGAAGGCACCCCGCCAGGCCGCCTCGGCGTCGTCCAGGTCGCCGGAGACGACGGCGGGCGGCAGCCCGCGCACCGGCCGGCCGCGCTGGTCGAGCAGGCCCGTCTGCCGGGCCAGGCCCTCCCCGTCGCGCACCACGCGGATCACGTAGCGGTTGCCGCGGCGCAGCCCGCCCGCGGTGATGACGTGCGCCTCGCACTGGTGCCCGTACAGGTCGTGGATCTCCTTGCGGAGCCGGCGCGCGACGGAGCCGGTGTCGACCTCGGCCTCGATCACCACGCGGCCGCCCACGATGTGCAGGCCGCCGGCGAACCGGAGCAGCGAGGCGACCTCCGCCCGCCGGCACGAGGGCTTCGTCACGGTGAGCCTGCTGAGCTCGTCCTTCACCGCCGCGGTCATCGCCATGCCGTGCGCCTCCCCCTCCGGTCCGTCCGCACGCCGGTCGCGTACGCCTGCCCCCTCATGCCCGCCCCCCGGCCGGCATCGGTGCGGAGGCCGCCAGGACCTCCCGCAGCGCCGCCGCCAGCGCCGCCGGCTCGTGCCGCGGCACGAGCGGGTCCTCCGCCGCGACCGGGGCGAGGTGCACCCGGCCGCCGGGTCCCATCATCGCCCGTGCCGCCCGGCGCAGCCGATGGGGTACCGCCACGGCCGCCGCGTCGGCCAGCACCGCGTCCACCCGCAGCTCCGGGGCGTGCGCCGCGAGCACCGCCAGGTGCTGCTCCGGCGAGAAGTCCGCGGTCTCCCCCGGCTCGGGCGCGAGGTTGAGCACCACGACCCGCCGGGCCGCGGTCTCGTGCAGGGCCTCGCGCAGCCCCGGGACCAGCAGGTGCGGCAGCACGCTGGTGAACCACGAGCCCGGCCCGAGCAGCACGAGATCGGCCGCGCGGACGGCCTCGACCGCCTGCTCGCACGCCGGCGGCCGGTCCGGGTGCAGCCACACCCGTTCGACCCGTCCCGGGGTGGAGGCCACGGCGACCTGCCCGCGGATGCGGTGCACGCGGCCGGGCTCGGTCTCGTCCAGGCCGCTGACCTCGGCCTCCATGTCCAGCGGGACCCGGCTCATCGGCAGCACCCGGCCGCGGACGCCGAGCAGCCGGCAGACCTCGTCGAGCGCCTCCACCGGGTCGTCGAGGATCTCCATCAGCCCGGCGAGCAGCAGGTTGCCGACGGCGTGCCCGGCCAGTGCGCCGGTGCCGCCGAAGCGGTGCTGGACGAGCTCGGCCCAGCGGCGGCCGCCGTCGTCCTGCGCGGCGAGCGCGACGAGCGCCATCCGCAGGTCGCCCGGGGGCAGCAGGCCGCCCAGCTCGCGGCGGATCCGGCCGGAGGAGCCGCCGTCGTCCGCCACCGTGACCACGGCGGTCACGTCGGCGACCTCCGGCATGTGCCGCAGCGCGGACAGGGTCGCGGACAGGCCGTGCCCGCCGCCGAGCGCGACGGCCCGCAGGCCCGCCCGGGCGTCGCCGCCGTCCGCGCGGGGTCCGGGCACCCGTGCCGCCGTGCCGGGCCCGCTCACTCGCGGCCCAGGTCGCGGTGCGTCACGCTCACCGCGACCCCCTCCGCGCCGGCCAGCCGCCGGGCCAGCTCCTCGCTGATCGCCACGCTGCGGTGCTTGCCGCCGGTGCAGCCCACCGACACCGCCAGGTACCGCTTGCCCTCGCGCCGGTAGCCGGCGCCGACCAGGGTGAGCAGCTCGACGTACCGGCGCAGGAACTCCTCGGCGCCCTCCTGGGAGAGCACGTAGTCGCGGACGTCCGCGTCCCGTCCGGTGTGCTCGCGCAGCTCCGGGATCCAGTGCGGGTTCGGCAGGAAGCGCATGTCCACGACCAGGTCGGAGTCCATCGGCAGGCCGTACTTGTAGCCGAAGGACAGGAAGTTCACCCGGGTCGGCTCCGGGGCGCCCGTCTCGAAGCCCTGCTCGATCCGGGAGCGCAGCTGGTGCACCGACAGGGTGGAGGTGTCGACGAGGAGGTCGGCGTTCTCCCGCAGCGGGCGCAGCAGCTCGCGTTCGGCCGTGATGCCGTCGACCAGCCGGCCGTCGCCCTGCAGCGGGTGGCTGCGCCGGTTCTGCTCGAACCGGCGCACCAGCACCGCGTCCGAGGCCTCGAGGAAGAGCAGCCGCGGCTTGTACCCGCGGGCGTCGAGGTCCCGGATCACCGAGCCGAGGTCCCGGGTGAAGGCCCGGCTGCGGACGTCCATCACGACCGCGATCCGGGTGACCTCGCCGCTCGAGCGCGCCCCCAGGTCGACCATGGTCTCGATCAGCTCGGGCGGCAGGTTGTCCACCACGAACCAGCCGAGGTCCTCCAGCACCTTCGCCGCCGTGCTGCGACCCGCCCCGGACAGGCCGCTGACCAGCGCGACCTCGATGCCCGACGGGGCGTGCGGCGCGCCGCCCCCGGCGTCGCCGGGCCCGACCGCGGGGGCCGACGGCGCCCACCGGGCCGCCGCGGCCGCCGCCGTGTCGCCGGGGCCGCCCCCCGGATCCACCGCCGGTGCCGTGTCCGTCGTCGTCGGTTCGCCGTCCTCGTTCACCGGCCGGGCGCCCCCTCCGCGCTCGTTCCCGCTGCCTGATGCTCGGCTGCGTGCTGTTCGTCTTTTCGGGCCCCCGGGTTACCGCCGCCGGAGTCGGCCTCGTCCGCCGGGTGGAGGGCGGCGACCACGGCCTCCGCGGTGCGCCGGCCGAAGCCGGGCAGGCCGGCGATCTCGTCGACCTCCGCGGCGCGGATCTTCCGCATCGACCCGAAGTGCTTCAGCAGCGCCTGCCGCCGGGCCGGGCCGAGGCCGGGGACCCCGTCGAGCTCGGACGCCACCATGCTCTTGGAACGACGCTGGCGGTGGTAGGTGATGGCGAAGCGGTGCGCCTCGTCCCGCGCGCGCTGCAGCAGGTACAGCGCCTCGCTGGTCCGGGACAGGATCACCGGGTCCGGGTCGCCGGGCAGCCAGACCTCCTCCAGGCGCTTCGCCAGCCCGCACACCGCCACGTCGTGGACGCCCAGGTCCGCCAGCACGTCGGCGGCCGCCTCGACCTGCGGCTGGCCGCCGTCGACCACCAGCAGGTTCGGGGCGTAGGCGAACTTCTTCGGCCGGCCGGTCTCGGGGTCGATGCCGGTGCGGACCTTCGGCATCGACTCGTCGACCGCCTCGGGGCCGGCCTCGGTGTCCGCGGGAGGACCGTCGACCCCGTCGATCCCGGCTGCGCCGCCGGCCCCGTCGACCCCGTCCCGGTTCTCGGCGAGGTAGCGGCGGAAACGGCGGCGCACCACCTCGGCGATCGACGCGACGTCGCCACCCTGGGCGCCGTCGCGGACCTCGAACCGGCGGTAGTCGGACTTCTTCGCCAGCCCGTCCTCGAACACGACCAGCGACGCGACGACGTTGGTGCCCTGCACGTGGCTGACGTCGATGCACTCGATGCGCAGCGGCGCCTGGTCCAGGCCCAGGGCCTCCTGCAGCTCCTGCAGCGCGGCGGACCGGGCCGTGAGGTCCCCGGCGCGGCGCAGCTTGTGCTGGGTGAACGCCTCCTTGGCGTTGCGCTCGACGGTCTCGGCGAGCGCGCGCTTGTCGCCGCGCTGCGGCACCCGCAGGCTCACCCGGGACCCGCGCAGGCCGGTCAGCCACTGCTGCAGCGCCCCCGCGTCGGCGGGCAGCTCGGGGACCAGGATCTCCTTCGGCACCGGCTGGGAGGCGTCGTCGGCGGACTCGGCCAGCGCGGCCTGCTCGCCGTAGTACTGGGTGACGAACCGCTCGACCAGCGCCGCGGTGTCCGGCGTGTCGTCCGTCTTGTCGATCACCCAGCCGCGCTGCCCGCGGACCCGGCCGCCGCGCACGTGGAAGACCTGGACGGCGGCCTCGAGCTCGTCCTGGGCGAAGGCGACGACGTCCGCGTCCGTGCCGTCGCCCAGCACCACGGCCTGGCGCTCCATGGCCCGCTTGAGGGCGCCGATGTCGTCCCGCAGCCGGGCGGCCTTCTCGAACTCCAGCTCCTCGGACGCGGTCTGCATCCGGCGCTCCAGCTCGCGGACCATCCGGTCCGTGCGACCGGACAGGAACTCGGCGAAGTCCTCGACGATCCGGCGGTGCTCCTCGGCGTCCACCCGGCCGACGCACGGCGCCGAGCACTTGTCGATGTAGCCGAGCAGGCAGGGGCGGCCGATCTGGCCGTGCCGCTTGAACACGCCCGCGCTGCAGGTCCGCGCGGGGAACACGCGCAGCAGCAGGTCGAGGGTCTCGCGGATGGCCCACGCGTGGGCGTACGGGCCGAAGTAGCGGACGCCCTTGCGCCGCGGGCCGCGGTAGACGTGCAGCCGGGGGTACTCCTCGTTCAGCGTGACCGCGAGGACCGGGTAGGTCTTGTCGTCCCGGTAGCGGACGTTGAACCGCGGGTCGAACTCCTTGATCCAGTTGTACTCGAGCTGGAGGGCCTCGACCTCGGTGCCGACGACCGTCCACTGCACGTGGCCGGCCGTGGTCACCATCTGCCGGGTGCGCGGGTGCAGGCCGGCGATGTCGGCGAAGTAGCTGTTCAACCGCTGGCGCAGGCTCTTCGCCTTGCCGACGTAGATCACCCGGCCCTGCGGGTCGGAGAAGCGGTACACGCCCGGGGCCTCGGGGATCGTCCCCGGGGCCGGGCGGTAGGTGGCGGGGTCGGGCATGGCCTCCCCAGCGTAGAGCGGCCCCCCGACACGCCGTGCCGCCCGGGCGGTGTCGGCGCCCGGCGGCCGGGGGTGTATCCAACCGGAACTGTCGGTGCGGTCGGGTAGACCGTTCCTCGACCCGAACGGCCGTTCGAAGGAAGGCTCCCCGATGACCACCGGCACCCCCCTCTCTCCCGCCCGCGCCGATCGTGCGGACCGGCTGGACCGCGTCCGCAAGCTGCTGGCCAAGGCCGAGCGGGCCGGCACGCCCGAGGAGGCCGAGACCTACAACGCCAAGGCCGTCGAGCTGATGGCCCGGCACGGGATCGACGAGGCGCTGCTCGCGGCGGACGATCCGCGGCGGGACGAGATCGGCATGGTCCGGATCGGGATGGAGGACCCGTACTCCGCGGGCAAGGCCCGGCTGCTGGGCTGGACCGCGGCGGCACTGCGCTGCCGGTGGGTGATGCACGGAGCGGCCGGCGGCAAGGTCGCCGCGGTCACGGTGTTCGGGTTCGGGTCGGACCGCGAGCGGGTCGAGCTGCTCTACACGTCGCTGCTGTTGCAGGCCACGGGCCAGCTGGTGCGGCTGAGACCGCCCTGGCCGGGCGAGTCGGTCGCGGCGTACCGGCGGTCCTGGCTGCAGGGCTTCGCGGCCCAGGTGCACCAGCGGCTGCTGGAGGCCGAGGAGCGGGCGGCCGCCGAGGCGACCGCGGGCGACGGCGGGGAGCGGGCCGTGGGCACCGCGCTGGTGCTGGTCGACCGCGGTGCGCAGGTCGACCGGGCCTACGCCGAGGCGTTCCCGCAGCTGGCGCGGGCGCGGCGGCCGTCGCTCTCGGGCAGCGGGTTCGACGAGGGGGCCGAGGCGGGCCGCCGGGCCGACCTGGGCGGGCGGCGGATCGACGGTCGTCGGTCGGGGCCACGCGGGTTGGCCGCCGGCCCGGGCTGACCGCCGGACCCGGGCCCCCGGGCCGGGATCAGCTGGGCAGGTCGAGCAGCGCCTCGACGGTCGTGACGAGCGAGGTGCCCGTCACGTGCGGCAGGTCGATCGTGGCGGGGGCACCCTCGCCCTCGCGCAGCACCAGCGCGCCGACCAGGCCGGCCCGCATCGCCCCGTGCACGAGGTACCCGTGGGCGGACACGAAGGCGGTGGTCTCCGGGTCGACCCGGGCGGCGGCGCAGGCCAGCCGGTAGGCCTCCGGGTCCGGTGGCAGCACGCCCAGGTCGTCGCTGGCCACGGTCCCGCGCAGGTAGGTGCGCAGCCCGGTGGCGTCGAGCGCACTCGAGGTGTGGTCGCCGCTGCCCTGCGCCACCGCCCAGGCGGGGACGCGGGAGCGGGCGAGCACGGTCAGGGCGGGCTCGGCGTCGGCGAAGGCGGGCAGGGCGGTGAAACCCTCCCGGATGTGGGCGAGCGCGTCGTCCGAGAGCTTGTGGCCGGTCGCGGAGCGCAGCGCGTCGGCCAGCACCCGGCCGAAGGCGGTCGGGGTGCCGGCCAGCGCGAAGCCCATGGCGTCGCGCAGCGCGTGCGCGAGGAACAGCTCGTACTCGTGCTCGGGCCGCCCCACGTCGACGAACCGGCGGCGCAGCGCATCCGTCCGCAGGACCGTGTCGTAGACGTCGACGAGGACGGCCCGCGGGCGGCGCGGACGCCGCGGCGCCGCCGTTCCCGCCCGTGGTCCCCCGGCGCGCCCGCCGTGACCCATCGCCATGCGCCCACCTCACCGTGCCGGGGCGTCGCGGCGGGGAGACCCGGCATTCCGTGTGCGTTCGATCACGCTCCGCAACGCGGTCAACATCCTCACCCGGCACGCGGCGCGCACGGTGCTCCGAGTGGCGGCCGGCGCCGAGCGGTCGTGATCTCGCGACGAGCAGCGGCAGGTCGGCGGGGAAGTCGATCAGTAGCGGTTGTGCTCGGCGTCGTGGGCCAGGGCGGCGTCGATGTCCTCGGCCGCCACGTCGAGGTTCTTCATCGCCTTGGCCATCTCGCCGACGCTCGGCACCGAGGCGGGGTCGGGCCACGACCCGGGCTCCCACAGCCCCGCCCGCAGGAAGGCCTTCGCGCAGTGCAGGAACAGCTCCTCGACCGTCACCACGAGGGCCAGCACCGGGCGCACGCCCTGCACGGTGAGCCGGTCGAAGAAGGGGGCTTCGCGCACGAGCTGCGCCGTGCCGTTCACCCGCACCGTGTCCGAGCGTCCCGGGATCACGAAGAGCAGGCCGACATGGGGGTTGTCGAGGATGTTGCGGAAGGCGTCGAGCCGGCGGTTACCGCGCCGGTCGGCGATCACCAGGGTGTGCTCGTCGAGCACCAGGACGCTGCCGGCGGGGTCGCCCCGGGGCGTCACGTCACAGGTCCCGTCCGGGCCCGAGGTCGCGAGGAGGACGAAGGGCGAGGCCTCGACGAACGTGCGGGCGGACTCGTCGATCCGCCCGATGTCCTTCTCCCACAGCGACGGGTGGGGCTCGGGGACCACCTCCCGCAGCTCGTCGAGGGTGGTGACGGTCTGCAGGTCCGGGGGTGCGGCCGGGGCGGGAGCGATCTCCATGACAGGTAAGGTAACCCTTACTCTCGCCGCGGCGGGAGCCCGTTCCCCCGGCCCGCGCTCAGCGGATGCTCAGTGCCGGGCGGGGCTCAGCCGCCGCGGTGGGCCGCGGCGTGCAGCGCCCGGACCGTGCGGATGGCGTCGACGGCGTGCTGGCGTTCGACGGCCTGGATCGCCAGGACCGGCAGGTACTCGTAGTCCGGCAGGTCCAGCCGGGCCCACGAGGCGCCGTCGGGGAAGGCGACCCGCTCCACCTGTGACCAGGGCAGGTACCGCGGCAGGGCCACGTTGCGGACCTCGATGCCGTGCTCGTCCGCCCGCACCCGCGGCCGGGCGAACAGCGCCAACCCGGCCGCGATGAACAGCCCGAGCAGCACCATGGCCACCTGGTCGGCCAGCCGGAAGAACACGCCGGTCGCCGTGTTGCGCAGGATCACCGCGATCACGACGAAGATCACCAGGACCGCCGCCGCGGAGACCCAGCCGAGCCACAGCGCCAGCCGCGGCCGGATCGTCACCGCGCCGGGGCCGCGACCGGGGCGCGCCGGCTTCTCGCTCACGTCGGCGGACACCGGGGTCTCCGCGCTCACGAGAGCGCCCGCAGCTCGGCGAGCACGATCGCCGTCCGCAGCGCGGCCACGGTGGCCTCGGCGCCCTTGTCCTCGCTGCTGCCGGGCACGCCGCTGCGGTCCACGGCCTGCTCGAGGGTGTTGGTGGTGAGCACGCCGTTGCCGACCGGGGTCGACTCGTCGAGCGCCACCCGGGTGAGCCCGGCGGTCACCGAGTCGCACACGTACTCGAAGTGCGGGGTGCCGCCGCGCACCACCACGCCCAGCGCCACCACCGCGTCGTGCGTGCGGGCCAGCTCCTGCGCCACGACCGGCAGCTCCACGGTGCCCGGCACCCGGACGACCGTGGGCACCGCCCCGGCCTTCTCCACCGTGGCCAGCGCCCGGTCCACGAGCGCGTCGACCACCTCGGCGTGCCAGGTGGCCGCCACGACGCCGACCCGCAGCCCCGCCGCGCCCGTCAGGTCGCCCGCGTCCGCGGGCCTGCCCTCACCGCTCACCGCACGTCTCCGGCACCACTCGAGTCCATGGCTCCAGTCTCCCAGGTCCGGCCGCCGCGGAGCGCCCGGGTCAGCCGCCCAGGCCGTCCGACAGGCCGTCGGACAGGTTGCCCGGTCCGTCCGATTCGCCCAGGTTCGGCAGGTCGTGCCCCATCCGGTCCCGCTTGGTGCGCAGGTACCGCAGGTTCTCCGGGTTGGGCCGGATCGGCATCGCGATCCGCTCGGTGATCCGCAGGCCGTAGCCCTCGAGGCCGGCCCGCTTCTCCGGGTTGTTCGTGAGCAGCCGCATCGACTTCACGCCGAGGTCGGAGAGGATCTGCGCGCCGATGCCGTAGTCCCGGGCGTCGGCGGGCAGGCCCATCGCGAGGTTGGCGTCGACGGTGTCGGCCCCGGCCTCCTGCAGCTGGTAGGCCTGCAGCTTGTGCAGCAGGCCGATGCCCCGGCCCTCGTGCCCGCGCATGTAGAGCACCACGCCGCGACCCTCCTGGGCCACGGCCTCGAGCGCGGCGTCGAGCTGCGGGCCGCAGTCGCAGCGCAGCGAGCCCATGACGTCCCCGGTCAGGCACTCCGAGTGCACCCGGACCAGCACGTCCTCGCCGTCGCCCTCGGGGGTGCCCACGTCGCCCTTGACCATGGCGATGTGCTCGATCCCGTCGAGCAGGGAGTCGTAGCCGAAGGCCACGAACTCGCCGTGCGCGGTGGGGATCCGGGCCTGGGCGACGCGCTGGATGTGCTTCTCGAAGCGCCGCCGGTAGGCGATGAGGTCGGCGATGGTGACCAGGGTGAGCTCGTGGTCGTCCGCGAAGACCTGCAGCTCGTCGCCGCGGGCCATCTCGCCCTCGTCCTTCTGCGACACGATCTCGCAGAGCGCGCCGGCGGGCGAGAGCCCGGCCATGCGGGTGAGGTCGACCGCGGCCTCGGTGTGCCCGGGGCGGCGCAGCACGCCGCCCTCGCGGGCGCGCAGCGGCAGCACGTGCCCGGGCCGGACCAGGTCGTTCGGCTGCGTGGTCGGGTCGGCGAGCAGCCGGATCGTGTGGGCGCGGTCCGCCGCGGAGATGCCGGTGCTCACCCCCTCCTTCGCGTCGACGGTCACGGTGAAGGCCGTGCGGTACGCGTCGGCGTTGGTGTGGTGCATCGGCGGGAGGTCCAGCCGGTCGCACTCGGTGTCGGTGAGCGCCACGCACACGTAGCCGGAGGTGTAGCGGACCACGAAGGAGACCAGCTCGGGCGTGGCCTTCTCCGCGGCGAAGATCAGGTCGCCCTCGTTCTCGCGGTCCTCGTCGTCGACCACGACGACCGGCTTGCCCTCGGCGAGGTCGCGCAGGGCCCGCTCGATCCGCTCGAAGCCGCCCGTGAGGCCGGCTGCGGCGGCGGCCCCCTGGTGAGCGATCTCGGTCACTTGGCACCGTCCTGTCCGTGCTGGTCCTGGGGCTGCCCGGGCTCGCGCCGAGCGGGGGTCGGGCCGCCGACGTAGCCGGCGGTGAGCCGCTCCACGTACTTGGCGACGACGTCGACCTCGAGGTTCACCGGGTCGCCGGGGGCGCGCAGGCCGAGCGTGGTGTCGGCGAGCGTGGTGGGGATGAGCGCGACCGAGAAGGTGTCGCCGTCCGTGCCGGCCACCGTGAGGGACACGCCGTCGACGGTGATCGAGCCCTTCTCGACCACGTACCGGGCGAGGTCGGGGGGCAGGCTGAACCGCACCTCGTCGCTGCGCTCGCCCGGGGTGCGCTCGAGCAGCGTGCCGACCCCGTCGACGTGGCCCTGCACGATGTGCCCGCCGAGCCGCGCGCCGGCCTGCAGCGCCCGCTCGAGGTTCACCTTCACACCGGGGGCGGCGCCGCCGAGCGAGGTCCGCTTCAGCGTCTCGGGCACCAGCTCGAGGCGGAACTCGTCGCCCTGGGCCCCACCGGGGTCGGCGACGGTGAGGCAACAGCCGTTCACCGCGATCGAGTCGCCGTGCGCGGCGTCGTCGGACACGCGCGGTCCGCGCACGGTCAGCACGACCACCTCACCGGACTGCCGGACGTCGACGATCTCGCCGACCTCCTCCACGATCCCCGTGAACATGGCTCCGCCTCTCCTGCCTTCCCGCTCCGCTCTACCCCGCGGCGGGGCGCGCGTCCACCAGCACGTCGCCCCCCACGGTGCGCACCGTGTCCACCTGCAACCGCCGGATCCCGGCGATCGTTCCCACACCCGCGTCGGCCAGCGCCGCCGGGCCCGCCCCGAGGAGCGCGGGCGCCAGGTAGGCCAGCACCCGGTCCACCCGGTTGGCGGCGAGGAAGGCCCCCGCGAGCCGCGGGCCGCCCTCCAGCAGCACGTCGACGGCGCCACGGTCGGTGAGCGCCTTCAACACGTCGTCCGGCGAGTGTGTCCGCAGGTGTAGCACGTCCGGCGCGTCGAGCCGCGATCCCGGGCGAATGTCACTGTGGCCCACCACAACGCGGAGGGGCTGGCGCTCCCGGTCCGTGCCGTCGGGGTAGCGGGCGGTGAGGGCCGGGTCGTCCGCCAGGGCGGTGCCCGTGCCGACGACGATCGCGTCGACGTGGGAGCGGAACTCGTGCACCTCGGCGCGCGCCTCCGGACCCGTGATCCAGCGGCTGGTGCCGTCGGCGGCGGCGCTGCGCCCGTCGAGCGTCGCCGCGAGCTTCCAGGTCACGTGCGGGCGCCCGGCGCGCACGGCGTGCAGCCATGCCCGCAGCGGCCCGGCCGCGACCGAGTCGGCGAGCGTGCCGACGGTGACCTCGACGCCGGCCCGGCGCAGCACCTCGGCGCCGCCCGCGGCCAGCGGGTTCGGGTCGGCGACGGCCACGTGCACCGCCGCGATCCCGGCCCCGAGCAGCGCCTCGGCACAGGGCGGGGTGCGCCCGTGGTGGGCGCACGGCTCCAGGGTGACGACGGCGGTGCCGCCGCGGGCCCGCTCCCCCGCCTGCCGGAGCGCGACGACCTCGGCGTGCGGTCCGCCGGCCGGGGCCGTGGCGCCGACGCCGACGATCTCGCCCGCGGCGTCGAGCACCACCGCGCCCACGGGCGGGTTGGGGCTGGTCGCCCCGTGCACGGCCACCGAGGCCTCCAGGGCGCGCCGCATCGCCCGCTCGACCGGCGGGGTCGGACCGGCGGGAGCGGTCACCCCGACCACCGCGGATGGGCGGCGACCGCCTGCTCGCGCAGCGCCACCACCGCCTTGCCGGGGTCGTCGGCGCCGTAGACGGCCGAGCCCGCCACGAAGCAGTCCACGCCGGCCTCGGCCGCGGCCTCGATGGTGGAGGCGGCGATGCCGCCGTCGATCTCCACGAGCAGGGTGAGGTGCCCGGTGTCGACGAGCCGGCGCGCGGCCCGGACCTTGTCCAGCACCTCGGGCATGAACGCCTGCCCGCCGAAGCCCGGCTCGACGCTCATCACCAGCAGGGTGTCGTAGTGCTTGAGGACCTCGACGTACGGGTCGAGCGGGGTGCCCGGCTTGATCGACAGCCCGGCCTTCGCCCCGGCCGCGCGGAGGTTCTTGGCCAGCATCACCGGGTCGGCGGCGGCCTCGACGTGCACCGTGACGTTGTGCGCGCCGGCCTCGGCGTAGCCCGGCGCCCAGCGGTCCGGGTCCTCGATCATGAGGTGGCAGTCGAGCGGGATGTCGGTCGCCTTCAGCAGCGACTCCACCACCGGCAGGCCGAGCGTGAGGTTCGGGACGAAGTGGGCGTCCATCACGTCGACGTGCAGCCAGTCGGCGCCCCGTCCCCCGCCGGCGGCCGCGTCGGAGACCCTCGCGGCCTCGTCGGCGAGGTGGGCGAAGTCGGCGGACAGGATGCTCGGGGCGATCAGGGGACGCACCACGGCAGGGTATCGCCCGGCCGCCGCCCCTCCGCCCCCGCGCACCCCTCGCCCGGCCGGGCGAGGCAGGTCACACGGGGGCCGGGCGGCGCCCGCTCAGGCCGTGCGGCGGAGCAGGGTCAGGAACATGGCGTCCGTGCCGTGCCGGTGCGGCCAGAGCTGCACGTGCGGGCCCGGGCCGAGCTCCGGGACGCCCGGCAGGTACCCGCGCGCGTCCAGCCGCTCGACCGTGACCCCGAGGTCCTTCCGGCGGACGATCCCGCCGACCACGCCGACGGTCTCGGACAGGTGCGGCGAGCAGGTGACGTACCCCACGACCCCGCCCACGCGGACGTGGCGCAGGGCCGCCAGCAGCAGCTCGCGCTGCAGCTTCGCCAGCGCGGAGACGTCCTCGGGCTTGCGCCGCCAGCGCGCCTCCGGCCGCCGGCGCAGCGCCCCGAGCCCGGTGCAGGGCGCGTCGACGAGCACGCGGTCGAACGCTCCGTCGGGCAGCGGGGCCTCGCGGCCGTCCGCGTGGTGCACCGTGACCGGCAGCCCGTCGGTGGACTTGCGCACCAGGTCGGCGCGGTGCTCGGTCTGCTCGACGGCATCGAGCGTGCCGCCGTCGAGGCCCACGAGCGCGCCGAGCAGCACGGCCTTGCCGCCCGGGCCGGCGCAGAGGTCGAGCCAGCGGCCGGTGTCCTCGCCCACCAGCTCCGCGCGGGACACGGCCAGCGCGACGAGCTGGCTGCCCTCGTCCTGCACCGTCGCCACGCCCTCGCGGATCGCGTCGAGCTCGCCGACCTCGCCGCTGCCGGGCTCGAGGTGCACCCCGTACGGCGAGTACGGCGCCTCGGTGCCGCCGGTGACCAGCGCCAGCTCCTCGGCGGTGATCTCACCCGGCCGGGCCAGCAGGTGGACGGCGGGGCGGGCGTCGTCCGCGGCGAGCGCGGCGGGCAGCTCCTCGTGGGAGCCCAGCGCGTCGGCGAAGGCCTGGCCGATCCACTTCGGGTGGGCGTGCACGAAGGAGGCGTGCCCGATCGGGTCCTCCTTCTCGTCGGGTGCGAGCTCGGCGAGCCACTCCTCGGCCCCCTTCGCCGCGGCGGTCTCGGCGACCTTGCGCAGGATCGCGTTGACGAAGCCGGACGAGCGGGAGCCCGCGAGGCCGCGGACGATGTCGACCGAGGTCGCGACGGCCGCGTGCTCGGGCACGCGCATCCGCAGCAGCTGGTAGGTGCCGAGCCGCATGGCGTCGACCAGCGGGCCCTCGATGCGGTGCAGCGGCCGGTCGGCGCACGCCTCGATCACGGCGTCGAGCTGGCCGGCGGCGCGCAGCGTGCCGTAGCCGAGCTCGGTGGCGAGGGCCGCGTCGCGGTCCTTCAGCCGGTACCGGCGCAGGATCGAGGGCAGCACGAGGTTGGCGTAGGCGTCGCGCTCGCGCACCGCGGTGAGCAGCTCGAACGCCGCCTGCCGGGCCGGGTCGCCCGCGGGCGGGCCGGGCGGGTTCGCCCGACGACGAGGTGGGCCGGAGTTGCGGGGACCGGCGCCGCGGTCGCGGCGCGGGCCGCCCTGCCGGCGGTCACCGCCCCGGTCACCACCCCTCTCGCCGCGGCCGCCCCGGTCGCGATCACCCCACTGGCCCCGGTCGCGGTCGCCCCCGCGGGAGCCCCCGCGCGGTCCGTCGCCGGAGCCGCGCCGGTCACCGCCGGACCGGTCGCCACCGGACCGATCGCCGCCACGCCGATCGCCACCGCGCCGATCGCCACCACGCCGGTCGCCACCGGACGGGCCACGCCGGTCGTCGCCGCGGTGGCCGCGGGGCCGGTCGTCCCGGCGCCGCTCGTCGTCCTGCTCGCTCACGACAGCGACTCCCCCGCCTCGATCCGGACGCCGCGGGCCCAGTCCGCCGCCGGCATCGCCTTCTTCCCCACCGGGCGCACCTCGCCCAGCTGCACGGGCACCGTGGCCGTGCCCACCAGTACGCGCTTCTTCTCCGCCCGCAGCTCGCCGGGCTTGAGGTCGGTCTCCCCGGTGCGCACGGGCGTGACCGGCCCCAGGCCCAGCCGCGCGCCCCGGAACTCCGTCCAGGCACCCGGCTCGGGCGTGGTCGACCGGATCAGCCGGTCCAGCGGCACCGCGGGCGCCGACCAGTCCACCCGGGCGTCGGCCACGGTGACCTTCGGCGCGTGCGACACACCCTCGGCGGGCTGCGGCACCGCGCGCAGCGTGCCGTCCTCGATGCCGTCCATGGTCGCGACGAGCAGGTCGGCACCGGAGCGGGCGAGCCGGCCGAGCAGGTCGCCCGAGGTGTCCCGCTCGCCGATCGCCTCGGTGACCACGCCGTAGGTCGGGCCGGTGTCGAGGCCCTCCTCGAGCAGGAACGTGGTGGCGCCGGTGATCTCGTCCCCGTGCTTGATCGCCGCCTGCACCGGCGCGGCCCCGCGCCACGCCGGGAGCAGCGAGAAGTGCAGGTTGACCCAGCCGTGGGCCGGGACGTCGAGCGCCGCCCGCGGCACCAGCGCGCCGTAGGCGACGACCGGGACGCAGTCCGGCGCCAGCTCGCGCAGCGCCTCGAGGAACTCGGGGTCGCGGGGCTTGACGGGGGTGAGCACGGGGAGGCCGGCCTCGTCGGCCAGCGCCCCGACGGGCGAGCGGACGAGCCGGCGGCCGCGCCCGGCGGGGGCGTCCGGCCGGGTCAGCACCCCGACGACCTCGTGCCGCGGCGAGTCGAGCAGCGCCCGCAACGCCGGCACGGCCGGCTCCGGGGTGCCCGCGAAGAGCAGTCTCAACGGGCTTTCCCGAACATCGGGTGCGGGCTGACCTTCACGATCGGGTCGGGGCGGCCGAACCACTCGGCGGCCCGGATCTCGGACATCGCGAGCTTGCGGGTCTCCGGGTCGAGCCGGTCGACGAACAGCACGCCGTCGAGGTGATCGGTCTCGTGCTGGATGGCCCGTGCGAGCTTGGCCGTGCCCTCGACCGTGATCGGCTCGCCGTGCATGTTCCAGCCGGTGGCGACCACGTTCAGCGCCCGGCGGCAGTCCCAGCCGAGCCCGGGGATCGACAGGCAGCCCTCGGGGCCGAACTGCTCCTCGCCGTCGACCGCGTTCCAGGTCGGGTTGACCATGTGCCCGGCCACGCCGTCGACCTCGAAGGTGAACACGCGCAGCCCGACGCCGATCTGGGGCGCGGCGAGGCCGGCGCCGCCCTCGTCGTGCATGGTGTCGGTGAGGTCGGCGACGAGCTTGCGCAGCTCCGCGTCGAACGTGGTGACGGGCGCGGCGGGGGTGCGCAGCACCGGATCGCCGAACAGGCGGACGGGCTGAACGGACACGGAACTCCAAACGATCGGGATCTGCCCCGATTGTGCCACCCGGGCCCGGCCGGGCCGGGCGCCGCCGGTGCTCCGCCTGCAGGGGCCGGGGTCAGCCGATCTCGGCCGGGTCCAGCCGCACCCGGACGGCGTCGGGTGCCTTGCGCGTGCTCCGGGCGGCCTGCGCCGCGTGCAGGTACCGGGCCAGCGCGCGGCCGTCCGTACGCGGCACGCGCAGCAGCGCCCGCTCCCGCACCTCGCCCGCGGCCTCCCCGGGCTCGGGCGGGGTGTCGATCTCCACCGGGCCGAGCACCTCGACCTCCGGCCCGCCGTCCTGCGCGGCGGCGAGGACGGCGTCGACCACGTCGGCCACCGCGCCCGGCGTGCCCTCCACCGCCGCCATCCGCACGGCCGGCGGGAACCCGACCTCGGCGCGCGAGGCGAGCTCCTCGGCGGCGAACCCGGCCGGGTCCCACCGCACGAGCGCCTGCACCACCGGGATCGCGGACTCGGCGACGACGATCACGCGCCCGCCCTCGGCGTGCGGCCGGACCAGCGCCGCGGCCGCGAGCCAGCGGCGCAGGGCCTCCTCGGCCACCCGCAGGTCGGCGCGGGAGAGCATGGCCCAGCCGTCGAGCAGCAGCGCCGCGCCGTACCCGGCCGCGGTCCCCTCCACGTCGGGCTCCGCCCCGGGCGTCGCGACGACGATCTCGGCCTTCGCCGGCACCGTGGCCAGCACCGGCGCCCCGCCCCCGGACGTCCGCACGGACACCCCGGGGAAGGCCCGGCCCAGTTCCTCAGCGGTCCGCCGCGACCCGACGACGCCCGCGCGCAACCGTCGCGACCCGCAGCCGCCGCACCGGAACGCCGGCTCCGCCCGCCCGCACCACCGGCAGGTCGGCAGCCCGGGATCGGCGTCCGTCCCGCCGCGGGGCAGGCCGAGCGGGCCGGCGCAGTGCCGACAGCGGGCGGGTTCGCGGCAGTGCGCGCAGGACAGCCAGGGCAGGTAGCCCGCCCGCGGCACCTGGACGAGCACCGGCCAGCCCGCGCCGAGCGCCTGCCGCGCCGCCTCGAACGCGACGGCCGGCACGCGCGCCGCGCGGGCGTCGGGGTCGCGGGCGAGCTGGGTGTCGGTCTCGCCGATCGCGGTGACCCGCGGCGCGGCGCCGCGCACGGTGGCGCGGTCGGCCACGATCGGGCTCGCCCACCGGGACTCCACCAGCAGCTGGGCCTCGGCCGTGCGGGAGTGGCCGCCGACCAGCAGCGCGGCGCCGGCGGCGTGCGCCCTGGCCACCAGCACGTCCCGGACCTGGGGGTACGGGGCGCGCGGCTCGGCGTGGCTGTCGTCCCCGTCGTCCCACACGGCGAGCAGGCCGAGCTTCTCGACGGGCGCGAACGCCGCCGACCGGGTCCCCACGACCGCCCGCACCGCGCCGCGCCGGACCGCCAGCCAGCGCCGGTACCGCTCGGCCGGGCCGAGCTCGGCGGTCAGCGCGACCACGGCGTCGGGGCCCAGGCGCTCACCGAGGGCGGCGCACGCGGCGTCGACGTCCCGCTGGTCGGGCACCACGACGAGCGCCCCGCGCCCGGCCGCGACGGTCGCCGCGGCGGCCTCGGCGAACCGCGCGGCCCAGGACTCCCCCGGCAGGGCCTGCCACACGGCGTGCGCGGCCCGGCCGCCGGCGAGTGCGTCGAGGTAGGCCGCGCCGTGCTGGTAGCGCGCCCACCCCGCGGGGTCGGGCGCCTCGACGGGGGGCAGCTCCCGCTCGCGCGGGGTCTCCGCCTCGACGCGGGCGTGCCGCGGCGGCACCGCCATCCGCACGACGTCGGCGAACACCCCGGCGTACCGGTCGGCGACCGCCCGGCACAGGGTCGTGACCTCCGGGGTCAGCACCGGCTCGGGCGAGACGACCTTGTCGATCCACGCCAGCCGCCCGGTGTGCCCGGACTCCTCGGCCCGCTCGAGCAGGAACCCGTCGACCAACCGCCCGGCGAACCGCACCCGCACCCGGACGCCGGGTCGGGCCTGCTCGTCCAGGTGTGTGGGCACGCGGTAGTCGAACGGCCGGTCCAGGTGTGGCAGCGGCACGTCGACGGCCACCCGCGCGACGGGCTGCACGGCCGCCGCGCTCCACTCGCCGCGCGTCCGGGAGGCGGGCGCCTTCCGCACCGGCCTGCTCACACCAGCGCTCCTGTTGTGCACGAACGGCACTCTCGCGCGGACCTGGCGCACGAGAGTGCGGTCAACGCCGGGCTCAGGCGCCCGCGGCCGACTTCAGCGCCTCGGCGCGGGAGGTGTCCTCCCACGGCAGGGCGATGTCGTTGCGGCCGAAGTGGCCGTAGGCCGCGGTCGGTGCGTAGATCGGGCGCAGCAGGTCGAGGTCGCGCACGATCGCCGCCGGACGGAGGTCGAACACCTCGGTGATGGCCGACTCGATCTTCGCCGGGTCGACGCGCGCGGTGCCGAAGGTCTCGACGAACAGGCCGACGGGCGCCGCCTTGCCGATCGCGTACGCGACCTGCACCTCGATGCGCTCGGCCAGCCCGGCCGCCACGACGTTCTTGGCCACCCACCGCATGGCGTACGCCGCGGAGCGGTCCACCTTCGACGGGTCCTTGCCCGAGAAGGCGCCGCCGCCGTGCCGGGCGAACCCGCCGTAGGTGTCGACGATGATCTTGCGGCCGGTGAGCCCGGCGTCGCCCATCGGACCGCCGATCACGAACCGGCCGGTCGGGTTGACCAGCAGCCGGACGTTCGAGGTGTCCAGCCCGAGGTCGGCGATCTCCGGGGTGACGATCTTCTCCAGCACGTCCGGCGCGAGCATGCCGTCGAGGTCGACGTCCGCCGCGTGCTGCGTGGAGAGGACCACCGTGTCGACCCGGACCGGCTTGTCGCCGTCGTACTCGATGGTGACCTGGGTCTTGCCGTCCGGCCGCAGGTAGGGCAGCACGCCGGACTTGCGGACCTCGGTGAGCCGGCGCGACAGCCGGTGCGCGAGCGCGATCGGCAGCGGCATCAGCTCGTCCGTGTCCGTGTTCGCGTACCCGAACATCAGACCCTGGTCGCCGGCGCCCTGGCGGGCGATCTCGTCCTCGATCGCCTCGACCCGGCTCTCGTACGCGGTGTCGACGCCCTGGGCGATGTCCGGCGACTGCGCGCCGATCGCCACGTTGACGCCGCAGGAGTTGCCGTCGAAGCCCTTCGACGACGAGTCGTAGCCGATCTCGAGGATCTTCTCCCGGACCAGGCCGGGGATGTCCGCGTAGGCACTCGTCGTGACCTCGCCGGCGACGTGCACCTGCCCGGTGGTCACCAGGGTCTCGACCGCGACGCGGCTGCGCGGGTCCTGTGCGAGGAGCGCGTCGAGGATCGTGTCGCTGATCGCGTCGCACATCTTGTCCGGGTGACCCTCGGTCACCGACTCGCTGGTGAAGAGCCGACGGCCCACGTTCGCCACGCGCCACTCCTGCCGAGGTCGTCGCTCCCCTGGCCTCGTTGCCGGCTCCGCCGCGTCGTGCGGCGGGGCGGGGTGCAGATCGCTGGATGCTGTCGGACGGCAGGGTAGTCGACCGCGGGCCTCCACAGGTGAGGACACCTCGTCCGATGACGCTGCGTGACGAACCGTGTCGTGAGCGCGCCGTCCACCACCCCTTCGGGTGGACCCCGAGCGGGGTCCCGAATCGGTAACGAGCGGCGTCGTTGGGCCCGGTGACACCGCAGCCGCGCCCCACCGACGCCCTCGCGTCGCCCCGAACCGGGGTCGCGGTCGACACTCTCGGAGGTTCCTCCCCATGAAGGTGACTGCACTGCAGCGACCGGGCCGCGCGGCCGCGGCGGTCGGCGGCGTGCTCGCCGTCGGCGCGGCCGGGCTCATGGCCGTGCTGGCCGGCACCGCGTCCGCGGCGACCACGGGCACCTGCACCGACAACGTCAACGTCCGCGAGGAGCCGGCGGCCGACGCCGACATCGTGGCCGTCTGCGACCGCGGCACCGAGGTCGAGGTCGGCGAGACCCGCAACGGGTTCGTGAAGCTCGAGAACCTCGACGGCTGGGCCGTCAAGGACTACGTGAAGACGGACGGCACCGGCACCGCCGCCGAGACCCCGGACGACGCCGGCCTCACCCCGTCGCGCGGCGACGCCGACGACTCGTCCAACGGCGGGGCCCCGGAGACCACCCCGTCGGCCTCCGGCACCGACTCGCCGGAGAACGCCGCCCCGGCCGAGGGCGCGGACGGCGCCGACGGCACCGGCGCCGACGAGGACGCCCCGGCGGAGCCGGCCCCGGCCCGCAGCGGCGGCGTGCCCGGCCTGCTCGGCGGCTGACGCCCGGCGTCACGCACACGAGACGAGGGGCGGTCCCGGTGGGACCGCCCCTCGTGCGTTCTCGCGGCTCGCGGAGCCCGGTTCAGGCCAGCCGGGCCGCCACCGCGTCCCACAGGCGCGACGCCAGCAGCGCCTTCGACCCGTTCGGGATCTGCGTCTCGCCACCGTCCGCACCGAGCAGCCAGCCCTGGTTCTCGGTGTTCTCGAAGGCGCCGCCCTCGCCGACCCAGTTGACCAGCAGCAGGTCGCAGCCCTTCTTGGCGAGCTTGCGGCGGCCGTACTCCAGCACGTCCGCGGTGTCGTCCCCGGTCTCGGCGGCGAACCCGACCACGACCTGGCCCGGCTCCCGGGCGGCGACGAGCTCGGCGAGGATGTCCGGGTTGAGCGCCAGGTGCAGCGGCTCGGGCTCGGACCCGTCCTTCTTGATCTTGTGCGCGGCGAGCGCGGCGGGCCGGAAGTCGGCGACCGCGGCGGACATCACCACGGCGTCGGCGCCCTTGACGGCCGCGTGCATCGCGTCGCGCATCTCCAGCGCGGACCCGACCTTCACGACCTCGACGGCCGCCGGGTCGGCCAGCTCGGCGGTGTGCCCCGCGACGAGCGTGACGTGCGCGCCGCGCTGGGCCGCGACCTTGGCCAGCGCGTACCCCTGCCGGCCCGACGACCGGTTGCCGAGGTAGCGCACGGGGTCGAGCGGCTCGCGGGTGCCGCCGGCCGAGACGACCACGCGCCGGCCCGCGAGGTCCCGCGGCAGCGCGTCGGCCCGCTCCAGCAGCAGCCGGGCGAGCTCGGCGATCTCGGCGGGGTCGGGCAGCCGGCCGGGGCCGGTGTCCTTGCCGGTGAGCCGGCCGGACGCGGGCTCCATGACGACCGAGCCCCGCTCGCGCAGCGTCGCCACGTTGGCGCGGGTGGCGGGGTGCTCCCACATCTCGGTGTGCATCGCCGGCACGAACAGCACCGGGCACCGGGCGACGAGCAGGGAGCCGCCGAGGAGGTCGTCCGCGCGCCCCTGCACCGCGCGGGCCAGCAGGTCCGCGGTGGCGGGGGCGACGACGACGAGATCGGCCTCCTGGCCCAGCCGCACGTGCTGGACCGACGGCACGTCCGAGAAGACGCCGGTGTGCACCGGCTGCCCGGACAGCGCCTCGAAGGTGGCGGCGCCGACGAAGTTCAGCGCCGAACCCGTGGGGACGACCCGCACGGAGTGCCCGGTCTCGGTGAGCCGGCGGAGCAGCTCGGCGCTCTTGTAGGCGGCGATGCCGCCCGCCACACCGAGCAGGACCTTCGGTGCGGTCATGGCGTCCTCACGCCTCGGGACATGCCGTTCGCGCGCAGCCGGCCGGGCTCACTCGCCCTCGGTGTGCTCGAGCAGGCCGCTCTGGATCTCGCGCATGGCGATCGACAGCGGCTTCTCGCGGGGGCCGGGCTCGACCAGCGGCCCGACGTACTCCAGCAGGCCCTCGCCGAGCTGGGAGTAGTAGTCGTTGATCTGCCGGGCACGCTTGGCCGCGTAGATCACCAGGGCGTACTTCGAGCTGACCTTGTCGAGCAGGTCGTCGATCGGCGGGTTGGTGATGCCCTCGGGGGTGGAACCGGCGACCGCGCCGGTCAGCGGCATGCTCACTCAGAAACTCCAGAGACGGACGGATGCGGGAATTCCGCAGGTGCGACCAGCAACTCTACCAACCGGTCGACGACGGCCTGCACCTCGTCGTTGACCACGACGACGTCGAACTCGTCACGCGCGGCCATCTCCTCGACCGCGGTGCGCAGCCGGCGCTCCCGGACCTCCGGGGTCTCGGTGCCCCGGTCGGTGAGCCGGCGGGCCAGCTCCTCGAACGAGGGCGGCTCGACGAACACGGTGACCGACTCGGGCATGACCTGCTTGACCGAGCGCGCCCCCTGCAGGTCCACCTCGACGAGCACCGGGTGGCCGGCCGCGAGCTCGCGCTCGACGGGCTCGCGCGGGGTGCCGGAGCGCTGCAGGCCGCCGTGCACCTCGGCCCACTCCAGCAGCTCGCCGTCGGCGATCAGCCGGTCGAACTCCGCCCGGTCCACGAAGTGGTAGTGGATCCCCTCGACCTCCCCCTCCCGCGGCGCCCGCGTGGTCGCGGAGACGCTGAAGTGGAGGTCGGGGAGCTCCGAGCGGAGCCGGTCGACGATGCTGCTCTTGCCGACCCCGGAGGGCCCTGCGAGCACCATCAGCCGGCCCCGGCGGGGCGGCGGTCCTGCCGGCACGCCGCCCCCTCTCAGGAAGGGAACTCGGCCAGCAGCGCCTTGCGCTGCCGCTCGCCGAGGCCGCGCAGGCGGCGGCTCGGGGCGATCTCGAGGCGCTCCATGATCTGCGCCGCACGGACCTTGCCGACGCTGGGCAGGGCCTCGAGCAGGGCCGACACCTTCATCTTGCCGAGCACCTCGTCGGTGTCGGACTGCTTCAGCACCTCGGCGAGGGTGATCCCGCCGCGCTTGAGCCGGTCCTTCAGCTCTGCCCGGGCCCGGCGGGCGGCCGCGGCCTTCTCCAACGCGGCGGCGCGCTGTTCCTCGGTCAGCTGGGGAAGGGCCACGGTCTCCTCCGTCTTTCGTCGTGCGCGAGGGCGGTCGCCCGGTGGCGGCGGCCGCCGTCCCCGGTGGGTTGTGCCGGGGGCCGGGAGGGAACGTACCCACGCACCCGTTCGTGATGCCAACGGGGGTGCCACCTGTGGGTTTGATGCCACAGGCCCGGTCGTCCACACCCGTCCGGGTGATACCACGAGCGACCGCGCGGAGGCTACGGCGACGCGCCCGTTCGGCGCGCGGGACCGGCGCGTCGCCGGTGGTCTCCATCACAGATCCGTCACGAATCCGTCACGAATCGTGCGTGCGGGGGCGCTCCGGCGCTCAGCCCGCCTGCTCCACCGACCGCAGGGCGCGCAGGCGTGCCGGTGTGAGGTCTTCCTTGTTGATGTACGCCACGGCGCCGCACTGCGCGGCGTCGCCGGGGAGGTCGTCGAGCGCGTAGGTCGACAGGAGCACCACGACGGCGGCCGGATCGCGGGCAAGGATCCGCCGGGTGGCCTCGATCCCGCTGATCCCGGGCAGGTTGATGTCCATGAGGACGACCGCGGGATGCACCCGTTCGGCCTCGACGAGGGCCTGCTCGCCCGTCTCGGCCTCGGCGGCGACGCGCCAGCCGCCGACCATCCCGACGACGGTGCGCGCCACCGTCCGGAACGGGCGCTGGTCGTCCACGATGAGGACGTCCACCACCTCGTCCACCGTTGCGGCCACTGCAGACACCTCCGCGCTCCCCGACCCGCGCGGCACCGGTCCCGGCCGCGCGGTCCGCCCAGCGTGCCGGGCCGCGGCGGCGGGCACCATGGTGCCACCATCCCCTCCGAACGGGTGAATCCGAGCGCCGGAGGTATCACCGGCCGCCCCGGCCGTTCGCGGGCCGGTCCTCAGCGGAGGGCGGTGAGGGCCGCGGCCAGCTCGTCCCGCTGGGCCTCGGCGGCGGACCGCAGGGCCGCCACCCCCGGCCCGGCCTTCAGGATCGACCGCGACGCCGCGGGCAGGACGAGCCCGGAGAGGCCCGCGAACCGCTCGGCGACGTCCCGCGGGGTCGCGCCCTGGGCGCCGAGCCCGGGCGCCAGCACGGCGCCGTTGAGGGCGCCGAGCTGCAGCCCGTGGTCGTGGGTGGCGCCCACGACCACGCCGACCCCGCCCAGCGGCGCGGCGCCGGTGTTCCGGCCCGCCGCGCCGTCGACCATCGCCTGCGCGACGGTGCGCCCGTCGGCGCTCGCCAGCTGCACCGACCCGCCCTCCGGGTTCGAGGTGCGGGCCAGCACGAACACGCCCCGATCGGCCTCCTCGGCGGCCCGGAAGGCCGGTTCGAGGGACCCGAACCCGAGGTAGGGCGAGACCGTGATCGCGTCGGCCGCGACGGCCGCGCCGACGCCGAGGTAGGCGTCGGCGTACCCGTCCATGGTCGAGCCGATGTCGCCGCGCTTGACGTCGAGCAGCGAGAGCGTCCCGGTGCCGGCGAGGTCGGCGAGGGTCCGCTCCAGGACCGCGATCCCCCGCGACCCGTGCCGCTCGAAGAACGCCGCCTGCGGCTTCACCACGGCGACGTGTCCGGCCAGGGCCTCGACGGCCGCGGCGCAGAACCGGGCGAGCCCGTCCGCGTCGTCCGTGAGGCCCCACTCCGCGATCAGCCCGGGGTGCGGGTCGATGCCGGCGCACAGCGGCCCGAAGCGGTCGACCGCCGCCACGAGCCGCCTCCCGAACCCGGTCACGGGCGGGACTTCTTCAGGGCCGCATGGGCGTCCTGGAGGGAGCGCACGCCGATCGAGCCGCGCAGCTTCGCCTCGATGCCCTGCACGGCCGCCGAGGCGCCCTGCACCGTGGTGATGCACGGGACGCCGCGGGAGACCGCCGCCGCGCGGATCTCGTAGCCGTCGACGCGCGGGCCCGAGTTGCCGTACGGCGTGTTGACGATCAGCGCGACGTCGCCGGCCAGGATCTGGTCGACGATCGTCTCGCCCTCGTCCTTCTGCGAGTGCTTGCGCACGACGGTGGTCGTGATGCCGTGCCGGCGCAGGACCTCCGCGGTGCCCTCGGTGGCGAGGACCTCGAAGCCCAGGTCGGCGAGCCGGCGCACCGGGAACACCATGGCGCGCTTGTCCCGGTCGGCCATCGACACGAAGACCTTGCCCTCGCCCGGCAGCGAGCCGTACGCGGCGGCCTGGGACTTGGCGAACGCGGGCCCGAAGGACGCGTCGATGCCCATGACCTCGCCGGTCGACTTCATCTCCGGGCCGAGCAGCGGGTCGACGCCCTGCCCGCTCGGGGTGCGGAACCGGTTGAACGGCAGCACCGCCTCCTTGACCGCGACCGGCGCGTCGGCCGGCAGCTCGCCGCCGTCGCCCTGCTGCGGGAGCATCCCCTCCGCCCGCAGGTCCGCGATCGACGCGCCGAGCATGATCCGCGCGGCGGCCTTGGCCAGCGACACCGCGGTCGCCTTCGACACGAACGGCACCGTGCGCGACGCCCGGGGGTTGGCCTCGAGGACGTAGAGCGTCTCGCCGTGCAGCGCGTACTGGACGTTGAGCAGGCCGCGCACCCCGACGCCGTGCGCGATGGCCTCGGTGGAGGTCCGCACGGCCGCGAGCACGCTGCGCCCCAGCGTGATCGGCGGGAGGGTGCAGGAGGAGTCGCCGGAGTGCACGCCGGCCTCCTCGATGTGCTCCATCACGCCGCCGATGAAGACCTCCTCGCCGTCGCACAGGGCGTCGACGTCGATCTCCACCGCGTCGTCGAGGAACTTGTCGACGAGCACCGGGCGGTCCGGCGAGATCGTGGTGGCGCGGGCGATGTAGCCGGCGAGCGTGGACTCGTCGTACACGATCTCCATGCCGCGCCCGCCGAGCACGTACGAGGGCCGGACGAGGACCGGGTAGCCGATCCGGTCGGCGATCTCGCGGGCCTGCTCGAACGAGGTGGCGGTGCCGAAGGCCGGAGCCGGCAGCTTCGCCCTCCGCAGCACCTCGCCGAACGCGCCGCGGTCCTCGGCCAGGTCGATCGCGGCCGCGGAGGTCCCGACGACCGGCACGCCGGCCGCGGTGAGCCGCTGGGCCAGGCCGAGCGGGGTCTGCCCGCCGAGCTGCACGATCACACCCGCGACGTGCCCGGACCGCTGCTCGGCGTGCACCACCTCGAGGACGTCCTCGAAGGTCAGCGGCTCGAAGTACAGCCGGTCCGCGGTGTCGTAGTCCGTCGAGACCGTCTCCGGGTTGCAGTTGACCATGACGGTCTCGAACCCGGCCTCGCGCAGCGCCTGCACGGCGTGCACGCAGGAGTAGTCGAACTCGATGCCCTGGCCGATGCGGTTGGGCCCGGAGCCGAGGATGAGCACCTTCGGCTTCTCGGTCTGCGGGGCGATCTCCGACTCCGCAGCGGGGTCGGTCTCGTAGGCGCTGTAGTGGTACGGCGTCTTCGCCGCGAACTCCGCGGCGCAGGTGTCCACCGTCTTGTAGACGGGCCGGATGCCGAGCCGGTGCCGCAGCGTGCGCACGCCGTCCTCGCCCGCGAACTCCGGGCGGATCGCGGCGAGCTGGCGGTCCGACAGGCCCGCCCGCTTGGCCCGGCGCAGCAGCGCGGCGTCGAGCACGGGCGAGGCCTCGATCTCGGCGCGGAGCTCGACGAGCAGCTGGATCTGGTCGAGGAACCACGGGTCGATGCCCGAGATCTCCGCGACCTCGTCGACGGTCCGCCCGGCCCGCAGCGCCCGCTCGACGGCGTAGATGCGGCCGTCCGTGGGCGTGCGGATCTCGTCGTCCGTCGGCGGGGCGGCCGGGTCCGGGGTGGTCCAGAAGCCGATCGCGCTCCGCTCCATCGAGCGCAGCGCCTTGCCGAACGCCTCCGGGAACGACCGGCCGAGCGCCATGGCCTCGCCGACGCTCTTCATGGTGGTGGTGAGCTCGGGGTCCGCGCCCGGGAACTTCTCGAACGCGAACCGCGGGATCTTCACCACGACGTAGTCCAGCGTCGGCTCGAACGCCGCCGGGGTCTCGCCGGTGATGTCGTTGCGGATCTCGTCGAGCGTGTAGCCGACGGCGAGCTTCGCCGCGATCTTCGCGATCGGGAAGCCGGTGGCCTTCGACGCCAGCGCCGACGACCGGGACACGCGCGGGTTCATCTCGATGACGACGAGCCGGCCCGTCTCCGGGTGGATCGCGAACTGGATGTTGCAGCCGCCGGTGTCGACGCCGACCTCGCGCAGCACGGCGATGCCCACGTCGCGCATGTGCTGGTACTCGCGGTCGGTGAGCGTCATGGCCGGCGCGACGGTGATCGAGTCACCGGTGTGCACGCCCATCGGGTCGAGGTTCTCGATGGAACAGACGACGACCACGTTGTCGCGGTGGTCGCGCATGAGCTCGAGCTCGAACTCCTTCCAGCCGAGCACCGACTCCTCGATCAGCACCTCGGTGACCGGCGACGCGGCCAGCCCCGCCCCGGCGAGCCGCTCGAGCTCCTCGTCGGTGTGCGCCATGCCGGACCCGAGCCCGCCCATGGTGAACGACGGTCGGATGACGACCGGGAGTCCGAGCTCGCCGACCGCGGCGCGGACCTCGTCCATGGAGTGGCACACGGCCGAGCGCGGCACGTCGCCGCCGACCCGCTGCACGATCTCCTTGAACTTCAGCCGGTCCTCGCCGCGCTGGATCGCGTCGACGTCCGCGCCGATGAGCTCGACGCCGTAGCGCTCCAGCACCCCGTTCTCGTGCAGGGCGATCGCGGTGTTCAGCGCGGTCTGCCCGCCCAGGGTGGCCAGCATCGCGTCGGGCCGCTCGGCGGCGATGACCTTCTCGACGAACTCGGGGGTGACCGGCTCCACGTAGGTGGCGTCGGCGAACTCGGGGTCCGTCATGATCGTGGCCGGGTTCGAGTTGACCAGCGAGACCCGCAGGCCCTCGGCACGCAGCACGCGGCAGGCCTGCGTGCCGGAGTAGTCGAACTCGGCGGCCTGTCCGATCACGATCGGTCCGGAGCCGATCACCATCACGTGCCGGATGTCCTCGCGGCGCGGCATCAGACCGCTCCCCCGTTCTGGTCGAGCAGGCGGTGTCGGCCGCCGGACTCCTCGGTCCCGGCCGGCCCGTGGCTCACCGGGTTGTCCGTCATGAGCTGGCAGAAGCGGTCGAACAGGTCCGCGGCGTCGTGCGGGCCGGCGGCCGCCTCCGGGTGGTACTGCACGCTGAAGGCCGGGAAGTCCAGGCCGGTGAGCCCCTCGACGCAGCCGTCGTTGGGGCAGGTGTGGCTGACGACGCCGGTGCCGAACGGGGTGTCGAAGCGCTCGCCCGCGCTGCCCTCGACCGCGAAGCCGTGGTTCTGCGAGGTGATCGCGACCCGTCCGGTGGCGTGCTCCACGACCGGGATGTTGATGCCGCGGTGCCCGTAGCGCAGCTTGTAGGTGCCGCGGCCGAGCGCCCGGCCGAGGATCTGGTTGCCGAAGCAGATGCCGAACAGCGGGATCCGCCGCTCCAGGACCTGCCGGGTCAGCGCCACCGGGACGTCGGCCGTGGCCGGGTCGCCCGGGCCGTTGGAGATGAAGACCCCGTCGGGGTTGACGGCGAGCAGCTGCTCGAACGTCGTGTCGGCCGGCAGCACGTGCACCTCGATGCCGCGCTGGGCCATCATCCGCGGCGTGTTGAACTTGATCCCCACGTCGAGCGCGGCGACGGTGAACTTCTTGTCCCCCACCGCCTCCCGGACGTACGGGGTCTTCGTGGTGACCGCGCCGTAGAGGTCCGCGCCCTCCATGCCCGGGCTCTGCCGGACCCGCTCGACGAGCATCTCGTCCGAACCCAGCGAGGTGCCGGAGAAGACGCCGGCGCGCATGGCGCCGCGCTCGCGCAGGTGCCGCACGACCGCGCGGGTGTCGATCCCGGCGATCCCGACGACGCCCTGCGTCCGCAGCGCGTCCTCGAGCGAGCCGGTCGACCGCCAGTTCGACGGCCGGCGGCTGGGGTCGCGCACCGCGTACCCGGCGACCTGGATGCCGGTGGACTCGTCGTCCTCGCCGTTCCAGCCGGTGTTGCCGATCTGAGGGGCGGTCTGCACCACGATCTGGCGGTGGTACGACGGGTCCGTCAGGGTCTCCTGGTAGCCCGTCATCCCGGTGGTGAACACGGCCTCGCCCAGGGTCTCCCCCACGGCACCGAAGGCCTCGCCCCGGAAGATCCGCCCGTCCTCGAGGACGAGCACTGCGTCGATGGTGGGGCTGGTCATGCCACAACCTTCCCGTCGCGGGCCGTGATCCGGCCACGCAGAACCGTCGCGACCACCGCTCCGGGCAGCCGCATTCCCTCGTACGGCGTGTTCGCCGCCCTGCTGGCCAGCGCCGCGCCGCGCACCGTCCACTGCGCGTCCGGGTCGACCAGCGCGAACGTCGCCGGCTCCCCGACCGCGATCGGCCGGCCCTGGTCCGGCAGGTTGCCGATCTCGGCCGGCCGCTCCGACATCACCTGCGCGACCCCGTGCCAGTCCAGCAGGCCCGGCTCGACCATCGTGTGGATCACGACCGACAGCGCCGTCTGCAGACCCAGCATGCCCGGCTTCGCGGCCGCCCACTCCGTGTCCTTGTACTGCGAGGCGTGCGGGGCGTGGTCGGTCGCGACGACGTCGATCACACCCTCGGCCAGCGCCTCCCGCATGGCCTGCGTGTCCGCCCCGGTGCGCAGCGGCGGGTTGACCTTGTTGACCGGGTCGTAGCCGGTCAGCCGGCCGTCGGTGAGCAGCAGGTGGTGCGGGGTGACCTCGGCGCTCACCCGCACGCCCTGCGCCTTCGCCGCCCGCAGCACCGCGATCGAGTGCAGCGAGGAGACGTGGCAGACGTGCAGCGCCGCCCCCGCCTCACGGGCCAGCGCGACGTCCCGCGCGATGACCGTCTCCTCGGCGGTCGCGGGCCAGCCGGCCAGGCCGAGCCGGGACGCGATCGCGCCCTCGTGCGCCTGGGCGCCGCCGGTGAGCCGGTGGTCCTCGGCGTGCTGGGCGATCACGACGTCGAGCGCGCTGGCGTACTCCAGCGCCCGGCGCATGATCAGCGGGTCGTTCACGCAGCGGCCGTCGTCGGAGAACATCCGGACCTGCGCCGCGGACGACACCATGGTCCCGAGCTCGGCGAGCTTCTCGCCCCGCAGCCCGGTGGTGACGGCGCCGACCGGGTGCACGTCGACCAGGCCGACCTCCTCGCCGCGGCGCCGCACGTGCTCCACGACGACGGCGGTGTCCGCCACCGGATCCGTGTTCGGCATGGCGAAGACCGCGGTGAAGCCGCCGAGCGCGGCGGCGTGCGAGCCGGTCTCGATGGTCTCGGACTCCTCGCCGCCCGGCTCGCGCAGGTGCACGTGCAGGTCGACGAGGCCGGGGAGCAGGACGTGGCCGCCGGCGTCGAGGGTCCCGACGCCCTCGGCGGTCAGGCCGGTGCCGATCTCCGCGACGACGCCGTCGCGGACCAGCAGGTCGACGGCCTCCTCGCCGTAGGGCTTGGCGTTCGTGATGAGCAGGTCTGTCATTCGGGCGCTCCGGCCAGCAGGTGGTAGAGGACGGCCATCCGCACGTGCACGCCGTTGCGCACCTGGGCGAGGACCGCGGCGTTGGGGGCGTCGGCCACGGCGGGCGCGATCTCCATGCCGCGCACCATCGGGCCGGGGTGCAGCACGGGCGCGCCCTCGGGCAGCAGGGCGAGCCGGCGCTCGTTGAGCCCGTAGGCGATCGAGTACTCGCGGGCGCTCGGGAAGAAGCCGCCGTGCATCCGCTCGGCCTGCACGCGCAGCATCATCACCGCGTCGAGCGCGGGGAGCTCGGCGTCGAGGTGGTGGGCGACCCGGCAGGGCCACTCCGCGACGCCCGTCGGCAGCAGCGTGGGCGGGGCGATCAGCACGACCTCGGCGCCCAGCGTGGAGAGCAGCAGCACGTTGGACCGCGCGACCCGGGAGTGCAGGACGTCGCCGACGATCCCGATCCGCCGGCCCGCGACCGAGCCGAGCCGCTCCCGCAGGGTGGCCGCGTCGAGCAGCGCCTGCGTGGGGTGCTCGTGCGTGCCGTCGCCCGCGTTGACGATCGAGGTGTGGGTGCCCGTCGTGCCGGCGTCCTTGTCGGCCCACCCGGCGATCCGGTGCGCCGCACCGGAGGCCGGGTGCCGGACGATCACGCAGTCCGCGCCCATCGCCGAGATCGTCAGCGAGGTGTCCCGCAGCGACTCGCCCTTCGACACCGACGAGCCCTTGGCGCTGACGTTGATCGTGTCCGCGCTCATCCACTTGCCGGCGATCTCGAAGGACACCCGGGTGCGGGTGGAGTCCTCGTAGAACAGCGTGACGACGGTGCGGCCGCGCAGCGTGGGCAGCTTGCGGACCTCCCGGCCCAGCAGCGTGTCCTTGAGCCTGCTCGCGGTGTCCAGCAGGCCGGTCGCGGTGGCCGCGTCCAGGTCCGCGATCGAGAGCAGGTGCTTCACCCGCGCTCCTCCCGGTCGACGGTCGGCTCCGCGGGCTTCGCCGCCGCGCCGACGGTCGGCTCCGCGGGCTTCGCCTCCGGCCGCTCGATCAGCACCCCGTCCCGATCGTCCGACTCGGTGAGCCGGACCAGGATCTTCTCCGCGCGCGAGGTCGGCACGTTCTTGCCCACGTAGTCGGCCCGGATCGGCAGCTCGCGGTGGCCGCGGTCGACCAGCACGGCCAGCTGCACCGCGCGCGGGCGGCCCTCGTCGCTCAGCGCGTCGAGCGCGGCGCGGGTGGTGCGGCCGGACATGAGGACGTCGTCGACCAGGACGACGAGCTTGCCGTCGATCCCGCCCTCCGGCACCGCGGTGTCGACGAGCGCGCGGGCCGGGCCGCGGCGCAGGTCGTCCCGGTAGAGGGTCGCGTCGATCGAGCCGACGGCCGGGGCGACGCCGGTGAACTCCGTGATCGCGGCGGCGAGCCTGCGGGCCAGCACGGCCCCGCGGGTGGGGATGCCCAGGAGCACGAGGTCGGCGGTGTTGCCGGGCCCGAACGCCGTCTTCTCGATGATCTGGTGCGCGATGCGCGCGATGGTGCGGGCGACGTCGGCGCTGCTCAGCAGCTCGCGGGCAGGGGGTTGCCCCTCGCCGACGTCCCCGCGGCGATCGTTCGCCACGAGGTGCTCTCCTTTCCCGCCTCACGGGACGGGGTTAAAGGACTGTCGGTGCCCGAGGTTAGCAAGCGGCGGGTCTCCGTCGCGCCCGGGCGGGAGCGCCGTCCGTCACGTCCGCGGGACGGCTCCGCCAGGTCACGGGGGCGTCACGATCGGGCAACGCAGCGGTCCCCGTCGGGCCGCCCGCGCACCGCGCCCGGACACGCGGCGACGGGCACGGCCCGTACCGTCACGCAGGGCCACACCCACACGTTCACCATGCGTCCCAACGCTCGCGGGGCGTCGCGGCCGGGCGGGCGGACTGCCCGATTGATACCGCCGTCGGGGGACGAACCGTCGTTCGATCGGGTGGGAAAGCCTCACCTGGCACCCGTCCGGGGCCACCCGGCTTGACCTGCGACGCGACACCGGCGCATGATTACTCTGCGTATTGATCGACAGTGGCGAGGGTGGCCGCCGCGGCGGCGACACCGACCTCGTCCCACGACGAGACCAGCGAGCACCACCGGAGCGCGTCGGCGCTCAGCACCACCCACTCACCACTCAGCGGTACGAGGTCCACTTTCGGCCCACGACGGCCGAGAAGACCAGGAATGAGGAGATCGCCACATGGGCGACTACGCCAAGGCCCTCGGGAGCAAGCTCCGGGCCATCCGGCAGCAACAGGGGCTGTCGCTGCACGGCGTCGAACAGAAGTCCGGGGGCCGCTGGAAGGCGGTGGTCGTCGGCTCGTACGAGCGCGGCGACCGCGCGGTCACCGTCCAGAAGCTCGCCGAGCTGGCCGACTTCTACGGGGTCCCGGTGGCCGAGCTGCTGCCCGAGGGCCGTGTCCCCTCCGGCTCCGAGCCGGCCACGAAGATCGTCATCAACCTCGAGCGGCTCCAGCAGCTGCCCGCGGACAAGGTGGGCCCGCTGGCCCGCTACGCCGCCGCGATCCAGTCCCAGCGCGGCGACTACAACGGCAAGGTCCTCTCCATCCGCGCCGAGGACCTGCGCTCGCTGGCGATCATCTACGACATGACCCCGGGCGAGCTGACCGACCAGCTCATCGACTGGGGCGTGCTGCCGCCGGAGGCGCGGCCGTCGCACCGGGTCGAGTAGGGGCACGACGGCATCGGGTCACCCGCTCCGCACGGGACCGCGCACCGGGGAAGGGCGCGCGGCACCGTGACCAGGTCGGCGGGGAACGATCCGGAGGCGGCGGTCCCGGGGCTGCGGACCGCCGCCGTCGTGCCCTCCTCGAGGGGCGTGTTCAGGACCGGGGTGCCCGGAACAGGCACTCCTGGGTGAGGCTGGCGACGTGCCGGCCGGTCCGGTCGTGGAGCGTGCCCGTGTACCAGTTGCGCCCGCCCGCGGCGCTGCGCGGCACGAGGTCGATCAGCATCCACTCGTCGGCCCGCACGGGCCGGTGGAACCAGATCGCGTGGTCCAGGCTCGGGCCCGGCACGCCCCCGTCGACCGGCGGGAACGCGCCGAACATGTCCGAGATGTAGGTGAGCGCCGAGGCGTGCACCAGCGGGTCCTCCGGCAGCGGCTCGGTGCACCGGGTCCAGTAGCGGACCGGGTAGCTCCGGGCGCCCGGGTGCGCGCGCACGGTGCGGCCCTCGAAGCCGAACACGCGCGGCACCGGCGCACCGGACAGCGTGTCGGGGTCGGGCGCCTCCGGGAGGGGGTCGACGGACGTGTCGGGGCCGTCCTGCGGCACCGCGAACGACGCCGCCATGTTGAAGATCACCTCGCCGTCCTGGATCGCGACGACCCGGCGCGCGGTGAACGAGCGGCCGTCGCGGTCCCGGTGCACCTGGAAGACCGTGGGCCGGGAGGCGTGCCCGCCGCGCAGGTAGTAGCCGTGCAACGAGTGCGGCGCGCGGTCGTCGGGCACCGTGCGCCCGGCCGCGAGCAGCGCCTGCGCGGCGACCTGCCCGCCGAACAGCGCGTAGTCCTCCTCGAAGACCGTGCACGCGCGGAACAGGTCGCGGTCGATCCGCTCGAGCTCCAGCAGGTCGCGGAGCGTGGGCTGGGTGCGGCGCGACTCGGTCGCCGTCATGCGTGAACCTCCCCGGGGGTCGCGGCTCGGGAGTGCCGCCAGTCGGCCAGCAGCGTACGCAGGCCGGTGACCAGTGCGATCGGTGAGTCGATCATCACGTGGTGCGCCGCGGCCGGGATCTCGACGACGGGGACGCCGCGGCCGAGCCGGTCGCTCACCATCTCGCCCATGTGCTTCGGCATCAGCCCGTGCTCGGCGCGGAACAGCGCGACCCGGCAGCCGGGGATGTCGAGGTCGTCCGGGGTCAGCGGGTTGCGGGCGAACACCCGCGGGTCGAACTTCCACGACCACCCGCCCTCGACCGCGCGCAGCGAGTGCTCGGCGATGTGCGCCAGCACGTACGGCTCGCCGTCCTGCGGCGGCACGGTCCGGAAGTGCCGGATCGCGCGCTCCCGCTCGGCATAGACGCGGAGCGGCCCGAAGGCCCGGCGCTGCCGGGCGGCCTTGTCCTCCGGCGGCATCTCGCGCACCGGGGTGTCGATCGCGACGGCACCGCCCAGCCGGTCGCCGAACTCCTGAGCGGCGATCAGCGCGACCATGCCGCCCATGCTGTGGCCCAGGATCACCGGCAGCGGGGCGAGGCCGGCGGCGTCCGCCACCGCGAGCGCCTCCCCGGCCCACTGCTGCAGCGTGTAGCGCTCGCGCCGGCCGGAGTCGCCGTGCCCGGAGAGGTCCATGGCGACCACCCTCCGACCCTCGGGCTCGACGAGCAGCGGCCCCAGGTGGTCCCACCAGCGCGCGTGCGCGGCCCCGCCGTGGATCAGCAGCACGCCCTCGCCGGGCGGGCCCCACGCCCGGAAGGCGACCGCGGCGCCGTCGACCTCGACCGCGCCCGTCTCGGGCTCCGCGGCGAGGGCGGCCCGGAACCAGGCCGGGGCGTCGGGCGGGGCACCGGGCGGGGTACCGGGCGCGGGATCGCGCCCGGACACTGGCTGCGGCACGGGCGGCTCCTGGGTCGCGATGGTGGTGGTGACGGTCGTCGTGGTGGTGGCGCGGTTCGGGACGTTACGGCACCCGACGGTCGCGCCGGCCCCGTCCGGACGCGGTGTCGGGAAGCTCGTGGTCGGCGGGATCATCCGCCTCGTCGCCGATCCCGCGGGCGGCCAGCGCCTCGCCCAGCTCGTCGGCGTGCCGGAGGGTGCGCACGACGAAGGGCACCGCGAACGCCGTCGGCGACCGCTCCGCCCCGCGCGCCCGGGCGGCCTCGCGCACCGACCCGGCGATGCCGGACAACGTGGTGACGGCCTGCACCGTCAGTCCGACGAGCAGCCCGAGCCGGTCCGGCCGCACCCCGATCCGGCGCAGCGGGCCGAGCACGCGCTCGACCGTCGCGACCACGGCGTCGATGCGGGTGGTCAAGGTGAACAGGCCCGCCGCGGCGAGGGAGGCCGAGAGCCGCAGGACCGTGACGAGCGCGGGGCGCCAGCCGAGCAGCCACACCTGCAACGCCCCGACCAGCACGGCGAGCAGGAGCAGGGTGCGCACCAGCGGCAGGATCCGGTGCGCCGGGATCCGCGCGACCGAGTACCCGGCGGCGACGAGCGCGCAGGCGCCGCCGAGCCAGACCGGCGAGCCGACGAGCACGACCGCCGTCACGAGCGCCAGCAGCACGAGCAGCTTCGGCCCGGCCGGCGCGCGGTGCAGCGGGCTGTCCCCGGGCGAGTAGAGGCCGAGCGGGGTCATGTGTCGCACAGCTTCCGGTAGTGCCGGATCGCGGGCTCCGGCTCGTCGTCGGCCACGACCCGGCCCTCGTCGAGCACCACGACCCGGTCGAAGTCCGCCAGCAGGTCGAGGTCGTGGGTCACCAGCAGCACCTGCTGCCGCAGCCCGGCGACGATCTCGGCGAACCGGCGGGTGTTGCGCAGGTCGAGCAGGGTCGTCGGCTCGTCGCAGACCAGGACGTCGGGATCCAGGGCGAGCATCCCGCACAGCGCGAGCAGCTGCTTCTGGCCACCGGAGAGCTGGTGCGCGGGATGGTCGGCGTAGCCCTCGAGGCCGTGCGCAGCGAGCACCTCGGCGGCCCGGCGGGCGCGCTCCGACCGCGACAACCCGCTGCGGCGCAACGAGAACGCGACGTCCTCGCCCGCCGTCGGCATCACGATCTGGCTGTCCGGGTTGGTGAACACGAACCCGACCCGGCGGCGCACCGCGGGGCCCTTCTCGGCCGGGTCGAGGCCGTCGACCAGCACCTGGCCCTCGCTCGGCAGGACCAGCCCGTTGACCATGCGCGCCAGCGTGGACTTGCCCGAGCCGTTGGCGCCGACGAAGCCGATCCGCCGCTCCGGGAGCGCGAGGTCGACCTCCTCCAGCACCACCCGCTCCTCGTAGCGGTGCCCGACGCCCTCGAACGTGATCACCGCGCTCCCCCTGCCGGCACCGGCTCCCCGTCCGGCCCGACGGCCTGCCACAGGGCCGCGACGCCCAGCCCGCCGCCCGCGGACAGCGCGGACAGCCCGGCCCCGCCCCGCCCCTGGCGCACGAGCTGCGTGAACAGCCGCACCACCAGGACCGCGCCCGAGGCGCCCCAGGGATGGCCGAGGGCGATGGCGCCGCCGTCGGGGTTGACCGCCTCCTCGTCGAGCCCGGCGGCGTCGAGGCAGGCGAGCGCCTGCCCGGCGAAGGCCTCGGTGAACTCGACGACCTGCGGCGTGCCGTGCTCGAGCACCTCGCGCAGGGCCGGGACGACGCCCAGCCCGAGCCGCCGCGGGTCGCAGCCGGAGGTCGCGCTCGCCACCAGCCGCAACCCGGGCAGGTTCCGCTCGCGGCGCACGCGCTCCGACACGATCAGCACCGCGGCGGCGCCGTCGCTGACGCCGCACGAGTTGGCCGCCGTCGCCGTGCCGTCGGGCGTGAAGGCGGGCCGGAAGCGCGCCAGCCGCGCGGCGGTGAATCCCGCCCGGGGGCGTTGGTCGCGCCGGACCCCGGCGACCTCGACCAGCTCGTCGTCGAACCGGCCCGCGACCTGGGCGGCCATCGCGCGCTCGTGGCTGCGCAGCGCGAAGCGGTCCTGCCGCTCGCGGGAGATCCCGTTCTCCGCCGCAACGAGGTCCGCGGCCTCCCCCATCTCCGGGTCGCCGAACTCGGCCGGCGCGAAGGGAGCCCGCGTGTACGGCTCCGGCGGATCCGTGCGCCACAGGCGGTGCGGGGCGGTCGACGCGCTCTCGACGCCGCCCGCCAGGTACACCTCGCCCTCCCCGGCCCCGAGAAGAGTGGCGGCCAGAGTGATCGCCGCGAGCCCGCTGGCGCACTGCCGGTCGACGGTGAGGCCGGGGACCTCCGCGCCGAGGCCGGCGCGCAGGGCAGCCACCCGGGCGGTGTTGCCGCCGGGGCCGAAGACGTTGCCGAGCAGGACGTCGTCGACGGTGGTGAGCCCGGTGTCCGCGAGCACGGTTCGGAGCACGGGAGCGGCCAGCTCGTCCGCGGCGAGGTCGCGCAGCACACCGCCCGCGGTGCCGATCGGGGTGCGGCGGGCGGCGACGATCACCGGCGCGATCACGGGTGCGCTCATCGGAGGCGCTCCGCGCCGAGGGTCCCCGCGGCCAGCTCGTCGGCGATCACGGCCCGGGCGGGCTTGCCGGAGGCGGTGCGCGGCAACGCCTTCGCCCGCAGCCAGACCCGCGGCCGCTTGCCGGGTTCGAGGGCGTGGCGGGCCGCCGCGCGCAGCTCGGCCAGCGGAGGCTCCCCCTCGACGACGGCGGTGACCAGCGCGCCGAGGCGGGCGTGCGGGGTCCCGGTGACCACGACGTCGTCGACGCCCGGGACCTCGCGCAGCACGGTCTCCACCTCCTCGGCGGCCACGAGCCGGCCACCGCTGGAGATCACGGCGGAGCCGCGGCCGTGCACGGTGAGCAGGCCGTCGTGGAGGTCGACGCGGTCGCCGACGGTGGTCCACGCCCCGGCGGGCTCGAGGCGACCGGCGCGCAGGGCGCCGTCGGCGGCGAGGGGCGAGCGGACCCAGAGCGTGCCGTCCCGGACGTCGAGGTCGACGCCCGGCACCGGCCGCAGCCCGTCGCCGCGCCGGACCGCGACCAGGGAGTGCTCGGCCGAGCCGTAGTACTCGACGAGCTCGGCCGCGGGGAAGGCCTGCCGGAACCGCGCGCGCAGGCCGTCGCCGAGGTGCGCCCCGCCGCAGACGACGGTCCGGAGCGCGGACTCCGCGGGGGCCCGCTCCTGGGTGGCGACGAGATCGGCGAGCATCGCCGGGACGACGTGGGTCGTCGCGGCCGCGCGGGCGTCCGCGGCCCGCCCGAGCCGGAGCTCGGCGCCGCACCAGAGCGCGTGCAGGGCCCCGAAGAGGAAGAGCGACGAGCTCAGCGGGCCCGCGATCAGCACCGGGCCGGGCACGGGGCCGAGGGCGGCGAAGCTGCGCAGCCACGAGTCCCGCGAGCGCTGCAGCACCGTCGGGCGGCCGCTGCTGCCGGAGGTGGTGGGCAGGTAGAAGGGGGTGCGGCCGTCGCCGGCGGGCGTGGTGGCGGGGCCCGGCTCCGTCGCGGTGGGCCGGACGACGAGGTCGGGGCGCGCGTCGTCGAGCACGGCCGTCCGTTCGCGGGCGGTCCAGCGCGGCTCGATGACCAGGGTCGCGGCGCCCAGCAGGTCCGCGCCGAGGAACCAGGCGAGGAGGTCGCCGCTCCCCTCCAGGGCGACCCGGCCACCCTCCCGCACATCCCGCCGCGCCAGCTCCGCGGCCGCGGCGTGCGCCCGGGCCAGCAGCCCGTCGGGGACCGCGGCCCCGCCGAGCACGGGCGGGACCGGCCGGTCGGCTGCGGCGGTCACCGCGCCCGCGTCCCCACCAGGCGTCCGGGGAGGGCGCGGTGCACCACGGACGCGATCAGCGCCGCGACCACGACCTTGACGAGGTCACCGGGCACGAAGACCAGCGACCCGGTGAGCGCGGTGCTCCACGAGCCGGTGTACACGGCCAGCCACGGCACGCCGATCACGTAGTCCGCGACGAGGCCGGCGAACGCGGCGAGCAGCAGCACGGGGAACCCGGGGCGGCCGCGCCGCGCACCGGCCTGCGCGATCAGGCCCGACACCAGCGCCGACAGGATCCAGCCCAGCAGGAATCCGCCGCTCGGCCCGACGAACGGGGCGAGCCCGCCGCGGCCGCCGGACAGCAGCGGCAGGCCGATCGCCACCAGCGCCAGGAACAGCACCACCGCGAACACGGCCCGCTTCGCGCCGACCAGGACGCCCGCGAGGAACGGCCCCATGTTCTGCACCACGATCGGCACACCCGTGGCGCCGACGTACACCCCCGGGAAGAGACCGAGCACCGCGATGAACGCGGCGAACACCACGGTGGTGGCCAGATCGGTGGCGGGCGACGACGCTCGGGCGGGCACCCGACGAGGCTAACGAGCCGGACGTCGTTCCCCGAGGTCCGACCCCTGTCAGCCGCGCCACTCACCGGTCCGTGGGATGTCGGCGCCTGCGGTACCCGAGACCGCGGGCACCCCTCGCACCCGCGGCCCCCGATCTCGCGGGCGCGCCCCTCAGCCCGCCAGCACCGCGTCGATCTGGCCCATCGCCTCGCGCATGCCCTCCTCCATGCCCATCGCCGTGAGCCTCTCGAGGTCCTCGAGGGAGGTGAAGGTGCTGACGGTGGTCATGCGGGTGCCCGAACCCGCCGCCTCCAGCGTGACGACGGCGTGGGTCGTGGGCATCGCGGTGTTGGGCTCGCCGTCCTCGCCCGCGAAGCCGTCGTCGAACTCGAGGCGATGGGGCTCGTCGATCGCGGTGATCACCCACCAGCCGCCGGCCTTCTCCCCCTCGGGACCGGTCATGTAGTAGCGCGACCGCCCGCCGACGACGAACTGGTGCTCCACGAACGTGGCCGGCCAGGTCGGCGGGCCCCACCACCGTTCGAGCCGGCGCGGGTCCGCCCACACCTCCCACACCCGCTCGACGGGCGCCTCGAACTCGGCGACGAAGGTCAGCGTCAGGGCCTGCGGGTCCTTGCGGACGTCGATCACGGTCACGGTCCGGTCCTCTCCTCGGGATCCTGGGTCCGAATGTCGGGGGAAGAGACGTCCTCGGCGAGGATGTCCTCGATCGCCCGCACGCGGTGCCGCCAGATCCGCTCGTAGTCCTCGAGCAGGCGGGCGGCCCGCTGCAGGGCCTCCGGGTTGCCGTGCACGAGCTGCTCCCGTCCGCGCCGCTGTTTGGTGACGAGCGCGGCCCGCTCGAGCACCGCCACGTGCTTCTGCACCGCGGCGAAGCTCATCTCGTACCGGCGGGCGAGCGTCGAGATGGACTGCGCCTCGCGCAGCACCTGCTCGACGATGTCCCGCCGGGTGGCATCGGCGAGGCCGTGGAAGATCCGGTCGACCTCGTCCGGACTCAGCTCACGTACAACCACATGGTTGTACGTTAGGGCATCCGCCCGAGCGCGACAAGCCCCCGGTTCGCGGCGGCCAGCGCCAGCAGCACCACCGCGGCGTCCGCGGGCACCGCGAGATCGCGGCCGGTCAGGGCGGTGAAGCGGCGTAGCCGGTTGAGCACCGTGTTGCGGTGACAGAAGGACCGCTCCGCCACCTCCTTGATCGAGCCGGACTCCGCGAACGCGCGCACCGTCTCCAGCAGCCGTTCCCGCTCCCCCGGCGCGGCGACCGCCAGTCCGGACAGCACCGAGTCGACGAGCTCGGCCGCGGTGTCGGACAGCCGTCCCGCGGCGAGCGGCAGCCAGGCCGCGGACACCTCGACCGGGCCGGGCCCGGTGGTGACCGACGCGATCTCGGTCGCCAGCCGGGCGCACCGCGGCACGTTGGCCAGCCCGTGGGCGAGCGGCCCGACCCCGCACTGCACGCCGTCGAGCACCGCTCGTACCGGCGCCCCCGTGCCGCCCTGCCACTCCGCGACCAGCACGCTGTGCGCCCCCGTCGACTGCACGTGCACCACGCGGTCGCCCGCCCCCAGCCCCTCCGCGGCCCGCCGCAGGGCCGCACCGGACGCCGCGCCGGCGGCGGCGACGAGGAAGTCCGCGTCGACGTCGACGGCCAGCGCGAGCGCCACCCGCTCGACCTGGTCCGGATCGGGGTTCTCGCTGCCGAGCAGCTCGCCCACCAGCGCCGTCCGCTCCCCGTGCCGTTCGCGCGCGAGCAGCGCGGCCTCCTCCTGGTAGCTGGACTGGATCTGCAGCGTGTAGTCCTCGACGACCGCCCACACCTGCTCGACCCGCGCGACCAGGACGTCGCGCTCCTCGGGCGTTGCGCGGTCGCGCAGGGCCGACCACAGCACCCGGAAGTCGAGCCGCACCGCCGAGAGCAGCTCGTTGAGCGGGACGCCGCGCCGGGCCCGGTCCCGCCCGATCGCCTCGCCGACGCCCGCGAGCCGCTCCGGGACGTCCTGCCCCGCGATCCGGCGCAGCAGGTGGTCGAAGGTCAGGTCCGCGTCGGTGACCAGCCGGTCCGGCGGGACGAGCCCGCGGCCGTACGGGGCGATCCGCCGGACCCGCTCCACGAACTCGTCGACCAGTCCCCCGGAGTCCGCCCGCAGCCGGCCGACGAGGACGGCCCAGCGGGCGTCGTCCGTGGAATGCGCGTCCGTGTCACGCGGGCTGTGCATCTGCACATCATCCAGCTCACATCGCGCTGCGCGAAGTGGTACCGGTGCGAGTGCGAAACGACCAGTCTGTGCCGGTGCACCTGACCCCGCGAGAGACCGAGCGGCTGCTGCTGCACAGCGCGGCGTCGCTCGCGCGCCGCCGGCTCGACCGGGGCGCGAAGCTCGGCGCGCCGGACGCCATCGCCCTGGTCTGCGACGAGATCTGCGAGATGGCCTGGGACGACCTGCCCTACGAGGAGGTCGTCGCCCGGGCCCGCACCGTCGTCGACCCGGCCCGCCTCGTCGACGGCGTCGCCGCCGCCGTGCCGGCGCTGCAGGTCGAGGCCCTGTTCCCGCACGGAACGGTGCTCGTGCACGTCGACACCCCCTTCGGCGCCCCGCCCGCCGACGGGCCGGGGGCCGTCCGCGCGGAGGGCCCGCCCCGCGAGCTCGCACCGGGCCGGGAGCGCGGCACCGCACGCCTGCGCAACCGCGGGCACCTCGCGATCTGGGTGTCGTCGCACGTCCAGCTCGACCGGCTGAACCCGGCGCTGGAGGTCGAGCTCGCCGACGCCGGGAATTTCCGCCTCGATCTGCCGGCCGGGACGTCGCTGAAGGTGGAAGCGGGCGCAGAGCGGGAAGTCCCGGTGGTCCGGATGGGAAGGACGCACGGATGACGACCGTCGAGCGCCGCGAGTACGCCCGGCTGTACGGGCCGACGACGGGCGACCGGATCCGGTTGGCCGACACCGACCTCTGGATCGAGATCGAGGCCGACGACACCGAGCCCGGCGAGGAGCTCCTCGGCGGCTGCGGCAAGACCGCCCGGCACGGCGCGCTGGTCAGCAGCTCCGCCGACCGGGCCAGCGCCCTGGACATGATCGTCCTCGGGGTGGTGCTGGTCGACCCGCTGCTCGGCGTCCGCAAGACCAACATCGGGATCAAGGACGGGCGGGTCGTCGGCGTCGGGCGGGCGGGCAACCCGCAGGTCCAGGCCGGGGTCGAGCTGGAGGTCGACGCCCACACCGCCATGATCACGGGCGAGGGGCTGATCTGCACCCCCGGCGTCGTCGACTCGCACGTGCACCTGTCCAACGCCGACCTCGCCGGGGCCGCGCTCGCCGCCGGTGTGACCACGCTGGTCGGGATGGGCATGGGCGGGGTGTGGGACGTCGGCGCCAACCCCCGCCGCAACCTCCACACCCTGATCGAGGGCTGGGCGGACGTGCCGATCAACGCCGCGTTCCTCGCCCGCGGCAGTTCCACCAGCGCCGCGCTGCTCGAGGAGGCGGTGGCCGCCGGCGCCGGCGGGTTCAAGATCCACGAGGACTGGGGCGCCACTCCCCCGGTGATCGACACGTGCCTGGGAGTGGCGGAGGGCGCGGACCTGCCCGTCGCCCTGCACACCGACACCCTCAACGAGTCCGGCTACCTCGCCGACACCCTCGACGCCGTCGGCGGCCGTACCGTGCACGCCTACCACGTCGAGGGCGGCGGCGGGCATCCCGACCTTCTAACGATCGTCTCGAAGGACAACGTCCTCACCTCGTCGACGACGCCGACGCTGCCGCTCACCCCGTCGACCGTGGCCGAGCTGGGCCCGATGACCCTCACGGTGCACCGCGGGCACGCGCACGTGCCCAGCGACGCGAGCATCGCGGCGAGCCGCATCCGCGAGCACGCGATCTCCGCGGAGAACGCCCTGCACGACACCGGCGCGATCGCGATCGTCAACTCCGACGCCCTGGGCATGGGCCGGATCGGCGAGACCGCCCGCCGCACCTGGCAGCTCGCCCACGTGCAGGCGACGCTGGCCGGGGAGACCAGCCCCGACGTCGTCAACAACGCCCGGGTCCTGCGCTACCTGGCCAAGCTCACGCACAACCCGGCGGTCGCGCACGGGCTCGCGCACCACGTCGGCTCCGTCCGGCCCGGGCTGCTCGCCGACCTCGTGCTGTGGAACCCGGCCTGGTTCGGCGCGCAGCCCGACCTGGTGCTCAAGTCCGGCTTCGTCGCCTGGGGCGCCGCGGGCTCGGGCTCCGGCTCGACGCGGCTCACCCAGCCGCGGCGGATGCGGCCCTTCTACGGCGGGCTGGGCACCGCGCCGTCGCGGCTGGCGCACGTCTTCGTCTCCGAGCACGCCGACCGCGCGGGCCTGCCCGCCGGACGCGTCTACGCGAGCATCGCGGACAGCCGCGGCCTGAGCTGCGCGGACATGCTGCACAACACGGCGACGCCGCAGGTCGAGGTGGCCCCCGAGCCGATCCCGGTGCGCGTCGACGGCCGCGACGTGCCGCTGCACCGCTCCCCCTCCCTGCCCCTGACCCGGCTCCACCACCTGGGGTGAGCATGATCGACCTGCTGCTGCACAACGCGACGATCCACACGCTCGACGCGGACCATCCGCGCGCCCGGTCGGTCGCGATCCACCAGGGGCGGGTGTTCGCCCTCGACCCCGACGGCCTGCGCGCCCGCCGCGAGATCGACCTGCAGGGCGCCACCGTGGTCCCCGGCTTCGGCGACGCGCACAACCACATGGGCTGGTTCGGCCAGTCGCTCTCCGAGATCGCCCTCGCCGGCCTGCCGGACCTCGACGCGCTGTACGCGGCCGTCGCCGAGCGCGCGGCGACCCTGCCCGCCGACGCCTGGGTCGTCGGTTCCGGCTACGACGACACCACCCTCGGCGGGCACCCGCACCGGCGGGAGCTGGACCGGGCCGCGGGCGGCCGCAAGGTCTGGCTCAAGCACCGCTCCGGGCACGTCTGCACCGTGAACTCGCCGGTGCTCGACCTGATCGGCGACCGGCCGGTGCCCGAGGGCGGCGTGGTCGTGACCGACGAGGACGGGCCGACCGGGACCCTCGAGGAGCAGGCCCAGAACCTCGTCGGCGAGCTCGTGGTGCCCCATCCCCTGGCCGACCTCGCGACGGCGATCCGGCGGGCGGCGGCGGTGTACGCGGGCGAGGGCCTCACCCACGTCACCGAGTGCGGCGTCGGCGGCGGCTGGATCGGCCGCTCCGGGCTCGAGCTCGGCGCGTACCAGCAGGCGGGCCCGCTCGACGTCCGGGTGCAGGTCATGCCGGTCTCCGACGCCCTGCACCCGGTGCGGGGCCACGCGAGCGACCCGGACCGCTTCGGCCTGGACCTCGGGCTGCGCACCGGGTTCGGCGACGACATGCTCCGGCTCGGCCCGATGAAGATCTTCCTCGACGGGTCGCTGGTGGCCCGGACCGCGGCCATGCTGCACCCCTTCTGCGACCGGCACTCCCACGGCTACCTGCAGGACGATCCGGAGCTGCTGCGCCGGCGGGTGGTCGACGCGCACGTGTCCGGCTGGACCGTGGCGGCGCACGCCATCGGCGACCGGGCCGTGGACCTCGCCCTCGACACCTTCGCCGAGGCGCAGAAGGAGCGCCCGCGGCCGGAGGTGCGGCACCGGATCGAGCACGCCGCCGTGACGACCGAGGCGCAGATCGCGCGGATGGCCGACCTCGGCGTCACGCCGGTGCCGCAGGCGCGGTTCCTGTACGAGATCGGCGACACGATGGCCGCCGCCGTCGGACCGGACCGCGCGGACTCGCTCTACCGGGTCGGCGGGTTCCACCGCGCCGGCCTGCGCGTCCCGGGCAGCTCCGACCGGCCCGTCGCGCTCGGCGCCCCGCTGCTCGGCATGCAGTCGATGGTCGAGCGGCGCACCCGGGACGGCGCGGTGCTCGGCCCCGACGAGCGCGTCACGGCCGCCGCGGCCCTGCGTGCCTACACCCTCGACGCCGCGTGGATCGCCGGCGACGAGCGCATCCGCGGCTCCCTCACCCCCGGCAAGCACGCCGACCTCGTCGTCCTCGGCGACGACGTGCTGACCGTCCCCGCCGACCGGATCGGCGCGACCGAGGTGGTCGCGACGCTCCTCGGCGGACGTCCCACCCACGGCTCCACCACGCTCGGTCTCGACACCCAGGAGATGTCATGAGCACACCGGCGCACACCGCGGTCGTCAGCGACCGCGAGGCGCGGAAGGTCGCCTTCGGCGCCTTCGTCGGCACCGCCCTCGAGTGGTACGACTTCTTCCTCTTCGGCACGGCGGCCTCGCTGGTGTTCAACCGGCTGTTCTTCACCGGGTCACCGGCGGCGGCCACGCTCGCGGCGTTCGCGACCTTCGCCGTCGGGTTCGCTGCCCGGCCGTTGGGCGCGATCCTGTTCGGCCACCTCGGCGACCGGATCGGCCGGCGGACCTGCCTGATCGTCACCGTCACGATGATCGGCATCGTCACCGGGCTGATCGGTGTGCTGCCGACCGCCTTGTCGATCGGCGTCCTCGCCCCGATCGCCCTCACCGTGCTGCGGCTGCTGCAGGGCATCGCGGTCGGCGGCGAGTGGGGCGGCGCGGTCACCCTCGCCGTGGAGCACGCCCCGAAGGACAAGCGCGGCCGCTACGCCGCGATGCCGCAGATCGGCTCGCCCATCGGCACGCTGCTGTCCTCGGGGGCGTTCCTCGCGGTGTCCGCGCTGCCGAAGGAGAGCTTCGACTCCTGGGGCTGGCGGATCCCGTTCCTCATCGCCTTCCCGCTGCTCGCCGTGGCGCTGTACCTGCGCCGCCGGGTCGAGGAGTCGCCGCTGTTCGAGCAGCTGCTGGCCGAGGACGAGCGGGCGAGCTCGCCGGTGAAGGACGTCCTGCTGCGCTCCTTCCCGCAGCTGATGGTGGGCGGCGGCTCGGCGTTCCTCGGCGTCGGCGGGTTCTACCTGGCCACCACGTTCGTGATCAGCTACGGCACGGCCACGCTCAAGCTGCCGCAGGCGCTGATGCTGGGCGCCACGCTCGTCGCGGCCGCCGTCGAGATCCTCGTGCTGATCACCGGCGGCCGGCTCGCGGAGCGGTACGGGGCGGCCCGGGTCACCGTCGCGGGCGGTGTCATCTCCGCGGTCGCCGCGTTCCCGATGTTCTGGTTGATCGACTCGAAGGCCGCCGCACTGGTGATCATCGGCGTGACCCTGGGCGTCGCCTGCCTGTCGATCCCCTACGCCGTCTCCGGTGCGCTGCTCACCGAGCTGTTCCCGGCCCGGCTGCGCTACTCCGGCGTGGCCCTGTCGGCCAACGTCGCCGGCGTGGTCAGCGGGTTCGTGCCGCTCGTCGCCTCGGCCTTCCTCGCCGGGGCCGGCGGAGCGTCGTGGACCGCGGCGCTGCTCCTGATCGTGATCGCCCTGATCACCGCGATCTCGGGCATGCTCGCCCCCAGGGTCGCCCTGGGGCGGGACGACGAGGTGCAGGAGGTCGGCATCCGTGGGTGAGCAGTCGGCAGGGGCCGGCCGGACCGGCGCGGAGCGGACCGCGGGCGCGCTGCTCGTCGCGCAGCTGGAGGCGCTCGGGGTGCCGCGCGTGTACGGCGTCCCCGGCGAGAGCTACCTCGAGGTGCTCGACGCGCTGCACGACTCCCCGATCGACATGGTCGTGTGCCGGCAGGAAGGCGGCGCCGGGTTCATGGCCCTGGCCGAGGCCCGGCTGACCGGCCGGCCCGGCGTGGTCGCCGTGACCCGCGGCCCGGGCGCGGCCAACGCGGCCATCGCGGTACACACCGCCTGGCAGGACGCCACACCGATGATCCTGCTCGTCGGCCTGGTCCCGGTCGCCGACCGGGACCGGGAGTCCTTCCAGGAGTTCTCCCTCGGCGGCTGGTTCGGCACCACGGCGAAGCGGGTGATCACCCTCGACCGGCCGGAGCGCGCGGCCGAGCAGGTGGCCGAGGCCTTCGCGGTGGCGACGGCGGGCCGGCCGGGCCCCGTGGTGATCGGCCTGCCCGAGGACGTCCTCACGGCCAAGACCTCCGCACCCGTCGTCCCGGCGCGGGCCTTCTCCGGCGGTGCCGTCTCCGCACCCCAGGCCGAGGAGCTCGAGGTGCTGCTCGGCCGGGCGGAGCGGCCGCTCGTGATCGTCGGCGGGACCGGCTGGACGGCCGACGCGGCGGCGGCCGTGACCGCGTGGTGCGAGCGGCGGCGCTTCCCGGTCGTCGCCGACTGGCGGTGCCAGGACATGGTCGACCACGACAGCCCCGCCTACGCCGGCTGGTTCGGCTACGGCTCCGACCCCGGCCTGCTCGACGCCCTCGACCGCGCCGACCTGCTGCTCTTCGTCGGCGGGCAGTACGGCGACGTGCTCTCCGGCGGCTACACCCGCGGGAACCCGGACGCACCGACGGTCGTCGTCTCCGCCGACCCCGACCTGCGGGCGCACCAGCGCCGCGTCGACCTGCACCTGCTGGCGACCCCGGCCGCCTTCGCCGGCGCGCTCCCCGAGGGACCCGCCGCGGAGCCGGGGTGGTGGGAGGGGCTGCGCGCCGCCCGCGAGAAGTTCGCGACGCCCGGCGCGCCGGTGCGCAGCGAGTACGTCGACCTCGACGTGGCCACCGCCGCGCTGGCGGAGCGGATGACGCCGGACGCGATCGTCGCCCACGGCGCGGGCCAGCACGCGATCTGGGCGCAGCGGTTCCTGCCGCGGCACTCGTTCCCCTCGCTGCTCGCACCGCGCAACGGGGCGATGGGCTACGGGCTGCCCGCCGCCGTCGCCGCCTCGCTCGTCCACCCCGGGCGACAGGTCGTCTGCGTGGCCGGGGACGGCTGCTTCCTCATGAACGGCCAGGAGCTCGCCACCGCCGCGGCCTACGGCGCCACGCCGCTCGTGGTGATCGCGGACAACTCGGGCTACGGCACGATCCGCCAGCACCAGCAGCGCCACCACCCGGGCCGGCCCAGCGGCACGGCGCTGGTCAACCCGGACTTCGGCGCGCTGGCGCGCTCCTTCGGCCTGCACGGCGAGCGGCTCTCCCGCACCGACGACGTCCCGGCCGCGCTCGACCGTGCCCTCGCCGCCGTCGCGGGGGGCCGGGCCGCGATGCTGCACCTCGACGTGGACCCGGAGATCCTCCAGCCGCGCGGGGTGTGAGGTGCCGGCGTCGGTGGGGTCAGGGCAGGTCGGGTGCGGTCAACACACCCCAACCGAGGATCCAGGCGGTGCGGTCGAGCCGGCGCTCCATCCGGTCGAAGGCCTTCCGGTAGGCCGGGCCGCCGTCCGCCTGCTTCTCGTCGTGGTGCTCCCAGACCTCCTCGGCCGCCTCCCAGGCGAGCGCCCGGGTGACCCGGACGAGGAGGTCCGACGCGGCGTTGCCGAACCGGTCGACCGCGCTGCCGTCCGGCGCGACCTCGGCCAGGAAGGCGTCGAAGTCCTCGCGGAGCTGGTCCATCTCCTCGGCGAAGATCTCGTTGACCTGGTCGTAGTCCGAGCGCCGGTCGGGGGTCGGCGGGAAGGTCTTCCATGTCTCGAGCAGCGCGAAGGCCAGGTCGAAGTTCACGTGGGCGTTCACGCCCGCCGCGGCGAAGTTGACGTGCCCGATGCCGGCCTTGCGCCGGCGCTCGAACAGCACGTCCCAGCTCTTCGGGGTGTCCCCGCGGCCGGCCTCGTACGCCCTGATCGCGGCGATGTACCGGCGTGCGAACTCGAGGTCGAGCAGGGTCAGGAAGTCCGGGTCCTTGAACTCCCGCTTCGGTTTGCGGCCCTCCACGGTGTCCAGCACGTTCTGCGTGATGATCGTGTAGAGCCGCGAGAAGCAGGAGATGCCGTCGACCTCCGGACGCATGATGTCCTCGGCCGACGCATCCCGGATCGCGCCGAGCACCTTCACCACGTCCGCGATCGTCGCGACGTCGCTGCAGCAGTCCGCCAGGTTCCGTGCCACCGTCCGTGCTCCCCTCGTCACCCGCCCCGCACGAGGAGAGCACGGACGGCGGTCCCGCGATACCGACCGACGGCCCGGACCTTCGGCTCTGGAGTAGCAGTGGGCGGCTCAGTGGCGGGCGGCTCAGTGGTGGGCGGCTCAGTGGTGGGCGGCTCAGTGGTGGGCGGCGCGCTCCAGGGTCGTCTGCAGCGCGGCGAGCAGCTCACGGGCGGTGTCGAGGCTGAGCTCGACCGCCACCCGCGCCCCCGGCCCCTGCTCCGGGTTGAGGAAGTCGATGTTGACCGTGTGCTCGTCCGGGGCGTGGACGGGGTGGTCGTAGTAGACCGTCGCGGTGCGCAGCGGGAACCAGCCCGCCGGCCCCTTCCCGCTGCTGCGGGCGACCTCGATCTTCTCCGTGGAGTAGGTGCACACGGGTCAGCCCGCCAGGTGGGTCGCGAAGAAGGCCTCGACGTGCCGCCAGCCGTCGACCGCCGCCTCCGGCCGGTAGCTGGGCCGGTCGACGGAGAAGAACGCGTGCCCGGCGCCGTCGTAGCGGTGGAACTCGTAGGTCTTGCCGTGCTCCTGCAGCAGCTTCTCCAGCTCGTCGACCTGCTCCGGGGTCGGGTAGGAGTCGTCGTTGCCGAACAGGCCCAGGATCGGCGCCCGGACCTCGGCGACCCGGTCCGCGAGCGGCTGCACCTGCAGCGGGAAGCCCTCCGGCGGCGTCCCGACGACGAACGCGCCGTAGCAGTCCACGGCCGCCTGGACGTCGACCTCGATGCTGCTCAGGAAGGCCTGGCGGCCGCCGGAGCAGTAGCCGATCGTGCCGACCCTGCCGTTCGACGTCGGCAGGTCGCGCAGCCAGCGGGCGGCGGCCTTCGCGTCGCCCACGAACCGCTCGTCCGGCACACCGCCCTGCGCGCGGGCGGTCGCGGCGGCGTCGTCCGGGGCCGCGCCCGGCGCCTCGCGGCTGTAGAGGTTGACGCAGATCGCGTCGTGGCCGAGCACCGCGAACCGGCGCACGACCTCCTTCGACTCCCGGTCGTAGCCGGGCATGTGGTGGATGACGACCACCCCGCCGCGGGGGCCGGGGGCCATCGGCCGGGCGGTGTAGGCCTCGACCAGGTCGTCGCCGTGGCCGCGGATGCCCACGGTCTCGGCCAGCACGGCGTCGTACGCCACTTCGCGCCTCCTCGAAGATCTCGTGTCCCCGCCCTGCTTACTCTCCCGGGGGCGGCTCCGGCGAGCCTGCTGCCGCGCAGCCCGCACCGACCCGGTGGACGAACCGCCCGAACCGATCCGAAGGAGACGCCGTGACCGGCACCGAGACCCTCTGGCACCCGTTCGCCGCCATGCACGCGGTGCGGCGGTCGCAGGTGACGATCACCCGCGCCGAGGACGTCTGGCTCTGGGACAGCGCCGGCACCCGCTACCTCGACGCGACCGCCAGCCTCTGGTACGCCAACGCCGGCCACGGGCGGCGCGAGATCGTCGACGCCGTGACCGCGCAGCTGCGCGAGCTCGACGCCTACCACCTGTTCACCGACTTCGCGAACGAGCCGGCGCTGCGGCTCGCCGACGAGATCGCGGCCCGCGCGCCCGTCGACGACGGCCGGGTCTTCTTCACCAGCGGCGGCGGCGACTCGATCGACACGGCCGCGAAGATGGCGCGCGCGTACTTCGCGCTCACCGGGCAGCCCGACCGCACGATCCTGCTGCACCGTGAGCACAGCTACCACGGCACGCACGGGCTCGGGACCTCGCTCGCCGGCATCCCGGGGAACCGGGTGGCGCCGCCGTTCGTGCCGGACGTCGTGCAGACGGCCTGGAACGACGCCGAGATGCTCGAGGAGACCATCCGCGAGATCGGCGCCGAGCGGGTCGCCGCCTTCTTCTGCGAGCCCGTGATCGGCGCGGGCGGGGTGCTCCCGCCGCCCCCGGGCTACATCGAGGCCGCGGCGGAGGTGTGCGCACGACACGGCGTGCTGTTCGTCGCCGACGCCGTGATCTGCGGCTTCGGGCGGCTCGGCGACTGGTTCGGCGTCGAGCGCTTCGGGGTGCGGCCCGACCTCGTCGTCTTCGCCAAGGGGGTGACGTCCGGGGTGCAGCCGCTCGGCGGCGTCGTCGCGTCGGGGCGGGTGGCCTCCCCGTTCTGGGACGAGCCGGGCCGCGTGTTCCGGCACGGCCAGACCTACTCCGGGCACCCCGCCGCCTGCGCCGCCGGGCTCGCGACGATCCAGGTCTACGAGCGCGACGGCCTGTTCGACCGGGCCGTCGCCCTGGAGGGCCCGCTGGCCGAGCGCCTCGCCGGCCTGGCCGACCACCCGCTCGTCGACCATGCCCGGGGCGGCACGGGCTTCCTCGGCGCGCTCGAGCTCGACCCGGAGCGGGTGGCCGCGACGCCCGGCCTGTCCGGCGCCGTCGCGAACGCCGTGCGCGACCACGGCGTGCTGGTCCGGCCGATGATCTCCTCGCTCGGCTTCTCGCCGCCGCTCACCGCCACCGAGGAGCACCTGGACCTGCTGGCCGACGCCGTCCGGAAGGGACTCGACGGCGTGCTCTGACGGGTCGTGCGACGCCCCTGGAGTGTGGCATGCCACACCCCTAGGGTCGGTCCGGGAACGTCGAGGAGGACGGCAGATGAGCGCAGCGCTGGAACGGTTCCGCATGCTGATCGGCGGCAAGCCCGCCGACGCCGCGTCGGGGCGCACCTTCGAGTCGCAGAACCCCTACACGGGCGAACCGTGGGCGGAGATCCCCGACGCAGGCACCGAGGACGTCGACGCCGCGGTCGCCGCGGCCCGGGCCGCGCTCGACGGCGAGTGGGGCCGGACCACGGGGTTCACCCGGGCCGCGCTGCTGCGCCGGCTCGGCGACCTCGTCGGCGAGAACGCGGAGCGGCTCGCCCGGCTCGAGGTCAACGACTCGGGGAAGCTGTACCGGGAGATGATCGGCCAGCTCAACGGCCTGGGCTCCTGGTACCACTACTACGCCGGGCTCGCGGACAAGATCGAGGGCCGGCAGATCCCCTCGCCCAACCCGAACTACCTGGTCTACACGCGGCGCGAGCCGGTCGGGGTGGTCGCCGCGATCACGCCCTGGAACTCGCCACTGCTGCTCATGACGTGGAAGCTCGCCCCGGCCCTCGCGGCGGGCTGCACGATCGTGGTCAAGCCGTCCGAGCACGCGCCCGCGTCGACCCTCGGGTTCGCCGAGCTGATCGAGCAGGCCGGGTTCCCGCCCGGCGTCGTCAACGTGGTGACCGGGCTGAGCCGGGAGGTCGGGGCGCACCTGGCCGGGCACCCGGGCGTCGACAAGGTGGCCTTCACCGGCTCGACCGCGACCGGGCGCGCGGTCGCGCACGCCGCGGCGGAGAACCTCAACAAGGTCACCCTGGAGCTCGGCGGGAAGTCGCCGCAGATCGTGTTCCCCGACGCCGACCTGCAGGCCGCGGCGAACGGGCTGATCGCGGGCGTGTTCGCGGCGACCGGGCAGACCTGCATGGCCGGGTCGCGGCTGATCGTCCACGAGTCGGTGCACGACGAGCTGGTCCGGCTCGTGGCCGAGCGGGCGGCCACGATCAAGCTCGGCGACCCGAACGACCCGGACACCGAGATGGGCCCGGTCGCCAACGCCCCGCAGTACGAGAAGGTCCTGGGCTACCTGCGGACGGCGCAGGACGAGGGCGCGACGGTCGCGTACGGCGGGGCGGCCGAGGACGGGCTCGGCGGGTACTTCGTGAAGCCGACCGTGCTCACCGGCGTCGGCCCCGCGTCGACGGTGGTGCGCGAGGAGGTCTTCGGCCCGGTCCTGTCCGCCTACACCTTCACGGACGAGGACGAGGCGGTGAAGCTGGCCAACGACACGCCCTACGGCCTGGCCGGCGCGGTCTGGACCAAGGACGTGCACCGGGCGCACCGGGTGGCCGCGCGGATCCGGGCGGGCTCGGTGTGGATCAACGCCTACCGCGTCGTGGCGCCCAGCGTGCCCTTCGGCGGCTTCGGCGCCTCCGGGCTGGGCCGGGAGAACGGCGTCGCCGCGGTCGACGAGTACCTGGAGAACAAGTCGGTCTGGGTGGAGCTCACCGGCGGCACCCGGGACCCCTTCACCCTCGGCTGATCTCGTGGTGAACGGCGCTCTCGCTCATACCTAGTGAGCGAGAGCGCCGCTCGCGCAGGAAGGGGCGGGGGTGAGTGAGCGGCGCGTTCGTTCAGTGAATGTGAGCGGACGCGCCGTTCGTGCGATCGGGGGCGGTTTCTGTCGGGGGCGCATGCGAACATCTGTTCGTGTCGCGGATCGAGAGTCGCGCCGAGGCGAGCATCCTGCACGCCGACCTCGACTCCTTCTACGCGTCGGTCGAGCAGCGGGACGCGCCGCGGCTGCGCGGGCGGCCGGTGATCGTCGGCGGCGGGGTGGTGCTCGCCGCCAGCTACGAGGCCAAGGCCTTCGGCGTACGCAGCGCGATGGGCGGCCGGCAGGCCCGGGCGCTCTGCCCGCACGCGATCGTGGTGCCGCCGCGGTTCTCGGCCTACAGCGAGGCCAGCAAGGCGGTCTTCGCGATCTTCAAGGACACCACGCCGGTGGTCGAGGGACTGTCGATCGACGAGGCGTTCCTCGACGTCGGGGGCCTGTGGCGGATCGCGGGCGCGCCGGTGGCGATCGCCGAGCGGCTGCGGGCTCGGGTGCTGGCCGAGGCGGGCCTGCCGATCACCGTCGGCGTGGCCTGCACGAAGTTCCTGGCGAAGGTGGCCAGCGGGGTCGCGAAGCCGGACGGGCTGCTGGAGGTCCCGCCCGGCGGCGAGCTGGACTTCCTGCACCCGCTGCCCGTCGAGCGGCTGTGGGGCGTCGGCAAAGTCACCGCGGCGAAGCTGCACGCGCTGGGCATCCGCACCGTCGGCGAGGTGGCTGACCTGGGCGAACCGGCGCTGGTCTCGCTGCTCGGCCGGGCGACCGGGCGGCACCTGCACGCGCTGGCCCACAACCACGACCCGCGCGTGGTCGAGACCGGCCGGCGCCGCCGGTCCATCGGCTCCCAGCGGGCGCTCGGCCGTCGCTTCCGCTCGCCGGAGGAGATGGACACGATCCTGGCCGGGATCGTCGACCGGCTCGGCAAGCGGCTGCGCGGGGCGGACCGCACCTGCCGCACGGTCGTCCTGCGGCTGCGCTTCGGCGACTACACCCGGGCGACCCGCTCGCACACGCTCGCCCGGGCCACGGACCACACCCCGACCCTGCTCGAGGCCGCGCGGCGGCTGCTCCGCGAGTCGTTGAGCATGGTCCTCGACCGCGGGCTCACGCTCATCGGGATCTCGCTCACGAACCTCGACACGGACGACGCGATGCAGCTCGCCCTGCCCTTCGACCGCACGAGCGGGCCGGAGCTGGACCGGACGCTGGACTCGCTGCGGACCCGGTTCGGGTCGGAGTCCGTCACGCGGGCGGCGCGACTGGGCCGTGACCAGGGGCTGGAGGTGCCGATCCTGCCGGACGGCTGACCGGTCCCCGGAGCCGGATCTGCCGGTATCGGCGAGGGGGCTCCCCAGTCCCCGCCGATACCGGCACCCGCTTCAACGAGCGGGGGCGCCGGGAGTTGCCCGTCGGGTTCGTTGCAGGCGCGTGAACGCTCCGGGAACCGGGATGACGTGCCGGAGATCAGGACGAGTCGACGCCGGGTGCCCGGGATCGACAACTCTGCTCAGCCGGTCCGGTCCGCCGGTCCCGCCGTGCGGCCCGACCACTCCGGCTCGACCTCGGCCCACCGGCGGGTCCACTCGGCGTCGTTGCGACGGGCGGTCCAGCGCTGCACGAGCCGCCAGGCGGCCAGGAGCAGCAGCACGCCGGCGACGGCGACCCAGCCGGCGGCCACCACGCCGACCAGCAGGCCGGCGCGGGGCGAGGTCGGCGCGGGCGCGGGCATGCCGGCGCGGTCCACCCACACCGGAACGGCCGAGCCGGCCTTGGCGCTCATCGGGATCGTGACCTCGCCGGCGCGCGCGGTGCCGTCGGGCGCGGTCCAGGTGGCCGTGGCGCGGCGGGTGCCCGGGCCCACGCCCTCCGTCGACCCGGCGAGGTCCACGGGCTCGACGACCGCCACGACCACCCGGCTGCGGTCCGCCGCCTCCTGGTACGCCCGCGCGGACACGGCGCCGTGCGCGGCGGTGCCGACCAGCCCGGCGAGCACCATCGCGACGACCCCGAGACCGCACAGCAGGACGGCCACGACGTCCTCGATCCGGTCCGTCCGCCTGCGCGGCAGCCCGCGGCGTCGCCTCTCCACGGCCGGGATCTCGTCCGGGCCCACCCTCCCCGTTACGCAGGGTCCCTGGCTGTCACAGCCCGAGGGTGGCGAGACGCTCCTCGTAGCGGGCGCGGACGTCCTCCGGGTCGCCGCCCGCGTCGAGCTCCTCGGCGTAGATGGCGGCGGTGTCGGTGCCGGTCTCGGCGACCCGCGCGAACCACTTCTCGGACTCGGCGCGCCAGTACCCGACGACCCCGTAGGAGCCGGCCGGCAGTCCGAGCTCGCGGCGCAGGTAGCGGCGGACGGCCCGGGTCGCCGAGGCCTCCCCCGCGACGTAGACGTAGCCGGGACCGGGCGGCAGCTGGGCGCCGCGCACCAGCTCGTCCAGCCGGCTGGGCGTGCGCCCCAGCCCGGCGGTGTGCATCCAGCGCACCTGGGCACCGGGCAGCTCCTGGGCGTCCTCGCGGTCGGGCACCTCGACGAGCACGGTGGTCGGGAGCCGGTCCGCCGACTCCTCGACGATCCGGCCGATGGCGGGTAGCGCCGTGACGTCGCCGAGCAGCAGCTGCCAACGCGCCCCCTCGGGCCGGCGGAACCAGCTGTTGCGGTGGGTGATCCCCAGCTCGTCGCCGACGCGCGCCCGCGCGGCCCACTCGCCACCGACCCCGCCGGGGTGCAGCACGATGTCGACGGTCAGCCGGGCCGGCTCCCACCGGCGCACGGTGTACCAGCGGCCGACCTCGGCACCGGGGAACCGCAGGACCAGGGCCTCGTCCGGCACCCCGAGCGAGTCGAGGCCGGGCAGCCCCGGCCCGCCCAGGCCCACGCGGACAAGCGTCGGGGACAGCCGCTCGACGGTCTCCGTCACGACGGTGACGGGACCGTTCTCCAGCTCGGTGGCCATGTCGTGCGGACCTCCACGGACGACGTTCGGGGAACGGAGGTGAGGCTAACCAATCCGGACCCCGCCGTCGATCAACCGGCCCAGATCGGACCGCCCGCCGCACCTCGAGGCCGCGCCCGACGCGGCGCTCGACACACTGCGGCGTTCGACGAGGGGACTGCCGTAAGGCGCCTGCATCAACTAGCCTCCAGGCAACGACCGACGCAGGCGTCGGCGAAGCGAGTCGCGGAGGTGCGGGCACGATGGCGTGGGACTTCTCCACCGAGCCGGAGTTCGAGAAGAAGCTGGAGTGGATGCAGGAGTTCGTCCGGGAGGAGATCATCCCGCTCGAGACCCTGGACATCGACCGCGAGACCTACGCCCGCATCACCGCTCCGATGAAGGAGAAGGTCAAGGAGCAGGGCCTGTGGGCGGCGCACCTGCCGCCGGAGCTCGGTGGCGGCGGGTTCGGGCAGGTCAAGCTGGGTCTGATGCACGAGATCCTGGGCCAGTGCAAGTTCGCACCGGGCATCTTCGGCAACCAGGCGCCGGACTCGGGCAACGCCGAGCTGCTCGCCATCGGCGGGTCGCCGCAGCAGAAGGAGCAGTGGATGCACCCGCTGCTGCGCGGTGAGCTGCGCTCCTGCTTCTCGATGACGGAGCCGGGCGCCGGGGCCGACCCCACCCTCCTCACCACGCGCGCGGTGCTCGAGGGCGACGAGTACGTGATCAACGGCCACAAGTGGTTCTCGTCGAACGCCTCGGCCGCCGACTTCCTCATCGTGATGGCGGTCACGGACCCGGACGTCTCGCCCTACCAGGGCTCGTCGATGATCATCGTGCCGACGGACACGCCCGGCGTGAACATCCTCCGGGACATCCCCGTCATGGACCACTCGACGGTGCACCCGCGCCTCGAGGGCGGCCACGCGGAGATCATCTACGACAACGTGCGGGTGCCGAAGGAGAACCTCGTCGGCAACCCCGGCGACGGCTTCAAGCTGGCCCAGCAGCGCCTCGGCCCGGGCCGTATCCACCACGCGATGCGCTGGCTCGGCCAGTCGAAGCGCGCGTTCGACATGCTGTGCGAGCGTGCGGTGTCGCGCTACGCGCACGGCTCGGTGCTCGCCGACAAGCAGATGATCCAGGACTGGGTCGCGACCTCGGCGGCGGAGATGCAGGCCGCGCGGCTGCTGACCCTGCAGGCGGCGTGGAAGATGGACCAGGTCGGCGCGTCGAACGCCCGGAACGAGATCGCGATCATCAAGTTCTGGGGCGCGAAGGTGCTCCACGACGTGATCGACCGCGCCATCCAGATCCACGGCTCGCTCGGGTTCTCCGGCGACCTGCCGCTGGAGCAGATGTACCGGGCCGCGCGCGCCGCCCGCATCTACGACGGCCCGGACGAGGTGCACAAGGCCACCGTCGCCAAGCGGATCCTGCGCGGCTACGAGGCCCACGACGTGCCGTCCGAGCACGTGCCCACGCGCACCGAGGCCGCCCGCAAGAAGTTCGCCGAGTACCTCGAGCTCGCCACGGCGAACAACTGAGCCCGCTCCGGCCGGGATCCGACGGGGGGATCCCGGCCGGCGCAACTCAGCCCGCCCAGTCCGCGATCTCGGCGCGCCAGCGCCGCTTGTCCTCCTCCGGCGCGAAGGTGGCGTCGACGGAGTTGCGGGCGAGCTGGGCGAGCCGCGCCCGGTCGAGGCCGAGGTCGCGGGCGACGGCCCGGTAGTTCTCGTCGACGTACCCGCCGAAGTAGGCCGGGTCGTCGCTGTTCACGGTCGCGACGAGCCCCTCGTCGAGCATCCGCCGAAGCGGGTGGTCGGGCAGCGCGTCGACGGCCCGCAGGGCCACGTTGGACAGCGGGCACACCGTCAGCGGGATCCGCTCCTCGCGCAGCCGCGCCACCAGCTCCGGGTCCTCCATGGCACGGATGCCGTGGTCGACCCGCTCGACACGGAGCAGGTCGAGGGCCTCGCGGACGTACTCCGGGCCGCCCTCCTCCCCCGCGTGCGCCACCCGGTGCAGGCCCTCGGAGGCGGCCATCGCGTAGACGCGGGTGAAGAGCGACGGCGGGTACCCGACCTCCGCCGAGTCGAGCCCGACGCCGATGAAGTGCTCGCGGAAGGGCAGCGCCGCCCGCAGGATCTCCTCCGCCGCCTCCGGGCCGAGGTCGCGTAGGAAGCAGAGGATCATCGCCGCGGACACCCCGTGCGTCTCCTCGGCCGCGGAGAAGGCGCTGCTCAGGCCACGGATCACCGCCTCGAGCGGCACCCCGCGGTCGACGTGCGTCTGCGGGTCGACGAACACCTCGGCCCGCCGCACCCCCGCAGCCCGCGCACGATCGAGGTAGCCCGTCGCCAGGTCGTGGAAGTCCTCCTCGGTGCGGAGCACGGCGAGGTTCGCGTAGTACACGTCGAGGAAGGACTGCAGGTCGGCGAAGTGCTCGTACCGCTCCCGCAGCACGTCGGTGTCGCGGGAGGGCAGCGGGAGGCCGTCCCGGTCGGCGAGCCGGACCAGCAGCTCGGCCTCGATCGTGCCCTCGACGTGGAGGTGCAGCTCGGCCGTGGGCGGGGTGGGAGCGCTCATCCTGCGAGCCTTCCCCCGGCGCCCGGGGTCAGTCCTCGGCCACGAACCGGAACGCGTCGCCGTCGCGCACCACGTGCCCCGCGCTGCTGCCGGCGAAGTGCGTGCCGAGCACCAGCGCCTCGGCGGACGCCGCCTCCTCCAGCAGCGCCCGCCGGGTCGCCCGCGCGAGGTCCGGGTCGCCGTCGCCCGTCGCCGTCCAGTCGGGGTGCCGGCACTGGATCGGGTGGTGCAGGACGTCGCCGGTGATCACGCACCGGTCGCCGATCCAGACGCTGAGGTGGCCCGGCGTGTGTCCCGGCGTCGCCCGCAGCCGGACCGGACCGACGAGCGGGAGGTCGCCCTCGACCGGATCGACGAGCCCCGCGTCGAGCACCGGCCGGACGGAGTCGGCGAACGCCGGGGCGTGCAGCGGGTCGTCGGAGCGTCCCCACGCGTCGACGTCGGCCGCCCCGAGCAGGTACCGGGCGCGGGGGAAGGTGGGCACCCACTCACCGTCGACGAGGCGGGTGTTCCAGCCGGTGTGGTCGAGGTGCAGGTGCGTGCAGACGACCGCGTCGACGGTGTCGGGCGCGAAGCCCTCCACCACGAGATCGGCCAGGTACGGGCCGGTGCGGTGGTCGAACTCGGGGATCAGCGGGCGGACCTTCCCGTTCCCGCAGCAGGTGTCGACGATGATGCGCCGGCCGTCCGCCTCGAGCAGGTAGGAGTGCAGGCTCATCCGGTACCGGCCGTGGGCGTCGACGAAGTCGAGCGCGAGGTCCGGCTCCGCGGCCACGTCGGCCGGCGTGGCCTCGGCGAAGAAGTCGACCGGGAAGGGCATCACGTGCTCCACCACCCGGCTGATCCGCACACCGTCGACGGTCCACGACATCGCGCCCACCCCTCTCTAGAACCGGCGGTTCGCCAGGACGGGGATGGCCTTGCGGGCCGCGTCGACCTCGTCCAGGTCGACGTCGGCCACGAGCAGCCCGGGCTCCTCCCCCAGCTGCGCGACCACCGCGCCGTACGGGCTCGCCACCAGGCTCGCACCGATCCCCGTCGGGGCCTTGCCGCGCTCCCGGCCGACGGTCTCGGGGTCGGCCTGGTCGCAGGCGGCCACGAAGGCCGTCGAGTCCAGGGCCCGGGCGCGCACCAGCAGGTCCCACTGCTCCCGCTTGCCCGGCCCCGCACCCCACGACGCCGGCGCCAGGACCAGCTGCGCCCCGCGGTCGCCCAGCTCCTGGTACAGGCCCGGGAAGCGCAGGTCGTAGCAGGTGGTGAGGCCGAGCGTGCGGCCGTCGACCTGGATGGTGCGCAGCCCCGTGCCCGGGGCGACGGTGTCCGACTCGGCGAACCCGAAGGCGTCGAACAGGTGGATCTTCTCGTAGGACGCCTCGACCCCGCCGCCGGTGACCAGCAGCGTGTTGTGCACGCGTCCGTCCTCGGCCGGGGTGAACATGCCGGCGACCACGGTGACCCCGGCCTCCTCGGCGATCGCCCGCACCCGGTCCGCCCACGGGCCGTCGAGCGGCTCGGCGACGGGACCGAGCTTCACGCCGAAGCAGCACATCGTGGCCTCGGGGAACACGACGGTGCGCGCACCGGCCGCGGCGGCCGCGCGGGCGCCGTCCGCGACGAGCCCGAGGTTCTCCTCCGGCGACGGGGTCGAGACGATCTGGGCCAGGGCGATCCGCATGACCTCAGGCTGGCATCCCGAGCATGCGGCCCGCCAACCCTGCGTACAGCAGGCCCAGCGCGTCGGGCGTCCACGGCCCGCCCGGGACGAACCACCGGGCGACGTCGATGCCGAGGGAGAGCACCGCGGCAGTGGCCCCGCGGACGTCGGGAACGGTGAACGCGCCCGCCGCGACGCCGCGGTCGATCAGCCCGCGGACGACCCGCTCGGTGTCCCGGCGCAGCTCCGCGACCACCTCGGCGTGCGCGGCGGTGAGCGCGCCCTGCTCGTACTGCACCACGCGGGCGGTGGTGCGCTGCTCGGCGTGCCAGCGGGTGAAGGAGTAGACCAGCACCCGCATCGCCGCCGCCGGGTCGGGTTCCACGGCGGCCGCCCGGACGAGCTCCAGGGCGATCGTGTGGCCGCGCCGGCTGAGCGCGAAGAGCAGCTCCTCCTTCGAGGCGAAGTGCACGTACAGCGCGGCCGTGCTCAGCCCGGAGCCCTGCGCGATGTGCTTGAGCGAGGTGCCGTGGAAGCCGCGCTCGGCGAAGGACTCCAGGGCGGCCCCGACGATCGCCCGCTGCGTCGCCGTCGGCCACTCCGCCCAGAGGTCGAGGCCGGCGAGGATCCGCTCGCCCGCCCTCGTGCTCTCCGCCGTGACCCGCCCCATGGCCCGCTCCCCTTGACGCCGCCGCCCGTCGCGCCCACCCTACTTACTGATCGATCAGTAACCACTCGGGAGCGACGATGCCACGGGGCGACCGCGACCTCATCCTGTCCCGCCACGACGTGCGGTTCCTGCTGCACGACTGGCTGCACGTGGACGAGCTGACCAAGCGTGAACGGTTCGCCGAGCACTCGCGCGAGACGGTCGACGCGGTCCTGGAGCTGGCCGCCGACCTCGCCGCGGAGCAGTTCGCGCCGCACAACAAGCGCAACGACGCCGAGGAACCCGAGTTCGTCAGTACCGACGGAGTCGGGCGGGTCCGCCTGCACGAGGAGGTCGCGCCCGCCCTGCGCGCCGCCGCCGAGGCCGGCCTGCTGTCCGCGACGATGGACGCCGAGGTGGGCGGGCTGCAGCTGCCCCACGTCGTCGGCACGGCGGTGCAGGCCTGGTTCCACGCCGCCAACATCGGCACCTGGGCCTACGCCATGCTCACCGTGGCCAACGCCAACCTCCTGCAGGCGCACGGCACGCCGGAGCAGATCGCGACCTGGGTGCCGCCGATGCTCGAGGGCCGCTTCCACGGGACGATGTGCCTGTCGGAGCCGCAGGCCGGGTCGTCGCTCGCCGACATCACCACCCGCGCCGAACCGCAGCCCGACGGCACCTACCGGCTGCGCGGCACCAAGATGTGGATCTCCGGCGGCGAGCACGAGCTCGGCGAGAACATCGTCCACATGGTGCTGGCCAAGATCCCGGGCGGCGCGGCCGGGGTGAAGGGCATCTCGCTGTTCCTGGTACCCAAGTACCTGCTCGACGCCGACGGGAAGCCCGGCGAGCGCAACGACGTCGCGCTGGTCGGGCTGAACCACAAGATGGGCTACCGCGGCACCGTCAACACCCTGCTCAACCTCGGCGAGGGCGCGCACACCCCGGGCGGCGGGCCGGGTGCGGTCGGATACCTCGTGGGCGCGGCCGGCGGTGGGCTGGCCGCCATGTTCCACATGATGAACGAGGCCCGCATCGGGGTCGGGGCGGGTGCGGCCGCGCTCGCCTACACCGGGTACCTGAAGTCGCTGGACTACGCGAGATCCCGACCGCAGGGCCGCCCGGCCGGGGCCAAGGACCCGGCCGCCCCGATGGTCCCGATCGTCCGGCACGCCGACGTGCGCCGGATGCTGCTCGCACAGAAGGCCTACGCCGAGGGTGCGCTCGCGCTCGTCCTCTACTGCGGCCTGCTCGTCGACGAGGAGCGCACGGCGCCGACCGAGGCGGAGCGGATCCGGGCGCACCTGCTGCTCGAGACGCTCACCCCGATCGCCAAGAGCTGGCCCTCGCAGTGGGGGCCGGAGGCCAACTCGCTGGCCATCCAGGTGCACGGCGGCTACGGCTACACCCGCGAGTACGACGTCGAGCAGCACTACCGGGACAACCGGCTCAACCCGATCCACGAGGGCACCCACGGCATCCAGGCCGCCGACCTGCTCGGCCGCAAGGTCGTCATGGCCGGCGGGGCCGGGTTCACCGCGCTGCAGGAGACGCTCTCCGCGACGATCTCGCGGGCGGCCGAGGCCGGCGGGGACGCCGCCGAGTACGCCGCCGCGCTGCGGGCCGCGCTGGACCGGCTCGTCGAGGTCACCGGCGTGCTGCACGCCCATCCGGACGCCGAGGAGCGGCTGGCCAACGCGTCGGTCTACCTCGAGGCGGCCGGGCACGTCGTCGTCGCCTGGGTCTGGCTCGAACAGCTGCTGGCCGCGGCCGGGCGGGACGACGACCTCGGCCGCGGGAAGCGCGCCGCCGCGCGGTACTTCTTCCGGTTCGAGCTGCCGAAGGTCGGCCCTCAGCTGGACCTGTTGGCCTCGCTCGACCGGACCTCGCTCGACACCGACCCCGCCTGGCTCTGAGCGGGGTCCGGCCCGGCGCGGCGGGTGAGCACGATCCCCACGACGACCACGGCCACGGCGATCAGCGCCGTCATCGCCAGGTCGAAGCGGGAGCCCTCGCGGAGGGCCATGTAGACCAGGATCACCGGGATCACGACGATGACCGCCCAGGTCAGCACGGGGTAGGCCCACATCCGCACGGGGAGCGCGGCGTCCTCGCGCTCCAGCCGGCGGCGCATCCGCAGCTGCGACACGGCGATCCCGAGGTAGACGAGCAGCGCGATGGCACCGGACGTCGCGAGGAGCGTCGAGAAGACCTCCTCGGGGAAGACGTAGTTCGCGATCACGGTGAGGAAGCCGACGGCCGTGGACGCGAGCACGGCGATCCGCGGCACGCCGCCCGCGGTGGTCCGCATGACCGCCCGCGGGGCCTGCCCGCGGCGGCCGAGCGAGTAGATCATCCGCGAGGCGGTGTAGAGCGCCGAGTTCAGGCAGCTCGCGACGGCGACCAGCACCACGACGTCCACGATCAGCTTGGCGCCCGGGACGCCGATGGCGTCGAGCGCGGTCTGGTACGAGCCGTTCTCCGGCAGCCCCGGGTCCGTCCACGGGACCAGGGCCACGACCAGCAGGATCGACGCCAGGTAGAACACCGAGATCCGCCAGATCACCGAGCGCGTCGCCCGGCCGATCTTCTCGGCCGGGTTCTCGGACTCCGCCGCCGCGATGGTCACGATCTCCGTGCCCATGAAGCTGAACATCGTGATGAGCACGGCGGCGACGACGGCGCCCACGCCGTTGGGCAGGAAGCCGCCGGCGTCCCACAGGCGGCTGACGCCGCTGACCTGCGTGCCCGGCAGGATCCCGAGCACGGCGAGCACGCCCATCGCGATGAACGCGACGATCGCGACCACCTTGAGCAGCGCGAACCAGAACTCGAACTCGCCGTAGTTGGCCACGTTGAACAGGTTCGTGACCGTCAGCAGCAGGGTGATGACCAGCGCCCACGTCCACTGCGGCACGGCCGTGATCCACGAGTTGAGGATCGTGGCGGCCGCCGTCGCCTCCACGGGGATGACCAGCACCCAGAACCACCAGTACAGCCAGCCGACGCTGAACCCGGCCCAGCGGCCGATCGCGCGGTCGGCGTAGGTGGAGAAGGAGCCCGAGTCCGGGGTCGCGGCCGCCATCTCGCCGAGCATCCGCATCACGAGGACGACCAGCAGCCCCGCGAACGCGTAGGCCAGCAGCACCGCCGGCCCCGCCGTCGCGATCGCCGTGCCGGAGCCGACGAACAGGCCCGCCCCGATCACGCCCGCGATGCTGATCATCGTGACGTGCCGGTTCTTCAGTCCCGCGCTGAGCTGCGAGTCCCCCGTCATGCCGGCTCCCCTCGACCGCGTCACCCGACCGTGCGTCCGCGAATCATCACGCCGCGCAACGATCCGCGCAGCACGGGGCCGGGCCTGGCACTGTCCGTGGCATGGCCCGTGTCGTGTACTCCGCCGCCATGTCCCTCGACGGCTACATCGCCGGCCCGGGCGGTGACATGGCCTGGCTCGCACGACACTTCGGGCCGGACCCCGACGCCGAGGAGCTCGCGGCGGGCGCCGGCGCGCTGCTCGTCGGCGCCCGCACGTACCGCGGCGACGACCCCAACGCCGGTACCGACGCCGAGGGCGCCTTCGAGGGCACGTGGTCCGGGCCGACCATCGTCGTGACCCACCACCCCGACGCCGCACCACCGCCCGACGTCACGTTCGTCGGGACCGTCGAGGAGGGGCTGGACCGGGCGCGCGCCGCCGCCGGGGACCGGGACGTCCACATCCTGGGCGCCGACCTCGCGCGGCAGTGCCTCGCGCTCGGCGCGGTCGACCGGATCGCGGTGTCCGTGGTGCCGGAGATGATCGGCGACGGGGTGCGGCTGTTCCACGCGGCGGGCGGGGTGTCGGTGCAGCTGGAACGGACCCGGCTCACGGGCCTCCCCCACACCACCACGCTCTGGTACCGGGTGGTCAGAGGTCGGGAGTAGCGGGGGCGGGCCTCCCTGGCGCGCTGCGTCCGGCTGGACGAGAAGCAGGTCCGGGTCACCGTGCGGGACGTCGGACGGGCCCGCTCGCGACCGGCGCCGTGACCTTCAGATCAATCGGGCCGGCCTCGTCCGGCTCCATTTTGTCGGTGCTCGAATGTATGTTCGATCCGTGCAGCAGGTGGTGGCTCTTCCGAAGGACCTGGCGGCGATGCCGCCCGGCCCGGAGCTGGCCGCTGCCCTCGCGTCGATCGATCTCGCGGCGACGGCGAACGAGGACCTGCCGGTGCTGCTGCAGGCCCGGTACCGGCAGGTGGCGCACGAGCAGGCCGGGTTGTACGACGTGATGGCGCAGATCGGGGTCGCGGACCCGGAGCGCTGGTTCTCGGCGGCGCGGCGGGCCAGACCGCAGAAGTACTGGTCGGACGAGGTGCGCGCCGCACTGACGTGGACCCGGCGGGCGGCCGAGTACCAGACCGAGTTGGCCTGGGTGCTGCACGCGCACCTGCCGTCGGTGGCGGAGGCGTTGCGGGCCGGTGTGATCGATTTGCCGAAGGCGCGGGTGTTCGCGGACCACCTCGCCGACCTCTCCCCCGAGCAGGCCGCGGCGCTCGTCGCCTGGGTGTTGCCCCGCGCGGTCGGCTGGACCACCGGGCAGCTCGCGGCACGGTTGCGGGCACTGGTCGCGGATCTGGACCCGGCTCACTTCGAGAAGCGCTACCGTCGCGCCGTGGCCGGTCGCGAGGTCATCGGCATGCTGTGCGACGACGGCACGGTCACCATCACCGCGGTCGGCCTGCCTGCCGACCAGGCTCAGGCCGCGATCGACCGGGTCGACCGCCTCGCCCTCGCGATCCGCCGCGCCGGGCACCCCTCGCCCGTGGCCCACCTGCGCGCCGACGTCTTTCTCGGCCTGCTCGACGGCTCCCTGCACCACCTCACCCGAGACCAGATCATCAGGGAGTTCCTCACCCGCGCCGCGGCCGAGGTGGATGGTGACGCCGACGCCGGCCAGGCCGCGTCCGAGCGGGCTGACGCGCAGCCCAAGACCAGGACCGCAGATGTTGCCCGCGCGGCCTCCGCAGCCGAGGAGTCACCCGGCTGCAGCGGCGACGGCGGTAGCGGAAGCGAGGACACCGACAGCCGCGACAACGGCGACCACGACAACAGAGACAGGGGCCGCTGGGACAGCCGTGACGGCGCCGAGAGCCGCGACAGCGACCGCGGCGCGGGCGGCGACGGAGACGGCGATGATCGAGTCAACGCCGCGAGCACTGCCGACACCCGCCCCACCCCCGCGGCATCGCCTGAGGTGGAACCGGTCATAGGCGCTCCGCTGGACGAATCCGCCGACGACGCTCGGCGGGGCATTCATGTGCGAGCAGCGCTGAGCACCCTGCTGGGGCGGAACGATCGTCACGTCCTCCTGCCCGGCCAGGGACCGATTCCGGCCTCGGTCGGGCGCGGCGTCGTCGCACGACAGCGCGGAGCGTTGTGGCGGTTCGCCCTCGTCGACCAGCAGGGCCGGTTCGTCAGAGGCGGGATCGTGCGGGCACGCCCGGCACCGCCGACCGATCCGCCACCACGAACTCGCACCGCCCGCCGGCCGACGGGCGGCCTGGTCGACATTATTCTGCTCACCGAGGCGGAGCTCGACGCCCTCCTCGGACCGAGGGCGGGCGGACCGCCGGATCCGGTACCGGACGCCGGCGGGCACGACTGGCGTCCGGTCCTGTCCGCGATCCGCCGCGCCCTCGACCGTCCCGAGAGCACTCCCGGGAACTCCGGCGACGCACGCCGACGCTTCCCGCGCGCCGGCCTGCGCCGCCACGTCCAGCTGCGCGACCAGACCTGCACGTTCGTCGGCTGCCGCGCGCCGGCCGAGCGGACCGACCTCGACCACACCGTCGACCACGCTCGCGGTGGCCGCACGACCGACGACGACCTCGGGCCCGCCTGCCGCCACGACCACGGTCTGAAGCAGGCGGGCTGGACGCTCGACCAGCCCGAGCCAGGCGTCTTCCGATGGACGAGCCCCCTCGGCCGTACCTACGTGACCACCGCCGACCCGCTCCTGCCCGAACCCCCGCCGCAGGTTCCGCACGGGGCGGACGCCAACCTTGACGTCCCGCCCTTCGTCCGACCCGACGACGAGGCCTGCGGACTGATCGAGCCGGTCCCGCCCGAACCCGAGCGGGACCGGCCCGCCGTCGACCTCGACGAGGAACCCGACGAGGAGCCGCCCTTCTGACCTAGACCATCACGATCCCGCCGTCGATCATCACCGACTGGCCGGTCATGTAGTTCGAGTCCGGGCCGGCGAGGTAGGAGACGAAGCCGGCGACGTCCTCGGGGGTCTGGACCCGCTTGAGCGTGATCAGCTCGGTGTACTGCTTGAGCGTCTCGCCCCGCTCGTTGCCCAGGTAGGGGCCCATCTTCTCGTCGATGAGGTCCCACATGTCGGTGCCGACGATGCCCGGGCAGTAGGAGTTCACCGTGATCTTGTGCGGCGCCAGCTCCTTCGCCCCGGCCTGGGTGAGCGCGCGGACGGCGAACTTCGTGGCCGAGTAGTGCCCGAGGAAGTCGAAGCCCGCGTGCCCCGCGATCGAGGCGGCATTGATGATCTTTCCGCCGCCGTGGTCCTTCATGTGTTCCGCGGCGGCCTGGATGCCGTAGACCACGCCGAAGACGTTGACGTCGAAGACGGTCCGCAGGTCGTCGGGCGTGAGCTCGAGCAGTGTCTTGACCTGCGCGATCCCGGCATTGTTGACCATCACGTCGAGGCCGCCGAGCTGCTCGACGGTGGCCGCGACGCCCTCGAACACCGCGTCCCGCGAGGTCACGTCGAAGGGCAGCGCGACGGACGACCCGCCGGCGTCGGCGATCTCCCCGGCGACGGACTCGGCGTTGGCCTTGTTCACGTCGTTGACGGCGACGGCGTGCCCGTCCTTCGCCAGCCGGAGGGCGATCGCCCGGCCGATCCCACGCCCGGCCCCGGTCACCAGCGCGACGGTCATCCCAGGACCTCCTTCGGCGAGACGAGGATCTTCACGTTCTCCTCCTTGTTGTCGATCAGCTCCCGGAACCCGCCGGACACGATGTCCTCGAGCGCGATCCGGCCGGTGATGAACTGGGCGGCGTCGACCTTCCCGTCGCGCAGCAGCGCGATGGTGTCGGGGTGGTCGCCGCAGTAGGCGAGCGAGCCGATCAGGTTGACCTCGCTCATGACCAGGTCGTTCACGGCGACCTGCGGGACGTGGCCCCAGATCGCCACGTTGACGACGGTGCCGCCGGGGCGCACGGAGCCGATGGCCGAGGCCAGCACCGCGTCGATCCCGGCGCACTCGAAGGCGACGTCCGCGCCGCCGCCGGTGAGGTCGAGGATCGCGGCGGGGGCGTCGTCGGCGATCGGGTCGATGATCACGTCGGCGCCCGCGGGCGTGGCCTTGGCCTTGCGCGCGGCCGCGGGCTCCACGACGACGACCTGCGAGGCCCCGGCCGCCTTGAGCGCCGCGGTGGTGACCAGCCCGATCGGGCCGGCGCCGTAGACCACGGCGGTGCCGCCCTCACGCAGCCCGGACAGGCGCACGGCGTGGTAGCCGACGGCGAGGGGCTCGACGAGCGCGCCGAGGTCCGTCGGCAGGTCGCCGAGCGGGTGCACCCACCGCTGGTCCACCACGCAGCGCTCGGCGAAGCCGCCCTGGTCACCGGCCAGCCCGACGAAGCCGAGGCTGCGGCAGATGTTGTAGCGGCCCGCCTTGCAGGCCACGCACTCCCCGCACACCCAGTACGGCTCGACGGCGACCCGGTCGCCCTCGCTCACGCCGCTCACCCCGGAGCCCACGGCCGACACCACGCCGGCGAACTCGTGGCCGAGGACGACCGGCATCTCCACGCCGGTCAGCGGGTGGGGCTCGCCCTTGGCCGGGATGAAGATCGGCCCCTCGAGGAACTCGTGCAGGTCGGTGCCGCAGATGCCGCACCAGTCGACCGACACCTCGACCTGGCCCGGCCCCACCACCGGGTCGGGGACCTCGTCGATGCGGATGTCGCCGGGACCGTGGAACCGCGCTGCTCTCATGTGTCCACGGTCACGCCGGAGCGAGGCCCTGGGCAACGGTTGCAGCGAGGTTGCAGGATCACCCCATGACCACGAGCGCGGACACCGACGTCCCCGACCGACGCGCGGTGCGCGAGTTCGCCCGCCACCTCTTCGGCGTCTACACCGCCGGCGGGCTGACGATGATGATCGACCTCGGGCACCGCACCGGCCTGTTCGAGGCCGCGGCGCGCGGCCCGGCGACGTCGGCCGAGCTGGCGGAGCGGGCCGGGCTGCAGGAGCGCTACGTGCGCGAATGGCTCGGCGCGATGGTCACCGGCGGGATCATGACCTTCGACGACGGGCGGTACACCCTGCCCGCCGCCCACGCCGCCGCGCTGACGGGCCCCGGCTCGAAGAACATGGCGCCGATGGCGGCCATGGTGCCGCTGCTCGGCCGCAACCTCGACGCCGTCGCCGAGGCCTTCCGCAACGGGGGCGGGCTGCCCTACGACGCCTTCGCGCCCGACTTCACCGGTGTGATGGACCAGCTCAACCGCCGCCCGCTCGACGAGCTGCTGGTCGACGCCTGGCTCCCGCTGGTGCCGGGGCTGACGGAGCGGCTGGCGGCCGGCGCCCGGGTGGCCGACGTCGGCTGCGGGACCGGGCACGCGATGGTGATCCTCGGGAAGGCGTTCCCGGCTTCGACGTTCACCGGCTACGACATCGCCGAGGACGCACTCGCGCACGCCCGCGCCGAGGCCGCCGCCGAGGGTCTGACGAACGTGCGGTTCGAGCGCGCCGACGCCGCCGCCTTCCGCCCGGCCGAGCCCGTCGACGTCGCGTTCGCCATCGACGCGGTGCACGACCAGGTCGACCCGGCCGCGGTGCTGCGCGGGATCCACGACGCGCTGGTGCCCGGCGGCCGCTTCGTGATGGTGGACATGGCGGCGGCGACCGATCTCGCGGACAACGTCGGCAACCCCTTCGCCCCGTGGATCTACACGATCAGCACCCTGCACTGTATGACCGTCTCGCTCGCGGGCGGGGGCGCCGGGCTGGGCGCGGCGTGGGGGAAGGAGCTCGCGGTGCGCATGCTGGGCGAGGCCGGGTTCGGCGAGGTCGCGGTGGCCCCGGCGCCCGGCCAGGCGCTCAACCTGATCTACGCGACGGAGCGGCCGGGCTGAGCCCGGCCGCTCCGGTCACCCCCCGGTCCCCCGGGGCGGTCCTCAGGCCTTGGCCTGCATGCTCTCCCGCGCGGGGTTGCCCTGGTCGTCCGCCTTCGGGTCCTTCTCCGCGGACTTCTCCCGGACCCCGGCCTCGATCCGGTCGCCGATCTCCTTGTCGATGTTGTGCCAGTACTCGAACGCGCGCTCGAGGACCGGCTCCGAGACGCCGTTGAGCAGGTGCCCGACGACGTTGTCGACGAGGCGACCGCGGGCCGCGTCGTCCATCACCTCGCGGACGAGCGTGCCGGGCTGGCCCCAGTCGTCGTCCTCGGCGTGGTCGACGTAGGCGGTGCGCATGATGTCCCCGTCGGCCTGCCAGGTCGGGACGTGCTGCGACGTGTCCGCGGCCGGGCCGCCGTAGGAGTTCGGCGCGTACACCGGGTCGGAGACCTTCTTCACCCGCATCGCGCCGTCCTTGGAGTACGAGTGCGTCTCCACGACGGGGGCGTTCACCGGGATCTGCTGGTAGTTGCCGCCCAGGCGGTGCCGGTGCGCGTCGGCGTAGGAGAACAGCCGGGCGAGCAGCATCCGGTCCGGCGACGGCCCGATGCCCGGCACCAGGTTGTTGGGCTGGAACGCGATCTGCTCGATCTCGGTGTGGTTGTCCGTGGGGTTGCGGTCCAGCGTCATCCGCCCGACCTCGGTCAGCGGGTAGTCGCCGTGCGGCCACACCTTCGTCAGGTCGAACGGGTTGAAGCGGTACGTCTTCGCGTCCTCGTACGGCATGATCTGCACGTACAGGGTCCAGGACGGGTGGTCGCCGTCGCGGATGTGCTCGAACAGGTCACGGGTGTGGTAGTCCGTGTCCGCCGCGGCCATCTGGTCGGCCTCGTGCTGGGTGAAGGTCTGGATGCCCTGGTCGGTCTTGAAGTGGTACTTGACCCAGAACTCCTCGCCGGCAGCGTTGATCCACATGTAGGTGTGGCTCGTGTAGCCGTTCATGTGCCGCCAGGTGCGCGGGATGCCCCGGTCGCCCATCAGCCAGGTGACCTGGTGCGCGGACTCCGGCGAGAGCGTCCAGAAGTCCCACTGCATGTCGTGGTCGCGCAGGTTGTTGTCGGCGCGCCGCTTCTGCGACCGGATGAAGTGCTGGAACTTCATCGGGTCCTTCACGAAGAAGACCGGCGTGTTGTTGCCGACCATGTCGTAGTTGCCCTCGGACGTGTAGAACTTGATCGCGAACCCGCGGGGGTCGCGCCACGTGTCGGGGCTGCCCCGCTCCCCCGCCACGGTCGAGAAGCGGATGCCGAGCTCGGTCCGGGTGCCGGGCTGGAAGAGCGCCGCCTTGGTGTAGGCGCTCACGTCGTTGGTGACCTCGAAGTACCCGAACGCGCCGCTGCCCTTCGCGTGCGGCTGGCGCTCGGGGATGCGCTCCCGGTTGAACTGCGCCATCTGCTCGATGAGGTAGCTGTCCTGCAGCAGGATCGGGCCGCCGGGGCCGACGGTCAACGAGTGCTCGTCGCTCTCGACCGGGATGCCGGCATCGGTCGTGGTGGGGTTCGGGCGCGTGCTCGTCACGGGGTGCGCCTCCTCGTGGATCGCTCGATACGGGCTCGCGTGGTGGGCGGGCCGGCGGCGCCGGACGCGCCGCCACCGTCGGTGGGCGTACCCGGGTCTCGCGCGCGCGACACCTCCGCCACCGCTCGTCGACGCGTCCCGGTCCGCGTATCGCCGGGCTGCATACCGCGCTCGTTGCGGGGGTAGTGACCGTCTGGCCCGAGCACGGAGGTATGCGTGATGGTCGACGACGACCGGCTCCCCCAGAACGACGACGCGACCGTCCCCGCGGCGACCCCGACGGTGATGTCGATGGACGAGGACCAGCTGTGGGACGTGGTGCGGTCGCTGGCCGAACCCGCCCGCGGCGAGCTGCGCGCACTGTCCTGATCTCCCCGGCCTGATCTTCCCGGCCTGATCTCCCCCGCCCGAGCTCCGTCGATCCTCACCCTTCGCCGAGGTGATCGGCCTCCCGGCCGTGTAGCGTCGGACGTCCGACGGCGACGGTGCTGCGCGGCGGTGCGCGGGCGGTGATCAACGGATGATCGACAGGGACCGGGAGCGGCTGCTCGCCGGCGAGGTCGGGCGCATTCCGCGCCGGCCCGAGATCGTCGAGTCCTGGCGGCGCTCGCGGCTCTCCGGGGTCGATCCCGACCAGCTCGAGCTACCGCAGGCCCAGCCGGAGGAGAGCCGCTTCAGCCGCACCGCGACCCCGGTGCTGGAGGCCGCGGCGGACACGCTGGTCGGCGCCGACACGAGCCTGATGCTCACCGGCCCCACGGGCACGGTCCTGTGGCGCTGGACGGACACGGACGGCCTGCGCCGCCGGCTGGACCGGCGCTCGGTCGTGGTCGGCACCCAGTGGGCCGAGGAGCACGTCGGCACCAACGGGATCGGCACCGCGCTCGAGACCGCCCGTCCGGTCGTCGTCACCGGCGCGGACCACTACTCCGGCGCGTTGCACGGCTTCAGCTGTGCGGCCGCCCCGGTGCGGCACCCGATGACCCGGCGCGTGCTCGGCGCGCTGAACATGACCTGCCGCGCCGAGGACGCGAACCCGCTGGTCCGGCCCACGCTGCTCAAGCTCGTCCGGGAGATCGAGGCCGAGCTCTACGGCACCAGCAGCGCGCGGGAGCGCGAGCTGTTCCGGCACTACCTCAGCGCCCGGCGGCGCAGCTCGGCGGCGGCGGTCGTGGTGCTCGACGGCGACATCCTCATCGCCAACCGCGCCGGCGCCCGCCTCGAGCTGGACCACCGGGCCTGGTGGGCCCGGGCGGAGGACGAGCTGGCCGGGGCCACCGAGGTGACCGTCCCGGCGGGACCGCACGGGCCGGAGGTCCGCTGCCGCACCGTGACGTCGGCGGGCCGGACCGTCGGCCTGATCGTCACGGTCCCCGAGGCCGGCGAGCGGCCCGGCCTGCCCGCGAATCTGCCGGCCGCCCCCGCGTCGGGCGACGGGCTCGCCGACACCGTGCGCCGCCGGCTCGGCGCCGAGCCGCTCCTCGTGCACGGCGAGCCGGGCACCGGCAAGACGACCCTGCTCGGCGGCCTGGGCCTCGCGGTGCACGACGCCGCGCTGGTGCCCACGACCGGCCTGCCGGCCTGGCTCGACGGGGTGCGGGCCGCCCTGCGCGGCGGAGTGGCCCTGACCCGGCTCCACACGCTCGACGAGGCGGCCTGCGCGGCCCTCGGCGCGCTGCTCGACGACGTCGGCCGGCCCGCCCGGATCGCCGGCACCTGGTCCGGCGACCCCGCCGCCGCCACCCCGGCCCAGCAGGCGCTGCTCGACCGCTTCGGCCTCGACGCCGTCGTGGTCCCGCCGCTGCGCAGCCGCGCGGACGAGATCCCCGCGCTGCTCGACGGCCTGCTCGACGGGTTGACGGTCGACCGCCGCGCGCCGCGGCCCCGGCTCACCCCGGCCGCGACCGAGCTGCTGCGCCGCCACCCGTGGCCCGGCAACCTCCGCCAGCTCGCCGGGGTCGCGCGCTGGCTGGCCCGGCAGGACCGCGCCGTCGTCGATGCCGACGACCTGCCCGCCCGGCTGCGCGCCGACGCCCCGCGGACCCGGCTGACCCCGATGGAGGCCGCCGAGGCCGACGCGATCCGGGAGGCCCTGCGGGACTGCGGGGGCAACAAGGTCGCCGCCGCCGCACAGCTGCAGATCGCCCGGTCCTCGCTCTACCGGAAGCTGCGGGAGTTCGGGATCTAGGACATGTCGTCCCTCGGTGCCGTGCCGGGCACGGTGAGGCCCGGCACCGCGTCGGGGGCGACGAGGAGCAGCACGCCGAGCGCGAGCAGCAGGACCGCCGTCGCGTAGGTCGTGAACCGGCGCCACGGCAACGTCTTCTCGAGCGTGATGAGCCCGGCGACGGCGGCCATCCAGGTGATGCTCATGACCCCCAGCGCGAACAGCGACGCCATCAGCGCCCAGCAGCACCCGACGCACCAGGCCCCGTTCTTCGCGCCCATCCGCACGGCGCCCCGGCGGCCCTCGCGCCAGGAGGTGAGCAGGAACCCGAGCGGGCTCGTGCACTTGGCGAGGCAGACGTCCTTGAGCGGCGTCAGCTCGTACCCGGCCGCGACGAGGAGGGTGCCCCCGGCGATCCAGCGCCCCGCACCGTCCCACGCCGTGACGTCCCCGGGGACGTACCTGGCCGTCGTGGCGATCGCGAAGGCCGCCAGGCCGGCACCGGTCCAGGTCAGGACGTACCCCGCGGTGAACAACAGGGGGGACACCGGGGACCGCTCCCGGGTCAGGCGGGAGTACAGCGCGACGGTCGGGGAGACCGCCGGGAACATCATCGCGGCCATCATCACGACCCAGATGCCGAGGAACCAGCCGAGCTCGCCCAGGCCGGTCCACGGGCCCTCGTCCATGCCCTGCATCCGGCCGGCCGTCCACCACCAGGCGAGCGCGGCGAGGACGAAGAGGACGACGACCAGTCCGAGCCGGGCCCGGACGGCGGCGTACGCAGGCGCGAGACCGCCGGTCCGGCCGGAGTCCTGCGCCGGGGCGCTCATCGGGTCAGGCGGCCCAGGAGAAGTCGGACGTGGACAACCCGGTCTTGCCCTCGTACCGGATGCCGAAGGCGTCGATCCGCGAGCGCCGCGCCTCCGCCATGGTCAGGTTCGAGCCGACCGGGTGGAACATGCCGTCGAAGCGCACCGGCCGCCCGTCCTCGGCGCCGAACGGCACGATGTCCTCGACCTCGAAGTCGATCCGGTCGGGGACGCGCACGCGGTGCCGGAGCCCGTCGTGGTCGAGCTCGATCGCCGCCCGCTCGATCCCGACGACCTCGCCCACGAGGGGGGCCAGCGCGGCCATCGGGCCCCCGAGCTGCCCGCCGAACACCTTCACCAACTTGTCGAACTGCTCGTCGGTGGCCTCGTCGTCGACGAACATCCCGAGGCGCCAGTTGCCGTCCGTCATCACCTTCGGGGTGTCGATGATGGCGACCACCCGGCGGCCCCGGACGTCCGTGCCGTCGATCTCGCCGTCGACGATGTCGAAGGCCAGGGTCGCCCGGCAGAAGTCGTAGGTGGCGCCGTGGTCGAGCGTCAGGTTGCACGGGCACATCAGCTCGCACGAACACGTCTCGACGAATCGTCCCCTGAGGTTCCACGCCATCGTCGGCTCCCTCCGCGAGGGCGACGATTGTCCGCTGCGGCGAACGGCCGGTCAACGGTCGTCCGACCTGCCGATCTGCCGGACGAGATCGAGGGCCCGCCCCAGCGTCGTCAGCCGCGCCTCGAGCGTGTCGCCGGCCGGGTAGAGCCGCACGGTGTCCACGCCCGCGTCCCGCCAGACCCGCAGCCGGGCGCGGACCCTCTCCTCGGTGCCGATGAGCGTGGTGCCCAGCACCATCTCGTCCGTGATCAACCCGGCCGCCCCGGCGCGGTCGCCGGCCTGCCACCGCTCGCAGACCTCGGCGGCGGCCTCCGCCCAGCCCTGCCGGCTGTAGGCCTCGTTGTAGAAGTTGGTGCTCGCCGAGCCCATCCCGCCGAGGCTGAACGCCAGGCCCTGCTTCCGCTCGGCGACCATCCCGCGCAGCTCGTCCTCGTCGGCGGCGAAGGCCACCTCGGCGCCCTGGCAGACGTCGAGGTCGGCGCGGGTGCGGCCGGCCGCGGCCAGGCCCTCGTCGAGCGGGCCGAAGTAGGCCGCGGCGCCCTCGGGGACGAAGCTCGTGCCGAGCCAGCCGTCGGCCGTCTCGCCGGTGAGCCGCAGCATCCGCGGGGACAGGGTGGCGAGGTAGATCGGGATGTCCGGGTTCGGCGCGGTGGACAGCCGCATCGGCCGGCCCTCGCCGCCGGGCAGCGGGATGTGCACGGTCCCGCCGTCGAAGGCGATCTTCTCCCCCGCGAAGGCCTGCCGGATGACGGCGATCGTCTCCCGGGTCCGGGTGAGCGGGCGGGCGAAGGGGACGCCGTGCAGGCCCTCCAGGACCTGCGGGCCGGACGGGCCGAGGCCCAGGACGAACCGGCCCTCGGACATGTCCGCCAGCGTGAGCGCCGCCTGCGCGATCGCGACCGGCGTGCGCGTGCCGACCTGCACGATGCCGGAGCCGAGGGTGATCCGGTCCGTGCGTGCCGCCAGGTAGCCGAGGACGGACGGGGCGTCCGACCCCCACGCCTCGGCGACGAACACCGCGTCCATGCCCAGCTTCTCGGCCTCGACGACGAACTCGACGGTCCGCCGGAAGTCGCCGCCCGAGCCCTCGACCGTGGTGGCGGTGCGCATCACGCGCCCTCGACGCGCTTCTTGATCGCCTCGACGGTGCCGGTCATGTTCGCCTCGAACTCCCGCAGCCGGACGAAGACGATCTTCTGCTCCTTGTCCGGCATCCGGTCGATCGCCAGGCTCAGCCCCGACCGCGCCGGGCCCATCCGCACCCACTGCCGCAGCCGGGTGCCGCCGTCGGCGGGCTCGAGGGTGAAACGCCAGGTCGCGGTGGGGTTCTCGGGGTCCTCGACGGCCCACGCGAACACCCGCGGCTCCTCGCACTCGACCACGTGCGAGACGGTGGACCACTCCCCCAGCGCGTCGTGCGCGCTGTGGCCCCGGAACCGCGCCCCCACCGCCGGGGTGCCGCCCTCGAGCCACTCCACGCGCTGGACCTCGGGGCTCTGCCCGGGCATCGCCTCGACGTCGACCACCGCGGGCCACACCCGCTCCGGCGGCGCGTCGACCCAGGTCTCGACCTCGACGGTCGGCTGGTCGGCGTAGCGGGCTCCGGTCCACTCCATCGGCGCGGCACTCCTCGTCCTCGGGGAAGTCGTCCCGGAGAGTGTCGCACGGAGAGTTGCGCACGAAAACCCAAGTGTCGTCCTGCCCCGCACCGCCGGTCGGTCCAGAACCCGCAGCGCCGATCCTCCGCGCGTGATCGCCCTACCGACGAGTAGAGCGCTGCTTCGAAGATTCGCAGGTCACAGCCCGGTTGTGGGCATGCGGGGCGAGGCACGACACTCGACCCGGTATGCCGTCGCCGACTCGGAACCGGGTGCCACGAAATGCAGGACCGCGCTCCGCGCCTCACCGGACTCGGGCACGCGTTGCCCGCCCGGGTCGTCACCAACGACGACCTCGCCAGGACGCTCGACACGTCCGACGAGTGGATCCGGAGCCGCAGCGGGATCGCCACCCGCCACCACGTCGACCCCGGCACCGCGACCTCCGACCTGGCCGCCGAGGCCGGCGCCCGCGCGCTCAAGGCCGACCTGCACACCGGCGGCACCGGCGAGGTCGACCTCGTCGTGCTCGCGACCACCACCCCGGACCGGACCTGCCCGGCCACCGCGCCGCTCGTCGCGCACCGGCTGGGCCTGGGCACGGTCCCGGCCTTCGACGTCAACGCCGTGTGCTCCGGGTTCCTCTACGGGCTGTCCACGGCGAGCGCGATGATCACCGCCGGCGCCGCGGACTCCGTGCTGCTGGTCGCCGCCGACACGTTCTCGACCATCGTCGACCCCGCCGACCGCCGCACCGCCTTCCTCTTCGGCGACGGCGCCGGGGCCGCGGTGCTGCGGGCCGGCGGCGCCCGCACGGGGCACGCCCCCACGGTGCACGACATCGTCCTGGGCAGCGACGGCGGGCAGGAGGACCTGATCATCACGCCCGGCGGCGGCTCCCGCGAGCCCGGCTCCGACGAGCGCTGGTTCACCATGCAGGGCCAGGCGGTCTACCGCCAGGCCGTCGACCGCATGACCGGCTCCACCCGGGAGATCCTCGACCGCACCGGCTGGGCCGTCGACGAGGTCGACCGGTTCGTGGGCCACCAGGCCAACCGCCGGATCCTCGACGCCGTGGCCCACCGGCTCGGCGTGCCCGCGGACCGGGTCGTCGCCAACCTCGACCGCGTCGGGAACACCGCCGCCGCGTCGATCCCGGTCGCCCTGTCCGACGCGCACGACCGCGGGATCCTGCGCCCCGGCGACAAGGTCGTGCTCACCGCGTTCGGCGGCGGGGCGACCTGGGGCGCGGCCACGCTCACCTGGCCCGACCTGGGCTGACGCCGCCCGTATCGACCGGTCCCTGGCCGGCGCCTGCCACCATGGCGCCTGTGGACGATCTCGCGGGCTTCCTGGGGCGGACCGCGCCGTTCGGCTCGCTGCCGGAGCCCGAGCTGCGGCGGGTCGCCGGGGCGGCCGAGGTCGTCGACCATCCGCCGGGCGCGCAGATCCTCGACGCGTTCGCGCAGGCCGGCGAGGCGGTCCACGTCGTGCTCTCCGGCCAGGTCGAGATGTGGACCGTCGACGACGCCTGCGACCGGCCGGCCGACGAGACGGTCGGCCGCGGCGGGGTCTTCGGGCAGACGTCCGTCCTGACCGGCGCCGCCGTCGGGCCGCGGGCGGTGGCGCTCGGCCCGGTGCGGTTGGTGCGGATCCCGCGCAAGGCCGTGGCCTCGGCGTTCTCCTCCCCCGCCGGCGTCCGGCTGCTCGCCCACGACCTCTTCGAGGCCCGCAGTCGCACCGGCCCGGCGCCCCGCTTCCGGACCGTCGACGAGCTGGTCGTGTCCGAGCCCGTGCTCGGCACGCCGGGGACCACGGTGGCCGAGGCGGCGCGGCTGATGACCGAGCGGAGGGCGGGCTACGTCGCCGTGCCGGTCGGCGACGGCCGGTTCGGGCTGGTCACCGACGCCGTGCTGCGCGCGCGGGTCGTGGCCGAGGGGCGGCCCGGGGACACGCCGGTCACCGAGGTCATGACCCCGGTGGCCCGGACCGTGCGGACCGGCACCCCCACCGCCGACGTGCTGCAGGAGCTCACCGAGCACCGGCTCGACCTGCTGCTGGTCGTCGACGCGGACGGCCGGCTGCGCGGGGCGGTGGACCCGCAGGACTTCCTCGCCTCACCCTCGGCGGCCGGGGTGGTGCTGCGCGAGCAGGTGGTGCGGGCCGAGGGGCTCGACGACGTGGTGAGCCTCGCCCGCCGCCTCCCGCTCCTGCTCGGCGACCTCGTCCGGCAGCGGCGGGAGGCCTCGGAGACCACGGCGGTGTATTCCACCGTGGTCGACGCCGTGATGCGGCGGGTCCTCACCCTGGTCCTCGCCGGGCGCCCGGACCTCGACGAGGCCGAGGTCACCTGGATGCTGCTGGGCAGCAACGCCCGCCGCGAACCCACCCTCGGCTCGGACATCGACTCCGCGGTGGTGTTCGCCGAGTCCGTCGACGCGCGCCGGGCGGCCGCCTACCGGGGCGCGTTCGCCGAGGTCGCCGACGTGCTGCGCCGGGCGGGCCTGCGGGTCGACGCGCACGGCGCCACCCCGGCGTCGCCCGCCTTCGCGCGCACGCGGTCCCAGTGGCGCGCGGCCGCCGAGCAGTGGCTGGTCTCGCCCCTGGACGACCAGGGGATGCTCATGGCGTCCCTGCTGCTCGACGGCCGCCCCATCCAGGGCGACCCCGCCCGGCCCGTGGTGACCGAGGTGTTCGCCGGCGTGCGCGACCACCCGGCCACGATGAAGCTGCTGGTCCGGGAGTCGCTGTCGCACCGCGCACACCTGCGCTCGGTGCGCGACGTGCTCGCCGGGCGCGGCGGCACGTTCGACCTCAAGGCGCACGCTCTGCGCCCGGTCGTCGAGATGGCCCGGTGGGCGGCGCTGAGCGTGCGGTCCCCCGAGCTGTCGACGCGGGCCCGGCTCGCCGCGGCGGCGGGCTCGATGCTGCTGCCCCGCGATCAGGGCAGCACGCTGATCGAGGTGTTCGAGGTGCTCCAGCGGGTGCGGCTGCGCCAGCAGCTCGCGCAGTTCGACCGCGGCGAGCCGCTGTCCGACGTCGTGTGGATGCGCCGCCTCACCCCGCTCGACCGCAGCCTGGTCGCGCAGTCGGTGCGGGAGATCGCCACGGTGCAGAAGCGGCTCTACAACCTGTTGCAGTACACCTCGCCGCAGGAGTGGGGCCGCCCCGACCACGCGTGATCGCACGAACGGCGCTCCCGCTCACTCTTGGTGAACGAGAGCGCCGTTCGCTCAGCTGTGGATCAGGCCGTCGACTCGGCCCGCTTCGGCAGCACCCAGTCCGGCCGCGGGAAGTGGCAGGTGTAGCCCCACGGGATGCGCTCCAGGTAGTCCTGGTGCTCGGGCTCGGCCTCCCAGAAGTCACCCGCCGGCTCGACCTCGGTCACGACCTTCCCCGGCCAGAGCCCGGAGGCGTCGACGTCGGCGATGGTGTCCTCGGCGACGCGCTTCTGCTCGTCGTCGAGGTAGTAGATCGCCGAGCGGTACGACATGCCGACGTCGTTGCCCTGCCGGTTCTTCGTGGTCGGGTCGTGGATCTGGAAGAAGAACTCCAGCAGCTCGCGGTAGCTGGTCCGCTCCGGGTCGAACTCGATCTCGATGCCCTCGGCGTGCGTGCCGTGGTTGCGGTAGGTCGCGTTCGGGACGTCCCCACCCGTGTAGCCGACGCGCGTGGACACCACGCCCGGCCGCTTGCGGATGAGGTCCTGCATGCCCCAGAAGCAGCCCCCTGCCAGGATCGCCTTCTCGTAGCGGCTCATCACTGCTCCCTTCTCGTGCTGTTCCCGCGCTGTGCAGTCCCACGCTCGTCAACGGATCGGCGTCCGTCGATAGTCCCGTACCCCGGCGCCACCGGTGATCGCCCGGCGTGCCCCGGCGTCGTCGTGCGCCTGGATCGTGCGGGCCAGCCCGGCCAGGGTCGCGCGGTCCTCGTCGTCGCGCACGGCGATCGAGAACTCGACGTCCGTGACCACGCCGGCGAAGCGGTCCAGCAGCCGGTCGCCGATCTCGTCGTAGGTGCCGATCACGGCGAAGCGGTCCAGGACGTCGTCGTCGATCAGGCCGGGCAGTACCTCCCACCGCTTCGCCTTGGACAGCACCGCGGCCTCGCTGGCCAGGTCGCCGAGCCCGAGGTGCTCGAAGGCCGCGCGGTAGCCGGGCGTGGAGGCGTAGAAGGCGATGCGGGCGCGGGCGTCGCGGACCTTCACCTCCAGCTCCTCGGCGGTGCGGGCCGAGGCGACCAGCGGCTTCATGCAGACCCGGAAGTCCGCGAGCGACCGGCCAGAGCGGGCGGCGCCGCGCTGCACCGCCGGCAGCATGACCTCGGCGATGTAGGACGGCGTGCACACCGGGTGCGGGCGCACGCCGTCGGCGACCTCCCCGGCCACCGAGCACATGTACGGGTTGACCGCGGCCACGTGGACCGGGATCTCCGGGTGCTCGATCGGGCCGGCGTCGAACAGCGGGACCATGAGCGTGAGGTCGTAGTGCTCGCCGTGGTAGTCCAGCGGCTCGCCGGTCTGCCAGGTGTGCCACACCGCGCGCACGGCCCGCACGTACTCCCGCATCCAGGGCCCGGGCGGCGACCACGGCATGCCGTAGCGGCGGGTGATGTGCCCGCGGACCTGGGAGCCCAGCCCGAGGGTGAACCGGCCGCGGGAGAGTTTCTGCAGCGTCCACGCGTGCAGGGCGGTGATCGTGGGGCTGCGCGGGAAGGCGATCGCGACCGCGGTGCCGAGCCGCAGCCGGGTGGTGGCCTGTGCCGCGAGCGTCAGGACGGCGAACGGGTCGTCCTTGGTCTCCTCGACGACGAGCCCGCCGTACCCGATCTCCTCCAGCAGCGCCGCGTTCTCCCCGACCGACCAGATGTCGAGCGGGGTGTCGGGCGTGCGCAGGCCGGGATCGACCTTCCCCAGCGGCAGCAGGGTCTCCAGGCGCATGCGCGCACCCCCGGGATCTCGTCGTCGGGACCTGCCCGTCGCAGCTTAGGCATCTACCGGCCGCGCCACGTAGATCGCGTTCTGCGGGCGCGGGGAGGGCAGGCGCGCCGCCATCGCGAAACCCGCCTCGGCCAGGAGAGCCTCCGCGCGCTCGTGGCCCCACATCGCGCCGAGCCCGGCCCCGCCGCCGGAGAGGGAGACGGGCAGGCAGTGCAGCACGCTGATGCCGAAGGCCGAGGTCGCGCCGGAGTCGCCGGCCAGGTCGGGCAGGTGGCCGGTGTAGGAGATGTCGACCATCACGAACAGCCCGTCCGGCGCGAGCAGCCGCCGGATCCCGCGCAGCGCGGCCCCGGGATCGGCGAGGTCGTGCACCACGTCCACGGCCAGGACGACGTCGACGGACCCGGCCTGGCCCGGCAGCGCGGCCGCGTCGGCCACCTCGTAACGGAGGTTCGACCGATCGCCGCGCCCGGCCTCGGCCGCCGCGACCGCCTCGGGGACGACGTCGACGCCCGTCACCGTGCTGGCCGGGAACGCGTCGGCCACCAGCCGGGCGACCTGCCCGGAGCCGCACCCGACGTCGAGCACGCGGGCCCCGGCGCGCAGCCGGTCGGCGAGCCCCGGGACCGGGCCGAGGAAGCCCGCGACGAACCGTTCCTCGTACAGCCAGCGGCGGGAACCGCCGAGCGCCTCACCGGCCCGCTCGGCGTAGACCTGCGGCGGGATGCCCGTGCCGTCGCCGAACCGCGCCGCGACCTCGGGCGCCATCCCGGTCAGCCGCACGAGCATGTCGGCGACCGGAGCGAGGTTCGCGGCCGTCGGCCCGCTGAGTACGCCCGCGGCGTCCTCGGCGAAGCGGTAGGTCCCGCCGGTCGCGTCGACCTCGACGAAGCCGGCGCCGACGAGAGCGCCCAGCCACTCGCGGACGTACCGCGCGTCGGCCCCGGCCCGCGCGGCGATCTCCGCCGCCGACGCCGGACCCACGGCCACCGCCTCGAGCAGGCCCAGCCGATGTCCGAGCGCGAGCATCGTGACCACGACGTGGCCGGCCAGCATGTCCGCCAGCCGCTCGGACGGTGTCCCCTCCATGCGCGCCTCCCGCCCGGACGCTAGGCGGGCGGGACCGCGGTCGGCATCACGAGGACCACCTTGCCCTGCGCGTGCCCCGCCTCCACCTCGGCGAGCGCGGCCCCCGCCTCGTCGAGCGGCAGCACCCGCGTGACGTGCGGGTCGAGCGCGCCCTCCTCGACCAGCCGGACCAGCGCGGTGAGCACCGCGGTGCTGCGGTCGCGCTCCACGTCCCGCCCGCCCAGCTCCTTGACCAGCGGCTTGTCGGCGACCGACAGGAGCATGGTCCGGTCCGTGAGCAGCGTGGCGACGGTGCGCAGGGCCTCGCCGCCGACCAGGTCGAACACGGCGTCGATCCCCTGCGGCGCCGCCTCCCGGATCCGGTCGAGCACGCCCTCGCCGTAGGCCACCGGTGTGGCGCCGAGCCCGGCGACCAGGTCGCGCTTGGCCGGGCTCGCGGTGCCGACCACGCGGATCCCGCGGGCCCGGGCGAGCTGGACGACGGGCACGCCGACACCGCCGCCCGCGCCGTTGACCAGCAGCGTCGAGCCCGGCGTGAGCTTCAGGTCCTCGAGCGCGTCGTACGCGGTGCCGGCCGCCACCGGCAGCGCCGCCGCGACCTCCGGCGGGACGCCCTCCGGCCGGTGCGCCGCGAAGGAGGCCGTGACCAGCGCCTCCTCGGCCCAGCCCCCGACCATCCCGGGGCAGCCGCCGAAGACCTCGTCGCCCTCCGCGAACGCGTCGACGCCCGGGCCGAGGGCCACGACGGTCCCGGCCACCTCGCGGCCGAGCACCGCCGAACCGACCGTCCCGTAGGAGCCCTCCCGCAGCCGCCAGTCGCCGGGGTTCACCCCGGCCGCGCGCACCCGCACGCGCAGCTCACCGGGGCCCGGTTCGGGGACCGGCACCTCGAGGAACGCCTCGTTCTCCGGTCCGCCCACCGCCGTGAAGCCGTACGCCCGCATCCGGTGCTCCTTCCGCCGCGACCGATGATCGCACCCCGGGAAAGTGAGCCAGGCCTCCCCGTGACCCGGGTGTCACGGCGTCGATCACGTGCAAACCCCTGAGCAGCAACCCGAATCGCACGCCCTCACCGACGCACGAGGAAGGTCATCCATGGCGAACGCCGCCGTCATCAGCCAGCTCCGCACCCTCGAGCAGCTCACCCGCACCGAGGTCCAGATCGCCCGCACGCGGGTGGCGCAGGCGCGCACCGACGCCGTGCGCCGCGAGCTGCGGGAGAACGGCGACAACGCCGAGCGCCGCGCCGAGCGCATCGCCGCAGCCCTGCGCGACCTGGGCGAGGTGCCCGACGTCGTCGCCCCGGCCGTCGGCTTCGCGGCCCACCTGGTCAAGAGCACGGTCGAGCAGGCCCAGCCGCTCGACGAGGCCCTGCTGGGCGACCTCGCGCTCGAGCACCAGCTGCTCGACCGGGCCCGCTACCTGGTCGCGCTGACCGCGCAGGAGGGCCCGGCGGCCCTGCACGGCCTGGCCGAGCAGCTGGTCACCGCGCACACCGCGACCGTGGACTGGCTCACGACCGTGCTGGCCGAGGAGGCCCTCGGCGGCCCCGCGGCCCTGCGTCCGACGCCGTTGCAGGCCGTGGCCGGGGGCGTCACCCGCGCCGTCCAGCTGCCCACCCGGATCACTCTCCGCGGCGTCAACCGCGCCGCGCACCGGGTCGCCCGGGCCGGCGACGAGGTCCGCGCCCGGCTCGGCCGGGTCGGCGACAAGGTCGGCCTGATCGGCAGCACGGTCGGCAACACGGTCGGCCGGGTCGCCACCGACACCCGCGAGGTCGTCGGGACCGCGGTCGACGCCGGGCTGGAGCGGGCCGAGGACGTCGCCCGGGCCGACGGTGCGCGCGCCGGGTCCGCCGTGCGCACCGTCCGCCGGGACGCCGGTGCGCTGCGCGCCGACGAGCTGCCGATCCCGGACTACGACGCCAAGGGGGTGCCGGACGCGGTCGCCGCGATCCGGGAGCTCCGTACCGCGGACGGCGTCCAGGCCGTGATCCGGTACGAGGAGCGGCACAAGAACCGTTCGAGCGTGGTCTCCGCCGCGCAGACGCACTTCGCGTCGCTGGCCAAGGAGACCGTGGGCGTCGAGTAGGCCCCCTCGTGGCCTCTGACCTCGGGGAGTCGCGCACGTCTCGTCCCCCACGGGACGGCGCGGCTCCCCTCGCGTGTTCTCACAGGTGAGATGAGCACACCCCGCCGCACCCGGCTCTGGGTGCCGAAGCACGTCGTCGTCACCCGGTCCGCCGCCGAGCTCCCGCACACCGCCGGGATCCTCGCCCGCTGCGAGGCCGCCGGCGTCGACGACGTCGAGTTCCTCCGCTCCGACCGCCTCACCGGCCTGCGGGGCGCGGACGAGCGCGCCACCTACGCGCGGGCCAAGTCCACGCTCGCCGTGGTCGTCAGCCCGCCGTCGGCCCGGAAGCTCCAGCCGATCCCGCCCAGCGCCGACTGGCGCGTCGACCTGGCCCGCGGCTGCCCGGCGCACTGCCAGTACTGCTACCTGGCCGGCTCGCTCGGCGGCCCGCCGGTCACGCGCGTCTACGCCGACCTCGACACGATCCTCGCCGGCACGGACGCCTACGTCGGCACCGGCGCGGTCACCTCGGGCACCGAGGCACGCGGCCACGAGGGCACGACCTTCGAGGCCTCCTGCTACACCGACCCACTGGGCATCGAGCACGTCACGGGCAGCCTCGCCGCGGCGGTCACCCACGTCGGGACGCACGACTTCGGCGGGCCGGTGCAGCTGCGGGCGACCACCAAGTTCGGTGCGGTGGAGCCGCTGCTCGACCTGCCCCACCACGGGCGCACCCGGATCCGCGCGTCGGTCAACGCCGACGTCGTCGCGGACCGGTTCGAGGGCGGGACCGACCCGGTGGCCGTGCGGCTCGCCGGGCTCGGCGCGCTGGCCCGGGCCGGCTACCCGGTCGGCCTGACGATCGCGCCGATCATGCCGGTGGACGGCTGGCGCGAGCGGTACACCGCGCTGCTCGCCGACGCCGCCGCGGAGCTCGACGGCGTGCCGGGGCTCGACCTCACCGTCGAGTGCATCACCCACCGGTTCACGCCGGGCTCCAAGGAGGTGCTCGAGGGCTGGTACCCGCGCACCAAGCTGGAGATGGACCCCGAGCGGCGCTCCCGCAAGCACGGCCGGTTCGGCGCGGTGAAGTACGTGTACCCGGCCGCGGAGATGGCCGAGATGCGCACGTGGTTCACGGCCGCGCTGACGGACCTGCTGCCGGCCGGGCGGCTGCTCTACTGGACCTGACCGGCACCGGCACCGGCACCGGCAAGGCGGTACAGGAAGATCCCGTACGCGTGCTCGTCGTCGACCCACTCGGTCTGCGGCGTGAAGCCGTGCCGGCCGACCTCCGCGGCGATCCCCTCCGGCTCGAACTTCGCCGAGAAGCCGACGTTGATCGACCCGCCGCGGCGCAGGTCCAGCTCCATCCCGAGCGCCGGGAGCGCGGCGGTGTGGTCCGCCAGCACCTCGAGGTGCCCCTCGACGACCGGGCCGACGGCGTGGGCCCGCGGCTCGTAGCGCTCCAGCCGGAAGTCCGCCCCGAAGCGGTGGTTGAGGTGGCTGAGGTGGTTGAGCCGGAAGCGGCGGAAGGCGTCGTGCCCCGGCGGGTCGTTGTAGCAGCGCTCCAGCTCGCCGGGCGGTTTCACCAGGTCCGCGGAGACGAGCAGGCCGTCGCCCGGCCGCAGCGCGGCGGCGATCTCGCCGTAGAGGGCGTCGCGCTCGGCGGGTGTCGTGTTGCCGACGTTGCTCCCCAGGAACGCGACGACCACCGGCTCGCCGTCGGCGCGCAGCTGCGCGAGCCCCGCCTCGTACCGCCCCCACAGCCCGCGCACGACCAGCCCGGGCAGCGCCGCGGTGAGCTCCGCGGCGCTGTGCTCCAGCATCTCCCGGCTGACGTCGACCGGCAGGTACGTCGTCGGCCGCAGGCGCAGACAGGCGTCGAGCAGCAGCCGGGTCTTCTTCCCGCTGCCGCTGCCCAGCTCGGCCAGCCGGGGCGTGTCCAGCGCGGCCGCGATCTCCCCGGCGTACCGCTCGAGCAGGGTCCGCTCCACCCGCGTCAGGTAGTACGTGGGCAGCTCGGTGATCGCCTCGAACAGCTGCGACCCCAGGGCGTCGTACCCGAAGTGCGGCGGGATCCGCGGCACCGGCTCGCGCAGGCACGCGGCCAGCAGCGCGCCGTCGTCCCAGAACGAGTCGTCGACCGGGAGGATCTCGGTGTCCATGCGCCCATGGTGGGCGCGACCTACGCCAGCGGCATGCGGAGGCTGGTCTCCCCGCGGTCCCAGCAGCCCAGCAGCCGCTCCCCCATCCGCTCGCCGAGGAACAGGCTCGCGCGGATCCCGAACACGACGTCCGCGGCCAGCTCCGGCTCCGCCGCCAGCAGCGGCGCCAGGACGCTGCGCCGCACGACCTGCTCGTGCACCGCGTCGGCCTCCACGTGCTCGTCGTAGAACCGGATCGAGGCGGGCCCGCAGTCCAGCCGCCGCATGCCGCGGACCAGCCGTTCCGAGCCGGGTGACGAGGTCAGCTCCACCATCGCGAACTGGCCGACCGAGGCGCCGCGCAGGCTGCGGTGCAGGCCGCACAGCGACATCAGGTTGACCTCGGCGAGGGTCTCGCCGGGCACGTGCTCGACGTAGGCGCAGTAGGCGTCGGAGAGCCCGAGCTCGGTCATCATCTCGGCGAAGAGCAGCGCGTGCATGCGCTCGGGCCGTCCGGAGCCGTACTCGTCGTGCTCCACGGTGACCAGCCCGGCCTTCGCCGCGCCGCTGAGCCGCGGGATCGCCCAGGCCTGCGGGTCGGCCTCCTTGAGGTGGTAGATCGAGCGGTGCGCCACGTACTCGCGCAGCTGCTCGAGCGTGCCCTCGCGCTGCAGGTGGTGCGACACCCCGCGCACACCCGGCCCGATCGGCTCGACGAGGAGCGCATCCACCTCGGCGGTGACGTCGTCCCCGGGCTCGACGTCCGCCCGCAGCGCGGCGAGGAACACCCGCTCCAGCTCGCGGCGGACACCGAGCAGCTCCGGGTCCCACTCGCGCTCGGCGTCGACCCCGGCGAAGCCCCGGTAGTGCAGCTCGTAGCAGCAGTGCAGGGCGAGCTGCAGGTCGTCGCCGTAGGGCTCGGCGCCGCCCGGGTCGACGGGGCCGAGCGGGGCGCCGCGCAGGGCGCCGATCACGGCCCCGGAGAGCGGGCCGCGGGGGGCGGGCAGCTCCGGCGACCCCGCCTGGTCCAGGAAGCTCGGTGCGAGGGTGCTGGTCACGCGTCGGGTCCTTCCTGCCGCACCTTGCGGCGGTGGCTGGCGTCGCAGATCGGGTAGCGCTTGCTGCGCCGGCAGTGGCAGACGGCCGTGACGGCCCGGTCGGAGCGGACGCGGGTGCCGTCGGGCAGCTCCAGTTCGACGGGCCCGGAGATCAGCGCCGGGCCCTCGTCGGTGAGCAGGACGCGCGTCGGCCCGGGATCAGCCACGGCGCGCCTCCACGACCACCAGCTCCTCCAACCGGTCGCCCGGCTCGATCAGCCCCTGCTTCTCCAGCATGCTCGCCCGGGAACGCATCACGGGCCCGAACGGGATCCGCGCACGCTCGACGACCTCGGCCGCCAGCCCGGTGCGCTCCAGCCGCTCGACGGTCGCCTCGGGACCGCAGACCTGCGAGTGCACGATCAGCAGCACGCCGTCGGGCTCGAGGTGGTCGGCGGCGCCGTCGCAGATCCGGTCGAGCACCGCGCGCCCGTCCGGTCCGGCGTCCCAGCTGCGGCCGGGGGTGTGCCGCGGGAGCACCGAGCTCTCCGACGGCACGTACGGCGGGTTCGCCACGATCATCCCGAACCGGCGGCCGTGGAGGGGCGCGAAGAGGTCGCCGCGGTGCACGCGCACGGGTGCCCCGTGCAGGAAGCAGTTGAGCCGGGTCGCCGCCACGCAGCGCCGGGAGAGGTCGACCGCGGTCACCGACGCCGCGCCCTCGCGCCAGGCCGCGAGGGCCAGGGCACCGGTGCCCGTGCCGAGGTCCAGGACGTCACGGCCGGCGGCGTGCCGGGACAGGCTGCCGGAGAGGAGCTCGGTGTCGGACTGGGCCCGGTAGACGCCGGGCGGGCAGAAGAGGATCACGTCGGGGTCCTGCCTGTCGTCGGGCCCGTCGCCGGGGGCGGAGGGGTGAGCGTGGTGGGCGACGAGGCGGTGCTACCCGTACGCCGGTCGACTATGCCCGTCTTCCCCGGCCCGGCCTACAGGGGCGGCAGGGACTGCGGCAGGCCGATCAGCGGGCGGAGCGGATCGCCGTGCGCGGCCAGGCGGTCCGGCAGGGTGCGCACGGTCCACCGGTCCGGGCGCAGGTCCTCGTCGTCGAGCTCGTCCCACTCGATCGGCACGGACACCGGCGCGTCGGGCGCGGGGCGGGCGCTGAACGGGGCGACGAGCGTCTTGTTGATCGCGTTCTGGGTGTAGTCGAGGCGGATCAGCCCGGAGCGGCGGTCGGTGTACCACTCCCACGTCACGAGCTCGGGCACCATGCGGCCGACCGCCTTCGACAGCCGCTCCACCCAGCGCCGGGTGTCGGCGAAGGTGTAGCCCGGCTCGACCGGCACCCAGATCTGCACGCCGCGCTTGCCGGTGACCTTCGGCGCGGCGTGCACGCCCAGGTGGTCGAGCGCCGTGCGGTAGAGCCGGGCCAGCACGAGGACGTCGGCGAACGTGCTGTTCGTCCCCGGGTCGATGTCGATCAGCGCCCAGGTCGGCTCGTGGAACTCGGGCAGCCCGGAGGTCCACGGGTGCAGCTCCAGGGCGCCGAAGTTGGCCATCCAGACCAGCGCGGCGGCGGAGTCGACCACCGCGTAGACCTGCGTCTCCCCCGGGTCGGCCTCCGGGTTCCGCCAGCGCCGCAGCCACTCCGGCGCGTGCGACGGGACCTCCTTCTGCCAGAACCCCGGCCGGTCGACGCCGTCGGGGTAGCGGTGCAGGTTCACCGGCCGGTCGCGCAGGTAGGGCACGAGGTACGGGGCGACGGCGGCGTAGTGCCGGGTCACGTCCCGCTTGGTCAGCGGGTCCTCCCGCCGCCCGGGGAACAGCACCTTGTCCAGGTTGGTCAGCGCCAGCTCGCGGCCCCCGACCTCCCAGACGCCCTTGCGGCGCAGCAGGTCCAGGGCGGCGAGCTCCTCGGGGGTGACGGTGTCGGGGGTGAGGGTGCCGCCCGGCTCGTCGTCGGGCGGCGGGGGCGCGGCGCGCTCCTCGGCGCGGGCCGGTGCAACTCCGGCGGAGAGGGCCGGCAGCACCACCTCCTCCGGCTCGCGGTCCGGGCGCAGGCCCCGCCACACCGAATGTCGCAGCCGGCCGTCGTGGGTCAGGGTGCGGTACTCGACCTCCCCGACCAGGCAGGGCTCGATCCACGTGACGCCCCGGGCCTGGTCGCGCGGCACCGGCTCGTCGAACGGGCTGGCCGTGCGGCGCAGCGGGGCCATCCGGTCCAGCAGCGCCCGCAGGGCGGTCTCGGTGAAGCCGGTGCCGACGTTGCCGACGTAGCGCAGCCGGCCGTCGGCGTCGTGCGCGCCGAGCAGCAGCGAGCCGAGGGTGGAGCCGCGGTTGCCGCGGCCGGGGGTCCACCCGCCGAGCACGACCTCCTGGCCGTGGAACAGGGCCGTCTTCACCCAGGCCGCCGAGCGCCGCCCCGGCTCGTACCGCGAGGTGCGGCGCTTGGCGACGATCCCCTCCAGCCGGTGCTCGCGGGCGACCTCCAGCGCCTGCGCGGGCGTGACGTCGGTGAACGACGGCGGCACGGACACCCGGCGCCATGCGTCCACCCCGAGCTCGTCGAGCCGCCGGCGGCGGACGTCGTAGGGCTCGCCGAGCAGCGACCCGCCGTCGATCCGCAGGACGTCGAACAGGTACAGCTCCACCGGGACCGCCTCCAGCAGCGTCGCGGGCGGGGTCCGCACGTGCATGCGGTGCTGGAGCAGCCCGAAGTCCGGCCGGCCCGCGGCGTCGAGGGCCACGATCTCCCCGTCGAGCACGAGGTCGCGGTCGGTCGGCACCGCCGCGACCAGCTCCGGGTAGCCCCCGGTGACGTCGTTGCCGTTGCGGCTGACGAACCGCACGCTCCCGCCCTCGACCACCACGAGGGCGCGCACGCCGTCCCACTTGAACTCCACGGCCCAGCCCGGGTCGACGGGCGGCCGCCCTGCCGTGGCCAGCATCGGGCGTAGCTCGTCGTCGCCGTGCGCGCGGGAGGTGGCCACGGCCCCACCCTGCCCACTCCCCGGCCGGGCGGCCACCGTGGACCACCCGGTCGTGGCAGGTCAGGGCCCCGCGGTGCCCGGATCCGCGGTGTTCGGCGCCGCCACGCCCAGCTCCGCCATCCGCCCGGCCACCGCCTCCTTCGACGACGCGTGCGCGGACAGCCGCACGGTGAACGTCTGCTCCAGCCGGTACCCGCGTTCGAGGTCGAGCGGCTCGCAGCCGTTGAGCGACTGCTTGGCCAGGGTGAGGGCGTGGCGATCCTTGGCCGCGACAGACCTTGCCAGCCGCAGCGCGGCGGGCAGCAGCTCCTCGTGCGCGACGACCTCGGCCGGGGCGCCCCAGTCCCGGAAGGTGGCCGCGCCGACCGGTTCGGCGGTGAAGAACAGCCGCCGCACCGCCTGCTGAGGGAGCATCCGCGCGGTGAAGCGGCCGCCGCCCAGCACGCCGACGCCCATCTCGGGCAGGCCGAAGGTGGCGCGCTCGGAGGCCACCACGAGATCGCAGGACGCCACCAGGCCGAGCCCGCTGCCCAGCGCCGGCCCGTTCACGGCGGCGACGACCGGGACGGCGCACTCCAGCAACGCCGAGAAGCAGCGCCGCACCGTCCGCATGTGCTCCTCGCCGTGGCGGGCATCCATCGCCGCGAAGTCCCGCAGGTCGTTGCCAGCGCAGAAGACGTGGCCGCGCCCCGTCAGGACCGCGCAGCGGATCTGCTCGTCGCCGGAGACGGCGTCGAACACCTCGCCGAGCTCGGCGTAGAACGCCTGGTCGATCGCGTTGACCTTGCCGCGGGCCAGCTCCAGCACGGCCACGCCGGGCTCGGGCCGGGACACGAGCACGTGCTCGGACCCCTCGAACCGGGGCACTCGGACCACCTCGTTCGCGTCGTCGTTCCGGGCGCCCCTGCGGGTCGGGCCCCCGCGCCCGACCCTATGTCGCCGCCCCGGGCCGGGACGAGAACGCGCCCCCGCGTCCGGGCGTGAGGCCCAGGGACCAACGACCCGCCCGTGCCGGGCCCTCCGCCCGGATGCGCCCGGTGGGAGCCCTGGAACTCTCGGCGCCCCGTCGAGCGGGAAGGAGCGACACCTGGTGACCACGTACTCGTTCCGGTGCGAGGAGCACGGCACGGTCGACGTCCGCCGCGGCTTCGGCCTGGCGCCCGCCGTGGCGCCGTGCCCCGTGTGCGGCCTGCCGATGCGCCGGGTCTGGACCGCGCCGATGGTCTCCCTCGCACCGCGGGCGGCCGTCGAGGCGATCGACCGGGCGGAGCGCAGCCGCACCGAGCCGGAGGTGGTCAGCCGGGTACCCGGCAGGCCCGGCGGCCGCACGGTCGCGCCGACCCCGGCGCAGCGGCGCCTGCCACGCCCCTGACCCGCCCGGCGGGCACGCCGCCCCACGGCCGGCCGGGACGACCGGACCGGACGCGGGGCGGCCCGCCCTGCCCGGAGAGGAGATCCCATGGCCAGCGTCGGCCTGTTGTACGTCGGAGCGGTGCTCTTCCTGAACGGCGCGATGCTGCTCGGCTGGGTCGAGGCCAAGTCCGCGGCACCCCTGAACCTCTTCGTCGGCCTGCTCCAGGTCGTCACCCCGACCTACCTGATCTTCACGGCGGCCGGCGACCCGACGATCGTGCTCAACGCCTCCGGCCTGTACCTGTTCGGCTTCACCTACCTCTACGTGGCGTGCAACCTCTGGGGTGGGCTCGACGGCACCGGCCTCGGCTACTTCTCCCTGTTCGTCGCGATCTGCGCCGTCGGGTACTCGGTCCTCAACTTCGTCAAGGCCGGCGACCCCGTCTTCGGCGTCATCTGGCTCTACTGGGCCTTCCTGTGGGCGCTGTTCTACGCGCTGCTCGGCCGCGAGGCCGGCCGGATCGGCCGCTACACCGGTGCGGTCGCGGCCATCCAGGGCTGGGTGACGGGCGCGATCCCGGCGTTCGTGCTGCTCAACGGCTGGTGGGGCTACTCGGCCGGGTGGACCGCCATCGGGCTCGCCGTGTTCGGCGTCGTGGTCTTCGGCCTGCTGTACCCGCGCCTGACCCGCCCGAGCGCGGACACCACCCCACCGACGGAGCGCACGCCGCAGGACCGCGGCGCGGCCGTCTCACCCTGATCCGAACCCGTACCGCCGGCACACGAATCGAGGTACCACCATGCCCGAGGTCGTCTTCCCCCTGGACTCGATGAAGAGGTTCACCGAGCAGCGGATCGTCGGCCACAACCGCTGGCACCCGGACATCCCCGCGCTGGTGCGGGTCAAGCCGGGCGACACCTTCCGGGTCGACTGCCGGGAGTGGTTCGACGGCGCGATCCACAACAACGACTCCGCCGACGACATCCTCAACGCGCCGCTGCCGAGCGTGCACGTACTGAGCGGCCCGATCTCGGTCGAGGGCGCGGAACCCGGCGACCTGCTGATCGTCGACATCCTCGACGTCGGGCCCATCCCGCAGGAGGACTCCGGCCCGCTCGCCGGGCAGGGCTGGGGCTACACCGGCGTGTTCGCCACCCGCAACGGCGGCGGGTTCCTCACCGAGCAGTTCCCCGACGCCTACAAGGTGATCTGGGACTTCCGTGGCGGCGTGGCCACCTCCCGGCACGTCCCCGGGGTGTCCTTCGTCGGGATCGTGCACCCCGGCCTGATGGGCACGGCGCCGTCGCACGACCTGCTCCGCAAGTGGAACGCCCGTGAGCAGGCTCTGATCGACACCGACCCGGACCGCGTACCCCCGCTAGCCCTGCCGCCGAACCCGGACTCGGCGATCCTCGGCTCGCTCGGCGGCGACGACTTCGACCGCGTGGCCCGCGAGGCCGCCCGCACCGCCCCGCCGCGCGAGAACGGCGGCAACCAGGACATCAAGAACCTGACCAAGGGCTCGCGGATCTTCTACCCGGTGTTCGTGGAGGGCGCGAACCTGTCCATGGGCGACCTGCACTTCTCCCAGGGCGACGGCGAGATCACCTTCTGCGGCGCCATCGAGATGGGCGGGTTCATGGACCTGGGCGTCGACGTGATCAAGGGCGGGATGGACACCTTCGGCGTGTCCGAGAACGCGCTGTTCATGCCGGGCCGCACGGACCCGCAGTACAGCGAGTGGCTGGCGTTCTCCGGCACCTCGGTGACGCTCGGCGGCGAGCAGCGCTACCTGGACTCGCACCTGTCCTACCAGCGGGCCTGCCTGCACGCGATCGACTACCTGCAGAAGTTCGGCTACTCCGACATCCAGGCCTACATGATCCTGGGTGCGGCGCCGATCGAGGGCCGGCTGTCCGGCGTCGTCGACATCCCGAACTCGTGCTCGACGGTCTACCTGCCGACGGAGATCTTCGACTTCGAGGTGCGCCCGGGCAAGGGTGAGCCGCACAAGGTCGACCCGGGTGCCGGCGTGCCGGTGGCACGCGCCTGACCCGCACCGGCCCGGGCGTCCCCACCCCGCCCGGGCCGGACCCGGGCGGGGTGGGGGCGGGGCCGCGCAGGCTGGGGTGCGCGGCCCCGGTCCGTGCGCGGCTCAGGCCGCGGTGCCGTCGCTGGGCTCGGCGGCGGACGCCGTGTTCGGCACGGCGGGCCGGACCGTGGGCTCGAGGATCTCCTCGACGAGTCGCGAGACCAGGGTGTGGGCGCCGAAGCGGTGCCCGAAGTCCTCCCAGATCAGCAGCTCGCGGGAGAGCAGCTCGCCGACCGGGCCCGGGAACCGCTCCGGGGCGAGCAGGGCGGCCCTGCGCAGCCGCACGCGCTGGTCGTTCGGCATCGAGGCGCGCCGGCGGCTCGGCCGGTCGAGGGGGTCGTCCGCCCGGTCCACGGGACCGGGCGGGAAGGGCCGTGCGTCGGCGCGGGCGCGGAGCTCGCCACCGGGGTCGTCGGGACGGTAATCGGGCACGGGTCACCGCCGGGGTACTCGCCGTTGGGGTGGCCCGATCCCACTCTCCCGCCCCGCGCGCGGTCCACCGCCGGACGGCGCAACTCCCGGCGGAGATGTTCGGTGCGCGAGAAGTCCGGTTCCTGCGGCTAACGCCGGGTCCCGTCCGGGCGCCGGGTGCGGCGGGTGAGCTCCTCCTCGAGGGCGGCACGGTCGGCCGCACGCGCCCGCAGCGCGGGTGCCATCCGCCCCAGGGCCCGGCCGAACTCGGCGACGTACCGGGGTTCCGCCGTGCGGACGGCCTGCTCGACGTCGTCGGTGAACAGGTCGAACATCGCCCTGATCGTCGAGCGGCCGCCGGGGGTGAGCACGACGAGCACGCTGCGCCGGTCCACGGGGTTGGGCTGCCGCTCGACGAAGCCGGCGACCGTCATGCGGTCCAGCAGCGAGGTCACGCTGGCCGAGGCGATGCCGAGGCGGCGGGCGATGGCCGACGGCGGCAGCGGGCCGCGGTGCAGCAGCTCGCCCAGGGTCGTGGCCTCGTGGATGCCGACCCCGGCGGCCTGCGCCATGGTGCGCCGGTACTCGTCGGTCGCGACGACGAGCTCGCGCACCCGCTCCGCCAGCGTCCGCACGGCGTCCTCACCCCGCGACGGCACCCGGGCCCGCCAGGATGCTGCTGGCCGCACGCAGGAACCCTGCGACGGCGGCCATCTCCGCGTGGGAACGCCCGGCCACCGCCCGGCCGATGCGCTCGGCGAAGTCGTCGTAGGTCGCCGCCACGTACCGCCGGCCGACGGGTTCGAGCTCGACGAGGCAGGAGCGGCGGTCCGCCGGGTTGGGCCGACGCCGGACGTGACCCGCGGCCTCCAGCCGGTCGAGCAGCTGGGTGGCCGACGCCGTGGTGATCCCGAGGTGCCGCGCGATGGCACCCGGGGTGGCCGGACCCTCGAGGAAGAGCAGCGCGAGGGTGCCGACCCCGCTGGCGCCCAGGCCCGCGGACCGGCCGACCGCCCCGCGGTACCGGTCCCCGGCCAGCACGAGGTCGCGGACGGCGCGGGCGACCTCGTTGTCCGCGCTCATGGCGCGGCACCCTAGCCGGTCGCTAGGTTTCCTAGCAAAAATTGCGTGACGGTCGGGCACCGCGGAGAGCCGGTCGGGCACCTCACCTGTCTCCACGACCTCCACCGACGGCCCCACGGCCTCCTCCTCGCGGTCCTCGCGGGCGGCACGGACCGGCACGGACCGGCACCGACCGGCACCGACCGGCACGGCCTGCGGTGGACGCGCGCGCCGTGCCGGCCCTCAGACCGGGGCGACGGCGGGCTCGGCCGGCGGGACGGCGTCGACCGCCGGCGGCGGCACGGGCTCGGCGGTGGCGGGCGGGCAGTGCCAGCAGCACACCTGGACGTCCCAGTAGCAACCGGTCGTGTGCGTGTGGGCGGACCTCGGCCAGCCGCCCGGGACGGGCGCGGAGTGCGGCGCGGACGGCATCGGGACCTCCTGGGTGACCGGCGAGCCGGGTGATCGTGCCCGGCCCCGGCGCACCCCCACCAGGGTCGGACGTCCCGTCACGCCCGGGGCCGTGACTTTCGGCCCTGCCCCCGCGCCGGGGGGTGCGGAAGGGTGTGCGCGGCACGGGGCGGGGTAGTCCGGGGGACATCGGGGGTACGCGGGAACCGACAGGGGCGCCGCCGGCAGGGGCCGGCAGGCGCCCGGGGACCGCGACCGGCACGGCCACCATGCGCGCGTCCGCAGGTGGCCGGCTGCCGACGGGGGGTACGCGCGTGGCCACGACCAGTGACGTCGTGCGGCAGGCGGGGGGACCGGAGCGGCCGGCGGGACTGCCGGACCGGTACCGGCTCGACGCCCGCCTGGGCTCCGGGCGGGGCCGGCGCCTCTACCGCGCGTGGGACGACGTGCTCTGCCGCCCCGTCGTCGTCGAGCTCCTGGAGCCCTCCCCCGCCGGGCCCGTCGTGGCCGGGCTGCACCACCCGAACCTCGCCGCGCTGTACGACGTCGGGAGCTGCGGCGACGGGCATTTCGTCGTCACCCAGCTCGTCGACGGCCCGTCGCTGGCCGACCGCGCCACCCGGCGCACCCTGCCGGTGCCCGCGCTCCTGGCCGCCGGCACCCGGGCCGCCGAGGCCCTGGCCTACCTGCACGCCCACGGCGTGGCGCACGGCGCCGTGGAGCCGGACGCGGTGCGGTTCGACCGCGGCGGCGAGGCGCACCTGCTCGGCCGCGTCCACCGACCCCCCGAGGCGGCGTACGGCACCGCCGCCTTCGACGCCCGCGCCGCCGCGGACGTCGCCCGGCTCGGCCGGCTGCTCCAGCGCTGCCTCCCGCGCCGCTCGTGGGGTCGGGCCGCGCCCGGGGTGCCCGCGGGGGTCGCGGCGCTGCTGGCCGACGCGGCGGCCGCCGACCCCGCCGAGCGGCCCACCGCCGCCGGGCTCGCCCTCGGGTTGGTCCGGGAGTGCGGGCGGGTCGGCGATCCCGAGCCCGTGCGGCCCGCCCGGCCGACGGCGCACCGCCGGGTCGCGGTGGTCGCGGTGCTGGGTGCCGCCGTCGCGGTGGTCGTCGGCCGGCCCGCGCTCGGCCCGGGCGGGCCCGTCACCCCGGCGCCCGCCACCCCGGCCGCGGCCGCCGCGGGGGCGGCCGAACCGGCGCCGGCCGGGATCCGGGACGCGACCGTGCTGCCCGCGCCGCCCGTGATGATCCCGGTGCTGGCCGAGGCGGTGGCGGGTGCGCAGGCCCAGGTCACCCGGACCCTGCGGGCCGCCGCGCACCCCGGCTCCCGCGCGGTCACGCAGACCCCGCCCCGCCCGCCCGCCGAGGCCCCGCTCCCCGGCCCGACCGCCGACACGGACGATCGGGACACCGAGGACGACACCCGGCACGGGACCTGGGAGAGGACCTGGGACGGGGACCGGCACGACCGCTGGGACGACTCGTGGGACGACGAGCACCGGTACGCCGACACCCACGGTGACGACGAGTGGGACGGCGACCGCTGGTCCTGAGCCCGCGCCGCAGCGGTCGGGCGTCTGGACAGCGCCCGCCACCGGGCCCATAGTGGGACGTCTCGCCGCGCGGGCCGTCCCCCCGAGCGGTCGGTGGGAACCCCTCGACGCGACGGGTGGTGACGGCCGGTGGTGCAGGTGGGCCCGCAGAACGGCAACGGCCTCGGGGGGCCGGGCGACGACGACCCGGATGCCGACCTGGGCTTCGTCGACGTCCCCCGGCTCGAGCTCGACCAGCTCCTGGAGCAGATCGTCGAGCGCGCCGAGGAGGTCATGGCGAGCCAGGGCAGGCTGCGCGGCCTGCTCCGGGCCCACCGTGCGGTGGGCGCGGACCTCGAGCTGCCCGTCGTGCTGCGGCGCGTCGTCACCGAGGCACGCGCGCTGGTCGGCGCCCGCTACGCCGCGCTCGGTGTGCTCGGCGCCGACGGCCACCTCGTCGAGTTCCTGCACGAGGGCATGGACGAGGAGGCGGTCCGCGCGATCGGCCGGCCGCCGCGCGGCGAAGGCCTGCTCGGCGCGCTGATCGACGACCCCCACCCGATCCGGCTCGCGTCCCTGCACGACGACCCGCGCTTCGCCGGGTTCCCGCCCGGGCACCCGCCGATGACCAGCTTCCTCGGGGTGCCGATCCGGGTCCGCAGCGAGGTGTTCGGCAATCTCTACCTCACCGACCGGCAGGCAGGCGGCGGCTTCAGCGCGGACGACGAGGAGCTGCTCCAGGCCCTGGCGACGTCGGCCGCGGTGGCGATCGAGAACGCCATGCTGTTCGCCGAGACCCGGCGCCGGCAGGCCTGGCAGGCCGCGTCGACGCAGGTCGCGACGGACCTGCTCGCGGGCGAGGAGCCCGCCGAGGTGCTGGAGGGTCTGGTCGCGACGCTGCGCGACCTCAGCGACAGCGACGGGGCGGCTCTGCTGGTGCCGGCCGAGGGCGCCGGCGAGTTCCTGGTGGCGGTGGCCGAGGGCGACTCCCTCGCCGAGGTGGAGAACACCCGGCTGCGGGCCCGGGACAGCGCGGCGGGCCGGGCGTTGATGGCCGGGATGGCCGTGGCGAGCTCCGACGCCCGCGCGGATCCGCGGCTCAGCGGGATCCCGCTGGGCCGGCTCGACGTCGGGCCCGCGCTGCTGGCGCCGCTGACCGCGGCCGGGGCCCCGCGGGGCGCGCTCGCGGTGTGCCGGCGCCGCGGCCGGGAGCCCTACCGGCGGGAGGACCTCGACGCCGTCGCCTCGCTGGCCGGGCACGCCGGCCTCGTCGCCGCCTACGCCCGCGTGCGGGTGGAGCAGGAGCTGCGCCGCAGGCTCGACGACCGGGACCGGATCGCCGACGACCTCAACACGTCGGTCATCACCGAGCTGCTCGCCGTGGCCACCGACCTCACCGGCCTCGCCGGCAGCGTGACCTCGCCGGTGCACCGCGCCAAGCTGCTGGCCCAGGCGGACCGCCTCGACCGCGTGGCCCGCGGGATCGGGTCGAGCGTGTTCGACCTCGACCGGCCGGAGGACCCCCGGGTCGGCTGACGCCGGTCAGCCCGCGGCGGGCTGGCCGAGCGCCGCGCGGGCCCGGACGATCGCAGCGCGCACGGCCTCGGCGGTGTCGTCGCGGTGCAGGTCGGTGAGGATGTCGCACACCGTGGCGAGCCGGTCCCGGATCCGCCCCGGCGGCACCGTCGCGACGGCCGCCCGCGCCTGGTCGAGGGCGGCGAGCCGGGCGGCCGGCGGGGCGCCCCGCCGGTCCAGGTCCAGGCAGAGCCGCACGAGCAGGGCGGCCCGCTCGGCCGCGACCCTGCTCGGGCGCACCGGCTCGGACACCTCGTGCATCGGACCTCCTCCCGCCGCCGGTGCGGCGGACGGCGGAAGCCTGACCGACGCGGCACGCCAACGACAGGGACCACCGACCCTCCCGGCAGGGCCGGGGGGACCCTGAGCCGGTACCCGGGCACGCCCGGGGGAGGGCGCCGCGGCGCTGGCTCCGGGGCCCTCGCCCCGCTAGGGTCCCGGTAGTCGTCAGCCTTGTGACGACGAGCGGGCGACGGGACGACGACGCGGAGGTGGGCCGTGCGCGCGGTGGTGTTGTCCGGCGGGCTCACCCACGACTTCCCCGCCACCACCGCCTGCCTGGAGACCCTGCTCGAGGAGGCCGGGTTCGCCGTCGAGGTCCACACCGGCACGGCGGGCGTCGACTCGGCCCTGGAGGCACTGCCCGGCGCGGCCCTGTTCGTCGTCAACGCCCTGCGGTGGTCCATGACCGGCCCCGGGACCCCGGACCGGTACCGGGACCGCGCCGCCGAGGAGGGCGCGAGCCCCTCCCCCGCGGCCCGCGAGGCCCTGGCCGCGCACCTCGACGCGGGCGGCGGTGTCCTCGGGATGCACACCGCCGCCCTCTGCTTCGACGACTGGCCGGAGTGGGGGGACGCGCTGGGCGGCCACTGGGAGTGGGGGCACTCGCACCACCCGCCCCTCGGCCCCGAGGTCGCCGTCACGGTGGCGGCGGAGCACCCGCTCGTCGCGGGCGTCGACGACTTCGCGATCGTCGACGAGGTGTACGGCGACCTGCGCACCCGGCAGGTCACCGGCCTGCTGCACGCGGCCACGCCGGGTACGGACGGGCCGCCGCGGCCGCTGCTGTGGGCCCGCGAGCACGGCGGGGGGCGGGTCGTCTACGACGCCCTCGGCCACCACCCGCCCTCCTACGAGGTCCCCGCGCACCGGGAGATCGTGCGCCGCGCCCTGCGCTGGACCACCCGTGGCTGACCCCGCCGGGCCGTCGTCCCCCACGCTGTCGCTCTCGGCGGGCAGCGTCCTCGAGCTCTCGCCCGACGGCGTGGTCCGCTGCGCGGCCGAGGCCGGGTTCCCGCTGGCCGGAGTGCGGTTCACCGATCCCCGCGCGCAGGCGCCGGCGGTCGCCGACGCGGTGCGGCGCACCGGTGTCCGGCTGCTCGACGTCGAGGTGGTGCGGCTCGGCCCCGCCGGCGTCACGGACGCGGACCGTCGGCTCGCCGACACCGCGGCCGTCCTCGACGCGGCCTTCCTGCTGACCGTCTCCGAGGACCCCGACGAGGGGCGGACCACGGCGTCGGTCGCCGCGCTCGCCGAGATCCTGGCCGGCTCCGCCACCCGGGTCACCCTCGAGCCCATGGCCTTCACCGCCGTCCGGTCCCGGGCGGCCGCCGAGCGGATCGCCCGCGCCGTGCCGGGCACCGTCGTGCTGCCCGACGCGCTGCACCTGCACCGCATGCGCGAACCCCTCGACGCGCCGTGGCCGGCCGAGCTCGTCGGCTACGCCCAGCTGACGGACGCCGGGCCGGGCGCGCACCCGGAGTCCGCGGAGCTGCTCGCCCACGAGGCGCGGCACGACCGGGTGCCGCCCGGCGACGGGGTGCTGGACCTGGCGGGGTTCCTCGCCGCGCTGCCGGCGGGCGTGCCGCTCGCCGTCGAGGTGCAGTCCGACGTCCTCGCGGCCGAGCACGCGCCGCTCGACCGCGCGGTGCTGCTGCGCAAGGCCGCGTCCGCGGTCGTCACCGGAGGGAGCTGAGGTGGGTCGTCCGATCGACGGCATGTCCGTGCTGGTCACCGGGGGTGGATCCGGCATCGGCGAGGCCGTGGTGCACCGGCTGGCCAAGGCCGGCGCCCGGGTCACGCTCTCCGGGCGCCGCGCCGCGAAGGTCGAGGCGGTCGCGGCCGCCGCCGGTGCGCAGGGGGTGGTCGGCGACGTCACCGTGGCGGCCGACCGGGAGGCCATGGTGGCCGCGGCGGTGGCGCACGGCGGCGGGCTCGACGCGGTGGTGCACGGCGCGGGGAACATGTACCGCGGCGCGCTCGAGGAGCTCACCGAGGAGGAGCTGCACGCCGTCTTCGCCTCCAACACGATCGGCCCGATGCTGCTCAGCGGGCTCGCCCTGCCGCACCTGCGGAGGTCGCGCGGCGCGATCGTGTTCTTCGGGTCCGTGCACACCCAGCGCGCCTTCCCCGGCGCCTCCCCCTACGCGGCCACCAAGGGGGCCCTCGAGACGCTGACCGGCGTGCTCGCCGCGGAGCTGGGGCCGCAGGGCGTGCGGGTCGGGTGCGTGCGGCCGGGTGGGGTGCTCACCGAGATCAACCAGCGCGCCGGGCTGTTCGACGACGCCCAGGCCGCCGAGCGCATGGAGTCCCTCGGCCCCGCCCACGCCCTCGGCCGCCCGGGCACCACGGACGAGGTCGCCGAGGCCGTGGAGTACCTGCTCGCCGCGGAGTGGGCCACGGGCGCGGTGCTCACGATCGACGGCGGCCTGAGCCTGGGCGTCACGAACGCCTAGCCGGGCCCCGAGCGCCGCACACACCCCGAGGAGGCCCGGCCGATGCGCGCCGCCGTGACCACCGCCCCCGGCACGATCGCGGTCGAGCAGGTGCCCGACCCCGATCCCGGCCCGGGCGACCCCGTCGTCGACGTGGGCGCCGTGGGGCTGTGCGGCACGGACCTGCACATGTTCCTCGGCGAGCGGCACGACACCGGCTTCCCGCTCCGCCAGGGCCACGAGGTGGGCGGCACGCTCGCCGCGCTGCCCCGCGGCTACGACGGCCCACTGCAGGTCGGGCAGACCGTCACCGTCGATCCCGCGATCCCCTGCGGGCGCTGCCGGCCCTGCACCCGTGGCGCCTGGCCGGCCTGCACCGCCTTCCGCGCGCTCGGTGTGGCGCTGCCGGGCGGCCTGGCCGACCGGCTCGTCGTCCCGGTCGGGCAGCTCCACGGCGCCGGCGGCCTGACCGCCGTCGAGGCCGCTCTCGTCGAGCCGTTCTCGATCGCGGCGATGGCGCTCGCCCGCGCCGAGCTGCGCGGCGACGAGCGGCTCGCCGTCGTCGGGGGCGGGCCGATCGGGCTGGCGATCACCGTGGCCGCCGCCGCGCGCGGGCACGCGGTGCTGGTCAGCGACCCGGTCCCGGCCCGGCGCGCGCTCGCCGCGGAGCTGGGCGCCGAGCGGGTCACCGCGCCGGACCCGGACGCGGTCGCGGACTGGACCCGCGGCGAGGGCGCCGACGTCGCGTTCGAGGCGTCCGGCACGCGGCCGGGGCTCGACGCCGCGCTGGCCGGGATCGGGCGCGGCGGGCGGCTCGTGGTCGTGGGGGTCGCCGCGCACGATCTCGTGGTGCCGGTGCCGCGGGTGCTGTTCGAGGGCGTGACGATCGTCGGCGCCCGGGCCGGCCTCTTCCCCGAGGCCCTCGAGGTCGTCGCCGCGCAGCGGGCGGCGGTGGCCCGGTTCGTCAGCCGCGAGGTCCCGCTCGCCGACGTGGCCGGCGCCTTCGGGTACGCGATCGAGCACCCCGAGGACGTCGTGAAGGTCCTGGTGTCGCCCTGAACGGGCTCAGGCGCGGCGCCCGCGGCGCGGCGGCGCCGACGCCCCGCCCGGCCCGCGGGCCAGCAGGGCGGCCGGGATGCCGTGGTCGGCGCGCAGCTTGCGCAGCGCGGGATCGGACTTCCAGAAGGTCTCGAAGTCCTCCGGCGCGAACTTCTCCGCGATCAGGTGCATGGCGATGTCGTGCCGCACGTACTCGACGGCCACCAGCACGACGGCCGGGTCGTCGGTGTAGACCCCCCACGCGTCCCCGTTCACGACCCCGCCGATCACGGCCTGCTCGCGGTCCGCGGCGACCACCAGCAGCCGGCAGCCGAGGTTCTCCAGGACCACCTCGGGCGAGGAGAACCGATGCGGGTAGGTGGTGCCGACGGGTTCGGGGTCCTCCCCGAAGGTCACGACGGTGACCTCGACGCCCTCCGCGTCGGCGCGGCGCACCGTGCTCTTCAGCGGCGCGATCTCGGCGGGCCAGCCGGAGAGGAACAGGTCGGTGCGTGCCGCGGCCACGACGTCCTCCGCCCGGGCGAGCAGGGACTCCCGGTCGGACAGGTTGTGCACCAACCGCACCTGTGACGGCGCCGCGACCTGCGGGAGCGCGGAGCTCAGGGCGTCGATCGACTGGTCGAACTCGCGGCGCAGGCGGTCCAGCAGCGCGGACGGCGGCAGCGAGATGTACCCGACGCCCTCCCCCGCCCGGACCTCGTACGCCGCACCCCGCGCGACGAGCTTCGCGAGCGTCTCGTACACCGTGGAGCGCGGGACGCCGGAGCGCTTGGCGACCTCGTAGCCGTTCAGCGGAATCCCCGCCGCGACGAGGGCGACGTAGGCCTTCGCCTCGTAGCCGGACATCCCGAGGCGCTGCAGCTCCTCGATCACGCTCTGCTGGGACATGTGGCCATCGTCCCATCCGGACCGTGCGGCCCGGGACTCCCCCGCGACCATGTCCGCTGCTCAGCCACCCTCGCGGGCCGCGGCCGCGTCGTCGACGCCGACCGAGTCCACCGACTTCGGCCGCGGCATGGACGCGAGCGCCGTCTTGGTGATGCCGCCGTCCACGGCGAGCGTCTGCCCCGAGATGTAGCCGGCCTTCGGCGAGCCGAGGAACAGCACGGCGTCGGCCACGTCGTCGGCGGTACCGAGCCGGCCCTGCGGCACCCGCGCCTGACGCAGCCGCCGGACCTCCTCGTCGGCGTAGATGGCGTCGGACATGCCGGCGTTGATGAGGCCGGGCGCCACACAGTTGACCCGGACCCCTTGGCCCGACCACTCGAGCGCCATGTGCTCGGTGAGCTTCACGATCCCGGCCTTGGACGCCGTGTAGGCGCCGGCGTTGGGCGCCGCGGCGATGCCGTTGATCGACGCCATGTTCACGATCGCGCCGCCGCCGGCCTCGATCATCCGCGCGGCCACGGCCCGGCCGACCAGGAAGGTGCCGGTCAGGTTCACGTCGAGCGCCGCCCGCCACTCCGCGGCGGGCAGTGTCAGCAGCGGGCCGAAGCGGGCGATGCCGGCGTTGTTCACGAGCAGCGACGGCGCCTCCGGCAACGCGGCGACGGCCGCGGAGACCGAGTCCTCGTCCGCGACGTCCACGACCGTCGGCACGCACGCCGAGCCGAGTTCGGCGGCCAGCGCGTCGAGGCCGGCGGCGTCGACGTCCCAGGCCGCGACCCGGTACCCCTCCTTGACGGCGTGCCGGGTGATGACGGCACCGATCCCGTTGCCGGCCCCGGTGACCACGGCCCATCCACGCGTCACGGCACACTTCCCCTCGTCGGACGTCCGCCCCCGCCGCACGCGGCCTCGATGCGGCGTTGGTTCCCTGACGACGCTAGCCCCCGGCCCGGCCGCGCGTCCACGTTTGCGGGCCGGAAGCGCCCCCGAGCGCGTAGTCGTCATGCTTCTGACGGCGTAGGGTGCGGGACGTCCCCGTCACGACGACGTTCCTGGGAGGCCCCGTGGGCGGCAGCATCCTGATCAGCGGCGGCACGCTCGTCGACGGCACCGGTGCGGCCGCACGGCCGGACGAGGCGGTGCTGATCCGGGACGGGCGGGTCACGGCGCTCGGCGCGCAGGCCCTCGCGGACGCCGGGGCGGGCGGGGTCGACGAGCGGATCGACGCCACCGGGAAGACCGTCATGCCCGGCCTGATCGACGCGCACACCCACCTCACGTTCGGCGAGCCCACCGGCAACGACGAGCTCTTCCACCACCGCACCGAGGCCTACAGCTCGATGCTCTCCGCCTACAACGCGCGCAAGGTGCTGCGGGCGGGCGTCACGAGCGTGCTCGACGCGGACTGCCTGTGGAACATCGGCTGCGAGCTGCGGGACGCGATCGAGGCCGGGATCGTCGAGGGCCCGCGGATGCGCGCGGGCGGCCAGGCGCTGATGACGATGCTCGGCGGCACCGCGGGTCGCATGATCAAGGACGAGGGCACGACCGGCTACGCGACCGTCGTCACCGGGCGGGACGTGATGGTCAACGAGATCCGCCGCCAGATCAAGTACGGCGTCGACTGGATCAAGATCATGGTCACCGGGCTGATCCCCTCCATGAAGGGGCCCGAGGTCAAGGTCTGGAACCTCGACGAGCTGCGGACCGTCTGCGACACCGCGCACGAGCTGAACACCAAGGTCGTGGCGCACTGCCGGAACTCGGACTCCACGCGGGACGCGGCGCGGGCGGGCGTCGACCTGATCTACCACGCCTCCTACCTGGACGACGAGGCGATCGAGGCCGTCGTCGAGGCGGGCTCGGCCATGTGCCCCACCTTCACCCTGCTCGGCAACCTCGCCGACTACGGCGAGAAGATCGGCACCGCGCCGGAGCTGCTCGACGTGTTCCGGGCCGAGATCGAGGTGACGGCCGCGCAGCTCACCAAGGCGCACGCCGCCGGCGTCACGTTCCTGACCGGCTCGGAGACGGGCTTCGCGGTGACCCCGGTCGGCGAGTGGCACGCCCGCGAGCTGGAGATGTTCGTGGAGTACATGGGCATGTCGCCGATGGAGGCGATCGTGGCCGCCACCCGCAACGGCGCCTTCGCCATGCGGACGGACGACGTCGGGACGCTCGAGCACGGCAAGATCGCGGACGTCCTGGTGATCGACGGCGACCCGCTCGCGGACGTGACGGTGTTGCAGGACAGGACCCGCATCCACGAGGTGATCAAGGACGGGAGGCGGATCGACCTGACCACCCCGATCCCGGAGCAGAAGCCCCGTTCGTCGGACCAGGTGCGGTTCCTCGCCGCCTGCCCGCTGACCCGCTCGCTCGCCCTCACCGAGGAGCAGCTCGAGCGGATGTCGCATGTCTGAGCCGGTCGACGGCCCCCGTGTGATCGACGTCCACGCCCACGCCGTGCTCGCCATGACCGAGGGCGCGGCGGGGGCGGCGGGACCGGAGCTGGGCACCTCCCCGGACGGCACGCCCTTCTACCGCGTCGGCGACTACCGGCTGCACGGCGTGCGGTACGCGGGCAGCCCGTTCATGGACGTCGACGTGCGGCTGGCGGCCATGGACGCCGCCGGGATCGACCTGCAGGTCCTGTCCCCGAACCCGATCACCTACTTCAACGGCCTGCCCGCGGCCGACGCGGCCGCGTACGCCCGTGCGCACAACGACGCCCTGGCCGAGCTCGTCGGCAAGCACCCGGGGCGGCTGCTCGCGACCGCGCAGCTGCCGGTGCAGGACGTCGCCGCCTCGGTGGCGGAGGCCCGGCGGGCCGTGCGGGACCTGGGGATGTCCGGGGTCTACATCGACACCGACCCGGCGGGCCGGACGCTCGACGACCCGGCGCTGGACCCGCTGTACGAGGCGCTGGTGGACCTCGACGTACCGCTGTTCGTCCACCCGTCGCCGCTGGGTGCGAACGGGCCCGCGGACGATCCGCGGCTGCGCCGGTTCGATCTCGACCTGATGCTGGGCTTCGCCTACGACGAGACCCTCGCCGTGGCGGCGCTGGTGTTCGGCGGGGTGCTGGAGCGGCATCCCGGGCTCGACGTGTGCGTGTCGCACGGCGGGGGCGCGGCGGCCTTCCTGTCCGGGCGCTTCGCCCGTGCCGTCGCGAAGCGGGCCTGGGTCGGCCAGGCCCTGCGCGACAACGGGTTCGACCACTACTACCGGCGGATCTGGTTCGACACCCACGTGCACGACCCGCAGTCGCTGCAGCTGCTGGTCGACCACGCCGGCACCGAGCGCCTGGTCTTCGGCACGAACTTCGCGGGCTGGGACTCCGGCGGGGACGACCACCCCGCCGGAGCCCTCGCGCAGACGCTGACGCGCAACGCCGCCCGCCTGCTGCGGCTCTGATGCTGATCCGGTGGAGCCGGGTGACGTCGCCGAACACGAAGGCATGGCGGCGCTCGGTCTCCTCGGCGGCGCCGTCGGTGAGGCCGAGGTGCCAGGCGCCGCACTCTGGGCCATCGACCAACTCGACGGCGTCGTCAACGAACAACCGTCGGCCCGACTCGATCGGCCAGCACCGTTCCCGGAGAGAGCTGTGGTGAGGTAGGACGGGAGACACGGCGGAGGGCCAGGAGGGTCGACCTGCGCCCGCTCGGCTCCGGTTCCGGTGGGTCCGGCCGCCGATGTGCACGGCTTCCGTCGCCGGAAGGAGCGTGGTCGGCATGGCTCGCACCCGCCGTCTGATCCTGAGCTCGCCCTCCGAGGTCTGGGCCCTGCTGTCCGACGGCTACCGCTACCGGGAGTGGGTGACGGGAACCCAGCAGGTCCTGGCCGTGGACCCGCACTGGCCCGAGACGGGTGCCCGCCTGCGGGTCCGCGTCGGCGTGGGCTCCCTGACCCTCGACGACACCTGCGTCGTCCGCATCTGCGAACCGGGACGGCGCCTGCAACTGGAAGCCAAGGCGGGCCCCTTCGGCGCCGCCCGCATAGTCATGAACCTGATCCCCTGGGGCGAGCACACCCTTTTCGTCCTCGACTGGCATCCCCTGCGGGGCCCTGGCACGAGGATGCACGGACTACCCGTGGACTACCTCGTCGCCATCCGCAACGGCATGATGCTGACCAAGCTTGCCCGGATCGCGGTGCGCGAGCACGGGCGCGCCGCAGCGGCACCGCATCGCGGTCACCGTCCATGACCGCAGGTACGGCCCGACGGAGGGCAGCGCCCTCGACCTGCACGCCGACCACGGCCGATCGCCCCGGGTCAGCGGGTGGTCGCGGCAACGGGCTCCAGGTACTTGTCCGGCCGGACGTCGACGTAGGTGGCGACCGGCACGTCGACGGTCACCGTGCCGGCGTCGCGGAACACGAGGCTGACCGGGACGCCGGAGCCGCTGCGCAGGGTCTCCCGCAGCCCCGAGAGCTCCAGGTGTGGCCCGGTCACCTGGCGGAGTGCCGCGACGTCGCCGGGAGGCAGCGGCACCTGCAGGCGCGGATCCGGCGGGGCATCGCCGTTCCGGAGGACGATCTGCTCGGCCACCTCCGCGCTGGCGCCGACGAGCACGTCCGCGGCCTTGCCGTCGTTCGCGATGGTCAGGAGGAGTGCGGCGTCGTCGCCGGCGATGTGCATGCTGCCGCGCCCGCCGGGGGACGCGATGACCACGTCGAGCAGCCGGAGCTGGCCGGCCTGCCCGTCGACGCCGGCGAGCTCGGTCCGGGCCTGGTCGAGCTTCGGCGGACCGGCCTGCGTCGAGCCGCAGCCGGCGAGCGCCAGCAGGGTGAGCAGGACGGTCCCGACGACTCCGGTGCGGTTCATGCCGGCTCCAGGGATCGGGCTCGAGTCGGGCTCGAGTCGGGCACGGGTGGGCTGGTGGGAGCGGGGTCACAGGGTGATGAAGCCGGTCCACAGGCCGACGACGCCGGTGACGCCCGCGGCCACGATGATGACGCCGAGTGCCATCTCGGTGACGGTGAACAGCCGGCGGCCCCGCTCGCTGCGGGCCTTGATGTAGAGCAGCATGGCCGGGGCGAGGATCACCGAGCACAGCAGCAGGAACTTCAGACCGGCTGCCTCGAAGAGGAACACCGTGTACGCGGTCGCGATCCCCGCGAAGATCGTCTCCTTCCGGCGGGTCCTGGCGTCGACGTTCTCGTAGGACTCGCCCGTGAGGCCGAGTTTGAGCGCGTAGGCGGCGGCGAGGAAGTAGGGGATCAGCGCCAGGCTGGTGGACAGGTCGAGCATGAAGTTCAGCGCGTCGGTCAGGACCAGTGTCGCGGCGAGGAGCCCCTGGATCGCCAGCGAGGTGACGACGAGCGCGGTGATCGGGGTCTTCTTGTCGTTCTCCTTGCCGAGGAAGGCCGGCAGGTCCTCGTTGCGGGCCGGGATGTACATCACCTCGGCGGCCATCAGGGTCCAGGCGAGGTAGGCGCCGAGGACGGAGACGATGACGGCCGCGCTGATGAACCAGCGGCCCCAGCTCCCGACGACGGACTCGAACAGGCCGATCATCGACGGCTGGCGCGTGCCGGCGATCTCCGGCTGCGGCATCACCGAGTAGCTCGACAGCGTGACCAGCGCGAAGATCGAGAGCACGCTCAGGAAACCCAGGACGGTCGCCCTGCCGACGTCCTGGCGCCTCCTGGCGTAGCGGGAGTAGACGCTGGCGCCCTCGATGCCGATGAAGACGAACGTCGTGATGATCATGGTGTTGCGGACCTGCTCGTTGAGCGAGCCGAGGTCGCCGTAGCCGGTGGCGATCCAGTTGGCGGAGAAGACGCCGGCGTCGAACGCCACGAACAGCACGACGATGAACACGAGGATCGGCAGGATCTTGAGGACCGTCACGATCCGGTTGATCACGGCGGCGTCGCGCACTCCCCGCGCGACAAGGTAGTGGAACAGCCAGACCCCGACCGTGGAGACCGCCACCGCGAGGACCGTGGCGCCGTCGCCGAAGGCGGGGAAGAACCCGCCCAGGGTCGCGGTGATGAACACCCAGTAGAAGGCGTTGCCGCAGACCGCACTCGCCCAGAAGCCGATCGCGGAGTTGAACCCGACGTAGTCACCGAAGCCGGCCTTGGCGTAGATGAAGACCCCGGAGTCGAGGTCGGGCTTGCGGATGGCGAGGTTCTGGAACACGAAGGCGAGCATCAACATCCCCGTCCCCGCGACCGCCCAGGCGATCAGCGACCCGAGGATGCCGGTCGCCACGCCGAACCGCGCCGGGAGCGAGAACACGCCCGCGCCGACCATGCTGCCCACCACCATGCCGGTCAAGGTGAGCAGGCTCATCTTCCCCGGCGCGTCGACCGGGGTGTCGGCTGCCGGCCCGGCGACCGAAGGATGCGTGTCGACCATGGTCAGCTCACTCCCGTCCTGGTGACCGGTCGGGCGGCACGGGCTCGACCTTCTCGATCGTGGAGCCGGCGACTCCGTCCAGCGCGCCCGGCCGATGCCGACGCACGGTGTGCGGGTCGATCAGAAGTCGACGGGGTCGCGGATGATCGGGCAGGTCATGCAGTGCCCGCCACCACGGCCGCGGCCCAGTTCCGCGCCGACGATCGTGATCACCTCGACGCCCGCCTTGCGCAGGATCGTGTTGGTGTGGGTGTTGCGGTCGTAGGCGAACACGACCCCGGGAGCCACGGCGACCAGGTTGTTGCCGCTGTCCCACTGCTGGCGCTCGTTGGCGTAGGCGTTCCCGCCGTTCTCCAACACCCGGAGCTCGGACAGGCCCAGCGCGTCGGCGACGACCTCGGGGAAGGATCGCTTCTCCTCGGTGATCTCGACCGGTTCCTTGTCGCCGGGTCGGAGGCTGAACGTGTGGATACCGTCGACGATCTCGCGGTAGGCCGTGGCGAGGTCCCGGTCGGCGAAGGTGAACACCGTGTCCAGGTGCATCGCCGCCCGCAGCTTGGGCATGCCCGCGACGATCACGCGAGTGGCCGCGCCGTTCTCGAACAGCGCCGCGGCGAACTGCGTGACGGCCTGCCGGGACGTGCGCTCACTCATGCCGATGGCGACCGCCCCGTTGCCGATCGGCATGACGTCGCCGCCCTCCATGGTGGCCAGGCCCCACTCGCGCTCGGGGTCGCCCCACCAGACCGGGGAGCCGGCGAAGTCCGGGTGGAAGGTGTAGATCGCCTTGTAGAGCAGGGTCTCGTCGTGCCGGGCGGGCCAGAACAGCGGATTGAGGGTGACCCCGCCGTAGACCCAGCAGGTGGTGTCGCGGGTGAACAGCGTGTTGGGCAGCGGTGGCATCAGGTACTCGCGTACGCCGGTCGACTCCCGGGCGAGGGCGAGGTACGCGGGACGGAAGTCCTCGGGCAGATCCGTCGTGGCCAGCCCCCCGATGAGGAACTCCGCCAGCCGCCGGTCGGGCAGCCCCTCGAGGAACTCCCGGGTGGCGTCGACCAGGCCCAGTCCGACCTCGTTGGCGACGATCTTGCGGTCCAGCAGCCACGTCCTGGCCTCGGGTACGGCCATCGTCTCGGTCAGCAGGTTGTGCAGCTCGACGACCTCGACCCCGCGGTCGCGCATCTTGTTGACGAAGTCGAAGTGGTCGCGGCGGGCGTTGTCCACCCAGATGACGTCGTCGAAGAGCAGGTCGTCGCAGTTGCGGGGGGTCAGCCGGGAATGCGCGAGACCCGGGGCGCAGACCAGCACCTTGCGCAGCACGCCCACCTCGGAGTGCACCCCGTAGGACGCCGAGGTGACGGGCGTCGACGCACTCGTTGTCGCGGGCTCCTCGCTCACTCCGGGCATGCCATCAGCTCCATGGTCGCTGCGTCCTCGACAGCGCGCGTACGCACCGCCGCCGTGCTCCGCTCCTGGGCCGATCCGGCCATCAGGCAAGCAGAGATCCCCGGTCGGCGCTCCCGCCGACCTTCCGCCCGACCGAACACAGTAGAGCCATCGGCCTGCATCAGGCCATATCCGAGCCGAAAGACGCTCCGCCCGGATCCACCGACGACCGGCGCTCCGGCCGGCCGCCGAGGGTCGGAGACACGCTCCGGTCGGTCCTAGTCCGTGCGCAGCGGGCGGCCGGCGGTCTCCCGGACCGCCAGCACCGCCGGCAGCGAGACCAGGGCCAGGACCATCACGTAGACCGCGCCGACCATGGTGCTGCCCGTGACCCCGCCCAGCCACGTCAGCAGGTACGGGGCCGATCCGCCGAACAGCGCCACGGACAGGTTGTAGGTGATGCCGTGGCCGGTCACGCGCACCTTCGTCGGGAACATCTCGGTGAGCGTCGAGTTGGTGACGGCCGCGTAGCCGCCCGCGAGGAAGCCGAACACCACGAGCCCGACCGTGATGAGCCCGAACGAGCCGGACGTGATCAGCAGGAACGCCGGCCAGGACAGCACGAGCAGCCCGACGCCGCTGATCAGCAGCACCGGCCGCCGCCCGACGCGGTCCGACCACCAGGACCCGAGCACCTCGGCGAGCAGGCACGCGGCCAGCGCGATCACGGACGGCGCGAAGGCCTGGAACCCGGTGAGCTGCAGGCTCTTCGACGCGAAGCTCGGCAGATAGCCGACGATCATGTAGAACGACGCCGCGTTCACCGCGATCAGCAGGAAGGACTTCACCAGCAGCCGGACGTTCTCGCGGCCGCTCAGCGCGGCCCCGATCGGGTTGGCCTCGCGCGCCCGCTCCTCCTTCAGCGCGAGGAAGTGCGGCGTCTCGTCGAGCCGGCGCCGGATGTAGAGCCCGATGACGCCCATCGGCAGCGCCACGAGCAGCGGCAGCCGCCAGCCCCAGGCCTGCATCTGCTCGGTGGACAGGACCAGCAGCAGGATCCCCGGGAACAGGCTGCCCAGCAGGGTGCCGACGACCGAGCCGACCGAGATCAGCCCGACGTACAGGCCGCGGCGGTGCAGCGGCGAGTGCTCGGCGATGAAGGACACCGCCCCGGAGATCTCGCCGCCCGCCGAGACGCCCTGCAGGAACCGCAGCGCGATCAGGAGGATGGGGGCCGCGACGCCGATCGACGCGTACCCCGGCAGCACCCCCATCAGCGTGGTCGCGACGGACATGAGCAGGACGGTGAGCGCGAGCGTGCGCTTGCGGCCGATCCGGTCGCCGAGCGCGCCCCACACGAACCCGCCGAGGGGCCGGGCGAAGAAGGCCACGGCGAACACGGCGAGCGAGGACAGCAGCCCCGTGGCCGGGTCGGCCGCCGGGAAGAACACCGCGGCGAGGGTGGTGGCGAGGACCGCGTAGGCGGAGAACTCGTAGAACTCCACGAACGAGCCCACGGTGCCGCCGAGGACCGTCCTCCGGACGGCGCGGGTCGTGGTCGGGTCGGGAACGGTGGCGGTCACGGGTGCTCCGGGGACGTCGTCGTCGGCGGGGGCGGGGGCACCCGCCGCACACGACGTTAGATACCTGACGACTACTCCGTCAACGGTCGCCGGCCACGCTCCCGGTGTTCAGAGCAACGCCTGGTACGCCCCGCCGTCGAGCGGCACCGCGGCCCCCGTGAGGTAGCCCGCGTGCACCGAGCAGAGGAAGGCGACGACGGCACCGAGCTCGGCCGGCTGCCCCAGCCGCCCGGCCGGGACCGTGGTCAGAGCCTGGTCCAGCGCCGGGGAGTCACCTTCGCCGTAGAGGCTGCGCACACGCGCGGTCTCGTGCAGGCCGGGCAGGACGGAGTTGACCGTGACGCCGTCCGCCGCGATCTCGCGGGCCAGCGTGCGCAGGAAGCCGGTGGCCCCGGCCGGGCGGCGTTCGACGGGGCGAGGTTCGGGTAGGGCTGCCGCACCGCGAGCGAGGTGATCGCGACGATCCGGCCCCAGCCCTGCGCGCGCATGCCGGGCACAGCGGCCTGGCACATCGCGATCACGGCGAGCAGGCTGCGGTCCACACCGGCGCGGTAGTCGGCCAGCGAGGCCGACAGCGCCGTGCCCGGCGCAGGCCCGGGACCGTTGACCACCAGGATGTCCGGCTCACCCGCTCGCCGGACGAACTCCTCCGCTCCCTCCGGCCCGGAGAGGTCGGCGACCAGCCACTCCGTCCCGCCGCCCAGCGCCCGCGCGGCGGCTTCGGCCCGTCCGGCGTCCGACCCGCAGAGGGTGACCCGGGCGCCCTCGGCCACCAGCGCGGCCGCGCTCGCGTAGCCGAGCCCGGCGGTCCCGGCGGCGACGGCCGCGCGCTTCCCCTCGATGCCCAGATCCATCAGCAGAGCTCCATCAGAAGATGTCGATCTCCTCGCCGGTGTCGGTGTCGTGCACCGTCAGCGCCCCCGACGGACAGGCGCGGGCGAGGTCGAGCGCCCGCGCGTCGCCCGGTTCGGGGGCGCCGGCCACCGGCGTGGCGATCTCCTCGTCGTCGAAGCGGAAGAGGTCGGGGGCGTCGGCCACGCACTTCCCCGAGCTCATGCACACGTCGCGGTCGACGTCGATCCGGTAGCTCATGCGCCTTCCCCCAGCAGGACGGGATAGGTGCCCCAGTAGGGCCGTGCGGTGGCGGTGTCGCGCTGCGGCGGATGACCGGGGTCGCGGCGCACCCCGGCCCGGAACATCCGCTGCACCGCGCCGGTGACCAGGCCGAACAGGTGCTCGTCCGGGTCCGTGCCCGGCCGCGCCACCACGCCCGCGGCCAGGTCCTGCCCGATGCAGACGTGCATGCCCGCGGCGAAGCTCAGCCCGAAGGGCGCCACGCCGGGCGGCGGGGTGCGGTGCGGGCGGAACTCGGCGGCGTCGGGACCGAAGAGCTCCGGGTCCCGGTTGAGCGCCTGCAGGTCGATGACGACCGTGGCGCCCTCCGGGATCTCGACGCCGGAGCGCAGGGTCACGGGCGCGAGCGCGCGCCGCATGCCGGTCGGGCTGGACGGGTTGAGCCGCACGGTCTCGTGCACCGCGCGCTGCACGAACAACGCGTCGGTCCGCGCCGCCCCGGCGTCCTCGGGATGCTCCTCGAGCCAGCCGAGGAGATGGTCGATGGTCCGCACGAAGGCGGTCGCGCTGGTGTGCGCGCCGGCGAGCAGGTAGAACGCGACCTCGCGGCGGATGACCTCCCACGGCAGGTCGAGCTCGTCCGCGTGCCGCAGCAGGGTGGTCAGGACGTCCCGCGGGACGTCGACCTCCTCGCCGGCGGCCTCGCGCGCCAGCAGGTCGCGGCGCCGGGCGGCGGAGGGGGCGAGGAACTCGGCGTCCCAGTCCTCCAGTGCCTGCGCGACGGCCGTGCGCAGGGCCTCCCGGTCCCCGGTCGCGTGGACCATCGTGGCGCCCTCGATGAAGCGGGCGTTGTAGTCGTAGAGCCGCCCGGTCTCCTCGGTGGTGCCCAGCGGCCGGTCGATCCCCGCGGTGAGCGCGGCCAGGTTGAGCATCAGCTCGTGCCCGAGGTGCACGAGGTCGACGCCGCCCGCGGCCTCGTACCGGGCCAGGGTCTCGTCGGTGACCCGCGGGAACAGCTCGCGCTCGTAGCGCTCGAACACCTCCCGGCGGAACATCCGGTTCTCCACGCGGCGCCGGTCGCGGTGCTCCTGCCCGTGCAGGTTGACCAGCACCCCGGACATGACGACCTCGCCGGCGTCGTACAGCGCCTGCCGGAGGTCCTTGCTGCGGTAGGCGTCGTGCGCGTCGGCGAAGGTGCTGAGGACGATCGGTGCGGTCTCGCGGGCGGTGGTGCTCACGCTTCCTCCTCGATGGCGGGGACGGTGGCCGTGCCCGCGGGCCCGGTGCCGAGCACCACGACGTCCGCCTCGACGCGGACGGGTCTGCGTACGGGTCCGGCCACGGTGCCGCCTTTCACGAGGTCCCCGGGGGCTGTCCGACCCTGACGTGTGCTCCGGACGGCGTCAAGACCCTAACGACGCCACGACCCGCGTCGCTCCCTCCCCGGCCCGCCGAGCTGCACGGGCTCCCCCAGGACCGCGTACCGGTGCTAGCGTCGTTAGGACCATCACGCCGAGGTGAACCGGGAACGCCGATGCAGACGATCACCCTCGCCGGCTACGCGGACGTCCGCGAGGCCTACCGCCAGCACGATCTCGAGCAGGCCCTGTACGACGCGGGCGGCGTGGTGATGGCGGACAGCCTCCTCGTGCTGCACGGCGCGGACCACCGCAGGCGCCGCCGGGTGGAGAACCGGCTGTTCCGCCGCGGCACGTTCCGGTACTGGGAGCGGGCCTTCCTGCGGGACGTCGTCACGGACACCCTGGCCCCGTTCGCCGCCGCGGGCCGCGCCGACCTGCTGGAGCTCGGCTACCGCACGATCATGAACCTCACCGCGATGGTGGCCGGGCTGGACAGGCCCACCGGCAGCGTCGAGGAGGTCGACGCCGCGGTCGACGCGCTGTACCGCTTCGCGAAGAAGTTCTCCGAGGGCGCCACGATCGTCCACACCACCCGCGATCCCGGAAAGGTGCGGGCCGAGGTGGCCGCGGCGTTGGAGGAGTTCGACGCGCTCTTCCTCCAGCCGTCGATCGCGCGCCGGGAGGCCCTGCTCACCCGGTTCGCCGCCGGGGAGATCACCGAGGAGGACCTGCCCCGGGACGTGCTCACCGCGCTGCTGCGCAACTGGGACGAGCTGGGGATCGACCGGGATGTCCTGCGCCGCGAGTGCGCCTTCTACCTGCAGGCGGGCTCGCACTCGACCGCCGACGCGTTCACGCACGCCGCGGACGACTTCTTCGCGTGGGCGAAGCGGGAGCCGGCCGCGGCGGACAAGGCCCGGCACGACCCGGCGCTGCTGCAGCGCTGCGTGTACGAGACGCTGCGGCTGCACCCCGCCAGTCCCGTCGCCCAGCGCCGGGCGCTCGCCCCGATCAGCCTGCGGGGCGGGACCGAGATCCCGGAGGGCTCGTTCGTGGTCCTCGACATCGCGGCGGCCAACCGGGACCCGAAGGTCTTCGACCGGCCCGAGGTCTACGACCCGCTGCGCGAGGTGCCCGCGGACGTGCCGCGGTGGGGCCACGCCTTCGGTGGCGGCATGCACGCCTGCATCGGTACCGAGCTGGCCGGCGGTGTGCCCGCGCCCGAGGGGCACCCGGTGAGCGAGTCCGAGCGGGTGCTCGGCACCGTCACCCTCATGCTGGAGGCGCTGCTCGCGGCGGGCGGGCGGCCGGATCCGGACGCCGCCCCGCAGCGCGACCCGCACTCGGCGCGCGACCACTTCGCGTCGTACCCGGTGGTCTTCGAGGGATGAGCGCGCGGGCGGTCGTCGAGAGGTTCCTCGCCGCGGTGGGGGCGGGCGACGCCGCGGCGGCCGCGGCCTGCTTCGCCCCGGACGCCACCTACGCGAACATGCCCCATCCACCGGTGCGCGGGCCGGAGGGGGTGCGGCGGCTGCTCGCCCCGATCCTCGACCGGTCCGAGTACGTGGAGTGGGAGATCGTCACGGCGAGCTACGCTGAGCACCGGGCCTGGCTGGAGCGGGTGGACCGGTTCCGGATCGACGGCCGCGAGTACGCCATCGAGTGCAACGGCGTGGTGGAGGTCGACCCGGCCACCGGGCTCATCGCGGCCTTCCGGGACTACGTGGACCTGCAGGTCTGGTGGGAGCGGCTCGGGGACGTGCTGGGATGACGCTGCAGGTCGGCGTCGGGCTGTGGACCGGGCAGGGCGCCGACGCCCGACGGAGCTACGGCGAGGTCGCCGAGCTCGCGGTGGCGGCCGAGCGGGCCGGCTTCGACTCCTTCTGGGTCACCGAGCACCACGGCCTGCCCGACGGCTACCTCCCCTCCCCGCTCACGGTGCTGGCCGCGCTCGCGCCCGTGACCAGCCGGATCTCCCTCGGCACCGGCGTGGTCCTCGCCCCGCTGCACCATCCGCTGCGCCTCGCCGAGGACGCCGCCGTGGTCGACCTGCTCAGCGGCGGGCGGCTCGTCCTCGGGCTGGGCATCGGGTACGCCGCCCACGAGTACCGGGCGTTCGGCGTGGACCCGGCGACCCGCGGCGCGCGGCTGGAGGCCCTGGTCGGCGCGCTGCGGCAGGCGTGGACCGGCGAGCCGTTCTCCTGCCCCGTCCTCGGGCTGGACGACGTCCGCGTCACCCCGGCGCCGGGGCGTCGGATCCCGATCTGGCTCGGCGGGTACGCGGCCGTCGCCGTGGACCGGGCGGGCCGGATCACCGACGGGCACCTCGTCGGGCGGGGCGAGCCGGCCATCGTGGACGCCGCGTCGGCGCAGCTCGGGAGCCCGCGCCCCGGGTTCACCCGGGCCGTCACCGTGGCCTGTGTGCTCGACGCCCCGGGCGGTGGCGCCGGCTCGGCCCGCGCGGCCTTCGCCGTCCAGCAACGGGCCTACGAGGCGATCCAGGCCGGGCGCACGGTGTACTCCCGCTCGGTCGCCGTCGGGGCGGACGTGGACGCGTACGTGCAGGTCAGTGGCGACGCCGACGCCGTCGTGGCCGGTCTGCGCGGCGTGCTCGCGGCACTGGGCGGCTGGCCGGACGTGCACCTCGTCCTGCGGCTGCTGTTCCCCGAGCCGCTGGAGGTGCAGCGGGAGCGGCTTGCGACGTTCGGCAGGGAGATCCTGCCCCGGCTCCGGGAGGGCACGTGAGGTTCGAGGACCGGGCCGCCATCGCCGACGTGATGGCCCTGTACTGCGAGCGGGTCGACGAGTACGACATCGACGCCGTCGCCGCGCTCTTCACCCCGGACTGCGTGACGGACTACGGGCCCGGCCGCGGCGGCCTGGTCACCGGGCGGGACGCGGTCCGGGACCGGATCGCCGCGGGTCAGGCGCAGTTCCGGCGCACCCACCACCAGCTCGGCCAGAGCCGGGTCACCTTCGACCCGGCCGACCCGGACCGCGCCACCGCCGTCACCTACGTGACCGCGAGCCACGAGGAGTGGGAGGGCCGGCAGTGGCGCGCCCACCTGCGCTACGTCGACGTCGTCGCCCGCACCCCAGCCGGCTGGCGGTTGGCCGAGCGCCGGGTGCACGCCGCGGTGATAGAGAACCGGCCGGAGATCGACTGGGTGTGGGTGCCGCGGCGGGAGCCGGCGTGAGACCTCGACGAGCCGAAGCGGCGTTAGGCTCCTGACGACCACAAGGGAGTCGCAAGGGCGCAGTTGTCGGTCAGGGCGCGGCATCCGGAATCGGGGCACGTGCCGATCCCCTTGCGACGGCCGGGTACCGACGTTAGGTTCCTAGCGTCGGTCGGCAGTGACCGGGGGCACATGCTCCCGGCCACCCACCACACGGCCGGTAGGTACAGGACGAGGAGGTCCGGATCATGGGCTCGATGGTCGGCGCGGCGGTGGTCCGCAAGGAGGACCCGGCCCTGCTCACCGGGCGTGGCACGTACGTCGACGACGTCCGGCTCCCCGGCACGGTGCACATGGCCTACGTGCGCTCCTACCTCGCACACGCCCGCATCCTGTCGGTCGACACCAGCGAGGCGGCGGCCATGCCCGGCGTGCTCGGCGTGTGGACGAACGCCGACCTGGAGGGCCTGCCGCCGAACCGGTCCGTGCCCGGCATGGAGCGGCCGTGCCTGGCGAAGGACCGGGTGCACTTCGTCGGGGAGTGCGTCGCGGTCGTCGTCGCGACGGACCGGTACCTCGCCGCCGACGCCGCCGAGGCGGTCCTCGTGGAGTACGAGGAGCTGCCGGTGATGGCGTCGATCGCCGCCGCGACCGCCGAGGACGCCGTGCCGATCATCGAGGGCACGGCCTCCAACGTGGTGCTGGAGCAGGTCCTCTCGGCCACGGACGCCGAGGAGGAGCTCGCCGCCGCCCCGCACCGGCTCGCGATCCACCTGCGCAACCAGCGCTGCGCCGCGGTGCCGATGGAGCCGACGGTGTGCCTGTCGGACTGGCAGAGCTCCGGCCTCACGATCTACGCCACCACCCAGACCCCGCACCACATGCGCAACGAGATGGCGCAGATGTTCGGGCTCTCGCAGCAGGAGGTCCGGGTCGTCGCGCCGGACGTCGGCGGCGGCTTCGGCGCCAAGGCCTCCTGCTACCCCGAGTTCATCCTCACCGCGGAGCTGTCGCGGCGGCTGCGGCGCCCGGTCAAGTACGTCGAGACCCGCAGCGAGAACCTCACCTCGATGGTCCACGGCCGGGCCCAGGAGCACGACGTCGAGGTCGGCTTCGACGACGAGGGCCGGCTGCTCGCCCTGCGCGTGCGGATCACCCAGGACTGCGGCGGCTGGCCCGACGCCACCGGCATCGGGCTGCCCACGCTCACCTCGTTCATGTCCGGCGGTTGCTACAAGATCCCGGTGATCGCGCCGAGCTTCCGCTCGGTCGTCACCAACACCACCCCGGTCGGCTCGTACCGCGGCGCCGGCCGGCCCGAGGCGTCGTTCATGATCGAGCGGGTGGTCGACCACGTCGCCGCCGAGCTCGGCCTCGATCCGCTGGACGTGCGGCGGCGCAACTTCGTCCAGCCCGGCGAGATGCCGTTCGCCACCCAGTTCGAGGGCATCGTCTACGACGAGGCGGACTTCCCCGGCGCGCTCGACAAGGTCCTCGAGCACGTCGACTACCCGCAGCTGCGCAAGGAGCAGGCCACCCGGCGGGACGACCCGTCGGCGTCGCTGCTCGGCATCGGGTTCTCCACGTTCGTCGAGATGGGCGGCTTCGGCCCCACCCCGCTGTTCGAGCAGTTCGGCTACGTCGGCGGCTGGGAGTCGGCCAATGTCCGGCTCAACGTCGACGGGTCCGCCGTGATCAAGGTCGGCACGAGCCCGCACGGGCAGGGCCACCAGACCGCCTTCGCGCAGATCGTCGCGGACGAGCTGCAGATCGACTTCGACCGGATCACCCTGATCCACGGCGACACCGCCACCGTGCAGGAGGGCATCGGCACGATGGGCAGCCGCGGCGTGCCCGTCGGCGGCTCCGCGGTGATGAAGGCCGCGATCAAGGTGCGGGACAAGGCGGCGCGGATCGCCGCGCACATGCTCGAGGCGGACGAGTCCGACGTCGAGCTGGTCGACGGCGAGTTCCGGGTCAAGGGCGCACCGGGCAAGTCCGTGGGCATGGGCGAGGTCGCGGTGCGGGCGTTCAAGCCCCACCTGCTGCCCGACGGCTTCGACCTCGGCCTCGACGAGACGGCCTTCCACGAGCCGCAGAACCTCTCCTACCCGTCCGGCGCCCACTGCTGCGTGGTCGAGGTCGACCGCGACACCGGCAAGGTGCGGATCGCCCGGTACGTCGCCGTCGACGACTGCGGCACGGTGATCAACCCGCTGATGGCCAAGGGGCAGATCCACGGCGGCGTCGCGCAGGGCATCGCCCAGGCGCTGCTCGAGGAGGTCTCCTACGGGCCGGACGGCCAGCCGCTGGCCGGCACCCTGGTCGACTACACGCTGCCCAGCGCCGTCGACCTCCCCCACTACGAGACCGACCACCTGGTCACGAGGACCAGCTTCAACCCGCTCGGCGCGAAGGGGCTCGGCGAGTCGGGGGCGACCGCCGCGCCGCAGGCCGTGGTCAACGCGGTGGTCGACGCGCTGTCCCACCTCGGCGTCCGGGACGTCGAGATGCCGTGCACCCCCCAGAAGGTCTGGCGGGTCCTCCAGCAGAACGGAAGCTGAGATGTCCCACCACAAGGTCCGGATCACGGTCAACGGCACCGCGGGCGAGGACGAGATCGAGTCCCGCCTCCTGCTGGTCCACTACCTGCGCGACACCCGCGGGCTCACCGGCACCCACGTCGGCTGCGACACCTCCAACTGCGGCGCCTGCACCGTGATGCTCGACGGGAGGACGGTGAAGTCCTGCACCGTGCTGGCGGTGGCCGCCGACGGAGCGGACGTCCTCACCGTCGAGGGCCTCGCCGGCGACGGCCGGCTGTCCCCGGTGCAGGAGGGCTTCCGGCAGTGCCACGGCCTGCAGTGCGGCTACTGCACCCCCGGCATGGTCATGGCGGCGACCGGGCTGCTGCTGGAGAACGAGGCGCCCGACGACACGGAGATCCGCGAGGGCATCGAGGGCAACCTCTGCCGCTGCACCGGCTACGACATGATCGTCGACTCCGTCCGCTGGGCGGCGGCGAACGGCGGCGCGGGCGAGGCCGCTTCGCGGCACGTCCACGGCGGCGGCGCCCTCACCCCCGACGAGGCCGGACCCGCACCGTCGGGCTCGCAGCCCGCCCCGGTCGTCACCCCCTGACGCCCCATCACCTGAGGAGGACCCCATGGCCGCAGTGCTGCGCGGGCTCGAGGGCAAGAACGTGCTGATCACCGGGGCGGCGAAGGGGCAGGGCTTCAGCCACGCCAAGGCCTTCGCCGACGCCGGCGCCGACATCGCCGCCCTCGACATCACCGAGCCGATCACCGACATCTACCCGCTCGCCACGGCGCAGATGCTCGACGACACCGTGCGGGCCATCGAGGAGAAGGACCGGCGGATCATCCCGCTGCCCTGCGACATCCGCGACGAGTCCCAGGTCGAGGCCGCCGTCGCGAAGGCATTGGACTTCTTCGACGGGCGCATCGACATCCTCGTCAACAACGCGGGCGTCGCAGCCTTGGACACCATCCAGGGCATGCGCTCGCACGTGCTGGACGCGGTGATCGACACCATCGTCAAGGGGCACATGTACGTCGCGAAGTACGTGGTGCCGAACATGATCGGCCGCCGCTCCGGGAAGATCGTCAACATCTCCTCCGGGGTGACCGGTTCGGGACACGCGCAGCTGTCGCACTACGTGGCCGCCAAGCACGCGATCCAGGGCCTGACCTCGGCCTGGGCCTTCGAGCTGGCCGAGTTCGACATCAACGTGAACTGCATCGCGCCCGCGACGATCCGGCCGGGCGAGGGCCAGGGCTCCGGCATGGTGCTGGGGCTGGCCGGCGAGGTCGACATGACCCCGGACGCCGCCTACGAGATGTTCTCCGCCGCCGGCAACATGCCCGGGCCCAAGTGGCGCACCGAGATGCAGAACATCACCGACGCCGTGCTCTTCCTGGCGTCGGACAACGCCGACCAGATCACCGGCCACATCCTGCGCGTCGACGCGGGGCAGGGCGCCAAGTAGAACCCATCACCGCAGTCGGGGGACGCGCATGACCACCACGGAGAACCGACCGACCAAGCCCGTCTTCGACCAGGACCAGGAGGCGATGCGCTGCCCGTACCCGCACTACGCGGAGCTGCGGCGCACCGCCCCGGTCTTCCACGACCCGGAGTACGACATCTACGTCGTGACCCGGCACGCGGACATCGAGAGGGTCAACACCCAGCCGCGGCTGTTCTCGAGCCAGAACCCGATGGGCCCCACGGTGTCCGGCGCGATCGCGGCGATCACCCGGGCGATGACGGACGTGACGCCGGAGTTCGCCGAGCGGGTCCGGGTGGTCATGAGCCGCGGCGACGTCCTGTTCACCCAGGACCCGCCGCACCACAGCCGGCACCGGCGGATCCTCAACAAGGCGCTCACCCCGCGGTCCGTGGCGCGCATCGAGCCGCAGATCCGGCAGATGTGCCACGCCCTCGTCGACCGGTTCGCCGGCGACGGGCAGGTCGACCTCGTCCCCGCCTTCTGCTCCCCCGCCCCGATCCACGCGTTGGCGACCCTGCTGGGTGTGCCGGTGGAGAACTCCGGGGACTTCCGGCGCTGGGCGGACGCGATCAACTCCACGATCGGCACCTCCATGACGGACGAGGAGCTGCTCGGCACGCTGGAGACGCAGATCGAGTTCTGGACGTTTTTCGAGAACGAGGTCGAGGACCGCCGGCTGAACCCGAAGGACGACCTGATCACCGCGGTGGTCCAGGCCCGCAACGAGGGCGACGCCCCGCTCACGCCCAACGAGATGGTCCGGTTCTTCAGCCAGCTCATCGGCGCCGGTGCGGACACCACGACCAAGCTGATCTCGTCGTTCATGATGATGCTCTGCGAGGACCCCGCGCTGATGACCCGGGTGCGGGAGCACCCCGAGGACCTGCCGCGGTGCCTGGAGGAGGGCCTGCGGCTGGAGTCGCCGGTGCAGGGCCTGTTCCGGGTCGCGACGGCCGACACCGAGCTCGGCGGGGTCCCGATCCCGGCCGGCGCGCACGTCTGGGTCGTCTACGCCTCGGGCAACCGGGACTCCGAGGTCTTCGACCGCCCGGACGAGTACGACGCCGACCGGGAGAAGCTCCGCTCACACCAGGCGTTCGGGCACGGGCCGCACTCCTGCATCGGGGCGCCGCTGGCCCGCGCGGTGGCCCGGATCGGGTTCGAGGTGCTCCTCGAGCGGCTCGACGACATCGCGCTCGCCGAGCCCGGGTTCGTCCCGCGCTACGACCCCAGCTACGTGATGCACGGGATGCAGTCGCTGCCGCTCACCTTCCGGGCCCGATGAGCCCCGACCCCGCCTCCGACCTCGCCGCCGAGCTCGCGGCCCTGCGGCGGAGGGTCGAGGTCCTGGAGTCGCATGACGCGATCCGGCGGCTGCGCAACAGCTTCCACGACTTCGTCAACACGGACCGGTGGGCGGAGATCGGCGGGCTGTTCACCGAGGACGCCGAGCTCGACTACGACTACCTCGGCCGAGCCTCGGGCCGCGCGGCCGTCGGGGAGTTCTTCGCCGCGATCCCGCGGCTGCTCCCCGCCGACGCGGGGGCGCCGTTCGTGCGGCAGTTCGTGCACGGGCACTCGGTCGAGGTGGACGGGGCCGCCGGGAACACGGCCACCGGCACCAGCCACCTGTTCGCCACCCCGATCTACCACGGCACGAGCTTCCTGTTCTCCGGGCGCTTCGCCGACACCTACGCCCGCGTCGACGGAGAGTGGCTCTTCGCCTCGGTCACGCTGGAGATCTGGTACTCGGTGCCGCTCGCCGAGGGGTGGGCGACCGGGGAGCGGCACCGCATGTCGTTGTAGGTCCCGGCCGCTCGGCGACTTCCTGTTTGGACTGCGCGCCCGCGGATACACCCGGCCATGGAGTCTCGCTCGCCGGCGGGTGCCGGGCGGGTCGGTCACCGGGCCGCGGCGGCGGTGCCGGCCCTGCTCGTGGCTCCGCTCCTGCTGATGGGGTGCGGCACGGTGTCCTCGGGCGCGGAGACCGTCGCCCGCGATTTCGTCGGCGCCGCGGCGGCGGGCGACGTCCGGACCGAGTGCGGCCTGCTGGCGCCCGCGACGCGGGACACGCTGGAGCACCAGCGCGGCGGCCCGTGCGAGACGGCACTGGCCCGTGTCGCGCTGCCGGGCGGCACGGTCGTCGGCGCCGAGGAGTGGGCCGACCGGGCGCAGGTCCGGACGACCGCGGACAGCCTCTTCCTCACCCGGACGTCCGGGGGCTGGCGCGTCGCCGCCGCCGGCTGCGTGCCGCGCGGCGAGGCGCCCTACATCTGCACCCTGGAGGGACCATGAGCGGCACCCGGGCACTCTTCCTGACCTACCTGCTGATCATCGGTCTCGGACTGGCCTGGTTCACGGCCACGGGGGTGCTCCACCGATGAGGCGCTTCCTCCGGGAGAACGCGCTGAGCCTCGCGTTCGGCCTCGGCTTCCTGCTCGTGCTCTGCGGGCAGGCCGTCGCCGGCCACGCGGACTACACCCAGCAGCAGCTGACCTCGGGCGGCGAGGACCCCGGCTTCTGGACGTACGTGACGTCGTCGAGCTTCGGGGTGGACGTCGCCGAGAACTGGCAGTCCGAGTACCTGCAGTTCTTCCTCTACACGATCGCGACGGTGTGGCTGCTGCAGCGCGGCTCGCCGGAGTCGAAGCCGCTCGGGGAGGCGGGCCGCGAGTCCGACCAGGAGCAGGCCGTGGGCCGGTACGCCCGGGACGACTCGCCGCCGGCGGCCGCGGCGGGTGGCCTGCGCACCAGGGTGTACTCGCGCTCGCTGGGCCTGGTCGTCGGGCTCGTGTTCCTGGCCTCGTGGACCGCGCAGACCGTCGCGGGGTGGGCCGCGTTCAACGCCGAGCAGCTCGCGGACCGCCAGGACAGCGTGTCCTGGGCCGGTTACCTGGCCGAGCCGGACTTCTGGAACCGCACGCTGCAGAACTGGCAGTCCGAGCTGCTCGCCGTCGGGTCGTTCGCCGTGCTGGCGGTCTTCCTGCGCGAGCGCGGGTCACCGGAGTCGAAACCGGTGGGCGCGCCGCACGACGCCACCGCCGACACCGGCTGAGCGGTCCCGCTCCCTCACACGACCCCGTGGAGCAGGTGCCAGGCCCGCGCGGCCACGTGCAGGTTGAGCCGCGTGTCCACGGCACCCAGGTCGAGCCCGCTGATCTCCCTGATCCGCCGGAGCCGGTAGCGCAGCGTGCTGCGGTGGATCAGGAGCGCGCGGGCGGTGGCGTCGTAGTTGCCGCCCTGCTCGAGGTACTGCCACACGGTGCGGACCAGCTCGGCGCCGTTCGTCGAGTCGTAGTCGAGGAGGGGACCGAGCCACTCCCGGACGTACCCGCGGACCTCGCCGTCGTCGCCGTCGACGGTGAGGACGCGGTAGATGCCGAGGTCCTCGTACCGGGTCACCCCGCTGGGCCGGCCGGAGCCGAGGCGCACGGTGAGCGCCCGCTGCGCCTCCAGGAAGGAGCGGGCGAGTCCGGCCGGGTCGCGGCAGACCGCGCCGACGCCGATCGCGCCCGCGCCGCTGCCGGCGCCGGCGGGCAGCCGGTCGGTCACGGCCCGGTGCAGCTCCTCCCACGGGCAGCGCCCGTTCGGCTCCTCGGGCTCGGGCGCCACCAGGACGAGGCCGTCCGGACGCCGGGTGAGCAGGGCCGTCCCGCCGAGGGCGGCCCGGGTGGCCTGCTCCACGGCGCCGACCAGGCCCTCCTGCGCCGGCCAGCGCAGCACCAGCACCCGGTGCGGGCCGGTGAGGTCGTGCCCGAGCGCTTCGGCCCGGGCCCGGGCGCCGGCGTCGTCGGTGCCGGCGAGCAGGTCGTCGACGAGGTCGCGGCGCAGCCGCAGCTCGGTCTCGACCAGGTTCCGCTGGTGGCTGAGCTCGACGGTCAGCATGAGGGCGCCGTGCTGCAGGACGAAGGCCTCGTACTCCCCCGCGTCGCAGCCGGGGTCGACGAGCGCGAGCACGCCCAGCACCTCGTCGCGCGGCCGGGCCACGGCCACCAGACGGTCGCGGTCGCGCACCGGGGCGGGGCTGCGGCAGGCCGCGTCGAGCAGGGCGGCGCGCCGCCGCCGCTCGGCCCGGCAGGGCTGCTCGGGACGCCCCGGCCCGGCCCAGGCCCGCAGCCCGCCGACGGCGTCCTCGACGGCCACGGGCAGGCCGGTCAGCCGATGGACCTCGGCCGCGATGCCCGCCTCCCCCGACTCCGCGGCGACCGCGGCGGCCAGCCGCTCCTGGGCGTCCCGCCGCCGCCGCAGGTCGGTGACGGCGGCGGTGAGCCCGGCGTTCGCCTCCGCCAACGACGCGTTGGCCCGGCGCATCTCCCGGGCCGCGGCGTGCTCGCGGCCGCGCAGCCGGGCGGTGCCGAGCGCCAGGTTCGTCTGCTGCACGAGCATCCGCAGCACGTCGAGGTGCTCCCGGGGCGGCATGTCGTCGCACGCGACCACGAGGTGCCCCTCGTGGGCGTCGAGGGCGCGCAACGCGAACGCCCTGGCCCAGCCGGTACCCGCCTGAGCGGCGACGTCGCCGTCGGCGTCGCCGAGCTCGGCCAGGCGCGCCGCCAGGTCCGGCCGGTCGACGCGGTGCCCGTCCGGGGAGCGGGCACCCCCGCGGCCCTCGTCGAGCAGCGTGGCGACCGGGCTGCAGGAGGTCAGCGCGGCAACCGCGGCCATGGCGCGGTCGACGATCTCGTCCTCGTCGAGCAGCTCCGTCAGGGCCGAGGAGAGGGCGACCAGCCGCCGCAGGTTCGCGTTCTCCCGGCGCAACGCCCGGTCGCTACGGCAGCACGGCATCACGCGCCTCCTCACCACGGCAGCGGGTTCGCCTACCCCCGGGCGGGCGGATCATGCGCGGGTCGCGGGCCCTGATCCCGCACCGTCCCGCCGGGCCCAGGCCCCGCCCGCGGTTTGGCGTCGCGGGGCCGGTGCCCCGCCGGGCCCGCCGGGGCGACCCTTGTCGTGTTGCGGCCGCTCCCCGGCCGCCGGCCCCCGGTAGGAGGTGGTGTCCGTCGAGATGCTCGCCAGGCAGCCAGGTAGGCGCCGGTCGGTCGAGACGCCCTTCGACCGGCCGGCGCCTCTGCGTGCGGGCGGCGTCAGCCCGAGAGGAACCGCACCGGCATCCGGCGGGGCCCGGTGATGAAGGTCGAGCGCTGCCACTCCACGGGACCCGTCGGCTCGAGCCCGGGCAGCGCGAGGATCTCGCGGAGCATCGCGTCGATCTCCATCCGGCCGACGTGTGCGCCGAGGCAGAAGTGCGGACCGCCGCCGAACGCGAGGTGGTCGTTGGGGGTGCGGCGCAGGTCCAGCCGCTCCGGGTCGGGGAACCGGGCCGGGTCCCGGTTGGCGGCCCCGTAGTACAGGACGACCTTGTCGCCGGCCGCGATCTCCCGCCCGCCGAGCACGGTGTCGCGGGTGGCCCGCCGGCGCATGTGGACGACCGGGCTCACCCAGCGCAGCAGCTCCTCGACGCCGGTGGGCAGCAGCCCGTCGGGGTCGGCGCGCAGCTCGGCGAGCTGGTCGGGGTGCGCGAACAGCGCCTCCATCCCGCCCGCCACGAGGTTGCGGGTGGTGTCCCCGCCCGCGTCGATCAGCAGCAGGAAGTACAGGGCGAAGTCCAGCTCGTCGAGCGGGCGGTCCCCGGCCGAGGCGTGCACGATCCGGCTCGCCAGGTCGTCCCCGGGGTGCGCGCGCTTGCGCTCCCACAACGCGTGGGCGTGCGCGAACATCTGCTCGACGGCCTCGGCACCGGTCGGGCCGGCCCGCTCCTCGTCCGGGCTCGCGTGGATCGCCTCGGTGAGGTCGTAGAGCGCGACGCCCTCGGCGTGCGGGATGTCCAGCAGCTCGGCGATCACGTACGACGGCATCAGCCCGGCGAGGTCGGTGACCAGGTCGCACTCGCCGCGCCCCTCGACCGCGCCGACGATCTCCCGGGCGAGCTCGCGGATCCGGGGCCGCAGCAGGCGGGCGGCCCGCGGCACGAAGTCCCGTGCGGCGATCCGCCGCAGCCGGGTGTGGTCGGCGCCGTCGGCCATCAGCATCATCTTGTGCACGCCGTCGCCCGGCTCGAGCGGGTCCGCGATCATGATCGTCGGCTCGGAGGAGAACGCCTCGGCGTCCCGGCCCACCGCCCGGACGTCGGCGTGCCGGGTCAGCGCCCAGAAGCCCGGACCGTCCGGCTCGGCGTGGCGGTGGACCGGGTCGTGCTCGCGCAGCCAGCGGTACTGCCCGTGCGGGTGGCCGCCGGCGAACGCGGCGGGATCGAGCAGGTCCACGAGGGGTGACGTCGTCGGCACGTGATCGACGGTATCCGGCCGGGCGCGCCGGGAGAAGGCTCTTTGATGCAGGTGTTTGACCGCGCCGCGCCCGGCTCGTAGCGTCCGGGTCGGGCACGCCGCGACGGGGCGGCGTGGGAAGGCGGTCCGCGTGATCACGACGTTCGACGACTACCCGCTCCACCAGACGGCCGAGCCGGTCGCGGTCCCCGGCACGGGCGACCGGAACTACTACGACCGGTACTTCTTCAACGGCTACGACCCCGACGGCGGCTTCTTCTTCGCCCTCGCGCTCGGCCTCTACCCGAACCGGCGGGTGGTCGACGCGTCGTTCAGCGTGCTCCACGACGGGGTGCAGCGCTCGGTGCACTCGTCGGCGCGCGCCCCGCTCGACCGGGCCGCGGCGACGGCGGTCGGACCGATCACGGTCGAGGTGGTCGAGCCCCTGCGTGTGCTGCGGGTGCGCGTCGACGCCCCCGACCAGGCGCTCGCCGCCGACCTCGAGTTCCGGGCCCGCACGCCCGCCGTCGAGGAGCCGCGGATCATCCGGCACACCGGGGTGACCCCGACGATGGACTACACCCGGCTGACCCAGTGGGGCACGTGGGAGGGCCGGTACCGCAGCGGTGACGCCGAGCTGACCTGCACCGGCGCGCCCGGGACGCGCGACCGGTCGTGGGGCGTACGGGCGGTCGGCGAGCCGGCCGGCGGGGCGCCGCCGACCGAGCCGCCGCAGTTCTTCTGGGTATGGGCGCCGCTGCACTTCGACGACCACTGCACCCACCTCGCGCTGGTCGACGACGCCGAGGGCCGGCACGTCTACGAGAGCGCCTGCGTGGTGCCGCTGCTGCCCGGGGCCGACGAGTCGACCCCGCTCGAGCACGCCCGGACCGCCGACGTCGAGATCGAGTGGGAGCCCGGCGCCCGGCTCGCCCGGGCCGCGACGCTGCGGACCGCGGGCTGGGACGGCAAGGAGCGGACCACCCGCGTCACCCCGCTGCTCACCTTCCGGATGCGCGGCATCGGCTACTTCCACCCCGCCTGGGCCCACGGCGTGTGGCACGGCGAGCAGGAGACCGGCGGCTCCGAGTGGCGCACCGCCGACCTCGACCCGGCCGCGCCGGAGAACGTGCACGTCCAGCAGCTGGTCCGGGTGGAGAGCGACGGCCGCAGCGGGATCGGGGTGTTCGAGCACCTCGCCATCGGGCCGCACCGGCCGTCGGGCTTCACCGGCACCTTCGACGCGCCGGCCGCGCGGTGAGCACCGCGGAGCTGCCCGCCCCCGTCGCCGATCCCGCGGCCGTCACGCCCGAGTGGCTGACGGGCGCGCTCGGCGGCCCGGCCGGGGTCACCACCGTGCGGGCGGAACGGATCGGGACCGGCCTGGTCGGGCAGAGCGTCCGGTTCCATCTCACCTGGGACACGCCCGGCGCCGGACCGGCGACGGTCGTCGGGAAGTTCCCGTCGCCCGACCCGAAGAGCCGCGAGCGCGGCCGCGCCGGCGGGGAGTACCGGCGCGAGGTGCGCTTCTACCAGCGCCTCGCCGCGGGCGCCGGGCTGCGGCTGCCGGCCTGCCGGCTCGCCTCGTACGACGAGGCGACCGGCGACTTCACGCTGCTGCTCGACGACCTGGCCCCGGCGCGGCAGGGCGACCAGCTCACCGGCTGCACACCGGACGAGGCGGCCGCGGTGCTGGCCGAGGCGGCCCGGCTGCACGCGGCGTACTGGGCCGACCCGCGGCTCGACGCCGAGGACTGGCTGCGCCGCCCCCACCCCGAGCGGGAGGCGACGGGTGCGCTGCTCACCCGGTTGTGGCCCGGCTTCCAGGCCGAGTACGGCCCGGACCTGCCGGCGGGCGGCGCGGAGCTCGGTGCCCGCTTCGTCGAGGCCCTGCCGGCCTGGGCCGAACGGGACACCGCCCCGCGCTGCCTCGCCCACGGGGACCTGCGCGTCGACAACGTCCTGTTCGGCGCCGGGAGGCCGGTGGTCGTCGACTGGCAGACGGTGGGGCAGGCGAGTGCGGCCAGCGACGTGGCCTACCTGCTCGGCGCGAGCCTCACCGTCGCCGACCGGCGCGCCCACGAGGACGCCCTGCTGGCCGGCTACCACCGCGCGCTCAACGCCCACGGGGTGCGGGACTACCCGCTCGCACGGCTGCGCGAGGACCACCGCCGGGCCACCCTCTGCGGCGTCGGCATGACGATCGGGGCGTCGATGCTCGTCGGCGTGGACGACCGCGGCCGGCGGATGTTCGCGACGATGGCCGAGCGGCACCTCACCCACGCCCTGGACCTGGGGGCGGAGGAGTTCCTGGGCTGACCGGGGCAGAGCAGGCCGGGCGCCGAGCTCCGCTCGGGAGGGGGCGCCCGACGGGCACGGCACGACACGTCCGACCGGCGTAGGCAGATGTACGTACGGTCATCGCCCGTCGCCGGGGCTAGCGTTGTGCGCCGGGCCACCTGCGGCGGCTCGACGGATCCCGAAACCATGCGCACGCGCTGCACCGGCGATGACGGGCCGACGACCCACGCCCGAGCGGGTCACCTCGTCGGTCCGTGCGCCGCGGTCGCGGCGGCCGCCCCACCGCGGTGCTCCGGAAGCTCGACGTCACCGACCGGTATCAGGCGAAAACGGGTTCGCCTCCCACCGGGAGACGGGCTCCGACCGGAAGGACCGCGACATGGACGTCACGAGAACGAGCCGGTACGAACGGTACGACGGTGGCTCCCCGGCGGCCGAGATCCCGATCTTCGAGGCGATGGCCCGGGAGATCATGCGGGTCCAGGAGCGGAACAGGCGGCGGGCCGGCCTCCGGTCGGTCCGCCGGGCCTTCCACGCCCGCCCGCTGCTGGGTGTCGAGGACGCCCGCCTGGAGGTCGGGCCGGCTCTCGGCCCCGACCTCCGGCAGGGCTGCTTCGTCCCGGGCGCCACGCTGCCGGTCACGGTGCGGCTCTCCGCCGCGAGCGGGATGCCGCGCCCCGACACCGAACCGGATCTGTACGGCCTGGCCGTACGGGTGCACGCGGACGGGGTGAGCCACGACCTGCTCATGACCAACTTCGAGGTCTCGCCGGCGGCGAACGCGCGCGAGTTCGTGGCGATGGCCGTCGCGACGGCCGGCCGGACCTCGCGGGCCGGGAGGCTCGTCGGGCTCCTCACGAGGCTGCCGCTGCGGGTCGGGCCGCGGGCGACGCTGCGCATCGTGCGGAACCTCGCGAGATCGGCCAGAACGGTGGACAGCCTCGCGGAGGAGACGTACTGGTCGCGCGGGGCAATCCTCTGGGGCACCGCCGGCCCGGTCCGGTACCGGCTCCGACCGCTCGTCACCCCCGCTGCGGCGAAGGTCGACGGTGCGAGCCGGCTGCGAGGAGACCTCGCCCGGCGGCTGAGCGCCGGCGAGGTGGTGTTCGCGTTCGAGGTGCAGCGGTTCGTCTCGGAGCGACGGACCCCGGTCGAGGACACGGCGAAGCGCTGGGACGCACCGTGGGAACCGGTCGCCCGGCTCGTGCTGCCGCAGCGGGAGTGCGCGAGCGCGGAGTCGGTGCTCGCCGAGCACCGCGTCGAACGTCTCGCCTTCAACCCGTGGAACACCACGGACGACTTCCGGCCCCTCGGGAACCTCAACCGGGCTCGCCGGGCGGCGTACGAGGCGAGCAGCGCCTGTCGCTCGGCGGAGCGGTACCCCGAGGACGAGCCCCGCAGGCAGGCCCTCGCCGCCGCGGCGGCGGGCACGGTGTTCCGCGTGGTGGACCGGGTCCGTCCGTGGCACGCGCTTCCGACGCCGCTCGCGCTGCTGAACCTCTCCCTCATGCGGCGGCGGCTGCGGCAGCACAACCTGATCGATCCGGCGCGGCCGGACTCGGTGGAGGTGCGGTCGCCGGCGACCCCGTCCGCGGAGGCCCGTACGGGGCGGACCTACACCGGGCGGGACAACGACCTGTCCGAGCCCGCGATGGGTTCGGTGGGCACGGTGTTCGGCCGGAACATGGCGAACGGGCCGACGGTGCTCGGATCGCCCGACCCGATCTCGGTGGCCGACCGGCTGATGACGCGCGGACGCTTCATCCCCGCACCGTCGCTGAACGTCCTCGCCGCCGCGTGGATCCAGTTCCAGGTCCACGACTGGGTCAACCACCGGCGCAGGCCCCTCGCGGACGACCCGATCAGGCTTCCCCTCCCTCCCGGCCGGCCGTGGCGGAACCGCCCCGGTGACGGCCCGCCCGATCGCGAGATGCTGATCGCCCGGGACGCGGACGCCGGGATCAACGCGACCTCGCACTGGTGGGACGGCTCGGAGGTCTACGGCGCGGACGAGGAGCGCGCCCGCGAGCTGCGGGAGGACAAGGGCCGGGGTGCGCGCCTGGTCCTCGACGGGGGTCACCTGCCGCTCGATCGCGGCCTCCCGCTGACCGGCTTCTCGGACAGTTGGTGGCTCGGGCTCAGCATCGTGCAGACGCTCTTCGCCCGTGAGCACAACGCCGTGTGCGATGCGCTCGAACAGGAGTACCCCGGCCTCGGGCCCGAGCGCACGTACCAGACCGCCCGCCTGGTGGTGTCCGCACTCATCGCGAAGATCCACACCGTGGAGTGGACCCCGGCCATCCTCGCGACCGAGGTGATCGACCAGGCGCTGAACGTGAACTGGCGGGGCGCGCAGAGCCATCTGCTCACCCGGTTCGGACTGCGGCTGCTCGATCCCCGTGCGGTCCACGGCATCCCCGGCTCGTCGCCCGGGCACGACGGGGTGCCGTTCGCGCTCACGGAGGAGTTCGTCACCGTCTACCGCATGCATCCCCTCATCCCGGACGACTACGTGTTCCTCGACCACGCGTCCGGCCGGGAGCGGGAACGTGCGGAGTTCCTGGACATCCACGGGCTCGGCGCCGAGAAGATGCACCGCCGGATCGGGCTGCCGGACGCGGTGTTCTCCTTCGGCAAGGCGAGCCCGGGGGCGGTCTCCCTGCACAACTTCCCGAACGCGCTGCGGGCGTTCGAGCGGGACGGGGAGATGGTGGATCTCGCGGTGGTCGACATCCTCCGCACCCGGACCCGCGGGGTTCCCCGGTACAACGAGTTCCGCGCCGCCCTGCACATGCCTCCGGTGCGCAGCTTCGCCGAGCTGACGGACGACCCGTCGACCCGGGCCACGCTCGCCGAGCTGTACGGCGAGGTGGACCGGGTGGACACCGTCGTCGGGCTGCTGGCCGAGCAGCCCCCGGCCGGCTTCGGCTTCAGCGACACGGCGTTCCGCATCTTCCTCCTCATGGCGTCCCGACGGCTCCAGAGCGACCGGTTCCTCACGGTGGACTACCGGCCGGAGATCTACACCGAGCTCGGCCTGGACTGGGTGGAGCGGGGCGGCATGGCGGACGTGATCCGGCGGCACTGCCCGGAGCTGTCCGGCACCGTGCCGGAGGGAAGGTCGGTGTTCGCCCCGTGGTCGTGAGCACGTCTCACACCGCCCGGTACCGCAGGACGGCCGTCGTGGCCCCGAGCCGGGCCAGTCCACGTGCCCGGGTCGGTCCGATGCTGCCGACGGGCATGCCCAGCCGCCGCCCGATCTGCCGGTAGGTCAGGTCGGGCTCGGCCGCCAGGAGGGCCAGGAGTTCCCGCTGGACGGGCGGCAACTCGGCGAGTCCGTGGCGCACGGCTTCCGCCGCCTCGGCCCGGAGCAGGGCGTCGTCGGGATCCGGATGGTCCGCCGGCGCCTCGGTGCCCGGCTCGTCGAGCGGGACCATCCGGAGGCGGCCGCGCAGGGTACGGAGGCATTCGTGGCGGGTCGTCGTCGCGATCCACCCCGGCAGCGCCCGGGGCTCGCGGATCGACGCCAGGTTCTCCCAGAGCCGCAGCCAGACCATCTGGGCGACGTCCTGGGTGTCGCGCTCGTCGAGCCGGAAGCCCCGGGCGACGCGGTGCACCACCGGGCCGTAGCGTTCGACCAGGGCGCGCCAGGCACCCTCGTCACCGGCTGCGGCGGCGATCACCACGGTGCGGACATCCGGGCCCGGCGCGGGATGACCCGGCGGGTATTCGTCACGTGGGGGCATCGGGTTGCCCTTCTCAGGTGCCGGAAGTGCTGGTCAGCACCACTTTCGGAGCCCCGGCAGGAGCACGTCCAAGCCCTTTCGGGAGCGGGGGCGAGACCGCTCGTGCGTACGCGGAGCCACGAGACCGTGCGGTCGAGCCTGGTACCTCCAGACCTGGAGGTCCTACGCTGGAGGTGGCGGTCCGGAGGTTCGGGCGAGGAGACGATGCAGCGGGACGAGGACCTGTCGACCATCCTGTCCAACGTCGCGGCGGACGCCCGCCCGACGACCCGGACCAAGATCGCGAACAGTCCGGAGACCAGGGCGTTCCTCGAGATCGGCCTGCACCTGCTGCGGGACGACCTCCTGGACCACCGCGGCCCCGACATGCTCGACGAGCACGACGCCGGCACCCGGCTCTTCGCCGGGCTCTCCCAGGCGCGGCTGATCGAGCGCGCGGACCGGATCGCCGCGGGCGAGGACCGCCCCACGATGCTCACGGTCGGGATGTTCCGGGACCGGTGGCGCTACAAGAGCCGCTACACCGAGGACCTGATCGCCTACCTCATGCGGCCGTCGCTCACGGAGAGGACGATGAACGAGTTGCGGGAGGCGGCGCTGAATCTGCCCGCCGGCCTGCCGTTCCCCCAGCTCGCACGCTATCTCGCGGACGCGGTGATGAGCGCGACGATGCGGGATCCGCTGTGGAGTCTGCAGACCATCGTCTGGGTCGCGTTGCCCAACCATCCACGGGTACAGCGCTATCTGAAGGCCCGGTACGAGCAGTGGATCGCCGCGTGGGCGTCGACCTACGAGCAGCTGGCGGCCCGGTACGACCTGCGACTGCGCCCCGGCGTGACCTGGCTCGACGTGGCCGAGATGTTCAACGCCGTCGCGGACGGAGCGAGGGTGCGGGGCATGGCGATGGGTGCGGTGGCGAGCCTCTCGTCCGGCGACAGCGTGGTCGTGGGAGCGATCCGCGCGATGATGCCCACGCTCTTCCTCAACGCGGAAAACCTCGCCGATCCCGGTTCGTGACGGATCTCGAAATACGCGGCACAATCAACGAGCCGACTGCCTCGACGAGCGCTTCCGATCGGCCTAAGCACATGTACGTACGGTCATTGATCGGGCCGAGGTCTAGCCTTGTGCACTGAGCCATGAAAGGAGGCGGCGATGAGTGCACAGGGCGAGTTCCTCCATCATTCCCACGGATCGAGGACGGGGCGTTCGCGCGCGGTGGCCACTCGGAGGGTTCTCGGCCCGCTGACCGTTGCCCTGATCGGCGCCTCCGCCTGGGCCACCGCCGGCCTCGTGGCGAGCCCCCTGGCGCAACAAGACGTGAAGCTCGCGGCAGCGGTCACACCCGCTGCGATGCAAGGGAGTTGCTCGGCGGGCTGGAAGATGATGAGCATTCCCGAGATGTTGCGCATGATCGAGCCACCGGCCACGCCCGACAACGTCAGGGCCACCGACGCGAACCGCGACAATTACCTGTGTGCCAGCCTCTCCGCCAACGGATTCCATGTGACGCGCTTCGTCGACAACGTGCGCACGACCAGTAGCGGGTCAGGGTGCAGCGGCGGCATGGATAACAACGGTATGCCGACGGGATGCAACGGAGACGGGATGAAGACGAAGGACAAGACTGGAGACGGAGACGACCCGACGCATCCGAGTGGTGGTGGAGACACCGGTCAGAGCGGGAAACCCGATCACGGCAACACAGGCTCGACCCATAGAAGTAAGTCGAGCTGAACCACTGGCGCAGGGTCTTCGCCGAGTCGTTCAGCGGCCGTCTCGCTCTGCGAGATGGCGGAGCACCGTGGTGGTCTTGGTGTTCTGCATGGGGTCGATCTGCAAGCCCCCCTTCCGGACGCGCTGCTCCAGGTCCTTCAGCGCGCCCTCGGGGTCGTCGGCCACCCGGATCGACACCTCGAGGAAGCGCACGTCCTCGTCGACCTCCCAGAGCTCGGCCGCGACGTCACCGTCGTCGTCGGGATCCCACTTGCGTGCCTTGATCGGGCCCAGCAGCTCGACCGCGTGGAGTGGAAGCAGCAGTTCGCCCGCCAACGCCCGCTGCTCGTCGGACAGGAGACGCTCGACGAACGGGTCCGGATCCTTGAGCTCGTCGAGCGTCTCGTCGTCGAGCATTCCGTCGAGGGAAGCGGACACCAGGCGCCGGTCCCCCGACCAGCCACCCTCGACCTTCGCGAGCTCACCGAGGCTTGATCTCGACAGTGTCGGGTTTTGTCGACCCGCCCGGCCGACCAGCGCGCTCACCCATTGATCCAGCCCTTCCGAGAGAACACGACGTCGACCCAAGAATCGCCCTCAGGTGCGCCACGACGTCAATACGTAGACGTGCGTACAGGCGACACCTCGAGAGCCGGACACAATGAATCGAGAAGTCCGCGTCACGGATCGTCAATGACGAGGCGGGTCCCGCACGAGGAGAACGACGGTGCAGCATGCTGTCTATTGGCATGAACAGATATGGGTGCGGTCAGCACACTGATGCCCCTACCGGAGCAGGGTCTTCCCGATGACGACCCACGAGGTCACGCTCTCGATCCCCCTGCAGGTCTCGGTACGGTTCGGTCCGCCCGATCCGTCGGGGACCGCCGGTGTCGTCGACGGCATTCGCGTCACTCCGGAGATCGCGCCGGCCGGCCTGGAAGCGGCACGTCCCTTGGACTACTACGCGGGCTACACCGGTTATGCGGCGGACTTCCTCGGGACGTCCGTGCCGCTGCCGACGCTGAGTTCCGAGCAGCGGCAGAACGCTGCCGAGAACGTCCTCGCCACTGCCGGGACGGACCCGACGGTCCTGCCGTACACACATTTCAGCCTCGTCATAAATCGACGCAGGCAGCTCGCCTACTACACCGCGGTCAACATCGACGGTGCACAGTCCGAGAAGCTCGAGCGCGGCCGTGACAAATGGTACTTCGATCCCCGGATAGCCGAGTCCGAGCAGATCGGGGAAGGATTGTACGCGCGGAACGCGCTGGATCGCGGCCACCTCGTCCGCAGGCTCGACCCCGTGTGGGGTCCGCAGGCGCGCCGCGGCAACGACGACACCTTCCACTTCACCAACTGCTCCCCTCAGCACGAGCGGTTCAACCAGTCCGACGAGCTGTGGCAGGGTCTCGAGAACTACATCCTCGAGCACGCCGATGCAGCGGAGCGGAAGGTCACCGTGTTCACCGGACCGGTGTTCGGTGTTGAGGACCCCCTCTACAAGGGTGTCCGACTACCCCTCGCGTTCTGGAAGATCCTCGTCTACGTGAAGGGCGGGAACGGGCCCGCCGCTGCGGGTTACCTGCTCGACCAGACCCGTCTCATCGAGGACATGCTCGGCCGGGAGGCGGCGTTCGACGCGGGTGTCTATCGGGTCCGCCTCAGCGACCTCATCGACAGGACCGAGTTGAACTTCACCCATCTGCAGCCGCACGAGCTGCCCCTCGACTCCGGTGGCTGGGAAGCCGCTCCGGAGCGCGTACGTATCCACGAGGACTTCGGCAACGTCGTTCTGTAGGAGTGGCCGCCCCGCTTCTGCGTCGAGCGCCACCGAGATCGTCAGGCCGGTGTGACCTCACCGGCTCCTGTCCGTTCGGGGAGGCACCGATGGATGTGCGGCAGCAGCAGGAGCGCGTGGCGGAGCGATACCGGCGAACAGCCGCCGAACGGGAGGAGATCCGGCGCCGCCAGGAGGCAGCGGGGACTCCGGTCGTCGTCGACGACGAGGATCAGCTCCGCGCCCGCGCCTCCCGGTTACTGGCCAACGGCGAGGTCGGCGCGAGCGCACTCTCGCACGCCCTCTCCGACGGGCACGCACTACGGCCGACCGTGTTGTTCGAACGGATCCTCGGGGCCGCGAGCGAACTGCAGAGCGTCAACTTCCTCGCCCGCGGGGAGCGTGCGGCGCGAGCCGTCGGGCGGATCTCCATCCTGGAGTCCGGGCGACTCGCCGGCTTCGGCACGGGCTTCCTCGTGGGCGAGCGGCTCCTCCTGACCAACAACCACGTCCTCCCGGATCCCGACACCGCCACCTCGTCGTTCGTCGAGTTCGATCTCGAGCTCGACGTCGACGGCGTGACGAAGCGGGCCGACCGGTACGACCTGGACCCGGCCACGCTCTTCGTCACACACGTCGATCTCGACTTCTCCCTCGTGGCGGTCGCACAGGGCGACGGAGGCCGGAGGCCCGGCTCGGTGCACGGCTGGCACCGACTGATCGCCAACCAGGGGAAGATCGTCATCGGTGAGCCGGTCAACGTCGTCGGGCATCCGAACGGCCGGGCCAAGGAGGTCGCGGTCCGCGACAACGCCCTGCTCAACCAGCTGCCCGACTATCTGCACTACCGCACCGACACCGAGCCCGGGAACTCCGGTTCCCCGGTCTTCAACGACCAGTGGGAGGTCGTGGCCCTGCACCATGCCGGCGTGCCCGGTCCGGACGGGCAGAGCTGGATCGCCAACGAGGGTGTCCGGGTCAGCGTGCTGCTCACGCATCTCGCCGACACCGAACTGCCCCCCGCACAACGCGGGGTGCTGACCGAGCTGGGGCCCCAGGCCGTGCCCAGCGGCGCCGTGCCGGGCGAGGTCGACCTGGCCCCCGCCGCCGTCCCTTCGCAGCGTCCCCGCGCGCGGCGGCCGGTGGGAAGCACCCCGCCCACGGAACGCCGGACGCCCGGCCTCATCGGCCGACCCCGCGGGCGCCGCGCCGTCGTCTTCCTCCACGGCCGGGGTCAGGAAGGCCAGGACCCCGTCCGGTTGCGGGCGACGTGGGCCGGGGGACTCGCGCGCGGGCTCGCGGCCGGTGGACTGGCCCCCCTCGACGCCGCCGACGTCTGGTTCCCGTTCTACGGGGACGCACTGATCTCCGCCCTCGACGTGCCCGAGCGGGCGGGCGCCCCGACGGCCGCCGAGACCTTCGCCCCCACCGAATCGTCCACCCGGGTGGTCTACGCCGAGCTCATCGACCAGGCGGCCGCGCGCGCCGGCATGCCGCTCGAGGAGCGCCGGACCGCGCAGGAGGGCGGGCTTCTCGGCGGCCTCGTCGAAGCGTTGCAGGGCCCGCTCTCGTGGCTGGCGGACCGGAGCGGTCTCGACGATCTCGTGATCGCGGCCGTCCTCCGCGACGTCGCGGCCTACCTCGATCGCGACTCCGTGCGAACCGCAGTGCTCGACGCGGTTCGGGCCTGCCTGCCGGACGACGGCGAGCTCGTCCTGGTCAGCCACAGCCTCGGCAGCGTCGTCGCGATCGATCTCCTGACACAGCTTCCCGATCGCCTCGACGTCCCGGTCCTGGTGACCGCCGGCAGTCCGCTTGGACTGGACGCCGTGCAGAAGCGGCTCCTCGCCGGTGGTCCCGTGCGCCCTGCGCGCGTCGGGTCGTGGCTCAACGCCTGGGCGGCAGCCGATGCCGTGGCCATCGGCTGCCCGTTGGGCGACGACTGGGATCAGGTCCGTGACGTGCGGACGGGCAATCCGAAGGACCGGGCGCACGACATCGCCGAGTACCTCGCCGATCCGGTCGTCGCGGGCGAGATCGGGAGATCAGTCCGGTAGCCCCGGGCGCGGCGGCCGACCCCTCCGCGGCCGCCGCGACCACGTGTCACGGCGCGATGTTCTGGTTGAGGCGGAACAGGTTGGTGGGGTCGTAGCGCCGCTTCAGCTCCACCAACCGCGCGTAGCGCCGTGCGCCGTAGGTGTCCCGCAGGGCTTCCTGGTTCTCGGTGAGGAAGTTGACGTACCCACCTCCCTCGCCGTGGCGCGCCGTCGCGCGGGCGAGGTCCCTGGCCCACGCCTGGTTCGCCCCGTCGTCCGCGGGGTCGTCCCAGATGCCGATGACGTTGAACGTGAACGCGGCGTCCCGCCCCGGGTAGGCCGTCGCCTCCGCCCCGACCCGCGCGACCGCGCCGCCCATCTGGTGCAGGTGGAACTCGCTCGCGGTCGACGGGCGGGCCCGGACGGCCTCGACGACGGCCCCGACCAGGTCGTCGGGGCAGCCGGAGGTGTACCCGCCGGCGAAGTGGTATCGGCGCCCGGCCGGGACCTTCGCGTCGAACGCCGTCTGCCAGACCGGGTACGGCATCGGCCCGAACGGGTCCGCGGCCGGGCCGAGGGCCCGCAGCGGCGCGAGCAGGTCCTGGGCTTCCCCCGCCGCGCCGCAGTGACACCCCACGACGGCGACGACGGGCCGATCCCGCAGGTCCGGCGGGACGAACGCCGCGGGCGGCGCGGTGAGGAAGCTCAGCAGCGTCCGGAAGTCGTCCGGGACCCCGGTGACGTACTCGCGGTAGAAGGCCACCACCTCGGCCGCCCGGTCCAGCGGGAACAGCGCCAGGCCGGCCGTGACCTCGGCGACGGGGTGCAGCGCGAACGTGAGCCCGGTGACCACTCCGAAGTTGCCCCCGCCGCCCCGCAGGCCCCACATCAGCTCGGGGTCGTGCTCGTCGTCCGCGCGCACGACCTGTCCGTCGGCGGTCACGACCTCGGCGGCGACCAGGTTGTCGCAGGCCAGCCCGTACCGGCGGGACAACCAGCCGATCCCGCCGCCGAGGGTCAGCCCGGCGACGCCCGTCGTCGAGACCAGGCCGCCCGGGGTCGCGAGCCCGTGGGCGGCCGTCGCCGCGTCGACGTCGCCCCACAACGCCCCGCCGCCGACGTGGGCGCGCCGCGCGGCCGGGTCCACCCGGATCTCCCGCATCCGGGACAGGTCGACGACGATCCCGCCGTCGTTGGTCGCGAACCCGGGCAGGCCGTGCCCGCCACCGCGCACGGAGAGCGGCAGGTCGTGCTCCCGCGCCAGGCCGACCGCCGCGACGACGTCGGGCACCGACCGGCAACGGACGACCGCGGCCGGGTACCGGTCGACGCAGCCGTTCCACACTCGCCGCACGCTGTCGAACTCCGGATCCGGCGGCCCGACCACCGTGCCGTCCATCCGGTCGGCCAGCTCCGCGAGCGCCGTCGCGAGGCCGGCGCGGTCGCTGCTCCTCGTCACCGTCATGGTGTGCTCCTCGGACTCGGCGCCGGGTCCCCGGTCGATCGGTCTCGTGCCCCGGCGCGGGTGGAGCGCGACGGTAGGGGCGCGGACTTTGCACCGGCTGAACAGCGACGTCGGACAGGAATCAGGACGATCGGCCGGCGCAGGCGGCCAGCCCGTCGACCGCGCCGAGGGTGGCGAACAGCGCCTCGGCCGAGCGCCGGGCCTCCTCCGCCGCGGCCGTGCGGCCGACGCGCCGGCGGGCCTCCGCGAGCTGGAGCGACAACCAGCCGGCCCACCGGTGGTCCCCCGGGCCGCCCGTCGCGCGGGCCACCGCGTGCTCGAGGAGCCGCCCCGCCTCGGCGTGGTCGCCGCCGTCCATGGCGATGTCGGCCAGGGCGGCGAGCATGCCGATGGTGCCGGGCCCGTCGCGTGTCTCGCGGAACCCGGTCGCCGCCAGCCGGACCAGGTCACGCCCGTGGGCGACGTCGCCCGCGGCCGCGGCGAGCAGGCCGAGGTTCCCCGTCGTCAGGCCGACGGCGCGGCGGTCGCCGAGCCCCTCGCGGAGGCGGAGCGCCTCGCGCAGCGCCGCCCGCCCTGGCCCGAACTCGCCGCGCACCCCGAGGAGACAGCCCTGGTGGTTCAGGGCGACCGCGCGGCCGACCAGGTCCTTCCGTGCGGTGAAGCCCTGCAGCGCCGCGTCGACGCACGCCGCCGCCTCGTCGAGCTCGCCCTCCGCACGGGCGAGCCAGGCGAGGTTGCAGCGGACGTAGCCCGCGGCCCGGTCCGCCGCGACCAGCCGACCCTGGAGCATCGTCTCCTCGAACACCGTGCGGGGTCCGTCGCGGTCGACCGCCACCCCGAGCAGGACCGGCGCGAAGAACGGTCGCCCGGGCCGGGGCAGTGCCCGGAGCATGTCCAGCGCCCGGAGCAGCTGCTCCCGCGCGATGCACCACTTCCCCTGCGACAGCGCGACGAGACCGAGCAGGTGGACGGCCGCGGCGGCGGCGCCGTCCGAGCGCCCGGCCGCGCCGAGGCACTCCTCGGCGAGCGCACACGCCGTCGCCCAGGCCCCGTCCATGAAGGCGAGCACCGCGCTCAGCTGGAGCGCCTGCGCGGGTTCCGGCTCGCGGAGCTCCCGCTGCACCGCCACGTGCCGCGCACCGAGCTCGGCCAGCCGTTCCCCGCGCCCGCACCGGACGTCGAGCACGGCGAGGGCGAACACCGCGGCGCCCCGCGCGGCACCGCCCTCGGGCGCCGCCGCCAGCGCGTCCTCCAGCCAGCGGGCGCCCTCGCGGAACCGGCCGCGGGCGAGCCAGTACGGCCAGAGGCGCACCGCCAGGTCGAGCGCGGCCCCGGGATCGTCGACGAGGGCGAACTCCAGCGCGGACCGCAGCTCGTCCGACTCGGCGTCGAGCACCGCGGTGCCGGCACCGGTCGTGGTGTCGCACCGGGCCGCGACGGTGCCGTACCACCCGAGGTGACGTCGTCGGGCCGACCGCGCCTCGCCCGCCTCCACCGCCGCCTCGGCGGCGTACTGCCGGAGGGTGGCGAGGAGCCGGTAACGGGTGGCGCCGGCCCGCGTCCCGGCCAGCACGAGGGACTTGTCGACCAGCCCGGCGAGGGCCTGGAGGGTCGGCGTGCGCCTCGTGCCGGGACCCTCGACGTCCCGGCCGCACACCGCCTCCACCGCCTCGAGACCGACGCTCCCGGAGAAGACGCCGAGGTGCCGGAACACCGTGCGCTCGGCGTCGTCGAGCAACCGATAGCTCCAGTCGACGGTCGCGCGCAGGGTCCGCTGCCGGTCGGGCGCGGTCCGGTGCCCGGGCCCCAGTACGCCCAGCGCGTCGTCGAGCCGGGCGGCGATCTGCCCCGGGTCGAGGGCGGGCAGGCGGGCGGCGGCGAGCTCGAGAGCGAGGGGCAGGCCGTCGAGGTCCACGCAGATCCGGGCGATCGCCCCGGCGTTGTCGTCCGTGAGCGTGAAGCGCGGCGCGACGGCCTTCGCGCGCTGCACGAACAGCCGCGCGGCGGCCACGTGCCCCACCCCGCGGGCCGTCGAGTCCGGCCCGGGCAGGGCCAGGGGCGGGATGCGCCAGGCGACCTCGCCCTCGGCGCGCAACGGCTCCCGGCTGGTGGCCAGGATCATCAGCCCCGGGCAGCGGCGCAGCAGCTCACCGGCCAGATGCGCGCACGGGTCGACCAGGTGCTCGCAGTTGTCGAGGACGAGCAGCATTCGCCGGCCGCCGAGCTGGCGGACCAGCGCGGGCAGCGGCTCGCCGCGCTCCGGCAGCGTCAGGCCCAGTCCGGCAGCGACGTGCTGAGCCACCAGCGCCGGCCTGGAGAGAGCCGCGAGCTCGACCAGCCGGACGCCGTCGGGGTGGCGGTCCCGCCGCCGTCGGGCGATCTCGATCGCCAACCGGGTCTTCCCCGCGCCGCCGGGCCCCGTGATCGTCAGCATCCGGGTCCGGTCCAGGAGCACGGCCGTCTCCTCGAGCTCCGCCCCGCGACCGATCAGCTCGGTGACCTCGAGCGGGAGGTTGTGCGGGTCCGCGGGAACGGGCTCGACGTCGACGGTCGATCCCGCCAGCAGGTCGCGGTAGAGCCGGCGGGTCCGCGGGTCGGGCACGCCGCCGAACTCCCGCTCGATCCCGTCGCGCAGCCGCTCGAACACCGCCAGCGCCTCGGCGTGCCGGCCGCCGGCGGCCAGCGCCCGCATCAGCGCCCGCGCGACCGGCTCGTGGAGCCCGTCCTCCCGCTGGACCGGCACGAGGATCTCGACCGCACGACCGTGGTCGACACACTCCGCGGCAGCCAGCGCGAGCTCGGTCCGGACGGCCAGCAGGGCGTCCCGGTGCGGCTGCGCCCAGGCCTCGTAGCGGTCCTCGGGCAGCAGCTCACCGGCACCGGCCGCGAGGACACGCTCGATCTCCTCGGGATCCGTCGACCCGCGGGCCGTGCGGGCCCGGCGCCGGAACTCCTCCAGATCGACGACGACCGGCCGTCCCGGCGCCAGCGCGACCAGCTCGCGACGCAGGACGATCCCGCCGCCGACCCCGACCGTGCCGAGCGCCCGCCGGGCGGCGTGCAGCACCTGGTGCAGGTTGTTGCGGGTGGCGGTCCCGTCGTTGCCCGGCCACCACAGCTCGCACAACCGGTCCTGGTGGACGCGCCGCTCCGGCTCGAGGGCGAGCAGCTTCACCAGGGTGCGGGCCTTGCGCAGCCGCCACGCGCCGTCGCCGACCCACCGAGCGCCGACGCCGACCGCGAAGCCGCCCAGGAGCCGGATCGACAGCGCCTCCCCTGCCGCCTCGTCCATGCTCGCCCCCTCCCCAGGAGCGTGGGCGAGTGTCCCGGGAACGGGAATCGGCGACAAGGAACGGCTCAGGCGGAGCGGGATCCGGGCGGACGGATGGCCAGGACCTCCTGGGCGAGTCGATCGATCAGGGGGTCGTTCTGGAAACGCCGTCCGAAGTCCGCGTAGGCGGTGAGCTCCCGGGCGATGACCTCGCCGATCGTCCCGGGGAGTACGAGTCGCGCATGGCGGGCGGCGCCGCGCAGCCGGGACTGGTCGTGAACGGCGAGCCGCCCGTCGGAGGCGCTGCTCGTGAGTGTGACCGGCACGCCGAGCATCGTGATCACGTCGGCCCTCCCCACCGTCGGGCTCCCGTCCCGGGCCGGGTCAGCCGGGGGAACGGGTGAGGTGGGCGACGACCGGGGCGAGCTCCCGGGTCGGTGAGAAGTCGACGTACTCGGTGTCCTCCAGCGCGATCGGCGCGTGGCCCGGTGACCAGTAGAAGGCCTGGCCGGCCGTGACCAGCTCGGCGCCCTCCTCGGAGCGCACCTCGATCCGTCCGGAGAGGACGTAGCCCCAGTGCGGGCACGGGCACAGGTCACCGGGCAGGCCCGCGAGAGCCGGACCGAGGTCGGTGCCACCCGGCAGCCGGACGAACCCGACCGTCATCTCGCCGCCGATCTCGTGGCCCTTGAGCTCGACCCCACCGCCGTCGATGACCGCAGGGGCCTCGGCACTGCTGATCGCGGGCATCCCGCACCTCCGTGTTCGTCGGAGGCGTCATGCTGCTCCGGACCGGTCTCGCCGCGGTCACCGCGCACTCACGCGAGATCGCTCGGCACGGCGGACCCAGCCGGTCATGCCGAGCTGCTCGAACACGGCCACCGCGGACGCTCTCAGGCCGGCGGCCTCGTCGGGACGGCCGTCGTAGGAGGCGACGAGGGCTGCGTCGTGATCGACGATCGCGCGCAGCGGCCGGGCGCCCCGCTCGTCGAGTGCGGTCCGGGCCCGGTCGAGGAGACGGGTCGCCTCGGCGGGGCGGCCGTCGAGTGCGGCCAGCCGGGCCAGGGTGAGGTGGATGTCCATCATCGGGAACCGGAAGTCGGCGGGCAGGGCCGTGTCGCGGGCGATCCGGTCGAGCACCGGGACGTCGGGATGGTGGTGCGGGCCGGGCCCGGCGACGAGCCACAGCGTCTCGACGGCGTCGCTCAGCGTCCGGAGGTGGTTCATGGCCCAGGCCGGGGCGCGCCGCAGGCCGGGGAGCACCCGTGCGCAGCGGCGCAGTGCCTCGTCCGTGCGGCCCAGCCGCGCGGCCGCCTTGGCCCCGCAGGCGCTCGCCGACGCCTCCAACCGCCGGCCCGGCCCGTTCGCCGTGGCGTAGGCCTGGTCGAGCTGCGCGAGCACGTCCGTCCAGCCGACGTCCGTGGCGTGGGCGATCGCGTCGAGCGTCCCGATGTCGTGGATCCGCTGCCAGCCCCATCCGGGGTAGCCGGACCGTGCGGCGAGTGCGCGCGCCTCGGCCAGGCCCGAGCGCGCGTCCTCGATCCGGCCGAGCGCGGCGTGGGCCCGGGCCAGCAGCGTCCGGTGATAGCCCTCCAGGGCGAGGCGGCCCCGGTCGTGGGCGGCGGCGACGGCGTCCTCGATCAACGGGACCGCGCCGTGCAGGTCGCCGAGGACGAGGAGCCGGACGGTCGGGTCCGCGGCGAGCGTGTCCGGGATGCGGTCGCGCCGACCGTAGGTCGCCGCCACCGCGAGCCGTGCGAGGTCGGGGCGATCGGCGAGCGACCCCTCGGCGAGCAGGATCCGCAGCGCCTCACGGCGGTCGGGGTGGTCGAGCGTGATCCCGGGGAACGTCGGGTCGGCGGCCTCCCGGCGGTCCAGCTCGTGCACCGTCAGCGTGGCCCAGACGGCGTCGCGCCGACCGCCCGCCAGCCGCAGTCCCCGGGCGGCGAGGCCCCACGCATGCTCGTCGCTGTCCGCGCTGGCCAGCGCCGAGGCCACCGTGGCGAGGTAGGCGGCGGCCGCGGCCGGGTCGCCCGCCGCGAGCCGCTCGGCCGCCTCACCCGCGGCCTCGACGGCCGCGTCGACGTTCCCGGCCCACACCTGGGCGAGGCCCAGCCGCGCGACGACCGCGGTCCACCGGTCGTCGTCCGGGCCCGCGAGGTCGGCCGCCATCGCGAGGAAGCGGGCCGCCTCCTGGTGGGCCGCGGCCGCCTCCGCCTCGTCGGCCGCCTCGATCGCCCGGCCGACGCCTGCTCCGCCACCCGGGAGCGCGGCGCCGGCGTGGTACTGCGCCGCGACCTCCCCCGCGCCGATCCCGGACGAGCCCGACGCCCGGTCGGCGTCGAGGCCCTCGGCGAGTCTGCGGTGCAGCCGGAGGCGCCGCGACGGGTTGAGGTCGGCGAGAACGGCCTGCCGGATCAGCGCGTGCCCGAACCGGTACCGGTCGGGTGCCGGATCGGGCTCGACGAGACCGGCCGCGAGGACCACGTCGAGCGCGTCGAGGGCGTCGTCCTCGGACAGCCCGGCCACCCGGGCGACCGTGGCGAACGGGAAGGGACCGTCGAAGGTGGCGGCGTGGTCGAGCAGGAGGTCGGCCGCCTCCGGCAGGCGCCTCCGGCGCCGGGCGAGGACCTGCCGGACCCCCTCCGGCACCGCGTCCGGCGCGACGTTCCCCGCGAGGAGCCCGTCCGGACCGGGCCGGACCGCCCCGTCCTCGCGCAGCTGCCGGAGCAGCTCCCGGGCGAAGAACGGATTGCCTCCCGTCCGCCGTGCGATCGCGCCGACCAGCGCATCCGACGCACCGACCCCGGAGACCGCGCCGAGCAGGTCCCGCAGCGCGAACCGGTCCAGACCCGCCAGCCGGAGAACGGTCGGGTCGGCCTCCGACCGCAGGGCGGCCAGCATGTCACCGAGGAGGGGGCCGGCCTCGTCGCTGCGGTACGCACCGACGATCACCATCCGCCGTTCGCCGACGTCGCGGGCGAGGTGCCGCAGCAGTGCCAGCGTGCTGGCGTCCGCCCAGTGGAGGTCGTCGAGGACGAGGGCGACGGGACGGTCGGCCGACAGCGTGACCAGGAAGCGGGCGACGCCGTCGAGGATCCGGATCCGCTCCTCGTCCGGGGACGGGTCCGCCCGGTGGTCCGCGGTCAGGCCTCGCCGGGCCAGCCCCGGCACCAGCCGGACCAGCACGTCCGCGAACGGCCCGGCGGCCCGGGCCAGCTCGGCGGGCGACAGGGCCGCGAGGTGGGCGTCGACGGCCTCGGCGACCGCACGGTAGGCGGGCTGCCACTCCCCCTCGAGGCTGCGCCCGCGCAGCACCGCTGCGCCCCGGGCCGCCGCCGCCTCGGCGAACGCGCGCAGCAGGGCCGTCTTCCCGATCCCCGGCTCCCCCGCCACCGCGGTGACGGAACCGTGCCCACCGCGAGCCGCCTCGAACCGGTCGGCGAGCACGTCGAGCTCGGCGGCCCGGCCCACGAGGCCGCCGACCCGGCCGGAACCCGGCACAACGGTGCGCGGCGGCCGGAGGGCCGGGTCCTGGCGGAGGATCTGCTCGTGCAGGGCGGCCAGCTCCGGGCCGGGTGGGATGCCGAGCTCCTCGGCAAGCCTCGCGCGCACGGTCCGGTAGGCGCACAGCGCCTCGGCCTGACGTCCGTCGCGGTAGAGCGCGAGCATCAGCTGCGCCCACCGACGTTCCCGCAGCGGAGCCCGTTCGACCATCACCTGCAGCTCACCGGCCACCGCGCGGTGGTGCCCGAGCGCGAGCTCGGCGTCGGCGCGGTCCTCGCAGGCCGACTCGTACAGCTCCTCGAGCCGGCGGCACTCCGTCTCGGCGAAGGGCAGATGGGCGTACTCGCCCAGGACCGGGCCGCGCCAGAGCCCGACGGCCGTGCGCAACGCCGCCTCCCCGCGGGCAGGCTCCCCACAGGCCATGGCGGCCCGCCCCTCCTGAACGAGCCGCTCCGCCACCTCGGCGTCCACCCGCGGGGCGGGCACCTCCAGCCGGTACCCGCCCGCAGCCCGCACGATCCGCAGCGCCGTCGGCTCCAACGTCCTCCGCAGCCGCAGCACGTAGTTCTGGACCGCGTTCACCGCGCCCGCCGGCACCCGGTCCGGCCACAGCACCTCCACGAGCCGGTCGCGGCCGACCGGGCTGCCCCGGTCCACCGCCAGCACGGCCAGCAGCAGCCGCTCCTGCCCGGCCCGCGGCGTCACGGGGCCGCCGGACCCGGTGACCTCGAGGTCACCGAGCAGGCGCAGGGCGACGCCGTCGACGCCGTGGGACATCAGGGCAGTGTCCACCCGTCGGGTCGACGGCGGGCGGTTCCTGTCGAGCAGACCGTCGACCGCCGGGGGCCGGGGTCGTCAGGTGATGGGCGACCCCCCGGTGACGCCGAGGACCTCCGAGGTCATGTAGCTGGACTCCTGCGAGGCGAGGAACACGTAGAACGGGGCCAGCTCGGCGGGTTGCGCGGCGCGGCCCATGGGCGCCTGCGCACCGAAGGAGTCCAGCTTCTTCTCGTCCATGGTGGCCGGGATCAGCGGGGTCCAGACCGGTCCGGGGGCCACGGCGTTGGCCCTGATCCCGCGGTCGACGAGGTTGTGCCCCAGGCCCTTGACGAAGTTGACGATCGCAGCCTTCGAGGTGGCGTAGTCGAGCAGGTGCGGGGAGGGCTGGAAGGCCTGCACGGACGTCGTGGCGATCACCGAGGACCCGGGGGGCATGTGCGGGACGGCGGCCTTGGCGAGCCAGAACAACGCGTAGACGTTGGTCTTCATCACGCGGTCGAACTGCTCGGTGGTGATGTCGTCGATACCGCCGTCCTGCGACATCTGGTAGGCGGCGTTGCTCACCAGGACGTCGATCCCGCCGAGCTCGTCGACCGCACGCGCCACGACCTCGCGGCAGGTCTGCTCCTCGCGCAGGTCGGCGGCCGCCGTGATCGCCGTCCGGCCCGCCTCGCGCACCCAGCGCGCGGTCTCCTCGGCGTCGTCCTTCTCCTCCTCCAGGTACGTGATCAGCACGTCGGCGCCCTCGCGGGCGAAGGCGATCGCCACGGCGCGGCCGATCCCGGAGTCGCCGCCGGTGATCAGCGCCTTCTTCCCCTCGAGGCGCCCGGTCCCACGGTAGGTCTCCTCGCCGTGGTCGGGCCGGACGTCCATGTCGGCGGTGCGCCCCGGCCACTCGACGGTACGGTCGCCGCTGCCCGGCGCGGCGTGCTGCTCGGTCGGGTCCTGCTGGCTGAACTGGTCCTGAGCCATCTCCGCCTCCATCGCGCTCCACGTTCGGCAGAGACGTTCCCCTCACGTCGGCGGTCAATCGCCGCCGTGCCGACGACACCCACGGCGCCGGGTCATCGGCCGGTGGGGTCCGGTCCCGAGCCGGACGTCTTGTCGCTCACGAACGAGCAGGGAGATGATCACCACATGATCGGACACGCGGATCTCGTCCACCGCGAACCTGCACGGAGAACGACGAAGGCCGGTGTCCCCGTCGAGTGGACACCGGCCTCCGCCGACCGTCGGGACGACAGGATTTGAACCTGCGACCCCTTGACCCCCAGTCAAGTGCGCTACCAAGCTGCGCCACGTCCCGGCCGCCCCCGTGAGGGCTCGATCAGCCTACCGCACCACCGATCGTCTCCCTGCACCGGCCCGGACCTCGCTCCCCCCAACTCGTCCGCGAACGAACCCGCCGGAGGCCACACGGTGGGGCACCACCGTGACGGTCCCCGTCAGTCTCGTTCGGACGGCCCGGCGGCACCACCGCCGTCCGTCGCCCCGTGAAGGCGACTTTCGTAGGTACCCGTCGGTAACCAGGGCTCGACCAGGCGTGATCGGGTGTGCCCGCTCAAAGGATGGGGATCGGCCCCGTGTCCGTGTCCCGGCCGGTCGGCGAGCGGTCCGGCAGCTCGACCCGGCGCTCCCCCGCCGGCGGCGTCTCGGGCGCGAGCGGCAGCACCGCGCACACCCGGAAGCCGCCCGCATCGGGCCCGCTCGCGAGCTCCCCGCCGACGGCGCCGACCCGCTCGGCGAGCCCCGCGAGCCCTGCCCCGCCGGTGCCGAAGGTGCCCCGCGCCGGACGCCCGGCGGGCCCGTTGACGACCTCGACGCGGATCCGGTCCGTGACCCGCCAGTCCACCTCGACCCGCACGGTGGAGCCGGGGCTGTGCCGGGCGGCGTTGGTGAGCGCCTCCTGGACCACGCGGTAGACGACCTGGTCGGGCGCCACCGGCAGGGTCCGGGCGGTGCCGAGGGCGACGAGCTCCACGTCGAGCCCGGTCTCGCGGGCCCGGTCGACGAGGCCGCCGAGCCCGGCCGCGCCGGCCGGGGCCGGCCCGACGAGCCCGAGCGCGCTGCGCATCTCCGCCAGCGCCTCCTTGGCGTGCGTCCGCAGCAGCTCCGCGGCCTCGCGGGTCCGCTGCTCCTCGGTCGAGGCGGACAACGCGGCCGCCCCGACCGCGATGAGCGTGGCGTGGTGGCCGACCGCGTCGTGCACCTCGCGGCCGATCCGGGCCCGTTCCTCGGCGCGGGCGGCGCTCTCCCGGGCGGCGACGGTGGCCTCGCGGGCGTCCTCCAGCTCGCGCAGGCTCGCCGTCAGCCGCTCCCGGGTGGCCGTGAGCAGGCCGAACCCGAGCGGGCTACCGGCGGAGAGCACGGCGAAGACCACGGTGAGGATCACCGACTGCCAGCTGAGGACCTCGCGCTGCAGCACCGGCACCACCGCGGCGAGGACGACCACGACCAGCCAGGGCAATGTGGCGCCGAGCCGGGTCCGGCGGCCGAGCGCGAACAGCGCGACGATCTGCGCGGGCCAGCCCAGCCCGCCGCAGATCGCCCACAGCGACCCGACGACGGCGAGCCACGGCCGCACGTGCCGCAGCGGCAGCAGTGCGCAGCCGACCAGGCCCGCGGTGACCGACCAGGCATACGGGCCGGGCGCGGCGAGCAGCACGAACACCGCCGGCACGCCGACCGCGACGACCTCGATCCCAACCCGCAAGGCCGGTCCACCCCGCCGCAGTACCCCCCGCACCACCCGCCGTCCGCCCCCCTGCGGCATTCACGCCCCCCAGCTCTGCGCGAGCAGCGCAGCCTGCACCCGGTTCTCCGCGCCCAGCTTCACCAGCAGCGCCGACACGTACTTCTTCACCGTCGCCTCGGCCAGCCCCAGCCGGCACCCGATGGTTGCGTTGGACTCGCCGTCGGCCAGCAGCCGCAGCACCTGCGTCTCGCGCAGGGTCAGGTCGGCCGGGCGCGGCGGCCGCGGCGCCGGCTCAGGGACGAGCCGCGGCAGCAGCCGGGCGGTGATCCGCGGGTCCAGCACCGCGCCCCCGGCCGCGAGGTCGAGCACGGCACGGATCAGCGCCTCGGGCTCGGCGTCCTTGAGCAGGAACCCCTGCACCCCGATCCGCAGCGCCTCGGTGACGTACTCGTCGAGGTCGAAGGTCGTCAGCACGGCCGCCGGCACGGCGTCGGGCCGCGCGCAGAGCACCCGCAGCGCGTCGAGCCCCGAGCGGCCGGGCATCTGCACGTCGGCCAGCACGACGTCCGGCCGGTGCTCGTCGACGGCGGCGATCAGCCCGTCGCCGTCGGCCGCCTCCCCCACCACTGCCACGGTCCCCCGTGCCTCCAGCACGGTGCGCAGACCCGCCCGGAGCAGCGACTCGTCGTCCGCCAGGACGACGCGCACGGGCCCGGAGGGACCGCTGGGGGAGTCAACGGTCATGCGGGGAGGGTAGTCGGTCGGGGATCGTCCGAGGGAGGACTCACCCTGCCGGGCCGGTCAGCGCCGCTTGCCCTTGCGCTCCCGCTTCTCCCGCACGCGGACCGACAGTCGGATCGGCGAGCCCTCGAACCCGAACTCCTCGCGCAGCCGCCGCTCCAGGAACCGGCGGTACCCCGCCTCGAGGAAACCGCTGGTGAACAGCACGAACGTCGGCGGCCGGGTGCCGGCCTGGGTGGCGAAGAGGACCTTGGGCTGCTTGCCGCCGCGCACCGGCGGCGGGGTCGCGGCGATCACCTCGGACAGCCAGCTGTTCAGCCGGCCGGTGGGGATCCGCTGGTCCCACGAGGCCAGGGCGGTCCGCATCGCGGGCGCGATCCTGGACATCGCCCGGCCGGTCAGCGCGGAGATGTTGATGCGTTCCGCCCAGCGGACCCGGACGAGGTCGCGCTCGAGCTCGCGCTTCATCGCGAGCCGGCGGTCCTCGTCGACGAGGTCCCACTTGTTGAACACGATCACCAGCGCCCGGCCGGCCTCCTCGACCATGGTCAGCACGCGCTGGTCCTGCTCGGAGATCGGCTCGCTCGCGTCGAGCAGCACGAGGGCGACCTCGGCCGCCTCGATCGCGGCCTGGGTGCGCAGCGAGGCGTAGTACTCCATGCCCGACGCCGTCTTGACCCGCTTGCGCAGGCCGGCGGTGTCGACGAACCGGAAGATCTCGCCGTCGAGCTCCACGAGCGAGTCGACCGGGTCGACGGTGGTGCCGGCGACGTCGTGCACGACCGAGCGCACCTCGCCGGAGACCCGGTTGAGCAGCGAGGACTTGCCGACGTTGGGCCGCCCGACCAGGGCGACGCGACGCGGCCCGCCGGAGGTCGCCCCGAAGGTCTCCCGCGGGGTCTCGGGCAGGGCCTCGAGGACCGCGTCGAGCAGGTCGCCGGAGCCGCGGCCGTGAAGGCCCGACACCGGGTACGGCTCGCCGAGCCCCAGCCGCCAGAGCGCCGCGGTGTCCGCGACGGCGCGCTCGTCGTCGACCTTCGTCGCGGCGAGCAGGACCGGCCGGTCGGAGCGGCGCAGCACGCGGGCGGCGGCCTCCTCGACCTCGGTGGCGCCCACCCGCGAGTCGACGACGAGCAGGATCGCGTCGGCCGTGCGCATGGCCAGCTCGGCCTGCGCGGCGACCTCCTTCTGCAGGCCGACGGCGTCGGGCTCCCAGCCGCCGGTGTCGACGACGGTGAACCGCCGCCCGTTCCACAGGGCGTCGTAGGAGACCCGGTCGCGGGTGACGCCCGGGATGTCCTGCACGACCGCCTCGCGGCGGCCCAGGAAGCGGTTGACCAGCGTGGACTTGCCCACGTTGGGACGCCCGACGACGGCGAGGACCGGCGTCGGGCCCTGCTCGGCGGCGCCCTCGCCGCCGTCGCCGAACCCGTCGTCGACGGCCGCGAAGTCGTCCGGGTCGAGGCCCAGCTCCGCCATGGCGGCGCGGTCGCCGCCGGTGATCGTGTCGTCCATCAGGCACTACTCCGAATGTTCGTGGCTCGTATCGCGTCGAGGTCCGCGACCAGCGCGGCGAGGGCGCCGCGGACGGTCTCGGTGGCCGCGGCGAGCTCCGCGCGGCCCCTCCCGGTGGGGGCCGGCAGGGGCTCGCCCACCAGCACGTCCACCCGCGGGCGCCACCGCCGCCCGCTCCCCTCCGGCCGGCGGGTCCCCCGGCAGACGACCGGGAGGACCTGCGCGCCGGAGGTGCGGGCCAGCCAGGCCGCGCCCTGCTGGGCCGCCGCGACGTCGCCGCTGCCGCGCGTGCCCTCGGGGAACACCCCCACGAGCCCGCCCCCGCGCAGCACGCCGAGCGCCGCGGTGAGGGGCGCCCGGTCGGGCTCGCCGCGCCGCACGGCCAGCTGCCCGATCCCGCGCAGCCCCCTACCCAGGATGCCGGTGAACATCTCCTGCTTGACCAGGAACACCGAACGACGCCCGAGTAGTCCGAAGATCAGCGGTCCGTCGACCAGCGAACTGTGATTCGCGACGAGCACCACGGGGCCGGTCGCCGGGATCCGCTCGCGGTGGTGGACGTGGACCCGGAGCACGGGGCGGAAGCACCACGTCCCGACCCAGCGCGCCAGGTCGTGCAGCCTCGGGTCGGCGCCGGCGGGGAGGTCGGCCGCGCCGTCGACCGGGGTGGTGCTCATGTGACGAGCCCACGCTCCCGGACCAGCCGCAGGAGCTCCACCAGCACGGCGTCGACGGACAGCTCGTCCGTGTCGACGACGAGCGCGTCGGCCGCCGCGTGCAGCGGCGAGGTCTTGCGGGTCGAGTCCAGCCGGTCCCGGCGCTGGACGTCGGCGAGGGTGCTCGCGGGGTCGCTCACGCGCCCGGCCTTGGCGTCCTGGCGGCCCCGGCGCGCGGCGCGGACCTCCTCGGACGCGGTCAGGTAGACCTTCAGCTTCGCCTCGGGCGCGACCACGCTGCCGATGTCGCGGCCCTCGACCACGATCCCGCGTCCGCGGGCGAGGGCGCGGTCGATGTGCTCCCGCTGCCGGGCGACGAGCGCGGTCCGCACCTCCGGCACCGCGGAGACCGCCGACACCGCCTTGGTCACCGGCTCGTCCCGGATCTCGGCCTCGACGTCCTCGCCCGCCAGGAGGATCCGCGGCGCGGCCGGGTCGGTCACCGACTCCAGCTCCGCCCCGACCGCGACGGCGGCGATCCGCTCGGGGTCGCTGTCCGCGGTGAGCCCGGCCCGCAGGCAGGCCAGCGTGGCGGCCCGGTACATCGCGCCGGTGTCGAGGTAGGCGGCGTGCAGCGTGCGGGCCAGCCGCCGCGAGACGGTCGACTTGCCGGTGCCCGAGGGCCCGTCCATCGCGACGACGTCGTTCAGGACGCCGTCCCCGCTCGGATCCGTCGGCCCCGTCGACCCGGTCGACGCCGTGGACGCTGTCGGCCCGGTCATGCCTCACCCCTCGTGCAGATGCTCGGAGACCCTCCACCGGTACCTGACGACCGGGCGCGGGCCACCGACCATTGTGCCTGGCGAGGCGCACGGCGCCCTCGGGGGGCGGTCAGGAGGGCAGGTCGCGGCGCAGGGCCGCGGCCCCGCGCAGGTACACGTGCCGCAGGTCGGCGCGGGCGAGGTCGGTCTCGACGTGCGCGAGCAGCCGCAGCACCCGCGGCATCGCCCCGGGCACCGCGATCTCGGTGGCGCACATCAGCGGGACGTCCGTGAGCCCGAGCAGCCGGGCCGCGTAGGCCGGGAACTCCGCCGTGAGGTCCGGCGTCGCGGTGAACAGGATCGAGATCACGTCGTCGCTGGTCAGCTCGTTGCGCTTGAGCACGGCGCCGACCAGCTCGGCCGAGCCCTCGAGGATCTCCTCGCGCGAGTCGCCGTCGACCTGGATCGCGCCGCGGATCGCCCGGACCGCCACCGCCCGCCCCCTACAGCCCGACGGCCTTGTAGAGCGAACCCACCTCGTTCTGGTTGAGGGGGCGGAGCTTGCCGGGCCGCTGGTCGCCGAGGCGGACCTCGCCGATCGCGGTGCGGACCAGCCGCTGCACCGGGTGCCCGACCTCGTCGAGCAGCCGGCGGACGACGTGCTTGCGGCCCTCGTGGATCACCAGCTCGACCATCGACCGGCCGGGCAGGGAGTCGACCAGCCGGAACGAGTGCACCCGCACCGGGCCGTCCTCGAGCTCGATGCCCTCGCGGAGCCGCTTGCCGACGTCCCGCGCGACCTGGCCCATCACCTCGGCGACGTAGGTCTTCTCCACCTCGAACGACGGGTGCATGAGCCGGTGGCCCAGCTCGCCGTCGTTGGTCAGCAGGAGCAGGCCCTCGGTGTCCTGGTCCAGCCGCCCGACGTGGAACAGCCGCCCGGCCTGGTTGAGCAGCTCGGTCCGCTGCATGACCAGGTCGCCGACGCAGGGCCGGCCCCGGTCGTCCGACATCGTGGAGAGCATCCCGGCGGGCTTGTTCAGCGCCAGGTACACCTGGTCGTCCCGGAGCTGGATGCGCGAGCCGTCGACGTGCACCACGGCGGTGTCCGGGTCGATGCGGCGGCCCATCTCGCGCACGATCTCGCCGTCGACCGAGACGCGGCCGGCGGCGATCAGCTCCTCGGCCGCGCGGCGCGAGGCCACGCCGGCCTGGGCCAGCACCTTCTGCAGCCGCACCCCCTCGGCCTGCGCGGAGGAGTCGGGGCGGGTGGGGCGGCTCATGCGGGGGTCCTTCTCGGGGTCCTGCTCACGGGGTCCTTCTCTTACAGCTCGTCGATCGCGTCGATGTCCGGCAGCAGCGGGGCCAGCGGCGGCAGGTCCTCCAGCGAGGACAGCCCCAGCCGCTCCAGGAAGAGCTCGGTGGTGCGGAACAGCGTCCCCTGGGTGGGCCCGTCCACACCGGCCTCCTCCACCAGACCGCGCGTGAGCAGCGTACGCAGCACGCCGTCGCAGTTCACACCCCGCACCGCCGCGACCCGCGCACGGGTGACGGGTTGCCGGTACGCGACCACCGCCAGCGTCTCCAGGGCGGCCCGGGTGAGCTTGGCGCGCTGCCCGTCGAGCAGGAACCGCTCGACGTACGGGGCGTAGAGGTCGCGGGTGTAGAACCGCCAGCCCTCACCCACCCGGCGCAGGTCGATGCCGCTGCCCTGCTCGCGGTAGCTCTCGGCGAGCCGGCGCACCGCCCGCTCCACCCGGCCGACGGGCTGGTCGAGCGCGGCGGCGAGGGCCTGCTCGTCCGTCGGGGAGTCCACGACCAGCAGCAACGCCTCCAGCGCGGCGGTCAGCTCGTCCTCGCGGGCCAGGCCGGGGAGGCCCTCGACCTCCAGCTCACCCGCCGTGTCGTCGGCGGTGTCGTCGGCGGTGTCGTCGGCGGTGTGGTCGGCGGTGTCGGCGGCGGCGTCCGGGTCAGGTTCCGGGTTCGGCAGGCTCACTGATCGGCTCACTCGGGGTGGACTGGGCGGGGGTCCAGCGTACGGTCAGCTCCCCGAACGGCTCAGGCTGCTCCACCTCGATCGCCCGCTCCCGGTACAGCTCCAGGACGGCCATGAACCGGGCGACGATCTCGATCGGGGACGTGCAGTCCGCCGTCAGGGCCGCGAAGGTCGCCTCCCCCAGCTCGGCGAGCCGTTCGCGCAGGATCGCCATGTGCGCCGGGACCGAGACGTCGTGCTGGTGGATGTGGTCGGTGCCGACGACCGGCGGCGGCTTGGGCCGGAACACGCTCGCGGCGAGCTCGGCGAAGGCCCCGGCGTCCATCCCGAGCAGGACCTCGGGCAGCAGGCCCTCGAACCGCGGCTCGAGCGCCACCGACCGCGGGAACCGGCGCAGCGCGGTCTTCTCCAGCTCGGCGAACAGGCCCGCGACCTGCTTGTACGCCTTGTACTGCAGCAGCCGGGCGAAGAGCAGGTCCCGCGCCTCGAGCAGCGCGAGGTCCTCCTCGTCCTCGACCTCGGCGGCCGGGAGCAGCCGGGCCGCCTTCAGGTCCAGCAGCGTGGCCGCGACGACGAGGAACTCGGTGGTCTCGTCGAGGTCCGCGTCGTCCCCCAACGCGGCGAGGTGGGCGATGAAGTCGTCCGTGACCTTGTGCAGGGCCATCTCGGTGACGTCGAGCTCGTGCTTGCCGATGAGCTGCAGCAGCAGGTCGAACGGGCCCTCGAAGTTGACCAGGCGCACCGTGAAGCGCGGCCTGACCTCCGGGGTCCCGGCGGTGGGTCGGTCGTCGGCCAGGGTCACCGGGCGATGACCTCGCGGGCCAGCATGCGGTAGGCCTCCGCGCCGCTGGAGCTGGGCGCCCACGTCGTGATCGGCTCGCCCGCGACCGTGGTCTCGGGGAAGCGGATGGTGCGGTTGATGACCGCGTCGAACACCAGGTCGCCGAAGGCCTCGATCACCCGCTGGTGGACCTCGCGGGTGTGCACCGTGCGCGAGTCGAACATCGTGGCCAGGATGCCGATGAGGTCGAGGTCGGGGTTGAGCCGGTCCTTCACCTTGTCGATCGTGTCCATCAGCAGCGCGACGCCGCGGAGGCTGAAGAACTCGCAGGCCAGCGGGATGAGCACGCTGTCGGCGCAGGCCAGGGCATTGATCGTGAGCAGGCCGAGGCTGGGCTGGCAGTCGATGAGCACGACGTCGTAGCGGTCCAGCACGCCTTTGAGCGCCCGGCCGAGTGCCTGCTCGCGGCCGACCTCGGTGACCAGCTGGACCTCGGCCGCCGACAGGTCGATGTTGCTGGGCAGCAGGTCCATGCCCGCGACGGAGGTCTTGAGGATGACGTCGTCCGGCTCGACGCCGCGGTCCATCAGCAGGTTGTAGATGGTCGCGTCGAGCTGGTGGGGCTGCACGCCGAGCCCCACCGAGAGCGCGCCCTGGGGGTCGAAGTCGACCAGCAGCACCCGGCGCCCGTACTCGGCGAGCGCGGCGCCCAGGTTGATCGTCGACGTCGTCTTGCCGACGCCGCCCTTCTGGTTGGCCACCGCGATCACGCGGGCGGGCCCGTGTTCGGTGAGCGGGGCCGGCTGCGGCGCGCCCACGCGGTGCCGCCCGCCCGGCCTGGGGGCGTCCTCCAGGCCCGGCTCGACGGTCGGGTCGTAGTCGGGCCCCGCACCGTCCCCGTCGGGTGCTGTGTCCATGCGGGCTCCGGTCTCCTCGTGTCGAAATCCGGTGTCGATCCCTCGGGTGTCGATTCCTGCCGTCTCCCGTGCCGGGTCTACCTCGGGCGCAGACTAGGAACCACTTCCGGGCACGGCAACGCGCCACGCCCGGGCGGGTCGAACTTCCGGTCGAACTCACGGCACGCTAGCCCACAAGGAGCAGCGTCCCTCCGGGTGGGTCGGGAACCGGTGGCGACGGGCCCGTGATCAGGGCCGGAGGATCTCGGCGAGCACCTCGTCCCGCTGCTCGTGCAGGTAGAAATGCCCGCCCGCGAGGACCCGGTGGGTGAACCCGGCCGGCGCGACCTCGGCCCAGCGCAGTGCGTCGGCCTTCGCGACGGCGGGGTCGTCGGCGCCGAGCAGCAGGTGGACCGGGCAGCGCAGCGGCGGGCCGGGCGGGTGGGCGTACCCGTCGGCCGCCCTCAGGTCGGCACGGAAGGCCGGCAGGACGAGGGCGCGCAGCTCCGGGTGGGCGAGGACGGCGGCGTCCGTGCCGCCCAGCCGACACAGCTCCGCGGCGAGCTCCTCGTCGGTCCCGCCGCGGAAGACGGCCGCGGGCGGGACCGTCGGGGCGATCCGGGCGGAGACGACGAGCCGCTCCGGCGGCCGCGGCAGCCGCCGGGCGACCTCGTAGGCCAGCGTGCCCCCGAGGCTGTGCCCGAACAGCACGAGGGGACGCGCGTCCGCGGCGAGCAGTGCCACGAGGGCCGTGGCCATGGCGAGGGCGTCCGTCCACGGCTCCTCGCGGATCCGGTCCTCGCGGCCGGGGTACTGCACGGTCACCAGCTCCACCCCGGCCGGGACGGCCCCGGCCCAGCCGCGGAAGGTGCTCGCCGCGCCCCCGGCGTGCGGCAGGCAGACCAGCCGCAGGTCCGCGTCGGGGCGGGGGCGCGGGGTGCGGAGCCAGCCGCGCTGCCGGGTGGGCGCGCTCACGTCAGCACGGCGGCCGGCTCGTGCAGCAGCTGCCCGAGCGTGCCGGCCAGCCGCCGGACGCGCGACGCGGCGCCGGCGGCATCGCCCGACGCGGCGTCGACGGCGAGCCGGACCGCCACGCCGTCGGGGCCCTCGACCAGCGTGACCACGCGGTCGTACCCGGCCGGACCGGCCGGGGCGGGCTCCCGGTCGACGACCAGGCCGTCGAGCGCCGGGAGCTCGCCGCCGGGCTCGTGGCGGACGAGGGTGCGGGCGGGCCCCGGGTGCGCGGCGCGGTGGCCGGTCAGGGACGCGAGGACCCGGCCGAGGACCTCGGTACCGGTGCCGCCCGCCCGGCAGGCGACCCGCGCGACCCTGGCGAACGGGCCCACCGCGCCCTCGAACCCGCCGTCGCGGCGGGGGTCCTCGGCGTCGAGCGGGGCGCCGTCCTCCGCCACGACGGTCGCGGCGAGCACGGCCGCCAGCGGGGAGACGCCGTGGGAGGCGCGCAACGACGCCAGGGCCTCCGCAGCCCCGCCGGGCAGGGCGCGGTCGACCGTGATCCAGCGCCCACCGCGGTTCGCCAAGAGCCGCGGGCGGGGCTGCGCGGCGCCGTCCCGCCGGGCGAGCCACTCCGCGAACCCCGAGGTCGGGGGGAAGACCGGGGCGCCGCCGGCCCGCCGGGCGGAGTAGGCGCTCGCCAGGTCGGTGAGCAGCGGCCGGACCGAGCGGTCGTCGATCGCACCGCGGTGCACGGCGAGGACCAGCACGTGCTCCTCCGGCCCGACGCGCAGCAGCGTGGCCCGGGCGGGCCCGTCGGTCCCGAGCGCGGCCGGCCGGGCGAGCGCCTCCGCCACCGCCGCCTCGACGTCCGCGGGCCGGACGGGCCGGCGGCGGACCCGCGCGAGGGCCACCGCCTCCAGCACCCGCGGCCCGGGATCGGCCGGTCCCGGCGCGAGCGTGCGGAGGACCGTGTGCCGGTCCAGGACGTCCCGCCAGGCGGCGCTCAGCGCCTCCGGGTCGAGGACGCCGCGCAGCCGCAGCCGGACGACCAGGTCGTCGGCCGGGTCCGCCGGTTCCCGGGGGTGCCGCGCCGGAAGCGTCGGCGGATCCGCGGCCGGCGCGGCCCGTCGGTCCGCGTCCGTCGTCACCGTCTCCGTGCTCATCCGCTCCTCGTCTCGCTGCCTCGTCCGGCCCCGCCGTGGCGCACCGGGCGGGTCAGCCGTCGTGGTCGTCGTGGTCGTCGCCGTGGCCGTGCCCGTGGCCGTGCCCGTGGCCGTGCTCGTCCTCGTGGTCCTCGTCGAAGTCCGCGACGCCCCGCTTCCAGTAGCCGGTGACGTCGCTGTCCTCCGGGCCGAGCCCGAGGTCGTTCCTCACCCAGCGCCGCAACGGTTTCAGCGTCGTCGCCTCGCCCGCGAGCCACACGTAGAGCCGCTCGCCGTCCGGGACCGGGACCGCCCGCACCGCCCGCTCGAGCAGATCGGACCGCCCTGCGGGAACGTCGCCGCGGTGCAGCCACCGCACCTCGACGTCCTCGGGGGCGGCGAGCGGGATCTCCTCGGCCGCGTCGCGGACCTCGACGAACGCCCAGCCGGCCGCCGTGCGCGGCAGCTCCTCGAGCCACCGCGCGATCGCCGGGAGCGCCGTGATGTCGCCGGCGAGCAGGTAGCGGTCGTAGGCGTGCGGCACGATCAGCCCGCCGGGCGGACCGGCGACGTGGATCCGCTCCCCCGGCCGCACGGCCTCCGCCCAGTCCGAGCCCAGTCCGCCGGGGTGGAGCGCGATGTCGAGGTCGATCTCGCCGGCCTCGGCGTCGTAGCGGCGGACCGTGTACTCCCGGGAGACCGGGAAGGGCCGCGGCCAGTCGAGCATCACGCCGTCCTCCACCGGGAGGCGCAGCGTGCCGTCCTCGTCGGGGAAGATCAGCTTGACGTGCTCGTCGGGCGAGTGGCTCTCGAAACCGGCGTGCCCCTCGCCGCCGAGGGTCACGCGGACCAGCCCGGCGCCGATGCGCTGCGTCCCGCGGACCTCCATCTCCCGGATCCGGATCGGGTACGGCACCTTGGCCGCCACGGTGCCCGCCCGGACCTCGGCGAGCCGCTCGCGGTGGCGGGTGCGGTCGTCGGTGCGCCGGGTCACGTGGCTCCCATCGCGTCGCGCAGCGACCGCGGCCGCAGGTCTGTCCAGTGCTCCTCGACGTACGCGAGGCAGGCGTCGCGCCCGTCGGGCCCGAACACCGACCGCCACCCCGCGGGGATCTCGGCGAAGTCCGGCCAGAGCGAGTGCTGCTCCTCGTCGTTGGCGAGCACCCGGAAGGTGCCCTCGGCGTCGTCGAACGGGTTGGTGCTCACGGGTTCCCCCCGATCATCTTCTCGATCACCACAGTCCAGTGGCCCAGCTCGGGCTGCTCGGCCAGATCGGGGAACTCCAGGTCGGTGGCGCCGGCCTCGCGCCACTTCTCCACCAGCGACATCAGCCGCACCGAGTCGAGGCCGCGGTCGAGGAGGTCCTCGTCCGGGTCGATCTCGGCCGGGTCGCAGGCCAGCAGCTCGGCGACGTCGGCGCGGAGCCGGTCGGCGGTCAGGGGGTTCATCGGGCGGCTCCGGCGGGGACGGCGGCCAGCGCGGCGAGCACGTCGGCCGTGGTGGTCAGGGCCCCGCAGCGCTGCGCGACGTACTCGCAGGCCTGGTCGTGCCGCGCGCGGGAGAAGTCGGCGACGCCGTCGGCCACCAGGAAGGGGGCGACGTCGCGCATGAAGGCCTCCAGCGCCGTGGCCTGGCAGCCGATGTGCGCGTAGATGCCGGTGATCAGCAGCTGGTCGCGGCCGGCGGCGGCGAGCCGCTCGGCGAAGTCGCTGCGCTGGAAGGCGCTGTAGCGCCACTTGGTCAGGACGGTGTCGCCGGGCGCCGGCGCCAGCTCGTCGACGACCTCCTCGGCCCGCGGGTCGGCGTCGATCACGGCGCCGATGCCGTCGCCCCAGAACTCGGTGAGCAGGCCGCGGTCGGCGGCGGCCTGCCGGCCAGGCTGGGCGGTGTAGAAGACCGGGACGCCGCGCTCGCGGCAGGCCCCGATCAGCGCCCGGACGTTCGCCGTGACCTCCGGGACCGGGGCACCGGCATAGGGCGCCAGGAAGTAGCGCTGCATGTCGTGGACGAGCAGCGCGAACCGGTCGGGGTCGGGCCGCCAGTCGACGCGCCCGGCGGGCAGCTCGGCCGCGCCGGGCAGCGCGTAGGGCGGAATGCTGGGCAGGGACACGGTGCTCACCCCTTCAGGTCGGGTGCGAGCGCGGCCAGCTCCGACAGGGCCGCCCGCAGCTCGCGCTTGCTGGTCTTGCCGACCCCCGTGACCGGGAAGGCCGGGACGATCTCCACGAGGTCCGGCACCTTGAACGCCGCGATCCCGCGCTGCCGCACGAACTTCCGCAGCTCCGGCGCCGTCGGCGCGGCGCCCTCGGCGGCCACCACGTAGGCGCAGGTCCGCTCCCCGAGGTACTGGTCCGCCACGGCGACGACGGCCGCGTCGAGCACCCCGGGATGGGCCATCAGGTGGTCCTCGACCTCCTCGGCCGCGACCTTCTCCCCGCCCCGGTTGATCTGCTCCTTGGCCCGCCCGACGACCTCGATGTGCCCGGACGGTTTGCGGCGCACCAGGTCCCCGGTGCGGTAGAAGCCGTCCGCGGTGAAGGCGGTCGCGTTGTGCGCGCCGGCGCGGTAGTAGCCGCGGATCGTGTACGGGCCGCGGGTGAGCAGCGCCCCGGTCTCCCCCGGCGGCACGTCGCGGTCCTGCTCGTCGACCACCCGGATCTCGTCGTCGAGCGAGATCGGCCGGCCCTGGGTGCCGAGGACGAGCTCCTCCGGGTCGTCGAGCCGGGTGTAGTTGACCAGGCCCTCGGCCATGCCGAAGACCTGCTGCAGCGTGCAGCCCAGCGCCGGACCGATCCGGGCCGCGAGCTCGCGCCCGCACTTGGCCCCGCCGACGAGCAGGACCTCCAACGACGACAGGTCGCGCGTGGTCCGTGCCGCCGCCTGCACCCATGCCGCGGCCAGCGGCGGGACCACGCCGGTGATCGTCACGTGCTCGCGCTCGATCAGCCGGAACGCGGTGTCGGCGTCGGGCCGCGGGGACAGCACCGAGGCCGCGCCGGCGTGCAGCGCACCGAGCACTCCCGGGGAGCTGAGCGGGTAGTTGTGCGCCACCGGGAGCGCCGCCAGGTAGACGCTCTCCGGCCGCAGCCGGCAGATCCGGGCGCTCTCCCGCACGCTGTAGAGGTAGTCGTCGTGGGTGCGCGGGATGAGCTTCGGCAGGCCCGTACTGCCCCCGCTGAGCTGCAGGAACGCGACGCCCTCCGGGTCCGGGTCCGGCAGCTCGCGCGGGGCGGTCCCGGCCAGCTCGGCCCACTCCGGGGTGTCGAGCACCAGCACGTGCTCCACCGACGGGACGTCGTCGGCGACCGCCCGGGCGGTGGCGGCGTGGTCGTGCCGCTCGTGCACCCCGACCGTCACGATCGCGGCGGCCTCGGCCTGGCCGGCGAAGTGCCGCAGCTCGGACTCGCGGTGCGCGGGCAGGGCGAACACCGGCCACGCCCCGGCCCGCCACAGCCCGAAGATCACCGCGAGGAACTCCGGCACGTTCGGCAGCTGCACGACGACCCGGTCGCCGGCGCGGATCCCCCGCGCGACGAGCCCGGCGGCGATCCGGTGGGCGCGGTCGTCGAGCTCGGCGAAGGTCCACCTGGCCTCCTCGCCGATGACCGCGGTCCGCCCGGCGTGGGCGGCGGTGAGCGCGGTGAGCAGCGACCCGAAGGTCTGCCCGCGCCAGTACCCGGCCGCGCGGTAGTGCGCCGCGACCTCCGGGGGCCAGGGCGTGTGGTCGAGATCAGGGAGCATCACTCGTCCTCCATCCCGATGGCGCGCAACAGGGTCCGGAACTTGGCGCTGGTCTCGGCGAGCTCGGCCTCGGGCTGCGAGCCCTCGACGATCCCGGCGCCGGCGAAGAGCCGGACGGTGCGCTCGCTGACCTCGGCGCTGCGGATCGTGACGACCCACTCGCCGTCGCCGTCCGGGCCGGTCCAGCCGACGAGCCCGGTGAAGTAGCCGCGGTCGACCGGCTCGAGGTCGGCGATCACCGCGCGGGCCTCCGGCACCGGCACGCCGCAGACCGCCGGCGTGGGGTGCAGGGCCTCGGCGAGGGCGAGCGACGACACCGCGGGGCCGTCCGGGAGCCGGCCGGTGATCCGGCTGGACAGGTGCCACATGGTGGGCGTGCCGATGACCTCGGGCTCGGCCGGCACGTGCAGGTCGGTGCAGAACCGGCCCAGCACCTCGCCGACCTGCGCTGCGACCAGGGCGTGCTCGCGGCGGTCCTTGTCCGAGGCGCGCAGCGCGGCGACCCGGCGGCGGTTCTCGGCCTCGGCCTCGGCCGACGTCCCGGGCACGCGCGGCAGCGACCCGGCCAGCGGGTTGGCGACGACCTCGCTCCCCCGCCGTGACACCAGCAGCTCAGGGCTGGCCCCGACCAGCGTGCGGGTGGCGGGGTCGCCGGGCGCGGTGACGTCGACGGCGAAGGCGTGCGCGGTCGGGTTGGCCCGGGCCAGCCGGCGCAGCAGCGCGGGGACCGGCACCTCCTGCCCCGCGGTCAGCTCCAGGCAGCGGGCCAGGACGACCTTGCGCAGCCCGCCGTCGTCGATGAGGGCGAGGGCACGCCGGACGCCGGCCTCGTACTCCTCCGGCGCGGGCCGCTGGCGCACCGCCCAGCCCTGGAGCGACTCGGCCAGCCCGGGTTCCGCCGGCGGGGCCGCGCCGAGCGGGTCCGCCCGCCGCACCACGGCCGGCACGACCAGGCTCGACTCGGCGTCCGGGCCGAAGCCCAGGGCCCCGACGACGAGCGGGTCGCGCACGCCCGCCGCGCGGGCGGCCTCGAGGGCCTCGGCGACCGCGGTCGCGCGCGGCCCGGACCCCGTGGGGACCGTGGCGTGCACGCCGTCCGCCAGCAGGGCCCCGCGGGTCGAGGAGTAGAAGAACGAGCCCGGCAGGTAGGCGGCGAGGAGGTCGGACGCGCGGTGCCGGGGCGCCGGGCGCGGCGGCCGTTCCAGGGCCGGTGTGGTCACGGTGGTTCCTCTCGTGGGGGAGGCGAGGAGGACAGGGATCTCGACCCGAGGCGCTCGTCAGGTGCCGAGGGTGGCGCCCCCGTCGACGGTGAGGGACTGCATCGTCACGTGGCGGGAGGCGTCGCTCGCCAGGAAGAGGACGACGGCGGCGACGTCGGCGGGATCGGCGATGCGCTGCAACGGGATCCCGAGGCGGTACTCGGCGGGGGTGCCGGCGATCACCCGGTCCTTGGTGGACTCGTCGGCGGGGTCGGCCCACATGCCGCGCAGCATCGGGGTGTCCGTGGAGCCGGGACACACGACGTTGCAGCGCACGTGCGGGGCCAGCTCGAGGCCGAGCGCCCGGGTGAGCGCGACCGCGGCGGCCTTGGAGGCGGAGTAGGCGGCCATGCCCGTGCGCGGCGTGACCGCGGCGTTCGACGCGACCGTGACGATCGAGCCCGCGCGCCGGGCGAGCATCCGGCGGCCGACGGCCCGCCCGGCGTTCCACACGCCGGTGGTGTTCACGGCGAGGCTCTCGGCCAGCGCGGTGTCCGGCAGGTCGAGGACGCCGCCGGTCCGCAGCACGCCGGCGACGTTGGCCAGCGCGGCGATCGGGCCGACCTCGGCCTCGGCGCGGTCGACCGCGGCCTCGACGGCGGCCGGGTCGGTGACGTCGGCGACGAGCGCGAGCGCGGTGCCGCCGTCGGCGCGGATCTTCTCCGTGGTGACCTCGACACCCTCGTCGCGGTCGAGCAGCGCGACCGGGGTGCCGGCGCGGGCGAACGCGGCCGCGACCGCGGCCCCGATCCCCTGCGCCGCACCGGTGACGAACGCGGTCATGCGGACACCTCCGGATCGATCGGCCGGGGGTCGTCGGTGACCCGCCACAGCGAGCCGAGGACGCCGACCAGCAGCGCGGCGAGCACCACCCCGCCGAGGCCGTAGACGAACAGCGCGGTGTCCGGGGCGAACCAGCGGCCGAGCAGGCCCGCGAGAATCGAGCCCACGGACGTCCCGACGACGACCTGGGCCTGCCAGAGGCTGGAGATCCGGCCGCGCAGCTCGTCGGGTGTGTTCTGCTGCAGCACCGCGAAGCGCAGGATGTCGGTGAGCGCACGGCCGAGCCCGTGGCCGGCCAGCGCGAGGAAGGCGACAACAGCGCCCCCAGCGACCCCGAGGAGCGCGATCCCGGCGCTCATCACGGCGACGGACGCGAGCAGCGCGATCCCGCTGCGCCGCACCCGGCCGGTCCAGCCGCTGGTCAGCGAGCCGAGCACCGCGCCGACGGCGGGCGCGCCGTAGAGCAGGCCGAGCACCTCCGGCCCGGCGCCGAGGGTCTGGTCGACGTAGGCGGGCAGCAGCACGGTGGGCCCGCTGACCAGCATGCTCAGCAGCCCGACGACGAGCACCGCCCGCACGACCCGGTGCCCGGCGGCGTACCGCAGCCCGGTCACGAGGGCCCGCAGCGGCTGCTCGTGGGTCTCCCCGGGCGCCGGGGAGGGCCCGATGCCGCGGATGAGGCCGACCGTCAGCACGGTCGCCACGGCGGCCACGAAGTAGGTGGTGGCGATGCCGCCGGACGCGATGATCACGCCGGCGACCGCCGGGGACGCGATGGTCCCGAGGTCGGTGGTGAGCGCGGTGAGCGCGCCGGCCGCCGCGAGCTTGTCCCGCGGCACGATCGTGGGGATGACGGCCATCAGGGCGGTGCCGCTGACGCCGCCGGCGAACCCGTCGATCGCGGAGGCCACGTAGACCACCGCGAGCGACGGTTCCGGGAACAGGGCGTTCACCCCGAGGACGACGAAGGCGAGGCCGGCGGCGGACCGGGCCAGCTGGATGGTCCGCCGCCGCTCGAACCGGTCGACCAGCACGCCGCCGCCGATGCTGCCCACGAACAGACCGACGCCCATCGTGGTCGCGACGCCGGCGACGTGCAGCGAGGACCCGGTGAGCGCGTAGGTCTGCGCCGGGACCGCCACGACGAGCAGGCCGATCCCGAGCAGCGACACCAGCCGCGCGGCGAACGCGAACCGGAACGGCCGGCTCGTCCGCAGCGGCCCCGGATCGATCACCAGGGTGTCGATCACCAGCCCACCGAGTCTCACGGGTCAGAACTCCTGGTCGATCACGGTCAGGGTGTTCGTGGCGCCGTCGAGGTCCGGCCGGTAGCTGGTGGCCGGGAGCTCGTGGACCTTGCCCGCCCGGAACGCGGGCAGCGCGGCGTACAGCGGGTCGGCCCTGAGCTGGTCGACCGTGCGGCCGGACAGGTTGATCACGAACGCCTGCGGGGCGTCGGCGACCTTGCCCAGCAGCTCCGGGCTCACCTCGAACGAGTCGCCGCTGCCGTAGAGCTGCGGGTTGCCGGCCTTGGCCAGGACGCCGTCCATCGTGAAGCCCAGCGCGGCGAGCTGCTGGGGCAGCGCCGCGGTCTCCGGGATCAGGTACGGCTTCTGGTTGGGCAGCGACAGCAGGATCGCGAACGGCTCGGCGGGGACCTGGATGGCGCCCTTGACCTGGTTCAGCCTGTCGTCATAGCCCCGGATCAGGGCGTCGACCCGGTCCCCGCGGCCGGCGGCGTCGGCCACCTGGCGCAGCTGGTCCTCCCAGCCGGTGACCGTCGTCGGGACGAGGACGGTCGGGGCGATCGCCTTCAGCTTGTCGTAGTTCTCCTTGGCCTGGACCGCGGTGATGCCCTGGCCACCGCCGATGATCAGGTCCGGCCGGGCGGCCACGACGGCCTCGATGTTGAGCTGCTCGCCGGCCGGGAGCGCCTCGGTGTTCGCGGCCCGGGCCTTGTCCGCCCACGCCGGCGGGAACCCGCCGTCGAGGTCGGTCACGCCGAGGACCCGGGTGTCCGTGGCGACGACGGGGGCGTCGACGGCGTAGAGGTAGCCGCCGAACCCGCCCGACAGGTTGACGATGCGTTGCGCCTGGGCGGGCACCTCGACCGGGCCCTGCTCGGTCTGGACGGTGCGCGGGCCCGCGGGGGCGGGGTCCGCCGACTCCGTCGGGGTGGACGAGCAGCCGGCGAGCGCGAGCAGCGCGGCCAGCGCCGCCGTCACGACTCCGGGGGCCGTGACGCGCCGGCGTCGGGGCGTCCGGGACAGCCTGGACATCGGTCCGTTCGGTCCTCTCATCAGGGCGACCCGGGGGTCGCCGGATCGGCGCCGACCCGGGTGGGCGACGCGGTGTCGCCGGCCGTGCCGTCGTCGGGTGACGACTGCGCGGCCGCGATCAGGGGCCCGACGCGGGCCCATCCCGCCGGGGACACCAGCCCGGCGTGGTCCAGCGGGACCGGGTGCACGGTGAGTGCGCCGCCGCCGGGCACGCCCCGCCATGCCGCGGCGAGCGGACCCGGGATCGCGGGATCGGTGGTCGCCACGGCCCCGGCTGCTCCGGTGGCCTCGACGAGGGTGACCGGGCCGCCGTAGCGCGCCGGTAGGGACGCCGCGCCGAGGCGCAGGCAGGTCGTGGTGGCCGCGCGGACCGCAGACCGGAGGTCCTCCGCGGCCTCGGCGGGCAGCTCGGCCTCCGGCCCCGGGTCGTCGGCGTACGCCGGGCCCGGCGGGCGGCTGTCGAGCAGCCCGGTGAAGGCCACCCGCTCCCCCGCGGCCGCCAGCTGCGCGGCCATCGCGTGGGCGACGGCGCCGCCGAACGAGTAGCCGAGCAGGTGGTAGGGGCCGGACGGCTGGATCCTCCGGACCGTGGCGACGTACCGGGAGGCCAGCTCGTCGACCGTCCCTTCGCGGAGCTCGGCACCGGACAGGCTCGGCAGCTGCAGGCCCAGCACCGGCCGGTCCCCCGGCAGGTGCGGGACGAGGCCGGCGAAGGGCCAGGCGAACCCGCCGGCCGGGTGGACGCAGAAGAGCGGTTCCCGGTCGCCGCCGGACCGCAGGGTGAGGACGTGCTCCCGGCCCCGCGGTGCGTCGGTGCCGGCGCCCAGCAGGGCCGCGAGCTCCGCGACCGTCGGGTGGGCCATCAGCGCTCCGACCCCGACCGGCTCGCCCAGGTCCCGCTCGATCGCGCCGGCCAGCCGCATCGCGGTGAGCGAGTCGCCGCCGAGGTCGAAGAAGGACTCCTCGGGATCGACCGTGTCGGCCGCGTCCGCACCGCCCAGGCCCAGGACCTCGCCGACGAGCCGGCACAGCGCCCGCTCGCGGTCGTCCTTCGGCGCGCGGGCGGCGGCCCGGGGCGGCGGTGCCGGCAGGGCCGCGCGGTCGAGCTTCCCGTTGGGCGTCAACGGCATCGACGCGACCGACACGACGTCGGCCGGCACGAGGTGGCCGGGCAGGGTCTCCCGCAGAGCGGCCCGGAGGTCGACCCCCTGATCGACGCCGGCCTCGCCGATCACGTACCCGACCAGGCGGCCGTTCTTCACCGCGGCCGCGGCCCGGGTCACGCCCTCGCACCGGGCCAGCGCGGCCTCGACCTCGCCGAGCTCGATCCGGAAACCGCGGACCTTGACCTGGCCGTCCGTGCGGCCGAGGTACTGCAGCTCCCCGTCGGGGCGTCGGCGCACCAGGTCGCCGGTGCGGTACATCCGCGTGCCGCTCCCGGAGGGGTCCGCCACGAAGGACGCGGCGGTGAGCCCGGGCCGGCCGAGGTAGCCGTGCGCGATGCCGTCGCCGGACATGTACAGCTCGCCGACCCCGCCGACCGGCACCTCGCGCAGCCCGCTGTCCAGAACGCGGGCGCAGGCGTTGCGGACCGGGCGGCCCAGGCACGGCGTCGCGCTGCCCTGCACCGGCGAGCCCATGGCGTTGATCGTGAACTCGGTGGGGCCGTAGAGGTCGTAGCCGTCGACGCCCTCCTGCTCCCGCAACCGCGTCCACAGCTCCGGCGGCACCGCCTCCCCGCCGAGCATGACGAGGGCGGGATGCCGCTCGCCGTCGAGCAGGCCGCCGGCGAGGAGCTCGCGGGCGTAGGACGGGGTCACGTTGACCACGTCGATGCCGACCTCGCGGTAGTGCCGCACGAGCGAGGCGGGATCGAGCCGCGCCCGCTCGTCGATCACGTGCACCTCGTGTCCCGCGAGCAGCCAGAACAGCTCCTCCCAGGACATGTCGAAGGAGAACGACACGGTGTGGGCGATCCGTAGGCGACCCCGGCCCCTGGCCGTGGGGGCGAAGATCTCGGCGACGTGGTTGTGGTACATCGCGGTGAGCCCGCGGTGACCCACGACGACGCCCTTCGGCCGGCCCGTCGAGCCGGACGTGTAGATCACGTACGCGGGCTGGTCGGGGTGGGTCGGCCCGGGGACCTCGCGGTCCGGGGCCGGGAGCGCGCCGTCGAGGACGGCGGCGACCTCCTCCAGCAGGACCTCGGGCACCCCCGCGGTCCCGCTCCCCGCCCGCGTCGTGACGACGAGCGCGGCGCCGGCGTCGGCCACCAGCTCGGCCCGGCGCGCGGCCGGGTCGGCCAGGTTGAGCGGCAGGTACGCCGCCCCGGTCCGCATCACCGCGAAGATCGCGACGACGTGGTCGGCGGTGCGCGGCAGGGCGAGCGCGACGGTCTCCCCCGGGCCGGCCCCGCGGTCGGCGAGGACCCGGGCGAGCCGGGTGACCCGCTCGTCCATCTCCCGCGCGGTGTGCCGGGTGTCGCCGAACACGAGCGCCGTGGCGTCCGGGGTCGCGGCGGCCCGCTCGCGGAGCAGCGCGTCGACGCTGCCGCCCGGCTCCCCCGGCTCCGGCACGGCCACCCGCGGCGGCGCGAACTCGACCGGCGTGCCCGCGGGCGGGACCGCCGTGTCGGCGACGCGCGCCTCCGGGTCCGTCAGCGCGCGGAGGACGGCGACCAGCCGGTCCAGGTGGGCTGCCACGTCGGCGTCGGGCACGAGGTCCGGGCGGGACTCGATCGCGATCGCCAGCGCCTCGCCGTCGCCGCCGGCCGGGTCGACGTCGAGGGTCAGCGCGTAGTGGGTGCCGTCGACGGCCTCCACCGTGCTGATCCCGTGCCGCTCCAGCACCTCGCGGCGCTGCGCGGAGTTCCGCGGGGCGTTGCGGAAGACGTAGAGCGTGTCGAAGAGCGTCGGGTGGCCCGCGGCCCGCTGCAGCCGGCCCAGGCCCAGGTGGTGGTGGGCGGTGAGCCGGCCGGCGTCGGCGAACACCCGCCGCAGCAGGTCGGCGACCCGCTCGCCGGGCTTCACGGTCAGCCGGACGGGCACGGTGTTGAGCAGCAGCCCGACCATCCGGTCCGCGTCGTCGACCTCGGCCGGTCGCCCGGACACGGTCGCCCCGAACACGACGTCGTCGACGCCGGTGGCGCCGCGCAGCGCCAGGCCCCAGGCGGTCGCGATCACCGTCGAGCGGGTCACGCCGAGCCGCGCGGCCAGGTCCCACAGCGCCGCGGTGGTCTCCGCGTCGATCTCGACGTGGCGACGGACCGGGAGCGGAGCACGCTCCACGGCGGCGGCCCGTCGCTCGCCCGCGACCAGGGTCGGCTGCGCGAGACCGGCGAGGTAGGCCCGCCACGCCTCCTCCGCCGCCGGCCGGTCCGCGGCCGAGGCCCAGTCCAGGTAGTCCCGGAAGTCCGCGGGCTCGGGCAGCTCGCGGCCCTCGTAGAGGGCGAACAGCTCGCCCAGCAGCACGGTGATCGACCAGGCGTCGACCAGCAGGTGGTGCTGGGTGAACACCAGCCGCGCGCGCCCGCCGGGCAGGTGCACCAGCAGCATCCGGACCAGCGGCGGCGCGGCCAGGTCGAAGCCCGCGGCGAACTCGCGCTCGTCGAGGCCCTCGAGTTCGGCCTCGTATGCCAGGTGGACCTCGCGGAAGGGCATCGGCACCTCGGGCCCGACGACCTGGACCGGCTCGGTCCGCCCGGCGTGCGTGAAGCCGGCGCGCAGGTTGGGGTAGCGCCGCAGCAGCGCGTCGCCCGCCGCCCGCAAGCGCGGCACGTCCGGGGTGCGCGCGAAGTCGAACCGCTGCTGCACCAGGTAGACGTCCGTGCCCGACGCGTCGAGCGTCGACTGGAAGTACATGCCCTCCTGCAGCGGCCCCAGCGGCAGCTCCCCCCACTCCCGTGAGTGGCGACTGCCCCTAGAGGGGCTGTCGGCGCTCACGACCCCCGCTGACCTGGCCAGATCGGCGAGCGTGTCCGTGGCGAAGACGTCCGCGACCGTGAGGCCGAGGCCTCGGGCGCGGGCCGCGGACGCCAGCCGGACGGTGCTGATGCTGTCGCCGCCCAGGCCGAAGAACGTGTCGTCGGGGCCCGCGGAGGGCACGCCGAGGACCTCGGTGACGAGCGCGCACAGCACGCGCTCGGCCTCGGTGCGTGGCGCGCGGCCGGCCGAGGCCACCGCCGGCCCGGGCAGCGCCTTGCGGTCGACCTTGCCGTTGAGGGTCAGCGGCAGCGCGTCGAGCACCGTGACGACCTGCGGGACCATGTAGTCCGGCAGCAGCCGCGCGGCCCCGGCGCGGACCTCGGCGGGGTCGACCGCCCGCCCCGCCTCCGGGACCACGTACCCCAGCAGGCGGCCCGTCCCGGCCCCGTCCGCGCGGACGACGGCGGCGGCCCGCGCCACCCCGTCGACGGCCGCGAGCGCGCCCTCCACCTCGCCGAGCTCGATCCGGAATCCGCGGACCTTCACCTGGTCGTCGACCCGGCGGAGGAACTCGATCCGCCCGGCCCGGCGGCGCACGAGGTCGCCGGTCCGGTAGAGACGCTCGCCGCCGGGCGCGGCGACGAACCGTGCCGCGGTCATCCCGGGGCGGCCGAGGTACCCGCGGACCACCTGGGCGCCGCCGACGTACAGCTCGCCGGCGACGCCGTCCGGCACCGCGCGCAGGTCGTCGTCGAGGATCCGCACGTGGACGTCCGTCCAGGGCGCGCCGATCGTGACCGGGTCGCCCGCGGCGAGGTCGGCGCAGGTGGCCCAGACCGTGGCCTCGGTGGGGCCGTAGACGTTGCGGACCGAGGCGCACCGCGCGGTGAGGTCGGCCGCGAGGTCGGCGGGCAGCGCCTCGCCGCCCACCAGGGCCCGGACCCCGGCGAGCTGCGGGGCGTCCTCGTGCTCGGTCAGCGCCCGCCACAGGGACGGCGTCGCCTGCACGACGGTGGCGCGCTCGGTGCGGACGAGGGCATGCAGGGCGTCCGGGTCGAGCACGGTGGCCCGGTCCGCCAGCACGACGGTCGCGCCGGCGACGAGCGGCGCGAACAGCTCCAGCACGGCGATGTCGAACGACACGGTGGTCACGGCGACCAGCCGGTCGCCGGGACGGACCCAACCCTCGCCGACCACGGTCTCCACGAACGCCGCGAGGTTGGCCGTGGTCACCATGACGCCCTTGGGACGCCCGGTCGACCCGGAGGTGTGGATGACGTAGGCGAGGTGGTCCCCCGGGGCGGGCGGCTCCGGGAGCTCCCCGGCCTCGGGTGCGGCCCCGTCCGCCTCGTCCGCCCGGATCGCGGCGGGGGCGTTGCGCGGCAACCGGTCCGCGACATCGGCGCTCGTCAGCGTGGCGACCGGACGGGCGTCGTCGATCATGTACTCCAGCCGCTCGGCCGGGTAGTCGACGTCGAGCGGGAGGTACGCCGCCCCCGTCCGTAGGACCGCCAGCAGCCCGACGACGAGCTCGGCCGAGCGCGGCAGCGCCACCGCGACCACGGTCTCGGGTCCGGCGCCGGCGGCGTGCAGCCGGGCGGCGAGCGCATCGACGCGGGCGGCCAGCTCGCGGTAGGTCAGCGTGCGACCGGCGGCGACCAGCGCGGGCGCCTCCGGCGTCCGGCGGACCTGCGCCGCGAACCCGGCTGCGACGCCCGTGGGCACCTCCGTGCGCCGGGGCGGGTCGGCGATCCCCGTGCGCGGCAACGTGAGCGTGCCGATCGGCGCCGTCGGCGCGGCCAGGCCCTGCTCGAGGACGTGGACGAGCGCGTCGAGCAGGAAGCCGACCGTCGGCGCCTCGAACAGCTCCGCGTCGGCGACCAGGCGCAGCGCGGCGCCCTCGTCGGACGCGTGCTCGTCGTCGACCAGCCAGATCGCGACGTCGAACCGCGCGTCCTCGCGGACCGGGTCGACCGGCTCCAGCACGAGGTCGCCGAGCGGGCTCGGTGCGACCCGGCCCTCGTGCGCGACGGCCGTCTGGAACAGCGGGTGCCGGGCCGTGCTGCGCGGCGGGGCGAGCAGCTCGACCAGCCGCTCGAAGGGCAGGTCCTGGTGGGCCAGCGCCTCGAGGGAGGTGTCCCGGACGCGGTCCAGCAGCTCGGCGAACGACGGCCTGCCGGACAGGTCGCAGCGCACCACCAGGGTGTTCACGAAGTACCCGACGGTGTAGGTGAAGTCGTGCTCGTTCGGCAGGCCGGACTCGAGGCCGCGGCGCGCGACCGTGGACCCGAGCGGGACGTCCCGGCCCGCGCCCAGCAGGTTCCAGGTCAGGGCGACGGCGGCCTGCAGCACCACCAGCGGCGTGACGTGCTGCTCGGCGCAGACCCGGGTGATCGCGGCGCGGACGTGGGCGGGGAGCGGACGGAGCAGGGTGCGGCCGCGGTGCGCGGTGCGGGTCGGACGCGGGTGGTCGAACGGGAGGTCGAGCTCGACCGGCAACCCGGCCAGCCGCTCCCGCCAGTACGCGGTCTGCTCGGCGAGCGCGTCCTCGGCGAGGAGCCGGCGCTCCCGACGGGCGTGGTCGGCGTACGCCGGACCGGCCGGGCCGAACTCCGGCGCGACACCGGCCTTCCGCGCGGTATAGGCGCGGTCGAGGTCGGCGAGCAGCGGGCGGATCGAGCCCTCGTCGATCGCGATGTGGTGCACCACCAGCACCAGGACGTGCTCCTCCGGCCCGACGACGAGCAACGTCGCCCGGGCGGGGACGTCCGTCGTGAGGTCGACCGGCCTGGCCTGGCAGGCCGCGATCTCGGCCTCGACCGCGGTTCTGTCTGCGCCGGCGTCGACGGTGCGGACCGCCGGCGCAGCGGGCTCGTCGAGCACGCGGGTCGTGGCCGCACCCTCGGCGTCGGCCGGGTAGACCGTGCGCAGGATCGGGTGCCGGTGCTGGACGTCCGCCCAGGCGGCGGCCAAGGCCGCGACGTCCAGCGAGCCGTGGATCCGCGCCACCACCGGGACGTCGTAGGTGGTGGAGGGGCCCTCCAGCTGCTGCAGGAACCAGAGCCGCTCCTGCGCGGGCGAGAGCGGGACGGCGTGCGGGTCGATCTCCGGACGACCCCGCTCGGCCCGGACCGGACGCGTCGCGTTCACGGGCACGACGGCGCTCGGGGCGTCGGCGCGGGTCTCCGCAACCGCCAGCCGCTCCTCGTCGACCTCCGCGAGCCCGGCCAGGGCCCGCGGCGTCGGCGCCTCGAACACCTGGGGCACGGTCAGCCGGACCCCGGTTCGGCGGAGCCTCCCGACCAGCCGCATCGCGGTGAGCGAATGCCCGCCGAGGGCGAAGAAGTCCTCGTCGGCGCCCACCCCGGGCACCTCCAGGACCGCCGCCGCGGCCTCGCGGATGGCGGTGAGCACCACCGCTTCTGGGTGCATTATGGTTCCATAACGCGATTCAGACCCGGGTTCTGCAGGCATTGTGGTTCCATAACGCGATTCGGGCCCAGGTTCTGCGCGCATTATGGTTCCATAACGCGATTCGGGCCCGGGTTCGGAACGCATTGTGGTTCCATAACGCAGCATCTCGGCGGCGGTTCGCTCCGGGCCGGTGAGCAGCCCGGACAGGACCTCGGCGAGCCGGGTGGCCATCCGCTCCGCCCGGTCGGCGGGCACCGCACCCGGGTCGTGGTCGAGGACCAGCTCCAGGCCGGCGCCGGGGGCCGTCGGCGGGGCCAGCAGCGTCAGCGGGTAGTGCGTGACCCCGCGGTGGGCGACGCCCTCGACCCGCAGCGGGTCGTCCGCGGCGCGCGCCGGGCCCGCCGGGAAGTTCTCGAACACCACGAGGGTGTCGAACAGCTGTCCGCGGCCCGCGGCGCGCTCGATCTCGGCGAGGCTCGCGTGCTCGACCTCCTGCATCGCGAACTGGGCCGTCTGCAGCTCGGTGAACTGCGCCAGCAGCGACCGGTCCGGACGCAGCGCGAGCCGCCCGGGGACGGTGTTGCTGAACAGGCCGACCATGCCCTCGACCCCCGGCAGGTCCGCGGGCCGGCCGGACACGGTCGCACCGAACACGACGTCGTCGAGCCCGGTGGTCTCGGCCAGCACGGCCGCCCACGAGCCCTGCACCAGCGTGTTCACGGTGAGCCCGCGCTCACGGCCGAGTGTGGACAGCGCGACGGCGGTCTCCGCGTCGAGCGGCACGGCAAGGCGCAGGCGCTCCTCCGACGGCGCACCGGTGGCCACGAGCGTCGGCGCGCCCAGCCCGTCGAGCCGGTCCGCCCAGGCGGCCTGCTGCGCCGCCCGGTCCCGGCCCGCGAGCCAGGCGAGGTAGGTCCGGTAGGGCGCCGGGGCCGGCAGGTGGTCGGCGCCGCGGTGGTAGAGCTCGAGCAGGTCGCGCAGCACGATCGGCGTGGACCAGCCGTCCGTGAGCAGGTGGTGGGCGTTGAGCACCAGGCGGTGCCGCTCGCCCGGCAGGCGGATCAGCAGGCCGCGCAGCAGCGGCGGGACGCGCACGTCGAACACGTGCGTGGCGGCGTCGTCCTCGAGCCGGTCCGCGGCCCGGGCGGCCGCGCGCTCCGGCAGCGCGGTCAGGTCGACCTCGCGCCACGGCAGCGACACCGTGCGCGGGATCGCCTGCACCGGGCGGTCGAGCTCCTCGAAGTGGAACGCGGCCCGCAGGTTGTGGTGCCGCGCGAGCAGCCCCTCGACGGCGCCGCGGAGCCGGTCGGCCCCGAGCGGGCCGGCGAGGTCGAAGCGGGCGGTGAGGGTGTAGACGTCCCGGGCACCGTCGCGGACGGCGTGGAACAGCAGCCCCTCCTGCAGCGGGGACAGCGGGAGCAGCTCGGCGAGCGAGCCGTGCTCGGCCTCCAACGCGTCGATGCCCGCCTGGTCGACGCCCGTGCCGGGGCAGTCCGACGGGGTGAGGCCGCCTTCCGCGAGCGCGGCGTGCGCGGCGAGCGCCTCCAGCGCCAGGTCCCAGTGCTCCTGCAGCGCCTCGACGTCGCCCGGGCCGAGCACCGCGGACGCGGCGCTCCACTCGACCGCGAGCCCGCCGTCCGCGTGCACGAAGACGTTGAGCGCCAACGTCTCCGCCAGCTGCTTGCCCGCCGGCTCGACGACGGCGAACGGGTCCTCGGCGGGCAGCCGCCACCCCGGGAGCGCGGCGAACCGGCCCAGGTAGTTGAGCAGCAGCGCGGGTGTGGGCGCCGCGCCGAGCTCCGGCGCGGTCTCGGGGTCGAGGTAGCGGAGCACCCCGAACCCGGCGCCCTCCCCCGGCACCGCGCGCAGGGCCTCCTTCGCCGCGCGCAGCAGCCGCCCGGCAGCCGGGCCACCCGCGAGGGCGTCGTCGAGGTCGGCGTCGGTGAGCCCGTCGGGCACCCGGACCGGGAACTCGCTGGTGAACCAGCCGACGGTGCCGGCCAGGTCCAGGTCGCCGTACTCGCGGCCGTGCCGCTCCAGCGAGACCGCCCGGGCCTCGGCCGGACCGCGCCACGAGCGGACGGCGAGCACGAGCGCAGCGAGCAGCACGTCCTCCGCGCCGGCCCGGTACTTCTCCGGGAGCACGGTGAGCAGGGCGTCGGCGACCTCGGGCGCGTGGGTCGTGCGGGTGCGGGCCGCGGTGGCGACGGTGTCCGCCGGGCCGACGTGCCGCTCGCCGAGCGGCGCGACCGCGGCCAGCGCGGAACGCCAGTGCTCGAGCTCGGCGCGGCGCGCCCCGGACACGCCCTCCTCGGCGAGCGCGAGCGCGTGCCGCCGCCACGAGCCGCCGCGCGGTGCGAACCGGGGGCCGCGGCGCTCGCGGGCGGCGGTGCAGGCCTCCTGCAGGTCCGGCAGCAGCACCCGCCACGACACCCCGTCGACGACGAGGTGGTGCGCCACGACCACGAGCTCGTCCGGCCCCGAGCAGGAGCGGCGCAGCAGCACCACGCGCAGGGTCTCCCCCGCCCGCGGATCGAGCAGGGCGGCCTCCCGCGCGGCGACGTCCGCGGGCTCGCCGAAGCCCTCGTGCACGATCTCCGGCGCCCGCAGGGCACCGCCGTCCCGGACGATCAGCTCGGCGTCGGAACCGCTGCCGCGCAGCACGATCCGCAGGGCGTCGTGCCGGTCGACGACGGCCTGGACACCGGCCACGAGGTCGGCGAGCTCGATCGGCTCGTCGACCTGCACCGCGGTCCACTGCGCGTAGCCCGCGATTGCCTCGGCGGCGGGGTTCGGGTCCACCAGTGCGCGGACGATCGGGGTGGCCGGCGCCGAGCCCGTCGCCACGTCCGGGGCGGCGGGGCGGCCGGTCTCGACCTCGCGCACCTCCGCGGCCAGGGCACCGAGGTCGCGGCGGGACAACAGGTCCTTCGGACGCAGGTCCAGGCCGCGGGCGCGGGCCCGGCTGCTCACGCCGATGGCGGTGATGCTGTCCCCGCCGAGACCGAAGAAGTCGTCGTCGGGTCCGACGCCCTCCTGCCCGAGCACCTCGCCGACGACCTCGCACAGCACACGCTCGTGCACCGTGGCCGGGGTCCGGCCGGAGCCGGTGAGCCGGGGTGCGGGGAGGGCGGCGCGGTCCAGCTTGCCGCTCACCGTGACCGGCAGCGCGTCGAGCACCACGACGGCCGCGGGCACCAGGTGCTCCGGAAGCCGCGCGGCCAGCGCCGACCGCACCCGGTCCGGTTCGACCGCACCGGTCACGTACCCGACCAGCATCGGGCGGCCGCCGTCCGTGCGGACCACGGCCGCCGCGGCGGTGACGCCCTCGGCCTCGCTCAGCGCGGACTCGACCTCGCCGAGCTCCACCCGGAACCCGCGGATCTTGACCTGGCCGTCCGCGCGGCCGGCGAACTCTAGCCCACGGCCCGGGGTCCACACCGCGACGTCGCCGGTGCGGTACATGCGGTCGCCGGGGGCACCGAACGGGTCGGGCAGGAAGCGCTCGGCGGTGGCGCCCGGCCGGCCGAGGTAGCCGCGGGCCAGGTGCGGGCCGGCCAGGTAGAGCTCGCCCCGCTCGCCGTCCCGGACCGGGGCCAGCGCGGCGTCGAGCAGGTAGGCGCGGGTGCCGGCAAGCGGCAGCCCGATGGTCGGGGTGGCGCCCTCGACCGGTGCGGCGGTGGCGTCGACGGTGGTCTCGGTGGGCCCGTACAGGTTGTGCGCCACCACCCCGGAGCGAGTGATCCTCTCCCAGAGCGCGGCAGGGGCCGCCTCGCCGCCCAGCACGAGCTGGACGGGCCGGTGCGGGCCGTCGAGCAGCCCGTGCTCGACGAGCGCCGCGGCCATCGACGGGGTCAGGTCCACGCAGTCGATGCCGTCCCGGGCGAACGCCGCGACCAGCCCGGCGGCGTCCTTGACCAGGTCGCCGGCGTAGAGGTGCATCTCGTGCCCGCACAGCAGCCAGATGAGCTGGTCGAGCGACGCGTCGAAGGCGAAGGAGGCGGTGTGCGCGGTCCGCAGCCGCCGCCCGGCCCGCTGCTCCGCCGCGGCGTAGAGCGTGGTGCGGTGGTGGTGCAGCAGCGCCGCCAGACCCGCGTGCCGGACCAGGACGCCCTTGGGCGTGCCGGTGGACCCGGAGGTGTGGATCACGTAGGCGAGGTGCTCGGGGTGCCGCGGGGCCGCCAGCTCGGCCTCGGTCAACGGCCCGTAGGGCAGGCCCTCGGTCTCGAGGGTGACGGCCTCGGGCACGCCGGATCCGAGGACGAGCGCGGGCCGGGTGTCGTCGAGCAGCGTGCGCAGTCGCGCCGCCGGATGGTCGAGGTCGAGGACGGTGTAGGCGGCGCCGGCGTCGAGCACCGCGAGCAGCGCGACGACGAGTTCGACCGAGCGGGGCTGGGCCAGCGCGACGACGTCGTCGGGCCCGATCCCCCTGTGCCGCAGCGCCCGCGCGAGCCGGTGCACCCGGCCGGCGAGATCGGCGAACGTGAGCTGCTCGGCGTCGTGGACCAGCGCGGTGGCGTCGGGCCGGGTGGCGGCGAGGCGGTCGAGGACGGCCGGGACGAGCTCCGGGGTGCCGGGCAGCGCGGCGGGCGTGCGCTCGGCGAGCAGCCGGGCCCGCTCCTCCGGGCCGAGCAGGTCCACCTGCCCGACGGCCGGGTCGTCCGCCCCGGTCAAACCCTCGATCATCCGCACGAGGGCGGCCATCCGCCGGTCGACGGTGGCCTGCGAGGTGGTCCGCGCGTCGACCTCGAAGCCGAGCATCAGCCCGCCGTCGCGCTGCGGGGTGACGGTCAGGCCGAGGTCCTCCGGCGGTCCGCCGGCGACGTTGCGCAGGATGCCGACCGCGCCGGCGAAGTCCAGCGTGAGGTCGAAGGCCTTGACGTTGATCCCGATGCCGTGCAGCAGCGCGCCCGCGCCGGGGACGCCGAGGTCGCGCGGCAGGTTCTCGCCGCGGTAGCGCTGGTGGGCCCGCATGCCGAGCATCGCGCGGCCCACCTGCTGGGCGAGGTCGCCGAGCCGGTCGCCGCCGCGCACGGTCACCCGCAGCGGCAGGACGTTGACCGCCATCGCCGGTGCCCGCAGCGCCGCGGCGCCGGTGCGCGCCATCATCGGCAGCGCGACGACCAGGTCGGACTCGCCGCGCAGCCGGTGCAGGAAACCCGCGTAGCAGGCGATGAGCGCCTCGGCCCAGGTGGTGCCGGTGTCGTCGGCCAGTGCCTCGAGCCGGTCGAGCGTCCCGCCGGAGACGAAGGCCCGCGCGTGCAGCGTGCGGTCCGCGGGGCCCTCGGGCGCGTCGCGGCGGCCGCCGAGCTCGGGCAGCGGGGTGAGCAGGTCGCGCCAGAACTCGCGGTCCCGGGTGAACCGCTCGCTCGCCTCGTACTCGCGGTCCTTCGCGATCAGGTCGGCGATCGCGCCGAAGGTCGCCTTCGGCGGCTCGGTGCCGCGGACCCGCGCGGTGTAGTGGGCCGCGACCCGGCGGGAGAGCATCGCCGCGCTGTAGCCGTCGACGATCAGGTGGTGGTACAGCTGGATGCACCAGACGTCCTGGTCGGACAGCCGCACCAACGTGTAGGTGTAGAGGGGACGGTCCACCATGCCCCGGCAGGCCTCGGCGGCGCGCGAGCGCTCGGCGTCGACCAGCGCGTGGGCCACCGCGACCGGATTGCGCTCCCCGCGCAGGTCGACGACGCGGGGCCGCGCGGCGGGCTCGTCGGACACCGTCTGGCGTGGACCGTCCGGAGTGTCGTGCAGGCGCAGGCGCAGGGTCTCGGCCTCGTCGATCGTCGCGCGCACGGCGTCACCGAGTGCCGCGACGTCGATCGGGTCACCACCCTCGCCGGCGGAGATCTCGAGGACCTCGCCGACCAGGTAGCTGCGCGACTCCGGATCCAGCCGCTGGGCGTTCCACACCCCGAGCTGCGCGGCCGACAGGGCGAGCGTCGCGCCGGTACGGGTACCGAGTGCGGGGGGCACGCTCACTCGTGACACCGCCTCTCGTCGAGTTCATCGGGCCGTCACGCGCGCAGGGGGCAGCCACGGGGCCCGCCGACGACCCCCGGTGCACGACCGGGAAGCCTGCGTTCACACGCGGTTAGGCTTACTTAACCAACCAGGCGGCAGGGCCGTATGCAAGCGCGGGACCACGGCCGTTCGGGTGAGGAAGACAACAGAGCGCGACAGATCCACTACGTTGAGATTTGAACGATCTCGGCGTTGCCAGCAGGGCCCGAGGCCGCGACGCAAGGGTTCGTGCTGGTCAGCCGCGCGCCTACCCGTGCGTCACGCGGACGTCTCCTGCGGTGCTGTGCGCCGAGATCGTCGCGTCGGCACCCGGGTCGTCCGCGACGCCGACCTCGACCGAGCCGACGGTCGTCCCGGCGTCGACGCGGTACACCGGACCGATCGGGACGACCACCGCGACGTCCCCGGCCGTCGACTCCGCGACGACGGCGGCGGGCGGGGCGACGAAGACCAGCGTGACGTCCCCGGCCGTGCTGGTCGCCGACACCCGCGGGCCGGCCAGCCCGGAGCCGGTGACGTCGCCGCCGGCGGTCCGCAGCTCGTGGGCACCCGTCAGGCCCTCGACGCGGACGTCGCCCGCCCCGAGGTCCACGCTCGACGCCGCGGCCGCCGGCACCGTGACGGTCAGCCGGGTCTCGCACCGCTCCCCCGGCTCCGGGCAGCGGGCGGTGACCCGCAGGACGTCTCCCGCAAGCTCCTGGGTGAGCTCGGGTTGCGGCCCGGTCCATCGCCTCTCGTGGTCCACGGTGGCCGATCCCTCCGGCCCGGAGCGGAGGGTGACGTCGCCCGCATCGGAGAGGATCTCGACGCGGGCGACGGCACCGTCGTGCCGGTCCGTGCCCCGTTCGGAGGTGGGCTCCGCCGGGCTGCCGCCCGGGTCGGACCCCGCGTCCGTGGTGAGGGTGACGCCGCCGCAGCCGGCGAGGAGCACGGCGAGGGCGGGGAGCAGGACCAGCGGGGACACCCGTGTCGCGATCATCGCCCGGTGAGGTTAGCGGTGCCCGGTCCGCCGGTGCGTCCGGTCCCGAGGGCCCGCGGGTGCGCGGTCGCGTAGACCTCGCGGAGGGCGTCGACGGTCACGTGGGTGTAGATCTGCGTGGTGGTCACGGACGCGTGCCCGAGCAGCTCCTGGACGACGCGGACGTCGGCGCCGCCGGCCATCAGATGGGTGGCGAAGCAGTGCCGGAGGGTGTGCGGCGAGATCGCCCTCGGATCGAGGCCCGCCGCGTCGGCCGCGGTGCGCAGGGCGTGCCAGGCGCTCTGCCGGGAGAGCCGGGCGCCGCGGGCGTTGAGCAGCAGGGCCGGGGTGCCGCGGCCCTTGGCGACCAGGTCCGGCCGGGCCCGCACCAGGTAGGCGTCGACGGCGGCGAGCGCGGGCCGGCCCACCGGCACGATCCGCTGCTTGCCGCCCTTGCCGCGCAACAGGACCGTCCGGGAGTCGGTGTCGAGGTCGTCGAGGTCCAGCCCGACAGCCTCGGAGATCCGCGCGCCCGTCGAGTAGAGGAGCTCGAGCAGGGCGCGGTCGCGCAGCCCCGTCGGCCCGTCGCTCACGCAGCCCGCGAGCAGCTGCTCGAGCTGGTCGATCGTCAGCGCCTTGGGCAGCCGGCGGGGCAGGGCGGGCGGGGCGACGGCGCGCGCGACGTCGACCGGCACCAGCCCGTCCCGCGCCGCGAACCGGTGCAGCCCGCGGACCGCCGCGAGGGCCCGGGCCGCCGACGACGCCGCGAGCGGCGCCTCGCCGCTGCGCAGCGCCACGACGAAGTCGCTGACGTCCGACTCCGCGACCATGGCGAGGTCGTCGATCCCCCGGCGCTGCAGGTGCGCGGCGTAGCGGTCGAGGTCGGTCGTGTAGGAGCGCAGCGTGTTGGCCGAGCTGCCGCGCTCCACGGCGAGGTGCGCCAGGAAGGCCTCGACCCCGTCCGCGACCCGCGTGCCCATGGGCCGCATTATGGATCCACGACGCGCTCGGGCCGCGCCCCCACGCGCAGTACGGATCCACAACGCGCGGATCAGGCGAGGTTCGGGATGACCTCGCGCTCGAACAGCTCGATGCCCGAGCGGTCGTAGGCGGCCTCCGGGAAGTAGAAGATGCCGTAGGTCATCCCGCGCTCCTGCATCCCGCGCAGGTTCTCCACGATCTGCTCCGGCGTGCCCACGCCCGGCAGCCCGCGGAACGCGCCGAGCTGCGACTCCGCCTTCTCCTTGCCGACGTACGGGGTCAGCCGGTCGACGACCTGCCGCAGCCGGTCGGAGACCTCGGCCTCCGTGCTGCCGATGGCGACGTTGTAGTTCGCCGTCCGCACGATCGACCCGAAGTCGGTGCCCAGCTCCCGGCAGTGCTTCGCCAGGATCTCGGACTTCGCGGTGAAGCCGTCCGGGCTGCCGTCGAAGTTGGTGTAGTCGGCGTACCGCGCCGCGATCCGCAGGGTGACCTTCTCCCCGCCGCCCGCGACCCAGATCGGGATGCCGCCGGCCTGGATCGGCCGGGGCTCACAGATCGCCCCGTCGACCTGGTAGTGGGTGCCGTTGAGCGTCGCGACGCCCTTCTGCCAGGCCTGGCGGAAGATCTGCACGCCCTCGTCGAGCATGCCGAGCCGGTCCCGCGGCGGCGGGAAGCCGTAGCCGTAGGCGCGCCACTCGTGCTCGTACCAGCCGCCGCCGATGCCCATCTCGACCCGCCCGCCGGACACGACGTCGACGGTCGCGGCGACCTTCGCCAGGTACGCGGGGTTGCGGTAGGCCATGCACGTGCACATCTGGCCGAGCCGGACCCGCTCGGTCGACGCCGCGAACGCCGCCATCAGCGTCCACGCCTCGTGCGTGGCCTGGTCCGTCGGCGCCGGGACCGTGTGGAAGTGGTCGTAGACCCAGATCGACTCCCACGGACCCGCGTCCGCGTGGGCCGCGAGCCCCTTCATCACCGCCCACTGCTCGGCGGGGTCGATGCCGACGAGGTCGTGCCGCCAGCCCTGGGGAACGAAGAGACCGAAGCGCATGGACCGAGCCTAGGACCGGGACCCACCGCGCGCCGGGCCGCACGAGAGATGCCGACGGTCACGCTGTTCTCCCGGTCGTCCGGCGGCGCCCCACGGGGCTGTGCCCGGTCCGACCGGACGCGCCGTTCCCGGCTCCCCACGCCGAGTCGGTTGCCGCCGCCCGCCGCCCGCCCGGGGGTACGGTCGGTCCCGTGAGCGAGTCCGAGCCCCGCCCCGAACCCCCGCAGGTCAGGATCGGCAACGCCGAGCGCGAGGACGCCGCGCAGGCGCTCGCGGAGCACTTCTCCCACGGCCGGCTCGACGGCGCCGAGTACGAGGAGCGGGTCGCGCAGGTCTGGGCCGCCCGGACGCTCGACGACCTGGGCGGTCTCTTCACCGACCTCCCCGCGCCGCACCCCGCGGCGCTGTGGAACCGGCCGGGCGGACAGCCCGGCGGGCACACCGGGTACGGGCAGGCCTACGGCCCACCGGCGGGCCTCCCCTCCGGGTACGCCGGCGGGCCGTACACCGGGCAGTCGCCCCAGCCGTTCACCGGCTACGGCGCCGCTCCCCATCCCACCCACTACGGCAGCCCGACCTACGGCGCCCCCGGACTGCCGCACCACGCCCCCGGCGGCACCCCGACGCGCCCTACGGCCGCGAGCCGGGCACCGGCGCCCCCTACTCGGACAAGTCCAAGCTCGCCGCGGGCCTGCTGCAGCTGTTCCTGGGCGGCGCCGGGATCGGCCGCTTCTACACCGGGCACACCGGCATCGCGATCGCCCAGCTGATCGTCACGATCGTGACCTTCGGGCTCGGCGCCGTCTGGGGCTTCGTCGACGGCATCGTGCTGCTGGCCGGGCGGTCCACGGACGCGCAGGGCCGCCCCCTCCGGCCCTGACCCCCGTCATCCCCGCCGCGCCGCCAGCGCCGCCTCGCCGAGCCGGGCGAGGGTGGCCTCCGGGGTGAGCGGGTGGAACGGCCCGCCCCGCACGTCCCGGTACGCCCGCTCGAGCGGCGAGCGGCGGAAGAACGCCTGGCCGCCCGCGACCTCCAGTGCCCGGTCGACGACCGTCCGCGCCTCCACGACGGCGTGCCGCTTGGCCGTCAGGACGGCGTCGAGGGTGGCGTCGTCGGCGGGCGGGTCGTCGCCGACGTCGTCGACCGACCCGAGGAGGGCCCACTTCGCGACCCGCAGCATCGCGCGCATCTCCCCGATCCCCCGGACCGCGGCGGCCGGGACCTCGGACCGCGCGGCGACGAGCCGCTCCGCCTCCTCGCACGCCCCGCGCGCCACCCCGAGATAGGCCGCCCCGGCGATCGGGGCGAAGTGGATCACCGCGACCAGCAGTGGGCCGGCGAGCGCGCCGTACGGCCGGGTGCCCAGCACCTTCTCCTCCGGCACGAACACGCCGTCGAGCACGACGTCGTGGCTGGCCGTACCGCGCATGCCGAGGGTGTCCCAGGTCTCGACGATGCTCACGCCCGGCGCCGAGAACGGCACCCCCGCGTGCAGCACGACGGCGTCGGGGCCGGGTTCGCCGAGCACCGCCGAGGTGGCGAGCACCCCTGCGACCGGGGCCTGGCTGCAGAAGGTCTTGCGACCGTCGAACCGGTAGCCGCCCTCGACCGGGACGGCGGTCGTCGTCGGGCAGACCCAGTCGGAGCCGCCGCTGGTGGCGAGGACCAGGCCCTCCTCGGCGACGCGACGGAGCACCCCGGCCGCGTCCGGCTTCCCCCGCCGGTGCCGCCACACCTGCATGCGGGTGAGGTAGAGATGCATCGCGGCGGCGAGCGCGGCCGAACCGGACCACCGGCCCAGCTCCTCCTCGGCCAGCACGAGCTGCCGCAGCGTCGCGCCCAGCCCGCCGAACTCGACCGGGACGCCGAGGCGCAGGTAGCCGAGCTCGGTCATGGCCGCGTAGGCCTCGGTGACGAAATCGGCGGCGACGTCGTGCGCCGCGTCGAAGGGGGCGGCCGCCCGGCCGACCGCCTCGGCGAGCGCCAGGACGTCGGAGTCGGTGAGGACGCCGGTGGGGACCTGCTCGAGAGTTGTCATGACGGCAGGATCCGGCGCATCCGAGTTGCCGCATAGTTCCGAAAATGAACCGGGCCGAGGAGGATGTGCGGCCATGTCCCGCTACGGCCAGTACTGCCCCATCACGCGGTCGCTGGAGATCCTGGGCGACCGGTGGACCCTGCTCGTGATCCGCGACCTGCTCGTCGGCGCCACCCGGTTCAACGAGCTCGCCCGGGGGCTGCCCGGGATGTCCCGGGCGCTGCTCTCGAAGCGGCTCGGCCAGCTCGAACGCGCCGGTCTCGTGGTGCACGCCGACGGCGCGTACCACCCGACGCCCGCCTGCGAGGAGCTGATGCCGCTGCTCTTCGGCCTCGCGGAGTGGGGCGCGCGGTGGGCCTTCGGGGAACCGCGACCGGACGAGCTGGACCCCACCACGCTCATGTGGTGGATCCGCGGCGGCATCGACCCGGCGCCCTTCGGGCCGAAGCGGACGGTGCTGCACGTCCACGTGCCGGACGGCCGGCGCCGCCGGTACTGGTTCGTGATCCAGCCGCACGACGTCTCGCTGTGCTTCACCGACCCCGGCCACGAGGTCGACGCGGTCATCGAGGCCCCGCTCGGCGTGCTCTACCAGGTGTGGGACGGCGCGCTCGACCTCGCCGCGGTCCGCGGCGACGGGCGGCTGTCACTGACCGGGCGCCGGGACGTGGTGCTGCGGCTGCCCGACGCCCTGCGCCTGAGCCCGGTCGCCCCGTACGTCCGCCGCGGGATGGCGCGCGCCGTCGCCGCCGGCTGATCACCCTGTGAGTGGCGATAGTCGCTATAGCGACTATCGCCACTCACAGGGGTTCAGGACTTGCGCTTCGCGAAGGCGGTCGGGCGGTCCGGCCACGGCGCGTCGGTCGGCCGGGGCTCACCGTGCCCGTCCCGCACGGCCTGCAGGGCGAGGACGCCCGCGACGGCCGTGGCGTTGACGATCTCGCCGCGCAACGCCATGTCGACCGCCTCGGCGAGCGGGATCCAGCGCAGCTCGAGCTCGGACTCCTCGTCGTCGCCCAGATCGGGCCGGTCGACCTCGGTCAGGCCGGTGGCCAGGAAGACCCGGATGGCCTCCTCGGAGAAGCCCGGCGAGGGCACGGCGTCGACCAGCACCGACCAGTGCTCGGCCGCCAGGCCGACCTCCTCGGCGAGCTCCCGGGCGGCCGCGGCGACCGGGTCCTCGCCGGCGTGGTCCAGCAGCCCGGCCGGCATCTCCCACAGCCGGCGCCGCACGGCGTGCCGGTACTGCAGGATCATCATCAGCCGGTCCTGCTCGTCGACCGCGGCGATCGCGACCGCCCCGGGGTGCTCGACGATCTCGCGGGTCGCCTCCCGGCCGCCGGGCATGCGGACGGTGTCCGCCCGGACGGCCATCACGCGGCCCTCGTAGATGTCCCGCGAGGCGGTGATCGGGAAGTCGTGCGTGCCGGGGGTGCTCCGGCTCACGAACCCACCTCGGCCGGCTCGGTGGCCGCGGCCCCGGCCCGCTCGGTCCGCTCCGCCTTGCCGTTGGACTTTGCCCGGGACGGCATCTCGACGGGGAGCCGGTCCTCGGCGTTGTACCGCAGGGCCGCCTTCACGAAGGCCGCGAACAGCGGGTGCGGGCGGGTCGGGCGGCTCTTCAGCTCCGGGTGCGCCTGGGTGCCCACGAAGAACGGGTGCGTCTCGGCGGGCAGCTCGACGAACTCGACGAGCTTCCCGTCCGGCGAGGTGCCGCCGAACACCAGCCCGGCCTCGGTGAGCCGGTCCCGGTAGCCGTTGTTGACCTCGTAGCGGTGCCGGTGCCGCTCGGACACCTCGCGGCTGCTGTACGCCTTCGCGACGACGCTGCCCTCCCCCAGCGCGGCCGGGTAGGCGCCGAGCCGCATGGTCCCGCCCATGTCCCGCTCGCCGGCGACGACGTCGAGCTGCTCGGCCATCGTCGAGATCACCGGGTGCGGGGTGCGCGGGTCGAACTCGCTGGAGCTGGCGCCCTCGAGGCCGGCCAGGTTCCGCGCGGCCTCGATCACCATGCACTGCAGGCCCAGGCACAGCCCCAGCGTGGGGATGCCGCGGGTGCGGGCGTGGGTGATCGCGCCGAGCTTGCCCTCGATGCCGCGGATGCCGAACCCGCCCGGGATCAGCACGCCGTCGACGCCCTCCAGGGCGCTCGCGGCGCCGGACGGGGTCTCACAGTCGTCCGAGACGACCCAGCGGATCTCGACCTTGGCGCGGTGCGCGAAACCGCCGGCGCGCAGGGCCTCGGTGACGGAGAGGTAGGCGTCGGGCAGGTCGACGTACTTGCCGACCAGCGCGATCGTGACCTTCTCGTCCGGGTTGTGCACGCGGTCGAGCAGGTCGCCCCAGACGGTCCAGTCGACGTCCCGGAACGGCAGTCCGAGCCGACGCACCACGTACGCGTCGAGCGCCTCGCGGTGCAGCACCCGCGGGATGTCGTAGATCGACGGGGCGTCGGGGCAGGCCGCGACGCCGTCCACCTCGACGTCGCACATCAGCGAGATCTTGCGCTTCATCGCGTCCGGGATCTCCCGGTCCGCGCGCAGGACCAGCGCGTCGGGCTGGATACCGATGTTGCGCAGCGCGGCGACGGAGTGCTGCGTGGGCTTGGTCTTCAGCTCGCCCGACGGCGCCAGGTACGGCACCAGCGAGACGTGCAGGAAGAAGCAGTTGTCCCGGCCGACCTCGTGGCGCACCTGGCGGGCCGCCTCGACGAACGGGAGCGACTCGATGTCGCCGATGGTGCCGCCGACCTCGGTGATCACGACGTCCGGGACGACGCCGTCGGCGTCGGGCTCCGCCATCGCGAGGATGCGGTCCTTGATCTCGTTCGTGATGTGCGGGATGACCTGGACGGTGTCGCCCAGGTACTCGCCGCGTCGCTCCTTGGCGATGACCTCGGAGTACACCTGGCCGGTGGTGACGTTGGCCCGGCCGTGCAGGTCCCGGTCGAGGAACCGCTCGTAGTGACCGATGTCCAGGTCCGTCTCGGCGCCGTCCTCGGTGACGAAGACCTCGCCGTGCTGGAACGGGTTCATCGTCCCGGGGTCGACGTTCAGGTACGGGTCGAGCTTCTGCATCGTGACCCGGAGCCCGCGCGCGGTGAGCAGCTGGCCGAGGGACGACGCGGTGAGGCCTTTACCCAGCGAGGATGCGACCCCGCCGGTGACGAACAGATGACGGGTCGCGCGTGTCTGCACGGAACTTCAGTGTACCCGGACCCTCCCGGCAGCCCGGACGGACCGCCCACGCGCGTGTCGCGACCCTTCCCGGAACGCACGAACGGCGCTCTCGCTCACTACGTGTGAACGAGAGCGCCGCTCGTGGAGCCCGTGGTCAGGCGCCGGGGGCCGCGCCCCCGGACGCGGTGCGGTCGGAGCCGTAGCTGCCCGCCCCGCCGTCGAGCTGCTCCTTGAGCGCCAGCACGGTGGCGACGCGCCCGGTGCCGGTCTGCACGTCGTCGACGGTCGACAGGCCCGCCGTCGACCCGCCCGACGCCCGGGCGACGCCGACGGGCCCGGTCGCCGACGCCGACCCCTCGCGGCCGGCCAGCACCGCGCCGGCGCCGGAGCGGTCCAGTTGCGCCGCGAGCCGGGCGAGCACGGCCGCCGAGTCGCCGGCGTCCGTCCCCTGCGCGGCGCCGCCGGTCAGGACGACGATGAGGTCCGCGGGGCCGGGTGCCGTGCCGGGCTGCACGAACCCGGCGTCGGTGAGCCCGGTCCACACCGCGCCCGCCTGGTCGGCGTTCGGCGCGCTCTTCGTGCTCATCACGCTGCCGAGCAGGCCGCCCGCGAGGCTGCCCGTGTCGGAGGCGGCCGGCAGCTGGGCGCCGGCCGGCAGGAGCTCGGCGGCGAGCGCGTTGAGCTGGTCCGACCGGGCCGGGTCGCCGACGGCGTCGGTGAGCGTGATCGAGCCGGTCACCGTGCCGCCCGCCTGCCCGACGAGCCGGATCACGGACTCGGCGTCGGCCTGCTCGCCGCCCGCCTGCACCAGCGCCACGCTCTTGCCGGCCAGCAGCCCGCGCACCGCGGCCGGGCCGACCCGGCCCGCGAACTGGTCCGCCGCGGCCTGCTCGTCGAGCAGGGCGTCGCGCTGGGCGGTGAGCGTGTCGACCTGGGTGGAGAGGGCGTCCCGGTCGGTCGAGACCGCGGCGAGCAGCCGGTCGGACAGACCGCTCGCGCCGAGCACCACGCCGACCGCGAGCGCGAGGAACACCGCCGCGATGGACACCGCGTGGTAGCGCAGCGAGATCACCGGCCGAACCACCCCTTGATCGTCTCGAACACGGCGGCCGCCGTCGTGGTGATCCAGGTCAGGACCGCGTCCCCGGCCTGCGACATGAGCAGCGCGGCCAGGACCGCGACGAGCGCCGCCCCGATGAGCAGCAGCAGCGCACCGGTGGAGATCCGGCTGCGGTAGAGCTGGGCGATCACCCGCCCGTCGACCAGCCGGCCGCCGACCTGCAGGCGGGTGAGGAAGGTCGAGGCGTTGGAGCCGGAGCGGCCCCGGTCGAGGAACTCGACCATGGTCGCCGACAGCCCGACGGTCACGATCATCGCCGCGCCGTGGTGGTGCGCGAGCAGCAGCGCGAGGTCCTCGGGGTTCGCCGACGACGGGAAGGTCACCGCACTCGCGCCGAGGTCCTGGACCCGGTGCAGGCCGGGGGCGTGGCCGTCGGCGAAAGCCGGGACGACGACGTCGGCACCGCTGGTCAGCGTCTCGTCCGAGATGTCGGACGGGTCCCCGACGATGAGGTCCGGCTTGTGCCCGGCGGCCCGCAGCGCGTCGGCGCCCGCCCCGACGCCGAGCAGCACCGGCTGGTACTCGCGGATGTAGTTGCCGAGCCGCGCGAGGTCCTTGGCGTGGTCGAAGCCCGCCGCGACCACGAGGACCTGCCGGCCCCGCAGCGCGACGTCGACCTCCGGCACGCCGTACCCGTCGAGCAGCAGCGAGCGCTCCTGCCGCATGAACTCGGTGGTGTTGGCGGCGAACGCCTCGAGCTGGTGGGTGAGCCCGGCCTTGGCCTCGACAAGGGCGTCGGCGACCGACTCGGCCGTCTGCTCGGTGCCGCGGGCCAGCTCCAGCTCGCCCGCGTAGACCACGCCCTCGTGCACCCGGATCCGCGCGCCGTCGCGCACGTCGTGCAGCACCTCGGGGCCGGTCGCGTCGATCAACGGGACCCCGGCCGCCAGCAGGGCCTCCGGCCCCAGGTTCGGGAAGCGGCCGGAGATCGACGGCGCGGCGTTGACGACGGCGGCGACGTCCGCCGCGATCAGCGCGTCGGCCGTCGCGCGGTCCATGTCGATCTGGTCGAGCACCGCGATCTCGCCCGGCTTGAGCCGCTTGAGCAAGGCGTCCGTGCGCTTGTCGACGCGCGCGGTCCCGGCGAGCCCGGGCAGCTCGGGTCGCGAGCGGTGCAGCAGGCCGGTCAGCTTCATGCCGCGCACCCTGGCACCGCCCCGGCGCGGATCGGTGAAGGCGCGCCGCACCGTGACCGCCCCGTCATCCGGCCCGACGATCGCGGCGGCGGGAAGGCGGCGGAGACTCGACCCACCCGGCGCCACCCTCGGGCATGATCGTGTTCATGGTCCGTCGGGGGGCGTTCGTCCTGTTCCTGTCCGTCCTCACCGTGCTGGGAGTGGTCGCGACGGGCTGCGCGGGCCCGGCCGGTGCCTCCGCCGCCGGGGACTGGCAGGGCGCGGTCGAGGTCCCGGGCTCCCCACTGGCGATCGGCGTGCACCTCGCCGTGACAGAGGGGCCGGACGGGGCCTCGGGCACCATCGACATCCCCTCGCAGGGCCTCACCGGCACGGCGCTCTCCGCGGTCCGGGTCGACGGCGACGCGGTGTCCTTCGCCGTCCCGGGCATCCCCGGCGACCCGGCCTTCCGCGGCACCGTCGACGGCGACGCGCTCCGCGGCGACTTCACGCAGTCCGGCCGGACCTTCCCGTTCTCGCTGACCAGGGGCACCCTGCCGCCGCCGGCGAGGCCCCAGAACCCGGTTCCGCCGTACCCCTACCGCAGCGAGGACGTGGCCTTTCCCAGCGGCGACGTCACCCTTGCCGGCACGGTCACCACACCCGAGGGTCCCGGGCCGTTCCCCGCCGTCGTGATGATCACCGGTAGTGGGGCGCAGGACCGCGACGAGACGCTCGCCGGGCACAAGCCCTTCCTCGTGCTCGCCGACGCGCTGACCCGCGCCGGCGTCGTGGTGCTGCGCACGGACGACCGCGGCGTCGGCGGGTCCGGCGGCACGCTCGCGGGCACCCCCTACGCCGACCTCGCCGACGACGCCCGCGCCGGAGTCGCCCACCTCCGCACCCGGCCGGACGTCGACCCCGCCCGGATCGGCCTGTTCGGGCACAGCGAGGGCGGCTACCTCGCCCCCCTGGCGGTGCAGCGCTCCGCGCCCGGCGACATCGCGTTCGCGGTGCTCATGGCCGGTCCCTCGGTGCCGGGCGGCGACGTGCTGGTGGAGCAGAACCGCCTGATCCTGACCGCGGCCGGGGTCCCGGCCGACCAGGTCGAGGCTCAGGTCGGCCGGGTCCGGCAGTTGGTCACGCAGGTGCAGGCCGGCGACGTGGCGGGGGCGGAACGGACGGCCCGGGAGCAGGCGGCGGCGCAGGGGCTGCCGGCGGAGCAGGCCGACGCGGCGGCCGCGCAGGTTCCGAGCCTCGTCCCGTTCCTCAGCTACGACCCGCGACCGGCCCTCGCCGCGCTGCGGATCCCGGTGTTCGCGTTCTTCGGGTCGAAGGACCTGCAGGTCCCGCCGGCGCAGAGCGAGGGCCCGATGCGCGAGGCGCTGGCCGGCTCGCCCGACGCGACGGTCCGGACCTTCGACGGGCTCAACCACCTCATGCAGCCCGCTCCCACCGGATCGCCCGCCGAGTACGCCGCGATCGAGACGACGATCGACCTCGCGGTCCTCGACGCCGTGACGGGCTGGGTCGGGAAGCGCTGACGCCCCCTCGGTCGGTGCTCAGCCCTTCCGGCGGCGCCTGCGGGGCTCGGCCCGGTCCTCCTCGCGGTGCGTGCGGGCCGCGGCCAGCAGCTCCTCGGCGTGGGCACGGCCGGTGTCGGTGTCGTCGAGCCCCGCGAGCATCCGCGCCAGCTCGACGATCCGGTCGGCCTCGGGCAGCGTGCGCACGCTGCTGCGGGTGACGCCCTCGCCGCGCTTCTTCTGCACCACGAGGTGCCGGTCGGCGTAGGCGGCGACCTGCGGCAGGTGCGTGACCACGATGACCTGGTGCCGCGCGGCGAGCCGGGCCAGCCGGCGGCCGATCTCGACCGCGGCGCGACCGCCCACGCCCGCGTCGACCTCGTCGAACACCATGGTGGGCACCGGGTCGGCGCCCGCGAGCGCGACCTCGAGGGCCAGCATCACCCGGGACAGCTCGCCGCCCGAGGCGCCCTTGTGCAGCGGCTGCGGCGCCGAGCCGGGGTGCGGGACGAGCCGCAGCTCCACCTCGTCCACCCCGTCCGATCCGGCGACCACCCAACGGCCCTCGACCAGCAGCGCGTCGGCGGCGTCGGGGCCCGTGGCCGCCCGCGGCGCGACGGAGACGTGCAGCTCCGCGTCCTTCATCGCGAGCCCGCCCAGCTCGGCGGTGGTGTCCGCGGCCAGACGGCCGGCGGCCTCGGCCCGCGCGGCGCTCAGGACCGCCGCGTGCCCGGCCAGGTCGGCGGCGAGCGCGTCCCGCCGGGCGGCCAGCGCGGCGAGCGCCTCGTCGGAGGTGTCGAGCCCGGCGAGGCGCTCCTGCGCCTGCGCGGCCCACTCCAGCACACCGTCGATGTCCGCGGCGTACTTGCGGGTCAGCGCCTTGAGCTCGGCCTGCCGGGACAGCACCTGGGCGAGCCGCTCGGGGTCCGCGTCGAGCCGGTCGAGGTACGACGACAGCTCGCCCGCGACGTCCGTCAGCACGGCGAGGGACTCCCCCAGCCGTGGGTCCAGCGCGACCAGCTCCGGGTCCCCGCCGGAGTGCAGCCGGTTGCGCGCCTCGCCGACGAGCCCGACGGCGCCGGGGGTCTCCCCGTCGTCCGAGCCGGAGAGCATCGCCCGGGCCAGCCCGGCGGCCTCCCGCAGGTCGTCCGCGGCGGCGAGCCGCTTCGCCTCCTCGACGAGCTCGCGGTCCTCCCCCGGCTCGGGCGCGACCGCCTCGATCTCGGTCAGCCCGTGCCGGAGCATGTCCGCCTCCTGGGCCAGCCGGCGCGCGTTGTCCCGGCGCTCGACGAGCTCGGCGGACACGGCCTGCCACTCCGCCCGGATCTCGCGGTACGCAGCGAGCGGCTTGGCCACCGCATCGCCCGAGTACCGGTCCAGCAGCGCGCGCTGGTCGGCGGGGCGCAGCAGGCGGAGCTGGTCGTTCTGCCCGTGGACGGCGAGGGTGGCCTCGGCGAGCCGGCCCAGCACGCCCACCGGCACCGACCGGCCACCGAGGTGGGCGCGGGACCGCCCGTCCGCCGACACGGTGCGCACCGCGATCAGCGTGCCGTCCTCGTCCGCCTCCGCGCCGACCTCCTCGGCCAGCTCCAGCGCGGCGGCCCCGCTGCGCTCGAAGCGGCCCTCGACGACGGCCCGCGACGCGGACTCGGCGACCCGCGACGCCTCGGCCCGGCCGCCGCCCAGCAGGGACAGCCCGGTCACCACCATGGTCTTGCCCGCACCGGTCTCACCGGTCAGCACGGTGAGGCCCGGGTCCAGCTCGAGCGTGGCGTCGTCGATCACGCCGAGGCCCTGGATGCGCATCTCGGCCAGCATGGGCCGCACGATACGGGCCACCCCCGACAGATCCGCGCGCAGACCGCGGCGGGGCGTGCCGGGCGTGTCCGGAGGGTCGCGGGCGGCTCAGTGCTCGTCGGGGGTGTCCGGTGCGCCCCGCCAGCCGCGGACCGGAAGATCGAATTTGCGCACCAGCCGGTCGGCGAACGGCTGCGCCTGCAGCCGGATCATCCGCACGGGTTCGATGCCCCGGCACAGCTCGACACGCGCGCCCGGCGGCAGGTCGATGACCCGGCGCCCGTCGCAGTCGAGGACGGCGGGCGGCCCGGTGGCGTCGATCTCCACGGCGACGTGGCTCGACGGCGACACGACCAGCGGCCGCGCGAACAGCGCGTGCGCGTTGCTGGGCACCACCAGCATCGCCTCGACCTGCGGCCAGATCAGCGGCCCGCCCGCGGAGAAGGCGTACGCGGTGGAGCCGGTCGGGGTCGAGCAGATCACGCCGTCGCAGCCGAAGCTGGAGACCGGGCGGCCGTCGATCTCCAGCACGACCTCGAGGATCCGCTCGCGCGTGCTCTTCTCGACCACGCCCTCGTTGAGTGCCCACGTCTGGTCGAGGATCTGCCCGCGGTGGCGCACCACCGCGTCGATCGTCATGCGCTCCTCGACCTCGTAGCGCCCGGCCACGATCGCGTCGAGCGCCTCGCCCAGGGACTCCTGCTCGGCCTCGGCGAGGAAGCCGATGCGGCCGAGGTTGACCCCGAGCAGCGGCACCTTCGCGGGCCGGGCGAGATCCGCCGCGCGCAGCAGCGTGCCGTCGCCGCCCAGGACCAGGACCGCCTCGGTCTCGGCCGCGCAGGCCGGCGTCCCGTCGACGACGAGCGGGCGCAGCTCCGGAGGCATGTCGGTGCCGTTGTCGACCTCGGACCACTCGTCCGCCAACACCCGCAGCCGGATGCCGTCCTTCGCCAGGCGGTGCGCGACGCGGGCGGCGACGCGCCTGTTCGTCGCGCGCCCCGCGTGCAGGACGACCAGCACCTCCCTCATCGGGGGCCCTCCTCGACGGCCCGCGCGAGCGGCGTGTCGCCCACGTCCTCCCCCTCGCCCCGGGCGAGGCGCAGGAAGTACTCGACGTTGCCCGACGGGCCGGGCAACGGGCTCGCGACCGCGCCGCGCACCGCGAGGCCCAGGGCCCGCGCGGCGTCGGCGACCTCGGACAACGCGGCGAGGCGCAGCTCGGGGTCGCGGACGACCCCGCCCGCACCCAGTCGCTCCCTGCCCACCTCGAACTGCGGTTTGACCATCGGTACCAGGGTGCCATCCGGCCCCGTGCACGCGACGAGCGCGGGGAGGACGGTGCGCAGCGAGATGAACGACAGGTCCGCGACGGTGAGGTCGACGACCCCGCCGATCCCGTCCGGCTCGAGCGCCCGGACGTTGGTGCGGTCGTGCACGTGCACCCGCGGGTCCGACTGCAGCCGCCAGATCAGTTGGCCGTACCCGACGTCGACGGCCACGACCTCGCGCGCGCCCCGCTGCAGCAGCACGTCGGTGAACCCCCCGGTCGACGCCCCGGCGTCGAGACAGCGCCGACCCTCCACCACGACGTCGGGGAACGCGTCGAGCGCCCCGAGCAGCTTGTGCGCACCGCGGGAGGCCCAGTCCGGCTCGTCCGCCCACTCCTCGACGACGACGGGGGTCGCCCGGTCGACCTGGGTCGCGGGCTTGCCGGCGGGCAGGCCGTTGACGGTGACGCGGCCCGCGCTGATCAGCTCGGCCGCGTGCTGGCGCGAGCGCGCGAGCTTGCGCCGGACGAGCTCGGCGTCGAGCCGGGAACGGGTGGGCACGGCGGTCCTCGCCTGTCCTCGCCGCTCAGGCCCGCTCGGGCGAGCCGGCCGCGAGCGCGGCGCCGAGCGCGGCGTGGACCCGCTCGAACACCGCGACGTGCTCCTCCGCGGGCTGCTCGGCCAGGGCGTCGAGGGCGCCGAGAGCGGCCTCGACGTCGGCGCGCACGGCCTCGAGCGGCCGCGCGGACATCGGGCGGGGGTCGCCCGGGACGGGGACGGTCATCGGACGTGCTCTCCGGTCGGGATCCGACTCACGACGTCGGCGTGATCGCCACGGTAGCCGAGGCGGGCACCGGGCCGGCGACGGGCGCGCCCGGTCCCGGTCACGCCAGGCCGAGCCGGTCGACGGCCGCCCGGGCCGCGTCGCCCTCGGCCCGCACCCGCGCCGCTCCCCCGCCGGCCGCCCAGTGGACGGCGCAGAGCGCCCGCAGCGCGTCGAGGTCGTCGCCCTCGCCGGACAGCGCGAGGTCGTCGCCCACGGCCCAGCCGTCGCGGCTGCCCGGGGCCAGGTCCTCCGCCGGCTGGAACAGCGCGCCGAGGTTCGCGCCGAGGTAGGTCGGGCGTTGCGACCCGGGCGCCTCCAGCACCTCCCGCGGCGTCGACACCCCGGTCAGGACGACGAGCGTCGGCAGCCCCGCCGCGTTGCCGCCCTCGATGTCGGTGTCGAGCCGGTCGCCGACCACCAGGCCGCGCTCGCGACCCGAGGCCCGCAGCGCCTCCTGGATCAGCGTCGGCGCCGGCTTGCCCGCGACCTGCGGCTCCGCCCCGCTCGCGATCCGCACGACGCCCACCATCGACCCGTTGCCGGGCATCGGGCCGCGATCGGTCGGGAGCGTGGGGTCGACGTTCGTCGCGACCCACAGCGCGCCCTGCCGGATCGCGAGCGTGGCCTCGGCCAGGTTCCGCCAGCCGGTGTCGGGCGAGTGACCCTGGACCACGGCGTCGGCACCGTCGGCCGAGTCCACGACCCGCAGGCCCCGGCGGGTGACCTCCTCCGCCAGTGCGCTCGTCCCCACGACCAGCACCCGCGCGCCCTCCGGCAGCTGCGCGGCGAGCATCGCGGCCCCGGCCTGGGAGCTGGTGCGCACGTCCTCGGTCGTCGCCGGGAAGCCCAGCTCGGCGAGGTGCGCCGCGACGTCCGACGGCCGCCTCGAGGCGTTGTTCGTGACGTACGAGGTCCGCACGCCGCGGTCCTGCGCGGTCGCGATCGCCTCGACGGCCCCGGGGACCGCCGACGGACCCGCGTACAGGGTGCCGTCGAGGTCCACCAGCAGGACGTCGAACCGGGAGAGGAGGTCGTCGCTCATGAGGACGGCTTACCCTCCGGACCCTCCGCGGGCCAGGTGTCGACCGGGGGTTCGGGGTCGCCGTCCTCGTCGGGCTCGGCGGACTCCTGCGCGACGGCGATGGTGGGGCGGGGGGTGCGGGCCTCGCCGTCCGCGTCCCCGGCCACGTCCTCGTCGAGGTCGTCGTCCTCGTCGTCGGCCTCGTCGAGGGCGTCGTCCTCGGTCTCGTCGAGGGCGTCGTCGGGGTCGGCCTCCTCGTCGAGGTCGTCCTCGACCTCGTCGGACTCGTCGGCCTCGTCGAGGTCGGTCTCGTCGAGGTCGGTCTCGTCCCCGAGCTCGTCGTCCTCGATCTCGTCGTCCTCGTCGAGGTCGTCCTCCTCGTCGACGAGATCGGGGGCGGTGTCGTCCTCGTCGAGGCCGCCGTCGGTCGCGTCGTCGAGCTCGTCGGTCTCGTCGGTCTCGTCGAGGTCGCTCTCATCCTCGATCTCGTCGTCCTCGTCCGCGTCGAGCTCGTCGTCCGCGGCGGGACGGGCGGCGGTGGCACGGGAGGCGGTGGGGTCGTCCTCCTCGTGGACCTCGCCGATCGAGAAGCCGTCGTCGGTGTCCTCGATCTCCTCGCCGGTCAGCACGGCGAGCCGGCGACGGGCGTCGGTCTCGCCCGCGGCGTCGGCGTCGGAGGCGTGGACGAACCACTGCACCGCGTCGGAGTCGCGCCCGGCGGCCAGCAGGTTGTCCGCGTAGGCGTAGAAGAGGCGCGCGCTCCACGGGTCCCGCTTGCGCGGGTCCAGGTCGGCACCCTGCAGCCCGACGACCGCGGCGTCGATCTCCCCGAGGTCCCGCCGGGCACCGGCGGCGACGATCGCGAGCTCGACCCGCTCGGCATGGCCGAGCTCCTTGGCCTCCGGGCCACGCGCCAGCTCCAGGGCGCGCTCGGGCCGGCCGAGCGCGCGCTCGATGTCGGCCATCACCGGGATGTGCCCGGGCCCGCCGCCCATGCGCCGGGCGGCCCGCAGCTCGCCGAGCGCCTCGTTCCACTCGCCGGCGTGGTAGGCCGCGATGCCTGCGGCCTCGCGAACCACGGCGATCCGCGACGCCCGCTTCCGCGCGTACCGCGCGTGCTCGAGCGCCTCCTCGGGATCGTCGTCGACGAGCATGCCCGCGGCCACCAGGTGCAGGGCGACCTTCTCCGCGGTCTCCTTCTGCAGGCCCCGCAGGTCGCGCCGGACGTCCGCGTCGAGCTCGTTGGGCCGCAGGCCCTCCGGCAGCTCGGGCTCGGCCATGAACGTGGTCGGCACGCCCTCAGGGCGGCGCTCGCGCCGCTCGCGGTCGCCACCCCGGTCGCCACCCCGGTCGCCACCCCGATCGCCGCGGTCGCGCGGGCCGCGGCCCGGACGGTCGCTGTCCCGGGCGCCGCCGTCGCGACGGCCCCGAACCGGCCCGACCCGGTCCCCGCGGAAGCCGCGGTCGCCCCCGGCCGGACGCTCCCGCCGCTCGAAGCCTCGGTCGCGGACGTCCGTGCCCCGTTCCCCGCGGTTCGGCCCGCCGATGGCATCGCCCCGGTCCGGACGCGACTCGCGCTCCTCCCGGCGGAAGGCGGCAGGGCGCTCGTCACGACGGTCGTCACGACGGTCGTCACGGTGCTCGTCACGGCGGCCGCCCCGTTCCGGGCGGTCGCCCCCGCGGGTGTCGCGGTCGCCCCCGCGGGTGTCGCGGTCGCCCCCGCGGGTGTCGCGGTCGAACCCGCGTGTGCCGCCCTCGCGGTCGAACCGGCCACCACGTTCGCCGGCTCCACGGGAGTAGCCACCACGGCGGTCGTCGCGGTCGCCGCCCCGGGGACGGTCGTCGCGCCGGAAGCCACCGGACCGGTCGTCCCGCTCGAACCCACCACGGCGGTCGTCGCGGTCGCCGCCCCGGGGACGGTCGTCGCGCCGGAAGCCACCGGATCGGTCGAACCCACCTCGGCGATCGTCCCGGTCGCCGTTCCGCGGACGGTCGTCACGGCGGAACCCGCCGGAGCGGTCGCCGCGGGCGGACGAGCCAGGCCGGTCGTCCCGGTCGAAGCCCCCAGGACGGTCGTCGCGACGGAAGCCGCCGGAGCGGTCCTCCCGGTCGAAGCCGCCACGGCGCTCCTCGCGCGGGCCCGAGCGGAACCCGCGACGCTCGTCGCGGTCGCCACGGGGCCCGCGGTCGTCACGGGATTCGCGGTCGAAGCGGCCGCCGCCACGAGGACCACGGTCCTGGCCACCGCGCCGGTCGTCCCGGTCGGACGAGCCACGCCGGTCGTCCCGGTCGGTGCGCTGACCGCGGGAGTCGCCGAAGTCCCGGCCGCCGCCGCGCACGCCGCGGTCGTCCCTGGTGAAGGAGCCCCGCCGGTCGTCGCGGTCCCTCGAACCGTAGCCGCCGCCGGAGTAGCCACCGCGGCGGTCGTCGCGGTCGGTGCGCGGCCGGTCGCCGCGGTCCCCGCCCCGGGGACGGTCGTCGCGCCGGTAGCCGCCCGAGCGGTCGTCGCGGTCGAACCGGTCCCTGCGGTCGGAGCTCCCGCCACGGCGGTCGTCGCCGTAGTTCGCCCGCGGCCGGTCGCCCCGCCCACCCTGGCGGTCGTCGCGTCCGTAGCCGCCGCGCCGGTCGTCGCGCTGCGGGCGGCCACCGCGCCGGTCGTCGTTGCCCCAGCGGTCGACGAAGACCTTCTCGCTGCCCTCGCTGCGGCCGCCGCGGGCCGGGCGGTCCTCACGTCCGCGATAGCCGGCGCGGTCGTCCCGGCCCGTCTCACGGCTGCGGAAGCCGCCGCGTCCTCGATCGCCGGCCGAGCCACGGCGGGCGTCGGAGCGGTCGTCGCGCGGACCACGCCGGTCGTCCGAGCCGCCCCAGCCGGTCCCTACCCGGCCACCGCCCCGCCGGTCGTCCCGGCGGTCGTCGCGGTCCCGGCGCTCGGCGGAGCGCCGGCGCGGACCGTCCTCGCGGCGATCGTCGCGCTTGTCATCCCGATCTGTCACTGAAGAAATTCCAGTTCTCGTCGCGTCGCTGGCCGTGATCGCGAGCGCGATTCCAGCCGTCGGAGAAGATACGAAAAAGAGCGCCCCCACCTGCCCGGTGGGGACGCTCTTCGATGTTTGATGTCGGCGGCGACGGCGCTGGAGGGCTTAGCTTCCGGGTTCGGGATGGGACCGGGCGTTCCCCCTCCGCAATGACCACCGACAACACTATTCACCTATCCCAGCCTTGCCCTCTCGACGAGGGACGACCGGGTCGAACACCAACCGCCCCGACCCGAAACCGGGCCGGACTGGTCGTGTGCTCAGGGTCACACAGTGGATGCGAACGCTGTAATACCCCTACAGCAGGGTTGTGGCAAGCCCTCGGCCTATTAGTACCAGTCAACTCCACCCCTCACAGGGCTTCCATCTCTGGCCTATCAACCCAGTCGTCTACTGGGAGCCTTAC